>JAHJKP010000009.1 GCA_018821985.1 Pseudomonadota bacterium
CCCTGAAGATATTGTCTTCGCAAGCATTTTTGCCGATAATGTTTTGGCTATTCCCGGAACTCCTTCTAGAAGAATATGTCCGTTGGTTAATAGTCCTATTATCATAAAATCTATCATATCATCCTGACCAATAATAACTTTATTAAGTTCTGTTCTAATTCTTTCCGAGAAATTATAAATCTTGAGAATTTCAACTTTCCTTGGCAAAAATTCTTTTTTATTTGGGTCAAGCTCTGTTGTAATAACGATATCAGCATGAACGCTTCGAGTACCATGTAGATCGTTTGGATTTATAGCTTCATTCAACTCGAATTTTATTCGTTTGTTGATCCTTCCAGGAACAATTCCCGCCCAAGACCGAGTGCTGCTATCTTTGTCACTTGCCCATATTTCAATCTCGGTGTTCAGTAAAACTTCAGTGTCCTGTGTCTTTTCTGGTGGCTCGTATTTAGAAGGGGCCTCTTTAGCAAAAGCAGGTGTTATTGTTAGATCTTTCAGCTGATTATCATTAAATTCTATTGCCGCACCTTCTTCCAATTGAGCCGGAGAAATGACTGCAATAGCCTCTTGGCTCAGTTTCTTTTTATCCTTTGTTTTATTCAATATATCTGTGATTGCTTTTTCAGAGATGTTCATTTCACCTCCTGTTTGGACAATTGCACCACTGTATGCAACTATACTGGTTGATGGTGTGGTGACACCCTGATTGATCAAAGCGTTTCTCACCCCAAAGCCAATAAATGCCGCAACACCAATAACTACAGCTCCAGTCAGTACAGGGTTTGATTCAAACATTTTACCGGCGACCTCAATAGCTTGATCGTAGTTTGCTTTATCTTTAAAGACTATTCTAATTAAGAAATCTTCAAGAAGGCTTCCTGCTTCAACCTTGCAAACTAGAACTTCAATATCGACAACTGTAGCGCCCTTGCAAGCTTCTTCAATAAAAGGGCTAACTCTTTTTAACAGTTTTTCATAAGCCAGTAAAGACTCTACAAGTTGGCCAATGGGGATAGCTCCCTTATTAGTATATTTTACTTTGTAAGGAACTTCAATGACATTTAGATCTGTCTTCATAAATAGTCCTTTAATATTTTATACTTATTAGTTACCACACCTCGTGGCCGAGCCATACTACGCGGCCGATCAGGGAGAAGGTGGACATTTCTATAGGGGCATCGGGGCTTAGTTGTTTGTTATCGCTGATGGCCCAGAGTTCGCCGGCTCCTTTGTAGATCAGGCGTTTTACCCGGATCAGATTCCCCTCGCTGAAGGCGTAGATTTTGCCTTCACGCACCTCTTGCAGATTGCTCTGCGCCATATCCACCAAGACCACATCACCATCCTGGATCATAGGGAACATTGAGTCTCCAGAGACATGGAAGACTGCGCACTGCTTCGGCTGGCACTTGCGATTGAGCCAGGATGTCCTGAAAGTGAAAAAACAAGGATCGTCGCCACCACCATTAACGATAAAGGTTCCTGCGCCAGCTGCCAGGCGGTCATGGTATAGCGGAACCCTGGTCCATTCCGAGCCTAATATAATAAGGTCATGATTTTCCAGCCGCATAGGGCCTGTGCCTGTAAGCAGCCAATTTGTATTAAAACCCATATTGGCCAGTGATTCAAAAACATTACCACCTGGAACAGATCCGCCATCCTCGTAAACTTGCCATGTCCTAACCGCGACATTAAGAGCGATAGCCATTTTTCTCTGACTTAGTCCCAGTTCAGCACGGATGATTTTTAAGCGCTCTGGAAGATTCATTTTTTATCTTTTTGGTCACACTTTAATAACCGAAAGCGTGACCGAAGTGTGACGCATAATTTTGCGTAGTTATTTTATGTTTTTTGTATATCAATCAGCACGTTAAACAATAAAATATAGAGATATCATATAAAATTAAGTGTGACGTAAAAAATAGGGTTCCCCAAATAAATTAAAAAAAAAGGCGTCACAGTAAAAAATACCGTTGACAGCAGTATAATTGTTCTGTAATGATTACTTTATTAACTAATTGCAGTAAAAAAATAGTCATGGCCGATAGTCGGACATGATCAAAATAAAAGAGGTCAGACAATGACACCACGACAAATCAGAGGACTGCTGGTTACCGAGGGAATAACCCTCGTCTCAATTGCCAAAGATCTTCATGTTTCGGCTGCGGCGATATCACAGGCCATAAGTCATAAAACCGTGTCTAAAAGGATACGGGAAGAGATAGCCAGGCGACTGAACAAGAAGGCCTCTGATCTATGGAAGAAAGCCGCATAATTGCGAAAATTAAAATCTAATAAAAAGAAAAAGCCGAGATGCCAACTACCGTCTATGTCCGAATGGACCCCAATGACCCTGAACACCTATATCTCTACTCTGCCACCGGGGTGAATAGTAGCTTCTATGGAATTGCTGAGCGTGTTCATAACAATGGCAACCTCATTAAGAAATTCATAAATTCTATCCTTGTCCTGGGGCGGGACAGGCATCTCCAGTATAAAATTGTCCCCATAAAAATTAAAGATCCAGTAGTGAGTTTTACCTGGAGATTCTTTTCTTATTTGCGGTTCGGAAAAAACAACAGGAGTGCGTCCTGATGCAGCATAAGACTCTAAAATTTTCCGAAATTTACCCAGATAGTATTCACCACACCCTATTACAATTTTATTTCCTGGTTGCATGACCATAAGGGACCTCCATACTGTGATTAATTCCTTAACTGAATGTATCAATAAAAAACAAGAATAACAATGACTAATAGAAAACAAAAAATAGTCGGTAAATCGACACAGATGAGCCTGTTTGACCTGCTGATCGAGGCGAGGGAGGAGAAGGCGGCAGCAGCTCCTGGGCGGCTTAATATTGCGGTACGGATGGCACAGGCTGCCAAGGGTGCTATCCGCAATGCTCCCAAATCCCGCGAGGTGATCGCTGAGGAAATGAGCGAGTTGACCGGAGAGACGGTGACGGTTTCACAGATCAACAACTGGACGGCAGATAGCCATCCGCACCGAATGCCGGGGGAAATGATCCCGGCATTTTGCATTGCCTGCGGAGACAACGGCATGATCGAGGTGCAGGCCGAGGCGGCGGGTGTCTTTACCCTGCCTGGTCCCGACGCCTTGCGGGCGGAGATCCAGAAGCTGGAAGAGCAGACGAAAAATTTGCATCGTGAGAAACATAAACGAGTTCTTTTACTGAGGGAGATAGAGAAATGACGGAACCGGGAAAAGGTGAACTGGTAGAGGCGATGTTGATGCCTGATGTGTTTTCGGCGAATCAAGTCCAACGGTTAAAGGAACTTGAAACCGTTATAAGAAGCGATTTACAGGCCTTTCTCAGGGTCGGGGCCGCACTGGCCGAAATCAGGAATAACGGGCTTTATATGGTGAATAGCCATGTATCTTTTGAGCGATATCTCCGGGATAAATGGGGAATGGGACAATCACAAGGGTATCGATTAATTGACGCCCATACGGTTGTGCAAAGTTTGAAAAGTTCCCCAATTGGGGAACTTTTGCCCGATAACGAGTCCCAGATCAGGCCATTGACTAAATACAAGGATAAGCCGGAGATGCTGGCCAATGTGTGGCAGATGGCTGTTAATGCTGCCCATAACGGCAAGATCACGGCTAAATTAGTGAAGAATGCCCTGACCTACGTCACCGGGGAAGAAGTGGACCGCAAGATCCGCAAGGCGTCTGCGGTAGCCGAAAAAGCCCCTCATGGTATTTCGGAGTTTACCACTACCTATCAACTGCTTTTGGATGCGATCAGTCGGGAGGTGGCGTCAGGATTTGCCACCACTGACAAGGAGACTATCCTTATGTGTCTGGAGGCGGCCCTGGGGGTCGTTGACGAGATATGAAAAGGCCGGGAAAGGCCGTCAAGACCAATTACAGCGCTGAGGAATTGGCTGAGATGGCTATTCCCGGATTACCTGCGACAAAGAGCGGAATATTGAGGATGGCCAAAAACAAAAAATGGACCGCCATCACCATGCCCAGTCGCGGAGGGTCTGTAAAAAAATATCTAACCCTGCTCCTGCCCGAGGCCGTGCGCATAGGGATTGCGGCCAAGGTGACGGCGGCAAGTATTGGCAACCACTCCAGCGCCGGGGCGCAGGCAGGGGCTAATCTGGCGCAAAGGCTGCTGGCCCGTGATTCCCGCGAGGATACGCAGGAGGCCATCGCCAAAGAGCGCGGACTGGCTGCCTATAACATCCTGGCCGCCGATAAAAAGGCGATCGCCGATGCCCGGCGCGAGATCCTGTGCGCCCGTAACGCCTTTATCAGGTCGGCTGGAGTTACGGTCAAGGCCGGGACGCAGGCTTTCTGCGATCATTACCTGACCGGGGCGATACAGCTGCCTGAGAGTGTTGTCGACATCATCGGAAAGACGCTGTCCTGGTCGACGCTGAACCGTTGGCAGAAGGCCTATGATACCCTCGGCATGATCGGGCTGGCCCCCGGTTATCATAATCCGAAGAAGGGCAGCACTACCGTGCCGGAGCCGATGCGCGATCTGATTATCGGGCTGGTGGTGGCCTATCCGCATATTGAAATGACGAGGGTTATGGACGCACTGGCTGCCCGGTTTCATGATCAGGATCTGCCATCCGAGTCCGTGGCCCGGAGATATACCAACCAGTACAAAGCAAATAACGCCGGGCTGCTGCTGGCCATTAAAAACCCGGACAAGTGGCGGAGCTACCGGCAACTGGCCTTCGGGTCGGTGTCGGAGAATGTCGAGCGCCTCAACCAGATGTGGGAATACGATTCCACCATCGGCGATGTCATGCTCAAAGAGGGCAGGCACTGCGTGATCGGAGTGATCGACCTCTTTACCCGGCGGCTCAAGCTGCTGGTGTCGAAGACATCGCGGTCCACGGCGGTGGCGGCGATCACCAGGGCGGCGGTGCTCGACTGGGGCGTGCCGGAGTGTATCCGCACAGACAACGGCGCGGATTATACCAGCGCCCATATGGTGCGGGTAATCGAAGGGCTGGGCGTGGGCTGGGACCTGTGTACCCCTTTCCAGCCGCAACAGAAACCGCATATAGAGCGGGCCTTTCAGACCTTTACCGGCGGCCTGTTCGAGCTGCTGCCCGGTTATGTCGGCCATTCGGTTGCCGATCGTAAGGATATCGAGGCACGTCGCAGTTTTTCCCAACGGTTGATGGGCAAGGGCGGACAGGTGGATATCGATCTCACCGCCGCCGAGTTTCAGGCCCTGTGCGACGACTGGCTGAATGCCATCTATCATCAGGATAAACATGCCGGGCTGGGCGACAAGAGCCCGGCTGAGGTGGCCAGGAGCTGGCGGAAGCCGGTGCGGATGATCAGCGACGAGCGGGCGCTGGACTGTCTGCTGGCCGAGGCCCCAGGAGGAGGCGGGCTGCGGACGGTGACCAAGAAGGGCATCCACATCGACAACATCACCTATCAGGCCCCGGAGTTCGGCGCGATTATCGATAAGGCCCGCCAGGTGCGGGTGCTGATCGACGCCGCCGATCTGGGCCAGGTACATTGTTACGATCCGGAGTCAGGAGTGTTTCTGTGCGTGGCGGTTGACCCGATGCGCAAAGGGATCGACCGGGCGGAGATGGCGGGCAAGTCCCATGCCATCCAGAAGCAGGTCATGGCAGACGGCATCAAGAAATTGAAGAAGATCGCCCGCGATACGGCAGCCGATGGGATTCACCAGGAGATCCTGGCCCACCGCAAGGGGCTGATCGCCAATACGGTGGAGCTGCCGAGGTTGACCATGGAGTACACCACTCCGGCCCTGGAAGAGGCGGGGCTGGCGGCTGTGGCGTTGGCTGGGAAGAGGCGCGAGCCGCTGGAGATGAGTGTGGCAGAGATCGCCCAGAGCGAAGCGATACTGGCGGAGCTGGAGCGGAAGAGCGGGATCAGGATGGCGATGCCGGCCACTGAGACCGAGGCCTATGATATGCTGCTGGATGAGCGGGACAGCCAGGGTTTGGAGCTGTCGGATCGCGAGGAGCGCTGGGTTTTGGAGTATGAAATTTATCTGGAGACCGGCAGGAGGAAGGGGTTGATGGCCGAGGGATGGCAGCCGTATGCGGAGCGGGCGCGGATCGCGCGGGAAGCGACGGGGAAATAATTACGAATTACGAATTGAGAATTACGAATTCAAACTCAAAAAGGAGATACCATGAAGATCGATAGAAAATTTAAGTTTGTGGCAACCAACCCTTGTAAAGGGAATGTCTACACTGAGCAAAATGCCATGATCTTTTGCGCTAAAGACAAGGCGCTGATCCCAACACTTCAGGCTTATTATGTCGAGTGTGCGAGGCTTGGATGTGGGAACGAGCACCTAGAAAGCATTGAGTTGCTAATGGAAAGAGTCAAGATTTTCCAGGCTGTGGGAGATGAAGAACACCGGCACATACCTGACACCGAAACAGATTGCGAGATTGACCGCTGCATAGGTGGCAAAGGTTTATAACAGCAAACCACCCGCGCAACCAAGCGGATCATAAATACAAAAGAAGGCCGGGAGATGATGCTCCTGGCCTTCAAACTGCCCCCGGTACGCGGGGTTAAACACTGAAAGGAGGATACACATTGAAACATGAGATGGCAATGACAAAAAACGTGCGGCGCTTTGTGGGAGCGGTGCGTGAGCTGTCCCAGCGCGGGCCGGGGCTGGAGGGTATGGGTCTGCTCGGCGGTGAGCCGGGCGAGGGCAAGACGACCACCCTGGCCTATGTCAGCAACCTGGTCAACGGGGTCTATGTGCGGGCCAACGCCTGCTGGACCGTCACCGCGATGCTGGCCGAGATCAGCCATGAGCTGGGTCTTCCCCGCCAGCGCTTCAAGCACCCGATGATAAACGGCATCATCGGCGCCATGCTGATGGATCCCCGGCCGATCTTTGTTGATGAGGCAGATTATCTGCTGCGCTCCACCGATATGCTGGACACCTTGCGCGATATCTATGACATGGTGCCGGGTGCCTGCGTCATCCTGGTGGGCATGGAGGAGCTGGCCGCCAAGGTGCGGGCCAATGGCCGATTCGCCCGGCGCGTTACCCAGTGGGTAGAGTTTTCCGGGCTTGATGTGGCCGATGCGGTAACGCTGGCCTCAACCGTCTGCGAGATCCCGGTGGGACGCGACCTGGTCGAGCACCTGCACAAGGAGACGCGGGGCAATGTGGGGCGCATGGTGGTAGGCCTGACCCGCATAGAGTCCCTGGGACGCTCCCAGGGACTGGAGGCCGTGGATCTGGCCGCCTGGGGAGACCGGCAGCTCTTTTTCGATCAGCAAGCCGGAAGGAGGAAGAACGGTGGCCGGTAAAAAGGGGCAGATCGTGACCAGGCGCCGCGCCGATACCGCCCGCAAGCGGCTGTGGCAGTCCATGCGCATCCTGCGGCAGTTCACCCTGCCCGACCTGATGCGCACCGCAACAGCCAAGCTCGACAACACCCGCAAGATGGTGGTGCAGCTGACGATCCACGGCTACCTGCGGGAAGTACCAGGCTATGTCAGCGGCCGGAAAGGGGCTTTGAAGTCCTGGTCCATCGCTATCAATCCGGGGCCTGATTATCCCATGGTCTGCGGGCAGTGCGGCTGTCCGGTCACGGCGAAGGAATGCAAGAAAGCGGAGGTGAACCATGACCAATAATGACCTGCTGATCCTGCTGCAGAACACCATTGCCGAGGGAGTCAGTCAATCGGAGATCGCTAAACGCATCGGCTGTTCGCCGGCGACGATCTCGCAGATCAACTCCGAGAAATACGGCGGTGATCCGTCCATTATCCTGTCGCTGTTCGAGGAGATCTACGGAAACAGGGAGGTGTCCTGTCCGATTCTGGGAACGATCTCGATTACCCGCTGCGCCACCAACCGGCGGATGAAGTTTTCCGGATCCAATCCGGTGCGGGTCAGGCTATGCAAGGCCTGCCCGAGCTGTGACAATAACCGCTGATTATCAGACTATTAACCGCCCGTTAAAAGGGCAAAGGATATACAAAATGCAAAGCCAGAAAATTCAACCAGACCCGCTCGATATCGTCAACAGGATCGATGACGATATCGTGAAGATTTTGAACAGTGCCCAGAGGCCGGACGTTACCGCCGGGCTCAACGCCATTCTGCGTAACACCAGGCAACTGCGTCTCCGTTGCCTGCCGCGTCCGCGTGAGGTGGAGATCGCCGCCGGGTATCACCGGGAGATGGTGAACCGGATGGAGGCCCTTTCCGTACTGCTCGGAGATGAGGGAGAGGACTTTATCAGGACCACTGACACCCTTGTGCTGATCGAGACGATGATGAGCCTGAGCGCCAAGACCATGCAAAAATACAGCCGGGCCGCGATCGCCGCTACTATGATCGAGGCCATAGCCATCAAAGACACGGAGGAAACCAATGGCCAATAAAAACACGAAGGGACACTGGCTCAATGCCAGCGGCGATGCGGTTCCGGTCAAGTACGTGCCGGTGATCGACAAGAAGCGGGATATGATGATCGAGCGGCTGTTCAAGCGGGCGGAGGAGGCCAGCAAGCGTCTGGGCGAACTGCGGGCCGAGGTGGATCGCGAGGTGGCCGAGTTTCTGACCATGGCTGCAGCCGAGCACAACCTGGTACCCAACGACGGCGGCAACTACTGGTTCACCGGCTTCTCCGGCGACAAGCGGCTGGAGATCAAGGTCGGCAAGCTGATCGACTTTGACGAGCACTTGAAGTGGGCAAAGCAGAAGATCGATCAGTGCATCGAGAAGTGGTCCGAGGGGGCCAATGATAAGCTGCGGTTGATCGTCTTCGACGCCTTCAAGGCTGATTCTAAAGGCCGTCTGGACACCAAGCGGATCCTGGGGCTGAAGAAGTTGAAGATCAAGGACCCGGTGTGGGAGGAGGCCATGGAGCTGATCGGTAAGGCGCTGGTGGTCACCGGTACCAAGACCTATGTTAATTTTTACAGGCGGGGGGCGCATGATGCGTGGGTGGGGATTTGTCTGGATATGGCGCGGGTGTGATTATGACTCCAGAATTTGCAGAGTATATCGAACGCAGGGATGAAGCATTGCTTTCATTAAACCGGGATGTACTTGTGAAACTTTTTGAAGAAAATGGCGTTGAAATTCCAGCTGATGAGACAATGTTTTGGGCAGGAATCCACATGGCACGGTTGCAGGTAGTAAGTTTTCCTGATGGAATTAAAGCTGAAAGTTTAGGCTGGCTTCATGCAAACGGTTTTTGCGTTTGAATAAGGGGGTGTGAGTGATGAAATGTCCTGGATGTAGTGGAGTGATCAATCCGGCAGAGATTGACGTGGAGGTGGATGCGGACGAGGACGGCATTGAGCTTAATTTCAGTTGTCCTGCATGCTGTGAAGATTTTTTTGCAATACTCAAATCAGAGGATTTTATACCGGTTGATTAAAAGCGAAACCGCACACTATCGGTGGACCACGCAGGGTCCCTCCTTCCCCTGCTCCTCCGGTGTGCGGTCTGTCGGACGTGGCTGTCCGGCACCGATGAGCCAGCCAAACAACAATCATCATTGAGGGAATCATATGCCGACCAGTGCAAATTTAGCAAAAATACACATCGCCAAGAAGGAACTGGGCCTGAGCGACGAGGATTATCGCGGCATTCTGGCCTATCATTTTCAGGTGGATTCTGCCGCCAAGCTCAATGATCGGCAGTGCGTGGTCATGATCAACCATCTCAAATCCAAGGGATGGAAGCCGAAGAGCCGGGACAAGAAGCGCGGCAAGCCATTCGCCGGGACCAGACCGGCCCCTGGCCGCGCGGCCCTGCTGGCCAAAATCGAGGCGCAGCTGACCGTGCGCCAGCTTCCCTGGTCTTATGCGGCCTCCATGGCTAAACGGATCTGCAAGGTCGATGCCCTGGAGTTCTGCGATGTTGAGGGCTTGCGCAAGATCGTCGCCGCCTTTGCCTACGATGCCAAGCGCCGCAAGGGGCTGGTGCAGAAATGAAAGGTGATCATGACCACGCCTTCCGCCTGCCGGATGACGCCTTGCCGGCCCTTGTTGAGCTGCCAGGAGACATGCGCCGGGTGGCTGAGATCATCAGGCCGTTCATGGCTTCGGACCGGGCGGCAGTTCAGGCCATCTTCCTGCTGTCTTCCGAGTTCCGTGGTACGAACATCTATTGCAGGGGCCTGGAGGAGTGGCGGCGCACCTGGCGCGATCGGCAGATCCGTGCCGAGTACGATCGCGGCGATAAGGTGCCTGAGATCGCCAGACGCTGGGAGCTGTCGGAGCGCTGGATCTGGGATATTCTGGGCAGGTTGCCGGAGGATGATAAACAACTGAAGTTGTTTTAATTACGAATTACGAATTAGGAATTACGAATTTAAGGGGAGCGCAAAATGTATGAAGAAAAACCACTGACCGCAGTTGAAATTTGTATTTGTTTATCTCTTATGGGCATCCTTATATCGTCCGTGGGCATTGTGATAGTGGCCACCATTGGCCTTATACAGTATGTGCTGAGCTGGTTTTAAATGAAACTTGTCTGCCCATCCTGCGGCCTGACCGCTTCGGCGGAGGCCTGGCTCAATGATGCCGCTGCCCGTGAGCTTTTGCTGGCAGTGGCCATGCTGCCCGCTCCCCTGCCAAAAACCTGTCTTCCTTATCTGGGCTTGTTCCGGCCGGAGACGCGGGCCTTGTCCTGGGCGAAGGCGGGGAAGATCGTGGGCGAGCTGGCGCGGCTGGCGGCTGAGGGGCATGTGCAGGTGCAGGGCAAGGTGGCCCGTCCCTGCCCGCCCCGGATCCTGTCGGCGGCCATGGAGCAGATGGTCGAGCGCCGCGATTCGATCAGGCGGCCGCTGCCCAATCACAACTATCTGCGCCAGGTGGCGTGGCAGCTGGCCGATGAGGCGGACGCGAAGGATGAATTACGAATTAAGAATTACGAATTACGAGGAGGGAGGCCGGCAGGCCGGGAGGTGTCCGGGAACAGGGTCGGCGATGGCGAGATGAGAGGCGTGTTGAAGCCCGGAGAGATGTCACCCATGGACGCCTATGTCCAGGGGCACAGGGACGATAAGCCGACCCAGGAAGAAATGAACGAATGGTCAATGAGGAGACTTTTATAATGACAGACGTAAAGATACCGACACGCATCGTCAAGGATTTGGGATTGCGGAAGAATGCCAACAACATTTTCGTCCGCTGGTTTCTCTGCGATGATGATCGAGAATACACCATCAAGGACATGGCCAAGGTCATTGGCCTGGCTGGTAGCACGATCCATAATCGGCTGTCGCTTTACGGCTGGGAGTCGGAGCGGATACTGGATAACACAGGGAAGCCGGTACCCAAGAAGGTAGATGATGGGGACTTGGCGAGACTGGGAACAAGCAGCAGGAAAGAAAACATGAGCAAGCTCAGGCCGCTGGGCACCTTTGAGCGGCAGGGGCTGGTGTGAATAAAAAATCTTGACAACGTCCGCCTTCAAGGGCCATAAAAAAGAGTGCAAGGAAGGAATCAACCTTCAAAAATTAAACCGGGAGGGTAAAAAAATGTTTGGAATGGATAGTGGCGGTCTCGTTTTTATGCTGGTGGTGCTGGGGGTGATCTTCCTGCCTTTTTTCATCAATGACAGCCTGGCCAGGAGCCGGGGCAAGAACCCGTGGCTGATCCTGCTGCTGACCTGCATTTTCTCCTGGATCGTGACCCTGATCCTGGTCATGCTGCCGGTGCAGAATGTGCCCCCTAAGACAATCACCAGGACAACCACCCGCCCGGAAGAGAAAAAACGCTATATAATTCCTTGACAAGCGTCCGCCTTTAGGGCTATTCTACCCATGCATCCGGAGAAAACGGTTGTCTGGGATTGGAAGCCCGGAATTAAACAGGCGGACGCACCGCCGCATAGACATTTTATTGGCGGTTTTTTTGCGTCCACTTCACAGCAAAACCCACTTTGGGCGGGCTGTGTGGGGGAGCCCTCGGGCTCGCCGGTGCCTGTTTCCGGTCTTCCAACCCTGCACAGTCCGCCCTTTTTGCGTTTGGAAGCGCGGGGGCGGTAACTTCCATCCCTTAACAGGAGAACAGCCATGAACAACACCCCAACTATTACCGTCAACACAACCGCCTCCGGGAAAAGGAGGTGCGCTAATGTCCAGGCTCATTAATATTGAAGGCCGGAAAATTCCGCCCATGTTCTACCAGAAGCGCCCGGTAGTGACGTTCCAGCAGGTGGATGAGCTGCATCAGCGCAAAACGAACAGCGCCAAACAAAGTTTTTATCGACACCGTGACAAACTGATTGAGGGGCGGGATTTTTTCGAAGTGCCGTTTCAGGAATGGTCTTCTTTGGTAGTCTCTCAAAAGGACCACCAAAATGTCTCTTTGGTTAGTGCTCAAAACACTAACCAAAAGTCCTCTTTGATAGTCGCTCAAAACGATCATCAAAAGGCCTCTTTGGTAGTCGCTCAAAACGACCACCAAAGGAGAGAAAAAGGCGGTCATCGGGGCAGCATGATCTTCCTGACCGAGACTGGATACGTGATGGTGATCAAGCCGTTCACCGATGACCTATCATGGGCCATTTACCGAACCATGGCAGAGGCCTATTTTAATAAGCATGTGCCCAACAAGCCGGTGAGCACTGCGGAGATCTTCGAAATGCAAGATTGCATCAACAATGGTCTGGGCGTCAGCGAGACCGCGAGGCTGGTAAACAGAGCCCGCTCCACCGTCAAGGCCTATACCAGGGCCGAACGAGCCGAACGGCGGATAGTTGCCGTGCAGCTCTCTCTGCCGGGCATGGAGGGATGATCCATGGCTCCGCAAACCACCAACCCAGCCGACCTGCTGGACAATGCCGCCGCCATGGTCCACTTCCTGGCCGAGTGCGCCCCCTGCTTCGCCGTGGGCAGCCAGAACATCGGCCTGTCCGACGAGGGCAGCTTCGGCCTGATCTTGATTTTAAGGGATATTGAAGGTACATTGAAGGAAGTATCAAACCTGCTTTAACCCGCAATTCGTAATTCTCAATTCGTAATTCCTAATTGAATGCAAAGCGCCTCGTCCCGGATCTCCGGAACGGGGCGCTTTGTATTGAAGCCACTGAAGTCCCTCAGCTTTACCCCCATCCCAGAACCCCTGTAGTATCACATCAAATCTACCATATTTCTCGACCGCGCGGCCCGGATTCTGTCTGTGGCCGCTAAACTCAGATCCGGAGTTATGAGTCATGCCAGAAACGCAAGAGAGCCAGGACGATGATATGCGGCGGGAGCTGAAGCGCCAGCTCACTAAAGACGAGGGAGTGCGGCTCAAGCCGTATCTCGACTGCTGCGGCAAATACTGGCGAGACTGTACCTGCCGCAAGAAGGGCAAGCTGACAGTCGGCATCGGCCGCAACCTGGACGATGTCGGCATCAGCCTGGACGAGGCCAACACCATGGTCGACAATGACATCCGTAAGGCGCGGATGAGCCTGGAGAAGGTACTGCCCGGCTTTCTGGGCCTGTCCGTCAATCGGCGCATGGTCCTGATCAATATGACATTCAATCTGGGGCTTTCCGGCCTGCTTGAATTTAAAAAGATGCTGGCTGCCTGCTATGCCGGGGACTGGCAGCGGGCCAGTGATGAGATGCTCGATTCCCAGTGGGCCTTTCAGGTAGGACGCAGGGCCACGGATCTGGCCGCGATGATGCGGAAAGGATAAAGCCGATTATGCACCTGTTTGCCCCAGAATTGTATTGGAGCCTTACTCCCGAAATAAGAACAGAAATTTGCAACGGGTGCGGTTTGGCGCTGGCAAAATTTGATTTTGTGCCCAACCACATCTATGGCCTTTGTATCTCAGATGCCTGCAATATCCACGATTACATGTACCACGTTGGCGAGACCCTGGCCGACAAAGAAGAGGCCGACCGGGTATTTTTGAACAACATGCTGCGGCTGATAGAAGCCGGAACCGGGTGGCTAAAAATATTCAGAAGGCGCAGGGCATTAAAATACTACGAGGCAGTCACTGCCTTTGGCGGCCCCGCCTTTTGGAGCGGGAAGAACGCAGCCTCGGAGTTTAGGGAAGTTGAAGCAATTACGAATTAGCAATTACGAATTAGGAATTGATTAAAGATGGACGTATTCGACAAGGCCCAGGAGATTGATGCCCAATTCACCAGGCAGGCTATTGAGGCCGCTTTGCCGCCGAAGGCTGCGGGCGAATCGGCGGAGATCTGCTCCTGGTGCGATCGGGTTATTCCAGAGAAGAGGCGGGAGGCGATGCCGGGGTGTCAACTCTGCGCCGAGTGTCAGGAGATTAAAGAACGATTACCGGGAGGACGTTAGTGGATAATTACACCCCATCATTCTGGTTGTCGGCATCGCAGCTGGCGGGCAACATCGGCCTGGGCGTCTATGTCTGGTTTGTGAACCGGCAGAAGGCAACGCGGGCCGAGATCAAAGCCATTGAGGACGGGCTGCAGTCAATGAAAGAGAGCCAGAGCCAGTCCTGCAGTACTCATATGAGCAGGACAACCACCCTGGAGACCAAGATCACGCAGGTTCCCAGTCATGCCGATATGGGCCAGATCCATGACCGGATAACAGGAGTCAATGGCGCTATTGAGAATATCAACGGCATGATGAAGGGGATGCGAGACAACGTCAATCTGCTGGTTGACTTCCATTTGCGAGGACCGAAAGGATGACTTTTACCGAAATGAAAAACGGCCAGATCCGCCTGCGCATCCTGCAACTGCTGGCCCAGGCCCCCGGTTACCAGGCCAATGACGGCGAGCTGTCCGGCATGCTGAAGATGTGCGGCCATCAGGTGTCCCACGATCTGCTCAATACTCAGCTGTCCTGGATGACCGAGCAGGGGCTGCTGTCCGAGAACACCATTGTCGGCTCGCTGCAGGTGGTGAAACTGACCGCCCGGGGCGAGGATGTAGCCCATGGCGTGGTCCAGGTGCCTGGGGTTCAACGGCCCGGTCCAGAGGACTCCATCTGATGGGCACCGCATCCACTATAGCAAAGCTGCCGGATGATATCCGGGAGCAGCTCAACGAGCTGCTGCGCGATCCGCGCTGCTCCCAGCTGGAGGTTACGGCCCGGATCAACGAGATGCTGGAAGAGCAAGGTGTCGATGACCGCGTCTCGAAGAGCGCCGTCAACCGCTACTCGCTGAGTATGGCCGAAGCCGGAAAGCGTCTGACCCAGAGCCGCGAGGTCGCCAATATGTGGATCGGCAAGCTGGGCGCCACTCCCCAGGGCCAGCTCGGCCACCTTGTCAACGAGATTTTAAGGACCCTGGCCTTTGATATCAGCCTGAAACTGCAGGACATGGACCTCACCGAGGAGACCATGCCCGAGGTGGTGGGCCAGCTCCGGCACCTGTCTCTGGTTGCCATGCGTTTGGAGAAGGCCAGCAGCGAGAACGTCAAGCGCGAGGCCGAGATCAAAAAGCAGGTCCTGGCCCAGGCAGCCGCGATGGTGACTACCGCCGGGAAGCAAAGCGGCATATCTGCCGATACAGTGGACTTAATCCGCAAGCAGATCCTGGGTATTGGCCAATGACAGAAATCGGTACCCGTATCCCTAATACTGCTCAGGCCTCGGCCCCTCCGGTGTTGTTGCCCTATCAGCAAGCCTGGATCGCCGATGATTCTCAGCTCAAAGTGGGAGAGAAATCCAGGCGCATCGGGCTGACCTGGGCCGAAGCGGCAGACGATGTGCTGATAGCTGCGGAAAGCGGCGGCCGCAACGTCTACTATATCGGCTACAACCAGGACATGGCCATCGAGTATATTGAGGCTTGCGCCATGTGGGCCAAGGCCTTCAACCGGGCAGCCGACGAGATGGAAGAGGGAATTTGGGAAGAAGAAAAAGAGGATAAGCACATCAAGACCTACACCATCCGCTTTCCGGGATCCGGACGCCGGATTGTTGCCCTCTCCAGCCGTCCCGCTAACCTGCGCGGCAAGCAGGGTGTGGTGGTGGTCGATGAGGCTGCATTCCATGACCGTCTCGGGGAGCTGATCAAGGCGGCCCTGGCTCTCCTGATCTGGGGCGGCATGGTGCGGATCATTTCGACCCATGATGGCGTAACCAACGAATTCAACCAGCTCATCAACGATATCAGGGCCAAACGCCGTAAGGGTTCGGTGTTCAAATGCACCTTCCGCGAGGCGGTGGCACAGGGACTCTATCGGCGGGTCTGTCTGCGGCTGGGTAAGGATTGGTGCCAGGAGGAAGAGGACGCCTGGATCGAGGAGGTCTATTCCTTTTACGGCGCCGACGCCGAAGAAGAGCTCGATGTAATCCCCAGCCTGTCAGCCGGGGCTTATCTGCCGGGCGTGTTGATCGAGAGTCGCATGGTCTCCGGGATTCCCATTATCCGCCTGACGCGTGATAATAACTGGGGCAAGTATCCTGAGCACCTGCGCCGGGCCGAGATCGCCGACTGGTGCAAAGAGGAGCTTCTGCCGCTGCTGGAGAAACTCGACCCCCAGCGCGAGCACGTATTTGGCGAGGACTTTGCCCGTTCGGGTGACTTGACGGTTCTGCCTGCAGGCGAGATCGGGCAGGATATGGTGCGGCGGGTGAAGTTTGCGGTAGAGCTGCAGAATATCCCTTTTGCCCAGCAACAGCAGATCGTCTTTTTCATCCTCGATCGTCTGCCCAGACTACGCGGAGCAGCCTTCGACGCACGGGGCAATGGCCAGCAACTGGCAGAGGCTGCTGCCGACAGGTACGGCTCCGTCATCCACATGATTATGCTCTCGGACAAATGGTACGGCGAGAATCTGCCGCAATTTAAGGCAGCCTTTGAGGACGCCATGATTGAGATAGCCATGGACGCCGATTGGGCCAGTGATCTCCGGGCCTTAAAGGTAATCGAGGGCGTGCCCAAGCTGCCCAAGGGAAAGACCAACGAGAAGGGCCAGGAACAGCGTCATGGCGATGCCGCCATTGCCCTGGTCATGCTCTGGTTTGCCTCCCAGCAGGATGTTGCAGAATACGCCTATTATCCGGTGGCCAGACACGACAACCGTCACAATCACGATCGCGATAGGGATATCCAGACCACGGCCGGTTTCAGCCGCATGCAGGGGGCAATGTGATGGGGCAATTACGAATTGAGAATTACGAATTACGAATTGGGGCAAGGCAATGACTCAAGATGTGACCTTATACGACCACCGGAACCAGCCCATCAAGCGCCAGGCCCTGACTAAGGAGCTGGCCTCTGCCTCGCTTACCGGGGTGCGTTCCATCTGGGAGGATTCCGTGGCCTCGGGGCTCACGCCCATGGGGATGGCAGTTCTGCTGCAGAATGCGGCCAGCGGCGATGCGCATGCCTACCTGACCCTGGCCGAGGAGATGGAGGAGCGCGATCTCCACTATGCCTGCGAGCTGGGCAAACGCAAACTGGCTGTGGCCGGTCTGCCGGTCAAGGTTGAGTCCTACAGCGATTCGCCCTTTGACGTGCAGCTGGCAGACGAGGTGCGGGCGCTGGTGCGCAGGCCTAATTTCAAGGGGCTGTGCAAGGATCTGCTCGACGGGCTGGGCAAGGGCTATGCGGCAGTCGAGATCATCTGGGACCGGAGCCGGAGCTGGCAGCCGAAGGAATACAAGTGGCGGGATCCCCGCTTCTTCCGCTTCGACATGGAGACCCGCAGCGAACTGCGCCTGCTCGATGAAGCGGACACCTTTGAGGGCATTCCGCTGGCCCCCTACAAGTTCATGGTCCACCACCCCAAGATCAAGAGCGGCCTGCCCATCCGTGGCGGACTCGCAAGGCTGGCGGCCTGGTCCTGGCTGTGCAAGAACTACACGATCAAGGACTGGATGGCCTTTGCCGAGGTCTACGGCATGCCGCTCAGGATCGGCAAATACCAGGCAGGGGCGCTGACCGAGGACATCAACGTCCTGAAGATGGCAGTAGCCAACCTCGGCACCGACGCAGCGGCAGTGATCCCCGAGTCGATGCTGATTGAGCTGATCGAGCGCAAATCAACGGGCGGCGAGACCGTCTTCCAGGTCCTTGCTGACTGGTTCGACGCCCAGATCTCGCGCGGCATCCTCGGCCAGACCGCCACCACCCAGGGTACGCCGGGAAAGTTGGGATCCGACGAGGCCCAGAGCGAGGTCCGCAAAGATATCCGCGACGACGACGCCGGGCAGCTGGCAGAGACCATCGGCCGGGATCTTATCAAGCCCTTTATCGACCTGAACTACGGCCCCCAGGAGAACTACCCGCAGCTGATCCTGTCCGAGATTGAGTCGGTTGATATTGCCGCCATCTCGGATTCACTGGCCAAGCTGATCCCGCTGGGATTGAAGGTCGAGCAGAGCGTGGTCCGCGACAGGCTGGGCTGGCCTGATCCGGCGGAGGGTGCTGAGTTGTTGGAATTACGAATGACGAATGACGAATCAGGAATGAAGGGCGGAACAGGGGAAAATCCTGGCGTTGCCGCGAATAGGGAGCTGCCTGCGGGCCAGGGGGAGACGGTTGATGAAATCTCCGCCCTATTCGAGCTGGCTAAAACCTTGACTGCAGGTCCGGCCTCTGAGCTGATCGATGCCGCCGAAGAGCTGCTGAACACTGTGGAGTCTCTGGAGGAATTCCGGGACCGTTTGATCGACCTCTACGCCGCCAGTGATCCCGAGCGGCTGGCGGAGATTATGGCCCGGCTGGAGATGCTGGGCAATATGCAGGGACGGATGGAAGTAAAAGATGAATCCGCAAGAATTTAAAAAGATCTTCAATCTGCCCTTTGTGGAGGCAGAGAGCTTCTTCAGGGATAAACTCAACATCCCGACGCTGAGATGGGATGAACTGGACGGGGCGGCGCATGCTCGGGGCTTCATGAGCGCCGGTGCCTATCAGGCCGATCTGCTGGCAGATCTGCGCAAGATGACCGACAAGGCCATCGCCGGGGGCATGGATATCCGGGAATTTAGAAAGCAGTTTCTGCCCCTGGTGGAGCGTTACGGCTGGCAGCTCAAGGGGGGCGGCCCGGCGTGGCGCAGCGATCTGATCTGGCGAACCAATATATCAACGGCCAATGCCGCCGGCCGCTGGCAGCAGTTTGAAGACGCGAAGATTGATTACCTGATGTACCGCCATAACGATTCGGTGATGCATCCGAGACCACTGCATGTGGCCCTTGACGGCAAGGTTTTGCCCAGGACTGACCCATTCTGGTCGCGGAACTACCCGCCCCAGGGCTTCGGTTGCCGGTGCCGGGCGGTGGCGGCAACAGAGCAGGAGTTCAACGAAGGCGACAACTACCGGCCGGAAGGCTGGGAGAGCATGGCGGATCCTGGCTGGGATTACAATGTGGGGCTGGAATCGGATCGCGGCCTGAGCACCATGGCGGCCAAGCTAAATAGCCTGCCGTCTGATATCGGAGCCGAGCTGCTGAAGAAGCTGGCCGGAAAACCGGCGGTCGCCGAAGTGATGCCCAAGATTATCGATGAGTATGAAGGCAGTTATATCCCGGTACCGGGATTGGAGCCAGACAATGTGTCCTGATATCTCGGTGAGGATTGACGACAAGCAGGTGCAGGCGATGCTGCTGCAATTACAGAAGCGCTGCGCTGATATGTCGGTGCCCATGGGGCAGATCGGGGCCTTTTACGAACGCTCGGTGCTGGAGAATTTTAAAGCCCAGGCCGCACCGGACGGCACTCCCTGGGCCAGGCTGTCGCTGACGACGATGATGATGGGCTTGAATAAAAAGGGCAGGATCGGCAAGAAAGGCGGCCTGACCAGCAAGGGTAAGGGTTACATCCAGGGTAAGCGCATACTTTACGAGAAAGGCGACCTGATGGAATCCGTACATCACCAGGCCACAAGAAACAGCGTCACCATTGGCTCCAGCGGCTCAATCCCTTATGCGGCCATCCACCAGTTCGGCGGCAAGGCAGGACGGGGCCTGAAAGTCAATATCCCGGCCCGGCCATATCTGGCCATGAACAGGGGGACGGGAATGGAGCTGGCGGAGAAGGACCGGAAGATGATCCTGGAGATTTTAAAGGGGCATCTGAGCAATTACGAATGAGGAATTACGAATGAGGAATGAACAGCCCAAAGAACAACAATCTCGTAATTCTTATTTCGTAATTCGTAATTGTCTCTAAATTGCCCAAATTTGATGTTTTCGACTCTTTTCGCACTCACTGACGCGGGGAGGGGATACCGGTGGACAGTGGAAATTTTAAAGATGGTTTAAAGATACATTCGGACAGCGGGAGACAAGCCAAAATGCAGAGACGGGAAATCAGGCACAAACAGGCAAGAATGACCTTGATGTCAGGTCTGGCCTTGAATGCTGAAAACTTAACGACCGATCACGTCCTGGCCCTCAATGTGGCCCTGGGCGATGGTGCCCCTCCGGAGTGGGTTGAGCTGATCCCGGCCGGCAGAACCGTCACCGGTATCGACGGCCGGAGCTGGATCAACGATCAGCCCCAGGGCATCCTCGATCATTTCGCCAGGTATAAGGCCCATAACCGCGAGCTGCCCATCGACTACGAGCACGCCTCGGAGCTCAAGGCCCCGAACGGCGAGCAGGCCCCGGCGGCAGCCTGGGGAACAGAACTGGCGATCAGGGAGGGAGGATCGATCTGGGCGCGAGTCGAATGGACGCCCAAGGGGCTGGAGGCGGTGGCAAACCGCGAATACCGCTATCTCTCCCCGGTCCTGATATACGAGAAGAAGTCCAGCCGCATCGTCGGCATCGCCTCGGTGGGCCTGACCAATAAGCCCAACCTTACCCTAACCGCCCTCAACCAGGAGGGCGACAACACCCAACAGGAGACAGATATGTTGAAAAGAATTTGCGCCAAACTCGGGCTGGCCGAGACCGCCAGCGAGGACGATGTTATGGCCGCCATCGGCGACATGCAGCAGGGATTGGCTACTGCCAAAAATCGGGCGGAGAGTCCCAGCCTCGAAAAGTTCGTGCCTCGAGGCGATTATGACGCCGCCCTGACACGGGCCAACAATGCCGAGCAGGCCGTGGCCGCTCAGAAAAAGGCGGAGCTGGAGACAGCCATCAATACCGAGATCGCTTCCGCCCTCAAGCTCGGTAAGATCACCCCGGCGACGGTGGACTACCACAAGGCGGCATGTAAGGAGAACGGAGGCCTGGAGCGCTTCAAGAAGTTCGTGGGAGTGGCTCCGGAACTGGGAGCTGAAAGCGGCCTGGATGGCAAGAAGACCCCGGACGGCACCGATACGGCCCTCAATGGCGATCAGGCCAAGATCGCCGCAATGTTCGGCAATACGGCGGAGGATCTGAAGCAGTACGGGTCTGTCAATTAAGAATTTAGGGGATGTTGAAAGCAGGAAGTCTTTTTCGACTGCTTTCAATACAACCCCTTATGCTTTAGCGAACGAATTACGAATTACGAAATAACCACGCAAGAGGAGAAAAAACATCATGCCATTAGCAGCAGATAGAAACACCCCTATGAAGGACGGAGAAGTGATCTCCGTACCGGTCGCCGCCAACGTCAAGATCTATGCCGGTTCCCTGGTGGCCGCCAGCGCCACCGGCCTTGCCACCCCCGGCGCGGTCGCCACTACGCTTACCTATCTCGGCCGGGCCGAGGAGCAGGCGGACAATACCGGAGGAGCCGCCAGCGCCATCAACGTGCTGGTCAAGCGAGGCAAGGCCTTCAAGTTCAAGAACTATGCCACCGACCCGGTGGTCCAGGCCGACCTGGGAAAGGTCTGCTACATCTTCGATGATGAGCAGGTGGCCCATACCGACGGCACCGGCGCCCGTTCGGCTGCCGGCAAGGTGATCGGGGTGGAGGCCGACGGCGTCTGGGTTCAGTAGGGCGATTACGAATTAGGAATTACGAATTAGGAATTTTAAAAATCAACAGGAGATTAAACAATGTTAGTCAACAAATCCAATCTGGAGGCGGTTTTTCTCAACATCAAAACCATCTTCAACAAGGCCTTCGACGCGGCCCCGTCCGACTGGCAGATGACCACCATGCTGGTGCCGTCCGGCAGCTCCCAGAACAATTACAACTGGCTGTCCCGCTTCCCCAAGATGCGGCGCTGGCTCGGCGACAAGGTCATCAAGTCCCTGGCCGCCTTCAAGTACACCATCGTCAACGAGGATTGGGAGGCCACGATCTCCGTCGATCGCAATGACATCGATGACGATACCCTGGGCATCTACGGCATTCAGGCCCAGGAAGCGGCCTACAGCGCCAAGCAGCTTCCGGATGAGATCGATTCCGAGCTGAAGAACGGGGCATTCACCAACCTCTGCTTCGATGGCCAGATCTTCTATGACACCGATCATCCGGTGGGCGACGGCACGGGCGATACCGCCAGCGTCTCCAACAAGATCACGGCGGCACTGTCCGCCGCCACCCTGGCAGGAGTCGAGGCCAGTTACGGGGCTCTGCGCCATGCGATCATGAACTTTACCGACGACGAAGGGCGCAAGCTCGGCCTGGTGCCCAACCTCCTGGAGGTTCCGCCGGCGCTCGAAGGTATCGCCAACATCATCGCCACCGCTGACAAGCTGCAGGACAACTCGCCCAATCCGTACAAAGGCACCTGTACGGTCAAGGTCAATACCCGCCTGACTTCCGCCACCGCTTACATGCTCCACGTCACCAACCGTCCGCTCAAGCCGTTCGTGTACCAGGAGCGGAAAAAGCCGGTCTTCGTGCAGGCCATTGATCCTTCGAGCGACGATGTCTTCATGCGCAAAGAGTTCAAGTACGGAGCTGAGGCTCGGGCGGCAGGCGGTTACGGCCTGTGGCAGTTGTCCGCAGCTTCCACCGGATTGGGTTAATAAGGGCAATTACGAATTACGAATTACGAATTACGAGGCGGTGCCTTTTGATTCG
Organism: Pseudomonadota bacterium; assembly: GCA_018821985.1. Lineage (GTDB taxonomy): Bacteria > Desulfobacterota > Desulfobulbia > Desulfobulbales > Desulfocapsaceae > UBA2270. The sequence continues at coordinate 22,849 of JAHJKP010000009.1, forward strand.
TAGTTCGTGACTTCGAGATCATAAATTCAGATTAAAGGACCGTTAAACATGATCAAAATAAAGAGCACACGTGAGGGGTACAGGCGCTGCGGCATGGCGCACCCGGCCACCGAAACCGACTATCCGGACGAACGTTTTACCCCGGATGAGCTGGTCATCCTCCAGGAGGATCCGCGCCTGACCGTTGTGGTCACCAAAGAGGAACCGACGCGGCCGAATGCCAAGGATTCAATCGACCTGGTCAAGGCGGCGATGCTTATTAAAGAGCTGGATGAGCTGGCCGTGGGCGAAGAGCGGAAAAGCGTACTGTCCGCCATTGCCGCCAGACGCGCCGAACTGACCCCGGACGCATAATTCGTAATTCGTAATTCGTAATTCATAATTCGTAATTGGAGTCAAAATGTACGCCACCCTGGACGATCTCAAAAAGCAGCTGCCCGAGGATCTGCTGATTCAGCTCACTGATGACGGAGGTGCCGGCATTATTGATACCACTGTCACCGATGCCGCCCTGGAGACTGCCGATGTCGAGATCGACGGGTACCTCGGGGCTCGTTACGACCTGCCCCTTGCCTCGCCGGTACCGACCATCGTCGACAAGATGGCGGTGGATATCGCGATTTATAACCTGTACGCCAGGCGGCAGGGTCCGCCAGAGCACTGGCAGAAACGGTACGACAACACTATCCGCTTCCTGGAGCGGCTCGCCGACGGCAGGATCACACTGGGAAAGGATGATCCGGTCGAAGTGGTAACCACTTCCGGCAGCATGCTGTCGACAACATCGCCCCGGCTCTTCACCAGAACGACCATGAAGGGCTTATGAAAGCAGAAATCAGTGCCATCAAGGCGGTCCTGCAGGCTGGCCTGTCCGGGATCAAGAGCCGGGATATCTATGTCACCGAGGATATCAGGCTCATCCGGGCCACCGGCGGTTATCCGGCTATCGGCATCAAGGATGGGACCACCAACTTTGACACCGAGGTCAGCGACCAGGTGGAGGTGGTGCAGACGGTCACCCTGGCCGTCTATGTCCAGCTTTTCAAGCCCGAAGCCGGGATCATGGGTGACACCATCCAGAAAGGGGTGCTCGAACTGGCTGCGGATATCATCGTCCTGCTGCGCAACAACGATCTGGGCGGTCTGGCTGATTCGTCCCTGCCGCTCTCCATCGGGGCCTCGGAGCTGCTGACGGACGGCAATCTGGTCATCCAGATGGCACCGGTGGTTATGCAGTACACGAAATACGATGATCTCTAAAAAAAACTTTTTAACGGAGTAAGAAAATGGCTGGAGAAATGACAGGAAGGGAATTTATCATCGGGGTCAGGAAGGCGACGGCCTGGCATACGCCTCTGGCCTGTGCGGCCGGGCATGGGATTTTAATCCTGTCCGACGGCGTCAAAGTATCCATTGCCTCCGAGCCGGATGATTCCGCCGGGCAGCCGTGGATCCAGGAGGCTGATGCCGGGCTGCAGACCGTGGCCGGTAATCTGGAGGCCTATATGCGTTACGAGGGCTTTGACACCATCCTGGCCCTGCTCATGGGCACAGCCGGAGCCCCGACCCGCGTGGACCTGACCGCTGCCTATGCCAACAGCTATCTGCTGGCCTCCAAAATCGACGGCCTGTTCGCCACCCTGGCCATGAAAAAACTGACATCGGCGGTCTGGGAATTTCCGAGCGTCAAGATCAACTCGATCAAGATCAGCGGCGAGATGAACAAACCGCTGAAGATCTCCATCGGCCTGATCGGCGACAAGCTGGACCGGGCCTCGTCGGTCAACACCACCACCACCATCGCCACGATCACGGTTCCGGATGCCAAGAACCGCATCTTCATGGACAAAAACACGGTTTTCCGGATGAACGACCAGAGCGCGATCGCGCTGGCCGATGGCGACAAGATCTATCCATCTTCTTTCGAGCTGACATTCAGCCGGCCCATGGATTCCGAGCCGGTTGCCGGCCAGGACGGGGTGGACGAACCGGCAGACAACGGTTTTCCGGTCTCGACCCTGATGCTCAAGTTCCCGCGCTACAACGAGGCCAACAACGCCTTCTTCAGCGACTGGGAGGCCTATACCTCGAAGAAGATTGACATCACATTTACCGGCGCCACCATTGAGGACACCAATAAGTATTTGTTCCGAATCGTGGCCCCGCACCTGAAGATAGAGGATCCGGAAGCGCCGATGTCCGGGCCAGGAAAAATACCCATGTCGATGAAATGCACTCTCATGGGCGCATCTGCGGCCCCGGCAGGGATGACGGCTTTAACCGCGCCGCTGAAGATCGACGTGGTGAATACCAGGACCACTGATCCGCTGGCTTAAGCAATTAGGAATTACGAATGGATATGCAACTGCAGGACATCATCGATACCAGGGAAGAACAGCCGCCGATCTGGGTGGCCTGGCCGGGACCGGGAAACTTCAAGGTGCTGGTGCGGCCTCTGGGACGTCGGCAGGCCGAGTTTGTCGAGGCCGCCACTGAACCTCAGTGGGACCTGGGAACCATGATCAAGCGCCAGGTCCTAAACCATGACAAATATCTGGAGCTGTTCCTGGACTGGGTGGTGATGGACTGGCAGGGGTTGACGGTGGATGTCCTGCGGCGGCTGGTGCTGCTGCAGATTTCGAAGCAGCTTCTCTTGTTCAAGGGCGAGATCGGCTTTGACTCCCAGGCCAGGACCCTGCTCACCCGTTTTTCCCCGGCCTTTTCGATATGGGTCAACCGGGTCTGTCTCGATGTGGAGCGCTTTAACGCCGAGCGGGAGGAAGAGGCTGAAAAAAAGCCCTAGAGGCGGTCAGGTTTTGCCTGGATTATCCGGGCATCAACTGCCGCCAGTGCGGTGACAACCTGAAAAAAGATGAGATTGAGCCGGAGTGTGATGTTTGTCCGGTGGCCACATGGGACAGCGACACCAGGAGGGCTATGGCAGTGTATGAGCGGGCCTGCCCCTGGGGCGAATTTGATTACACGGGTCTTAATGTTGCTTTAAACGACCTGGAAATACCGCGAACCAAGCACCGTTTGATGCGCAGGATCATTCCCGCCATCCACCGGGAGATCAAGGAATTTCATAGACCGAAGGTTGAAGGCTAAAAAAAACATGGCAGGAAACAACAGGGTTGTCATCGAGCTGTACGTGGATGACAAAGGCACCGCCAAAATCAAGCAGTTTGCCGGGGAATCCGAGGCCAACTTTAAAAAGGTGGAGGCTGCCGGGACCAAATCGGCGGCGAGCCTCTCTACCGGATGGCAGAGACTGAGCGCGGTGCTGGGTCCGGCAATGGCCGCCTATTTCGGGGTGCAGGCGGTGAAGGATGTCATGATGCTGGCCGACAGCTACACCCTGCTCGATTCCCGGCTGGCCCTGATCACGGATTCCGCATCCGAGCTGACCATGGTCCAGGACGAGCTGTTCCGCATCTCCCAGGAGACCGGGACTGCCTACGCCGCCAACGCCGCCACCGTTTCCAAATTGGGGATTGCCATGGAGGCGGCCGGTGCGTCTTCGACGGAGCTGCTGGCCATTAACGAGCTGGTCAACAAATCGCTGATCGTTTCCGGGGCCTCCACCGCTGAGCAATCAAGTTTCCTCCTGCAGTTCGGCCAGGCCATGGGTTCAGGCGTCCTCCAGGGCGAAGAATTTAGGGCGATGATGGAGGCCAACTCCTATTTCGGTTCCCAGTTGGCCAAGGCCCTGGATACCGATATCGCCGGGCTGCGGAAGATGTCCAAGGAGGGCAAGCTGACCAGTGATGTCCTGCGGGGAGCCTTCCCGAAGATGGCCACCGAGATCAACGAGTCTTTCGACAAGATGCCGATCACCATCGGCCGGGCCATGACTATGGTCCAAAATTCCTTCGGCAAAGTCGTCAGCGAGGCCAATAAAAGCAGCGACGGAACCAGCGAATTCGCCAGCGCCATTGCGGGGCTATCTGCAACTATTGAGCAGCATAAAGACATTTTGGGCGGCGTTTTTGTCGGGATGGCAAAGGGAGCAGAGTGGGCTATCAGGGCAGCTGTCGGCGTAGTCAGTACGTTTCAACTGGTGGCCGCTGGTAGCCTTGCGCTTGCCGGTGGAATACTCAAAGTCCAGCAGCAGTGGCTAAAGCTCACCGACATGATTCACTTGACCTCGGGGGCGGCGGAGGCATGGCAACAAAATGCGGATGCTGCCTTTGGTTCAGCAGATGAGCTGGCAAACAAGGCCCTGCATAATTTTGATAAAATGGCGGTTTCAACGAAGAACGCCACAAAAGAACTTGATACGCTCACTAAGAGTCAGGGCGAGAATAAAAAAGCAATCGACGAGACTACTGCAGCCCAAATTAAGCTTACTGATGGGCAGGTTAAAGAGGCGGAACGGATCCTCGCCGCCGAAAAGAAAAAGGCTGAGGATATCGCGGCCGCTCAAGAGGAGATGTTCAAAGAGACCGGGGCCATGGCGGACCAGCATTACGCCGCCGAGCAGCAGAAGCTGGTGGAGAAGGCTGTCCGCTGGAAGGAGGCAAACGGCAATATCGTTGAAATCGAGAATTGGCTATATGACCAGATCGGCGCTCTGGAGGCCGAGGCCGATGCAAAGGGCCAGATCACCGCCGCCGCTGCCATGGACCGGGCGCAGGGCAATTACCGCACCCTAATCGAGCAGATGGCGGCGACCGTCCAGACTACTACCGATCAGACGGACCTGATTCAAAATAATATCAAGGGGCTGGACGGCACCTCTTTTACTATCACCGCCAATCTGGACGGCTCCGGATTCGAGAGCTCCATCGATACCCTGATCGGCAGGTTCCGGGATCTGGCCGCCGCCGCTTCCTCGGCCCAGGCCGCCGCTGCCGGGGCGAGCCCCTCCGGATCTTCCTCCGGCTCCGGGTCATCGACTCGTTTCTCCACCCCGGCGTACGGTGACGACGACTATCAGAGAGCAGCCGACGCCCAGACCGGCCGCGACGGCAATTCCACCACCAACATCAACATCAATCAGCAGGTCTCCCGCTCCGATGTCAACTCCATCATCAGCGAGCAGAGACGGGTGGAGGCCCGTAAATAATGCCGGCAATCCGATTCGTCCTCGGGGGCAACAGCCTCACCTTTTCGCGCGGCATCCAGTACCCGGTGGCCAAGCCGGTGGAGAAGATACAGGTCATGGACCGCACCGCCTCGGGTGCGCTGCAGGTGGAAGAGCTGGGCGTCACCATCCGCTCCTTTCCCATCGTCTTTAAGGGTTTGCCGTTGGCCGATTATCAGGCGCTGGTCACCTGGCACGACTCCATCGCCAACGGGGCCGAGAACAACTTTACCTATTACGATGAGGACGGCGTTGCCCACACCGTCAAGATGCTGACCCTTGTCCTCAACTTTAAGCAGACCTCCTACCAGCGCTATGCCGGTGAGCTGCTCCTGGAGGTGGTGGGGTGAGAACCGGCCTGCCAGCCGCCTTCGTAGCGGCCAAGGACGCCGCGTTCCGGCGGCCGCGCCAGCTGCTGGTCTTTAAGTTTCCGGAGGCCGGATCGGTCTATCTTTCCGATCAGGCCCTGGGGACTGCCGACGGCCTGGCCCATAACTACCTGCCCCTGGTCATGGATTGGGGCGAGCTGGCCGATACGGTAGGCGACGCCACCACCGTTGATGCCGGCGAGATCAGGCAGATGAGCATTACCCTATGGAACGGCGGGGACCAGCCTTTCTCCGATTACTTCCTGGCCGAGTTCCCCGAAAACGTGGAGGTGGAGCTCTACCAGTGGTTTGTCGGCCTGGGCGAAGCCGGCAAGGTGCTGATCGACCGCTTTGTGGTTGCCGATCCCATCTCCTTTGATGAGGCATCCCGCCTCCTCAACCTCGATCTGGTGTCGCTGACCGTCCGTTACGACCAGCCCTGCGGCGAACTGCTGACCCGCGAGGCCTGGCCCTATGCCGCCGATGGCGATATCGGCAAGGGGATTCCCCTGGCCGTTGGCAAATGCGGCCGCATCCCCACCATCAAGGCCAAGACCAGCCACACCCTGACCCTCAAGGGCTCGATCCTGGCCGGGACTATGGTCCTGCAGGTCTACGAGGACCTGACTGCCCTCGCCTTTCCCACGGTCGGCACGGTGATGATCGATGAGGAAAAGATCCGCTACTCCGGCCGCACCGCGCAGGCCCTGACCGTCATCCAGCGCGGCTATCTGACGGAGGCATCCGAGCATCTGGATAGGCGGGAGGTGATCGAGGTCATTACCGACCACACCTTTTTGCTTTGCGCCGGAACGGTGGCATCCATTACCGAGGTCCAGATAGACGGTTTCCCGGCCCCGAGCACCATCTACACCGTGCGGCCCGACCTCAACCCCGCCCGCATCATTTTCAACGAATCACCCTGGGTCAAAAAATACGCCGAGGCCACCCGCTTCCTGCAGATGCAGTTCGACGGCGTCGCCTCCGGCAACACCGCCCTGCAGGCATACAATGCCTATGATGCCGCCGATCTAGCCACCGCTGCCGAAATCAAGCAGGGCAACAATGTCCTGGCCATCGCCCAGACGACCGTAAACGCGCCGCGCGGCGAGATCATGAAAGCCTACCTGGCCGTTGAACACTGGGAATCCGGCAATTTCCTCTCCGACCGGGTCAAGGTCTCCGTCTCCGGGTTGGGCGATGTCGGCTGGCTGTCGCGGCCCAATCCGGCCGATGTGGTTTCACTCGATGCCGACGTTGATGTCGATCATGGCCATGTCCATGAAATCGGGGGCGAGCATGTCCATGATTTTACCCAGCCGACTGTGGCCGTGTCCGTGGCCACCCAGGTGGCGACAACCAATCCCGCGCATACCCATACCGGATCCGGCGGGACTGAGGTGTTATCGCAGACCAGCGAAAGCAACTCGACAATATGGACCGACAATAGCGGTTCTTTTGCCGTGTGGCGCGGGCTGTCGAGATATTTTACATCCTATCCCGATGCGACGCTGAAAAAGGTCAAGATCTGGTGTCAGGGGCTTGGTTATCACTGCCGGCTGAAAGTCGATGGGGCAATTTATGGAGATTATCCCTACGGCATAAATTGGAACGGGGCAGAGGCTATCATCACCGCCTATGTCGCCCATGAGATACGGCTGGAAATCGCCCCGAATCAAGGCGGAGGCGGGGACGGAATGCAGTTTATCCGCGCGACTGTGGAAAACACGGTCGAATCCGCAGTCGGGGTCACCACCACCTCGGTCACGGCCTCAGCCTCCAACGCCGTGAACAGCTCCGCCAACTCCGGCGCCGTCAGGAATACGGGCATCGGGACTCAAGTCGTAAAAAGCCCCACCGATGTGCGAACCCTGGCCGAAGCCAACCGGGGCGTCAACATCAACGATCAGGAAAATCCATCGCGCACCGTGGTCAACCTCTTCGACCTGACCGCCGCCGTCAATTTCGATTGGGCCTGGTTCACCGGCCGCACCATCCAGCTCACCTATGTCAATACCGCCGGGGAGGCGCGCTCCGTTTTCATTTTGCACGCTTTTTTCGATATCGAGTATGTGCCGACCGAGGTCGTATGGTCGGATAAGGTCACCGCTGTGGTCATCGGACACGACCAGGTATCGAGTCCCGAGCTGCTCATCACGCACCTGCTGACCACACGGGCGGGAGCGGCTGCCTCCGATCTGGATGCGGTTTCTTTTGCCGCTATTAAGGCGCGTTATACCGCCATGGGCTACCGGATCGACGGCCTTATCGATGCCGGGTTCACCGTCCGCGAGGCCCTGGCCTCAATCTGCCGCCAGTGCCATTCCCGGCTTTTTCCATCCGGCGGCAAGCTGAAGATGGCCCTGCGCGAAGGGCACCCGGTCACCAAGCCGGTGGTCAGGCAGCTCGATGCAAGCGATCTCCAGCTGCGCTCCATTGCCGCCGCCCGCCAGCCCCTGGCCGATATCAGCAACCGGGTGCAGCTCTTCTATCAGCGCGACTGGACTGCCGATGCCAGCGATGCCAGCGGCTATCTGCAGTCGGTGACCAAAGAGGACGCCAAGTCCATCGCCCGCTTCGGCCTCAAGACCCGCGCCGATGCCTACTGCTTCGACCTGGTCCGCTCCAGTACCATGGCCGCCGCCGTCGCTGATTTTTATATCAAAACCACGGCCTGGCCGTCCACCTTCTATACATTTATGGCCTACCTCAGCCAGTTCGATTTGGAAAAAGAGGACGTGCTGGGAGTCACCGCCAATTTCAACTTCATGGCCAAGGTGCCGATGGTTGTACGGGCCATGGACCGGATCTTCGGCTCCGGCAAAAACGGCCAGATCAACCTGTTCCGGATCGTGGCCGAGAACCTCTATTACCTGCTGACCAAGGTCACCCTGGCCGACCAGGTGCTGATCCTGGAGTCGCTGTCATTTATGATGACCGAGATCGGCGAATTTGCCGACCATGCCCAGATCCTGGATGAGCTGCTGATCCTGCTCAACCTGAATAAAGAAGAGACCGTCCTGCTGACCGATACCGTCGAGCTGCTCATGGACTGGCGGCCCGAACTGCTGGCGCTGGTGACGGCGACGGCCCAGGTGCTGGGCGCCATGGACTGCCGGCAGGAGGACACGGTTGAGGTCTCCGACGTGCCGTGGGTCTGGTCCACCTACGGTTTCGGCTCCGGAGGGTTCGGCACGCAGAAGTTCGGCGGCGGCCGCATCGAATGGCAGCAGAAATCGCCGGACCAGGTCTATGCCTTCCTGCAGCTGCTGGTGGAGATGGCGGCGCTGCGTCAGGACACGGTGCTGGTGTCCGACAGCCTGACGATCGGCGGCGGTTTCGGCGGCCATCTCAGCTCCGGTCTCGGGCTGTCGGCCTTCGGATTATGAGATTCGCACTGGCCGATCTCACCGCTTTTTTCGGGGCCGTTGCCGGGATGAACGACCAGGTGAAGCCGACCGAGGAAATATTTATCACCACCTGCCCGGCCCCGGTGGCGATCTGTTACCGCTGCCATGGGCAGGTTGGCTATGTAAAGGATGCCGGGAGGCCTGCCGACCTGCATAATCTGGCGCCGCTGGCAGGGGGAAAAAAACCGGCCTGGAGCTGCCCGCACTGCGATCAGGATATACGAGTCTGGCTCCCGACCGGGGCTGCAATCAAAACCACCATAGGAGTGTTGCCATGTTAAAGACGATTTCAAGGATGATTAAAAAAACCGGGGCTGCCGGTATGTACTGGATCCGGGCCATCCTGCTGGCCTGCGCCTCGCCGGCCAATCTGCGGACGGTGGCACTCGCCTTGCGGGACGGGGTCCGGCCTTTCGGCCGCGTCCATTTCCTCATCACCCGCGCGGACGGCACCATCAAGTGCGACTGCTGGCACCCGAATCTAGTGGTGACCACCGGCAAAAACCACATTGCCGACCAGCTGTCTGACAAAGGCGAAGCCGCCATGTCGCATATGGCCGTCGGCACCGGCACCACGGCGGCTGTCGCCACCGATACCGCCCTGGAGACCGAGATCGACCGCAACGCCCTGGCCAGCAAAACTCAAGGGTCCGGCACCGATGCCAACAAGGTCACCTATGTCTGCACCTGGGCGGCCGGAGACGGCACCGGGGCCATCACCGAATCCGGACTCTTTAATTCGGCTTCGGCGGGCCAGATGCTGTGCCGCTCGGTTTTTGCGGTGAAGAACAAAGAGGCGGGCGAGGCTATGACCATGACGTGGATCCTCACCATTTCGGCATAAAAAAACGAAGGCTGAAGGGCTAAAGGATAACAGGGAGAAAAAATGAATACCTATACCAGCAGACTAAAAAAAAGAATGCCGGCGTCCGGGGACGTGGACTGGGACGACGAATGGCACGACAACGAGAAAATTAATGATGTGGTCATGGGGGCGCTGCTGACCACTAACAGGGTGCTCAGCGGCGGTGAAGTGACCGATGGCACCGGCCTGACCGCCGACTATGCCGCTTTGACGGTACTGCTGGCCGGCGTCAGCTATGTCATTGCCGGGGGCAGTCTGGCCCTCACCGAAGCCGCTGCCGGAGCCGAGCAGGCCAACTGGGTTTTTATATCGGATTCCGGTGAGGCTGCGGTGTCGATTAACCCTCCAATCGGTGAGTATGTGCCCTTGGCGCGGGTGGATGTAAGCGACACGGCGGTGATCCGGATCGCCGATCTGCGGCCGATGATGACCGATCTGGCCGGTGCGATCCATGGCGCTACGTCAAAAGCGACGCCGGTTGATGCCGATGAAGTCAGCCTGTGGGACAGTGTAACGTCTACAATAAAGAACCTGACATGGGCCAATCTCAAGGCGACGCTGAAGACCTATTTTGACACGCTTTATGTCAGCGTTACCGATGGGGGGTGGATTGCCGCGACTCTGGTTAATAGTTGGGTAACACACACTGCAGGGTATGAATTGTCCTACAAAAAGCTGGCAAATAATATCGTTTTTGTAACCGGGATGATAAAAAATGGCACTGCTACGGCAGGGACAACGATATTCACACTGCCTGTGGGGTATCGCCCAGGCAGGGAAACAATCGCCGTCGTCCGTGACAACGCCACAATCTCAAATATAAATATTACAGTCTTAGGGGCCGTAAATATCGCCACCACATTTTCAGGGAACAGTGTAATAAAAATATCGTTTTCCTTTAAAGCAGAGGCATAACAAATCATGAGACAAATATTCAGAATAGACCAAAGCGGCCTTTATCTTGAAGATGTAATCCTTGCCCCCGGCGTAGCGACGCCTGCTGATTGCGTAGAGATCCAGCCGCAGGGATTCAATCAACCGAAATGGAACGGGACGACGTGGGTTGAAGGCGTGGAGCCAGAGGAAATTATTCTTCAGTTCCAGTTAAAGAAAAAGGCAGAGATCGAGGCTGCCCGTGATGCCGCCTGCTACGCCGACGTTACCGCCCTGGGTCACACCTGGCAGGCGGACATCCGCAGTCAGGATCTGCTGAATAAAACAATCTCCCTCTGTGCTTTGGGTCTGCCCCTGCCGCCTACCTGGAGGACGCTGGACAATATCGATGTACCGATCACCGGAATGGCCGACCTGCTGGCCATAGCCGGGGCCATGGCCTACCAGACGCAGTTTGCCTACAGCACCTCGTGGGCATTGAAGGCCCAAGGCCTCGCAGCCACCAGAGTTCAACAAATTGAGACCATCGTCTGGCCATAAACGGCCTGCATGGATAATATCAAAAATCAACACAAGAGAGGTCTGGAAATGAAAAAAAATTCTTTTGTACTGCTGACCCTGGCCGTGGGATTGCTGCTGCCCGGCTGCGCCGGGAAAGGTGGCTTGATGCCGGTGACCGATACTATGGTCACCGAGAGCGGTTCCGTGTTTAAGACCACAGCGGGGTATACCGCTGATGCCTCAGTCTTAAAAGAACGTGAGGTACATGAGACCCTACGTAATCGGGACGAGGCTATAAAAGCTGCGCATGCGGTATCGGGTATGACTATGAGCTGGCAAGCAGTGGTTAAAACTGTTCAGTATCCCGGCATGCCAGATGCTGTAATAGTCACTGAGTATCTGCCGGTTATAGCATTCAAAGAACAGGCGCGGTTTGACCAGCCGTTGCCCACAGCCCCCAGCGAACATCCGGTGTGGAAGACGGTCCGGGGAGTGGTCAGTGATATTAAGGACGGCACACTCATCGGCTTGGGTATTAATGCCGCTGATAATGTCCTGTCGGCAGCGGTCGGCAAAAAAGATGCAACTTATGAAGGCGACGTTCAGTTTAATCAGTCGCACAACGGCAATGACGGCGCCGGCCCGGTGACCACCAGCGCCGTCTCGACCGCAGGCGAATCTTCGCCGATTGGCAGCGGCCCAGTCATTCCGGGAGAAGATTCGGTCGTTGAACCGGTACCGACCGCCCCAATTCCAGAGCCGGAAACCATCAATCCCTGATGGCCGGAGCCTGGCGGGAATTGACCAAGCTGGCGACGCGATCGCCCGGCTGGAAAAAGGTCCGGGAAGGGAGAATTAAGATAGACGGCAAACGGTGCCGGGCCTGCACTAAAAAATTCAACCTGCAGGTCCACCACATCCAACCCTTTCACCTGCAGCCTGAGCTGGAGCTCGACCTTGACAACACCCTGACCCTGTGCGGCCGCTGCCATCTCCTGATCGGGCACCTGGATTGCTGGCAGTCGGCTAATCAGAATGTGCTGGTGGATGTCACAACTATCTCTTTACGGATAAAAGAGCGCAAATAACGCAAGGTTTGGAACCTCTGAAAAAGCTATTAATTAGCTATTAACGAGGGTTCAAACCTTGCAACATTTGGTTCCAAACCTTGCGCCGCTTTACACCTCGCGCAAACTGGTTTCAAGGCACGCGCAAGACTACAGACAGACGGGGGACAAAACACTGCAAACGAAAAAAGGCTTTACAACGAAAACGCTGCAAAGCCTTGCAATTAGTGGTGCCGGGTCCAGGAATCGAACCAGGGACACACGGATTTTCAGTCCGTTGCTCTACCGACTGAGCTAACCCGGCACATCATTAACAACGGTGGTTAATTACACGACATCTTTTTTCTTGTCAATCAATTTCTCTTTCAACACCATAATCATCACCACACAGCTTCTGCCCCCCAAGCAAGAGTGACTCTTCCTGAGTTCCCATGAAAATATGGGGAGGAGCAACAGTTGTCAGGTCCCTACTAAACAACCATTCCCTTCCTGACCATTTAGTATTTTTCCCGTCCAGACAAGAACGTTCTTTTGTAACAAGGACCTAATCTAAAGAGAGTGAAAGATCGGCAAGATCGTCGGATCCTTTCTTCTCCGATGTATCGTGCCCTTCACCCACATCTCCCAGATCAAGGTCGAAGTTCAGGTCATCATCGGCAGGAAGAGAAGACGATTGCGGAGGAGGAGGGGGGGCTTGCAGGGCACCAGAAAGATCCAGGTCATCAAGAGACAGAGTGGCCAGATCGCCCTCATCAGCTGAGGAATCTACGTCACTGCCTTTCTCTCCACCAAAGGACAGATCCAGATCATCGAGATCAAAGTCAGTATCAAGATCATTTTTCACCGCCGCTCCAGAAGCCGGACGCGCAAGATCGGAAATATCGGCCAACCCTTCCGGGATTTCAAACGGTGCAGGTCCTGTAGTTTGTGCTGCTTGCACCGCCTGAACATTAATCGGCACATCTTCAAAACGGCTGGTATCTAAAAACAAGTCTTCTTCATCAAAAGACAGATCGTGATCTTTATTGTCAGGACTAAATTCAATCTCAAAGTCATCATCAGAAGAGATATCACTGGTGCCAGATGACTGCATATCGTCCTTCATCACGATTTCCTGACTATCAACCTCGCTGTCCTCAAATTCGATCACATCCTCATTCTCGACAGCAAGCAGATCCAGATCGGGATCAAGAACATCAACCAAATCTTCTTCATGCTCACTGACATCCATTTCAGAAGAAAACTGCAGAAAGAGAGGAACGACAACGTCATATGTTGTTCCCTTTAAGTCACCACCAGCCATTGGCTTATGACATTTTCGACAACTCTCCTGATGATCAAACGAGATATATCCACATTTAGAACAACGCATAATCACTTTTCCTTTCTAAAAAGAACCCTGCTCTTCACAATTCCCTTTAACTATTCAGACCATACAAACTTAAGCCTTCAACTAGTTCCATTCAGTATTGCACATTCACCCCTCGAGAATCAAGAAATAATTCAAGGAATCCAATCCATACCGATATCACACGATGGGGCCGAATGGGTAAGGGCACCAATAGAAACAATATCAACACCGCATCGGGCCACAGCCAGCACCGACTCGAGGGTAACACCTCCCGAAGCCTCAACCAGGGCACGATGATCGACAAGGCGAACCGCTTCCTGCATCATGGAAGGATTCATATTATCCAGCATAATAATATCCACCCCACAAGCCAGACACTCATGAACCTGTTCCAGAGTATCGGTTTCCACTTCAATACGCAGGGTATGAGGGATTTTCTGGCGCAGCAGAGACACCGCTTTGGCGATGGATCCGCAGGCCGCGATATGATTATCTTTGACCAGGATACCGTCGGCAAGATTAAAACGGTGATTATAACCGCCGCCAACCTGAACCGCATATTTTTCGAGCATGCGCAGTCCTGGAGTGGTCTTGCGGGTATCCGTGATCCGGACCGGGCAAGATTGCACCTGCTCCACAAACTGGGCGGTGAAGGTGGCAATACCCGAAAGTCGCTGCAAAAGATTGAGCGCCACCCGTTCGGCCTTCAACAGATCGACCACCGAACCTGATACCGTAAACAGGATATCACCTTCATCAACCCTGACACCATCTGCTACCAGTACCTCGACCACAATGGTTGGATTCTGCACCAGAAAAACCTCAGCGGCCACCGAATCACCACCAGCCACGACAAAAGACTCTCTGGCCACAATCCGGGCGCAACCTGTCTCGCCCTTATCAAAGATCGATTCGCTGGTGAGATCACCGCGCCCGATGTCTTCGGCCAGAAAAGAGCGGATAAGGGCATGGAGGGCCGCCTTATCCAAGATCTTGTAACCGTTGTTCAGCTTCAGAAATCTTGACCAGAGTGGCATCCAGTTCCTCTTTTTTCTCTCTTTCCTTCATCACCACATCTGCTGGAGCATTAGTGAGAAATTTTTCGCTGACCAGTTTGGCATTGATCTGAGCAAGCTTTGCCTCAACTTTCTGCCGCTCCTTAGCAAGCTTTGCCGTCTCTTTTTCCACATCGACCAGCCCCTTGAGGGGGACATAAATCTCCATATCTTTATAGAGATAAGTGGCGGCGTCTGCCGGTTTTTCCCCTTCGCCTGAGACCACCAGAGAACTGAGCCGGGTCATGTCGGCAATGGTGGCCGCAAAAGACTGAAGAAAGGTAATCTGCGCAGGAGTTGGGCAGAGGATAAAGGCCTCAATCTGCATGGAGGGATGAACATCAGCCTCCGCCCGGATATTACGGATCCCGGTAATAATCCCCATCAACAGCTCTACCTGCCCTTCAGCTTCGCTATTCAGCCAGCTCTCGTTGACCTCAGGATAGGCACTGACCATCAAGGTCTTGCGCGCACCGGGCAGGACGCTCCAGATTTCCTCGGTAACAAAGGGGGTGATGGGATGAATCAGCTTGAGAATAGTTTCCAGGACCAGCAAGAGCACCTCACGGGCCTGATCCCGGACGCTCTCATCCTTGCTGAACAGGTCCGGCTTGATCCACTCCAGATACCAGTCACAGAACTCATGCCAGACGAACTGATAGAGGGCAGAGGCCGCATCATTGAACCGATAGCTGTCGAGTGCAGCCCTCACCTCGGCCGTGGTTGCAGCGGTACGGCTGAGGATCCACTGATGAACAAGGGACAGCTCACGAACATTGCCAGCCACCCCTTTAACAGATTCCTCACCATCGACCACATGCATCAGGGCAAAACGGGCCGCATTCCAGATCTTGTTGATAAAGAAACGATAGCCCTCAATCCGCTCCTCATCAAGCTTGATCTCCCGCCCCTGAGCGGCAAAGGCGGTCAGGGTGAAGCGTAGGGCGTCGGTCCCGTATTTATCGATCACCTCGAGGGGATCAATCACGTTGCCCGTGGACTTCGACATCTTCTTGCCATGCTTGTCACGCACCAGAGCATGGAGATAAACATCGCGGAATGGCACCTCATCCTTAAAGTGCAGCCCCATCATCATCATCCGGGCCACCCAGAAAAAGAGGATGTCAAAACTGGTGATCAGCACTGAGGTGGGATAAAACATAGCGAGCTCTTTGGTCTGCTCCGGCCAGCCCAGGGTGGAAAATGGCCAGAGGGCCGAAGAAAACCAGGTATCGAGCACGTCTGTTTCCTGGAGTAGCTCCGTTGAACCGCATTTCGGACAACTGGTGGGATCAACCGAGGCGACAATCATCTCAGTGCATGCCTGACAGGTCCAGGCCGGAACCCGATGGCCCCACCAGATCTGCCGTGAGATACACCAGTCCCGGATATTATCCATCCAGTTGTAAAAGGTGTTATACCAGGTTTTGGGATAGATATTGATCCGCCCGTCACGTACCGCCTCCACCGCCTTTGCCGCCAGGGGTTTTACCGAGACAAACCACTGCAGGGAGGTGGTGGCCTCGACCACGGTTTGACAGCGGTAACATTGACCCACCGCGTGATCATGTTCCTCGATCCGGTCAAGAATACCTTGAGACTCCAGGTCCTCAACAATCTTCTTCCGGCAGGCGAAACGGTCAAGACCGGCATAGATCCCAGCATTTTCGTTCATATGACCACTGCTGTCCATGACCTTGAGGATCTCAAGATCATGGCGACGGCCGATCTCATAATCATCCCGATCATGGGCCGGCGTTACCTTCAAGGCGCCGGTGCCGAAATCCTTCTGTACATGATGATCAAAGACAATGGGAATGACTCGGTCACTTAGGGGCAGTTTTATGCCGACGCCTACCAGATGGGCATAACGTTCATCATCAGGATGGACCGCCACCGCTGTGTCGCCAAGCATGGTCTCCGGCCTGGTGGTGGCCACCACCACATGACCGCTACCGTCGGCAAAGGGATAGCGAAGATGATAGAGTTTACCCTTCTTCTCCTCGTGCTCCACCTCATCATCGGCCAGGGCCGTCTGGCAGCGGGGGCACCAGTTGACAATATAATCCCCTTTATAGATCAGCCCCTCATGATAAAGACGGACAAAGACCTCGCGTACGGCCGTGGACAGACCTTCATCCATGGTGAACCGTTCCCGGTCCCAATCACAGGAGGCACCCAGCCGTTTGAGCTGGCGGATAATCGTCCCGCCCTTCTCCGCCCGCCAGGTCCAGACCTTTTTAATAAACTCCTCACGACCAATGTCATGCCGGCTCAGACCTTCTGCTGCCAACTGCCGTTCCACCACGTTCTGAGTGGCAATACCTGCATGATCAGTGCCCGGTACCCATACCGTATTGTCTCCACACATCCGGTGATAGCGTACCAGCACATCCTGCATAGTATTATTCAGGGCATGGCCCACATGCAGGACTCCAGTCACATTGGGCGGCGGAATTACTATAGAGAAGGAAGGCCTGCCCTCTACCATGGTGGCCTGAAAACATTTTTCCTCGCTCCAGCGTTGAAGCCACTTTTCCTCGACGCCGGCAAACTCATAGCCCTTGCTCAATATATCGTTCATACGTTTTACAATTTTAGATTTTAGATTTTAGATTTTAAATTTTGACAATACAACTTTAGCAGTCTTCTATCGTACATTCCAGGGCTTGGGTAAAAATATATGCTCATAGAGACTCAAGGCATAACGATCGGTCATCCCGGCAATAAAATCACAAACCCTTCTATGCGCTATCTTTTCACTGCCCCAGACATGCTTCTGCCTCCTCGGTTCCCAAGAGGCCCCATTGCGCTCCATCAAGCCATTTTCAAGAAAATAATGATACAGATCACGGATAACCCTCTGGGCCTTCTCAAATTCGTTATGCACCTTGTAAAATCGATACACATTTTCATAAAGAAACATACGCAGATCACTAATCGCCTTGAGCATTTTATGGCTGAGATGCAACCTGCCATCCCCGGCAGCCAGAGTCTCGACGATAAGATCCCGGACCATGGCGCCGGTTCTCTTGGAATGACGATCTCCGACCACTGCTTTTATATCTGCGGGCAGATCATCTTCGTGAATAATGCCGGCACGCAGGGCATCATCCATATCATGATTGACATAGGCGATGATATCCGCCACCCGCACCACCTGCCCTTCCAGAGTTACCGGAAGCTCCGAACTCTCATCCGGCAGGATATCATTGCGGCCCTTGGAGTGTTTAACAATCCCGTTTCTGACCTCAAAGGTAAGATTCAAGCCCTTGCCCCGATTCTCCAGGAAATCAACCACCCTCAGACTGTGCACATAATGGCGGAAGCCGCTTGGATGCAGTTCGTTCAGGGTCGCTTCACCGGCATGACCAAAGGGGGTATGCCCAAGATCATGACCAAGGGCAATGGCCTCAGTCAATGCCTCGTTAAGACAGAGGGCTGCAGAAATGGTCCGCGCAATCTGCGAGACCTCAAGGACATGGGTCAAGCGGGTCCGATAATGGTCACCAGCCGGGGCCAGAAAGACCTGGGTCTTATGCTTCAAGCGCCGAAAAGTCTTGGAATGGGTAATACGGTCTCGATCCCGCTGAAATGGCATCCGGATATCACAGCCATCATCCTCTTCCTCAGACCGGCGCCCCAGGGTATTTTTATTAAGGGCAGCATAAGGGGAAAGGATTTCTTCTTCCCTGTCCTCTAACTGGTACCGGATCGAGATTCCTACAACTGGTGCATAAGCCATGACGCATCTCTTTGAACACAAGGAACCAACTCACAGGACACGAACGCCCCAAGGATACTTCCATGAATGAATGCACCCCAAGAGAGTATCCTTGGGGTGTTAAGCGTGACTTTTTTCAGCCTTCTCTTTACACATCCCGCCTTGTTCCTGCAAGAGGGAAAGAAATCACCATTACAGATTTTTTCACGATAACCACCTAAAACTACTAACTATATATTTGTCTGTCTTGACTAGCAAGGTTTTCGACAAATAGTAAAAATTTATTCCATGATCAATCGCTGCCGCAAACGGGGGAAGACGTTAGCAGTTCAGCCAGATGCAGCACTCTCACCGGCACTCCCGAGGCCTCTATTGCCAGACGCCACTGCATGAGACAACCGGAGCAGGTGCTGGTAATCACATCAGGGGCCAAGGCCAACACCTTTGCCGCCAGAGCGTCACGAATCAGTACCGAGATATCTGGAGCACCAATATGAAACAGCCCACCCTGACCACAGCACTCCGGACCATCAGGAAGTTCAAGTAAGTCGAGATCCGGATTCCGGCCAAGCGCCTTGCGCGGCTCTGTCATGATCTTCATCCCCTCTAAGCCATGACGAAAATGGCAGGGATCATGATAATACACACGCAGCTTTCTTTTTCCAGACTCCTGAGTCGCAAATCCTTGCGGCAGATGCTGGTCAAGAAAACAGCTGAGCTCCACCAGACGCAGCCCCAAGGTCTCAGCTTTGATCCGCCAAACTAAATCATCCTTAAACAGCTCTCTATACCTGCGTAAATGCGCATAGCAGGAGGCACAGGAAATCAAAACAGGTCCACTACTCTGTTCAAGTACAGTAATATTCTTCCGAGCACAGTTCTGTGCCTCCCGCTTATCTCCTGCGGACAGGGCCGCCAATCCACAACAGGACAAGCCTTCAGGGACATGCAAGGCATAGCCGAGAGAAGCAGAAAGAGACTGACAGGAAGAGACAATTTCAGGAAAAAGATAGCGGCCAGTGCATCCGGGGAAAAAGCTCAGCACCTCTTTTTGCGGAGGGACTGCAGAGGCTACAACATCCTGCTGAGCCGACGGTCCTTCCACCTCCTGCTGAAACAGGGCCAGGTGCAATCTGAGCCCACTCTCTTCCGGAAGATATTTCGACACAAACTCGGCACCGGCCCGGCCAAGCACCCGTAATGGTGCGAGAAGCTCAGGATGAGCAAGAGCCTTGCG
>JAHJKP010000010.1 GCA_018821985.1 Pseudomonadota bacterium
ATAATGTTGAACCGCTTTATTGATGGTGACAATCAGTTCATCATTGGAAAAGGGCTTGGCCAGATAATTAAAGGCCCCTGCCTGCATGGCAGCCACTGCTTTATCTACCTGAGCAAAGGCGGTGATCATCACCACCGGCAGATCACTGTTGATCTTTTTGATGGCCTGAAGAAGCTGGAGACCATCCATACCCGGCATCTGCATGTCGGTAATCACCATATCCAGATCCACGTTCTGAACAAGCACCAGGCCCTCAGCACCACTCGGGGCGGTAAAGATCTCATAGCCCTCATCGCGCAGCAGCTCAGAAAGGATCACCAAATAGTTCGGTTCATCATCAACAATCAGTATGGAATACATGATCAGCAGCTCTCATCATAGGTATGTTTTAATCTTCGCCTGAAATTATGGACGCAGGCGCAATCTCTCTTTCATCTTGCCAAGAAGTTCCGGTGGAACAAAAATATTTTTCCCACCCGCCAGACTGGTACCTGGTCGCACCTCACCATGATAGTCGCTGCCGCCAGTGAGCAGGAGATCATGTTCAACGGCGAGAGCTCGCAACTTCTTTTTCACTTTATTCGAATGCGTTGGATAGTACAATTCAATGCCATTCAGACCTGCACGGACAAGATCGACAAGAACCCCAGGTAAACGGATGACTTCCGGATCATTTTGCGTCGGATGGGCAAGGGCCGCAATCCCTCCAGCCTGACGGATCAAGGCCACCGCTTCCGCCGCACTGTAGGCAAAGCGCGACACATAGGCAGCCTCCCCTTTCTTCAAAAACTGATCGAAGGCCTGACTCATAGTCTGGACCACCCCACGTTGCACCAGAATTCTGGCGATATGCGGCCGTCCGGTCTGCCCCTGCTCAGACACACGCTGCAATTCTTCAGCCGTTACCGGTATCCCCAAGGCATTGAGTTTTTCAAGAATCTTTCCATTACGCTCAGCCCTTGCCCCCTGCAAGCGCTCCAAGGCTGCGGCAAGCGGGCTGTTGCAGGGATCGGCCCAGTATCCCAGGACATGATACTCAACCTGATTATACAGCACACTGATCTCAATACCGGGAACAATCTCTACTCCCATCTTTTCTCCAGCCAGGATAGCCTCTTCCGTTCCCGCCATAGTATCATGATCGGTCAGGGCCAGGGCAGATATTTTTTTATCTCTGGCCAGGGCCACAAGCTCAGTGGGGGTCATTGTTCCATCTGAAAAATTCGAATGGGTGTGCAGGTCTATAGACATATCAGGAAAAAAACAAAAGGAAGAGAGCTTATGTACCGCTCAGGTTTCGTTCAACATCACAACAAATATCACTATTCACTATACGCATTCACTAAAGATCAGGCAAGAAAGATACCATCCAGCCAAGTGGCCATCGTCCTTTTTCCTTTACTTTTCTCAATCTTATCCGATACAGTTCTGTCACTGGAAAATCCTTTTATCGGAGAATCGGCCATGCGCCCTATCATTTTCACCACTTTTATCGTTTTTTTCATCCTCTGCACCAGCGGATGCAGCCGTGTCCCGCAACCAGTCACCTATGACTTCAGCGAACAACAGAAGATGCAGGCAACCCACCATTGGGACGTCCTGGCTAATGACGTGGCTAATCAGATCAACAAAGCGCTGCTTGGTCACGATTATGTCAGCACCCCTGTTCTGGTCAGAGCGACTTGCGGCACAGAAAATTCACCTTGCAAGCCCGGAGAAACGACGCAATTCAATGAAGGTTTTCGTGACCTCCTGATCACCCAGCTTGTTCATTTTGGTGTCCCCACCAGCGCGACCGAAGACAAAGATGCGATTATTGTTAATTACAAGGTACAGGTCGTCTACCACCGCGACAAGCGCATTGCGTCCAGGCCGCCGGGAGCCCTCACCGCCCTGACCACAGCAATCACCGTGCTGCGCTGGGCCACCTGGGACGTTCAGGCGGTGGCCACGGCCGGATATCTAGATATAGCCAACTCCGCCACGGATGACGTCGGACAGTATGAAATAATCATCACCACCTCCATGATTTCCGGCAATAAATACCTGTTCAGAAGCTCGGATATCTATTACATTAACGATGCAGACTTCTGGCATTATCAAGATAATAGCCAGACCAGAGAAATCCAGATCAGTAACCATTGATCACTGTTCCCTGACTCAATCCGCCATGAGCAATCACCCAGCTATCATGTATCTTCGTGTGTTTCTAACTCTCGCCCTGTCTCTTTCCCTGGCTGCTTGTTCCTCGTTCAACTGCACCAGGCTGGAAAAACAACTCGGTGCCGAGGAAAACCTGATTAACCTTGCCGCCCGCATTACCGACGACCTGACCCAGAAGTCCTTTCCACCACTGATGCCAAGGCAGCCGGATCTACCCATTCTAAGTACTACCTTTGTCAACAATAACGACTTAAAAGAAACATCACGATTTGGCAGGATCCTCCAGGAGCACATTACCTCACGTCTGGTGCAGCTTGGTTACGCCACAAAAGAGCTCAAACTTCGTGACACCCTGCTCATGCAGGAGCGATCAGGTGAGACCATGCTTTCCCGCAATGTCGAGGATATCAACGACAAACAATCCCTTTCGGCTCAAGCTGTTCTGGTGGGAACCTATTCTTATACCGACCGCATCATGTACATCTCTGCCCGGCTTATTAACCCAAAAGATAGAAATATCATCTCCTCCTATGACTACCGTCTCTGCATGGATGACAATATTCTTGCCATGTTCGGACTCAAGCGGCAATCATTAGACCTGGACGATGAAATCGATCCGCCACGGGGTTCTTTGATCAATGCCCTCTTTTTTTGAAGCCACCCACCTCGTTTTCCCCTCGCGCTGCCTTCTATTCTGGACCACACCTGAAGTATCTGTCCACAATAACTCTTTTTTCTGGACTTTCTCTCCATTTCCTGATTTAAATTCTCTAAATAGAGATATCATGCGGTGATGGTTGAACCTGCCGTCACTTTCAAACTCAAGCTGAATACTACCATCACTTGTCGCTATGTTCCCTGTAACGTCAATTCTTCATTTCCTTATTATCTGCCTGTTATCCCTCTCCATCAGCGGATATGCACATGCAGAAGTCAACATACCCCGAAGCGATATTTCAAGGGCTGCCTACCAGCGTCTGGCCCCACAACTGGAACAGGAGATGCAAAATAAAAATCTGCATCTGGGCCAGCCGATCTTCATGCGTATCTTTAAAGAAGAAAATGAGCTGGAGATATGGGTAAAAAAAGATCTCGCCTACAAGCTGTTCAAGACATACAAGATCTGCAAATATTCGGGAAAACTTGGCCCCAAGTTAAAAGAGGGAGATGAACAAAGTCCTGAAGGGTTCTACACTGTCAGCGTCACCGCCCTCAACCCCTGGAGTGACTTTCATCTTTCCTTTAATCTGGGATACCCAAACGAATTCGACAGGCTCCACAAACGTACGGGAGGCGCCCTGATGGTTCATGGAAAATGCGCCTCGGTGGGCTGCTTTGCCATGAACGATTTCCGAATCGAAGAGATATACACCATTGTTGACGCATCATTAAGCGCCGGCCAGGAACAATTTTCCGTCCATATTTTCCCTTTTCGCATGACCTGGGACAAGATGGCCCAGAACTCCAAATCTCCATGGGTTCCCTTCTGGGAAAACCTGAAACAAGGCTATGATTTTTTCCAGGGACACCGGGCTCCGCCTCAAGTCACAGTGGAAGGAGAGCAATACGCCTTTCACACCTCCCCCCCCCTCCTCTTTGGAAGCGACCTGACACCTGTTCCAACACCGAACAGACATGAATACGCCGAGGTCACTAAAAAGAGAGCCAAGAACAGGAGTGCGCTGTAACAGCAACGCTGGTCTCACCCTGTGACCTAGAGATGCGAAGAGAATTTCTTCATTTTAAGAAGGCTGAATAATTATTTTTCAACCTTCTTTTTTTATTTGTCTACCAGGGCCGCCCGATCAAGAATACGGATTTTCTTGCCATCGACGGCAATAAGCCCCTCGTCACTCATTTTGGCAAAGATACGGGAAAGGGTTTCCGGAATGGTGCCAAGCAGGCTTGCCAATTGCCCCTTCGATATCTCCAGTTCAACACTCTCTTCACTCCCCTGTTCCTCCAACAGATATAGCAGATATCCGGCAAGCCTTGCCGGCACTTCCTTCAAGGACAAATTCTCAATCTGATCAACAAAGCGGCGTAAACGCAAGGAAAGAACAGCGAGCATACTCAGGGCCAGAGAGGGATTCTCGTGAACAAGGGCAATAAACTTTTCTCTCGGGAAAAAAATCAAGGTACTCTTCGCCAGAGTCTCAGCATTGGCCGGAAAAGGTTGCCCATGAAAGACCGGCACCTCACCAAAAGGCTCTCCCGGTCCAAAGATATGCAGGATCTGTTCCTTTCCGGCAAAGGACATCTTGAAGATCTTCACCTTGCCCTCTGCGACCATATAGAAACCATTGCCGGGATCCCCTTCAAAAAACACCGCCTCGCCTTTGCTGAACTTCTTTTCCACGGCGATCTTCACTACCGCATCAAGCTGCTCTTCAGGCAGACCGCCAAACAAAACGCTCTCGCCAATCAACTCACGTTTTCCCATTTATTCCATCTCCTGCTCCAAATTTTTCTTTGCATACACCTTCCAAGAGAGATTCGTTTAACATTTTCCGAAATTCCTGGCCACATTCATAAATTTATTCTGGTAAAACTCTGTTAACTGCAGTAAAAATCAAGACTACAGGGATGGCCTGACCGTTATTTCTGAAAACACCGCCTCTGCTGTCTCGTGACGAATTGGCCTTCTTCCGCCAGCAGAGGCGGCATGATAAAGCTAAAAAAAGCATTACTACTCTCGAACAACTATTAAATATTACTTAAATTATTTAAAATAATGTCAGAAAGAAGCCCAGAGATCCATCCCGACAGGCCCGTCTCCGACGAAACCCTGCTGAAGGTCTCCAAGGAAATCGTGATCAAATTCATCGAAGTGGGGCGACTTACCCCTGCCACCTTTGAACAGACCTTTGACACCATCTACCATACGATAAAAAAAACGGTGCGCAAGGTATGATCGAGCTCGAGCCGAGACTCAATATGGCGCCGCCGCAGATCCGCCACATCCATATCATGGGAATCTGCGGCACCGGCATGGCGGCTCTGGCCGGGATGTTGAAGGCATCAGGCTACCAAGTGACCGGTTCCGACAGCGGGGTCTATCCGCCCATGTCTGATTTCCTCAGGGAACAAGGGATTGAGGCTGCCAGCGGTTATGGCCCGCAGAACCTGAAACCCCGTCCCGATCTGGTCATTGTCGGCAATGTCATCACCCGCAAGAACCCTGAGGCCCACGGATTGGCAGATGCGGCCATCCCCTATCTTTCCTTTCCCCAGGCTCTCGCCCATTTTTTTATCAGCTCCCGCACCTCGCTCGTCGTTGCTGGTACCCACGGCAAAACCACCACATCCTCACTGCTAGCCTCGGCGCTGCATCAGGCAGGGCTTGACCCT
Source organism: Pseudomonadota bacterium (assembly GCA_018821985.1). Lineage (GTDB taxonomy): Bacteria > Desulfobacterota > Desulfobulbia > Desulfobulbales > Desulfocapsaceae > UBA2270. The sequence goes on from JAHJKP010000010.1 coordinate 5,515, forward strand.
TCCTTCATGATCGGGGGAATCGTCCGTGAGTTTGATGCCAATTTCCGCCTCGGCCATGGCCCTCATTTTGTGGTGGAGGGCGACGAATATGATACCGCCTTTTTTGACAAGGGGTCCAAGTTTCTTCATTATCGAGCCAACATCGCCATCATCACCTCGGTTGAATTCGATCATGCCGACATCTTCGCCGATCTCGATGCCATCAAAGGCACCTTCCGTAAATTTGTGGCTGGACTGCCTGCAGACGGTCTGATTGTGGCTCACCTCGATGACCCGAATGTGGCAGAGATCGTGGCCGACGCCCCCTGTGAAGTCCAGGGATATGGCTTCAATCCTGATCTTACCTGGTCCCTTGCTGATGTCCGTGCCGAACAGGGGATGACCCGGTTCCAGGTCCACCACCTTGGTGAACCCTGGGCAGAGCTGGCAGTCCGCATGCCCGGCCGCCATAACTGCCTGAACAGCCTGGCCGTCACCGCTGTCCTGCACCGGCTCGGTCTTGCTCCCAAACAGATCGACACTGCACTCTCCAGCTTTGGCGGGGTCAAACGACGCCAGGAGGTGCGCGGGATCGAGCGCGGCATCACCGTCATCGACGATTTTGCTCACCATCCGACAGCGGTGCGGGAAACCCTTGCTGCCCTGAAAGAAGCCTATGCGGGCCAGCGGTTGGTAACTGTCTTTGAACCGAGAACCAACTCCTCCCGTCGGGCCATTTTCCAGCAGGATTACGTGAGCGCCTTCGACGCTACAGACCTGATCCTGATTAGAAAGCCGCTGCCCCTTGACAATGTTCCGGTGGAAGAGCTATTCTCATCCACTCAGCTGGCCTCTGACCTGCGGGCACGGGGACTGGATGCCCGCACTTTTGATGACACCGACACGATACTGGATCATCTCATGACCACCCTGAGAGAGGGAGACCTAGTTGCCATCCTCTCCAATGGCGGTTTTGACAATATCCACAACCGGTTGCTGGAGAGATTAGCAGCCGTTACCAAATAACCTTTACCATCCTGGCCCATCCACGTCTGACTCTACCGCAGATACATTTATTAAAAAAATTCAACACAAGAAACCATGATGAAACTCGCCGTCCTGAAAGAAACAGAAGAAGGGGAAAACCGAGTCGCGCTTATTCCTGACTCGATCAAGCGTCTCTCTAAAAAAGGGTTCGAAATCCTGGTTGAGACAGGTGCAGGAAGCAGCGCCGGATACAGCGACCAGGAATATGAGCAATGTGGTGCCACCCTGGTCAGCTCGGCCAGGAAACTTGCAACACAGGCCGATTGTGTGGTCAAGGTACGCCCACCTTCCCTGCAGGAGGCCGAGATGCTGAAGAACGACTCTGTCCTCATTGCCATCATCCAATCCACCCTCAGACATGATCTGGTGAAAACGCTGACTGAAAAGCAGATCACCTCCTTTGGCCTGGATATCATTCCCCGCACCTCCCTTGCCCAATCCATGGACGTACTCAGCTCCATGAGCACCATTTCAGGCTACAAGGCCGTGCTGCTGGCCGCAGATACCATCAACCGCTTTTTCCCCATGCTCATGACCGCTGCCGGTACGATTGCCCCGGCAAAGGTGCTGGTCCTTGGTGCGGGCGTTGCCGGTCTCATGGCCTGCGCCACTGCCAAACGTCTGGGTGGTGTGGTGGAGGCCTTTGATGTCAGGCCGGAGGTCAAGGAGCAGGTGCGCTCGGTGGGGGCAAAATTTGTTGAGGTTCCAGTCAGCGAGGACGGTTCCGGCGGCGGCGGCTATGCCAAAGAGATGTCAGACGAATACAAGCAGAAACAGGCGGAGCTGATCAGCAAGCACATCGCCAAGTCCGATGTGGTCATCCCCACTGCCCTGATTCCAGGCCGCAAGGCACCCATTCTGATCACCGAGGAACAGGTAGCAAGCATGAAACCGGGCTCGGTCATCGTCGACCTTGCCGCTGAGATGGGCGGCAACTGCGCCCTGACCCAGCCAGGCCAGACCGTTATCGCCCATGGGGTGACCATTGTCGGCCACAGCAACCTGCCATCCACCATGTCTTTCCATGCCAGCCAGATGTTTTCCCGGAATATCGAAAAATTCCTCCTCCATCTCTGTGATGAAAATGGCTTCAAGATGAACATGGATGATGAAATTACCCGCGGTTCTCTGGTCACCAAAGGCGGCCAGGTGATCCATGAACTGACTAAAAAACTGATGGCTGACTCGAAAATATAATAGGAGAATAAAAAGATGGATACAGGAACAATTATCATCGGCTTGACCATTTTTGTCCTTGCCTGCTTTGCCGGGGCGGAACTCATCGCCAAGGTACCGCCGACCCTGCACACCCCCCTGATGTCAGGCTCAAATGCCATTTCCGGCATTGCCATCCTTGGCGCTCTTTTGGCCACAGGACATCCTGAATCATTCAGCTCCGTCTCTGGCCTCGGCTTCCTGGCCGTTATTTTTGCAACCATCAATGTGGTTGGCGGCTATATGGTGACCCACCGGATGCTGCAGATGTTCAAGAAATAGGAGCGAAAGAAGAATCAAGAATGTTCTAAAAAAACATTCCCTCGTCAGCTGCTCTCTTTCAGTTCATAGCAGGCACCCTTCGGTCATTCGATACGTTCGTGGCCCTGGCTGCTTTCATACAAACCACAGAAAAGTATGTGAACCCCATGTCTAATCACAGCATCAATTTCATCTATCTTGTATCCGCCACCCTTTTCATGCTCGGCATTAAATATCTGAGCTCTCCCAGCACGGCCAAAAGAGGCAATCTCCTCTCCATGATCGGCATGGCGGCGGCCATTGGCACGACCATGGCCACCCCTGGACTCCATGGCTTCACTCTAATCATTATCGGTGTGATCATCGGCGCGGTTATCGGAGGCTATACCGCAATCAAAATCAAGATGACCGCCATGCCCGAGATGGTAGCCCTATTCAACGGCTGCGGCGGGGCTGCCTCGGCCCTTGTCGCCCTTGCTGAATTTCAGAGTAATACCACCGGAGGATTTGACTCATTTACCCTGATCACCCTCCTGCTCTCCCTGATCATCGGCGGCCTCACCTTTACCGGTTCCATCATGGCCTATGCCAAACTCCAGGGCCTGATTCCCACCCGCCCCGTCACCTATCCGGGACAACAGGTCGTCAATGCTATCATCGTCTTGGCCACGGTGGCCCTTTCCTGGTTCCTCTTCCAGGATCCCACCAGCATCCTGGCCCTCTCCGGCATCATTATTTTATCCCTGGGTCTGGGCGTGCTGGCCGTTATTCCCATTGGCGGAGCCGACATGCCGGTTATCATCTGCCTGCTCAACTCCTATTCTGGTCTGGCCGTCTCCATGACCGGTTTTGCCTTGAGCAATAACGCCCTGATCATTACCGGCTCACTCGTCGGTGCCTCCGGTATCTTCCTGACCAAGATCATGTGCGATGCCATGAACCGCTCCCTTTCCAATGTCCTCTTTTCCGCCTTCGGCCAGGTGGTAGAATCCGCAGACGACACAGGAGAAGGTCCGACAGGCTCGATGAAGGGATATGAGGTGGAGGATGTGGCCACAATCCTGACCAATGCCGGATCCCTGATCATTGTCCCCGGATATGGCATGGCTGCAGCCCAGGCCCAGCACGCCACCCGGGAGCTTGGTGACTACCTGGGCGAGCAGGGGGTCGAGGTCCGCTACGCCATCCACCCCGTTGCCGGTCGGATGCCGGGCCACATGAATGTCCTGCTGGCCGAGGCCGATGTCCCTTATGAGCAGCTTTTTGCCTTGGAAGATATCAACGATGACTTTGCCTCCACCGATGTGGTCCTGGTGATCGGCGCCAACGACGTTGTCAATCCCGCAGCCAAGAGCAACCCCAACAGCCCCATCTACGGCATGCCGGTACTGGACGTGGAAAAGGCCACAACGGTGATTGTCCTCAAACGCTCCATGAACGTCGGTTTTGCCGGCATTGAAAACGAACTCTTCTACAAAGACAACACCATGATGCTCTTTGGCGATGCCAAGTCTTCTCTGCACAAATTAGTAGCAGCCATGAAATAATAGCAATCGCAGCACACCCAGTTGGAACAATCCACCCCTCCCGCAAGTCTGCGGCACCGCATAGCGGCCCTTGTTACAGCAAGGGCCGCCATGCAGAGCGGCGACACAGTCATAGTCGCGGTCTCCGGCGGTCCGGACTCCGTGGCCCTGCTCCATATCCTCTGTTCCTCCCTGCCGCAGGTCAAATTTGTCGCCGTCTATGTCGATCACGGCCTGAGGCCGGAGGAAACCGGGGCCGAGATCGAGCTGGTGCAGGCCCTGGCCCTGCGGCTGCAGGCTGGATTTGAACGGATCAGCGTCGATGTCAGGAATACGGCCCAGCAGGAGAAAAAATCCATTGAAGAGACCGCCCGCACCCTGCGTTACGGTGAGCTGGAGGCCATACGGCAGAAATACCAGGGAACAGCCATTGCCGTGGCCCATACCGCCGACGACCAGGCCGAGGAGCTCCTGATCCGTCTCATCCGCGGCAGCGGCAGGAAAGGGCTCTCCGGGATGCAGTTCAAAAATGGCTGGATCATCCGGCCGCTCCTCCATGAAAAAAAGGAAACCCTGCTCCACTATCTGCAAACCGAAAAGATCCCTTTCGCCATCGACAGCTCCAACCTCGAACGAACCTATCTTCGGAACAGGGTGCGGCTCGATCTCCTCCCCTATCTGCAAGATCATTTTAACAAATCCATCCGCCAGACCCTGCTCCAGACCGCACAGATCCTTGAGGATGAAGAGGCCTTGCTGGAAGAAATTGCTGACAAGGCCTGGCAAGAGGTGGCCCATGTGATCGCCATTGAACCAGCCCCCCCTGAGGCACCCTCCCATATCATCCGAATAGACACAATAGAGTTTTGCAAGTGCCACCCTGCCCTGCAGCGACGCATCCTCGAAAAATGCTGTTGGCAGATGGAGGCGAGACCCCAATTTCGGCAGATATCGCTGCTGCTCGACTTGATGCTTACGGGGCAGACAGGTGCTCAGATTCATCTGAGCAAAGGGTTACGGGTGCACAAGACCCGTCAGGGCGTGGTCTTCAGTTATCCGGTTGGCAAATGCAATTACAGAGGAGGGGTGACCGGGGAAAGTAACAATGGTGCACTGAAATCAGATTGAGATAGCGAATTCCCAACCCATTTCAATCGCCAGCCACTGCGGAAAAAGCATGTTTGAGCGTGAGCAATCCAGACCGGAATTTTCAATCTGCTCCCTTATGGCCATGACAAACGGATTTGCCGCCGTCACAACCGACTTGAGTACCAGCGGAGCATCTTCTGTAGATTCCGGATCGTTTACAGCACAACAGAAGCGTGGATGCGAAGAGACAAAATGTGTTCGACAGACAACCGGCCTCACCGGATAGACGCTGCAGATACCATTTACCAGCATAGGGCAGCAATGATCGTAGTTGGAAAGATCTGTCTGCTCGGTGATGATGGCCGACGGCCTGCCCGGTCTGGAATTATCCCATTCATGCCATTGATGCGTTCGCATCCGCAGCTCGGCTATCTGTTCTGCTGACCATTCCCGCCTGATATAGTGGGCCAGGATCTGGGCCTCGGCAATATTTATCACGATATGATAGCGGCAGCAGTGATCACAGCCCGACTGACAACTTGGGGATATCCCCTCTTCACTTAGCAGCCGATCCATTTCGCTGGCAACCGCTGCATCCACTAAAGGATAGACAGCGTTGGCCAAGTTCTCTTGCATGGCAAGAGGGATATCGGCTCCGGATTCTTGAGGGGTCATACCGGAATTAAACTTTTCAAGCAAATGGTTCCTTCTCCTTTTTTCGACAGAAAGTTCAGCCATACAACAAGCAGGGGGCACCATACTTCAACATGGAGTGAGGCACCATAGTTAATTCCCATAATGAGGAAGCAGGCCCCATAATTTCTGAGAAAAGAGGGACGTCAAAGTACCCTTAACAACCTCAGCATCTTCTCCCGATGACTTCCTGACCAATAGATCTTGCGGCAGCACTGGCACTGGCGAAAAGAGTGATAATATTTTTTGGTGAGTGGCTCCAGTTGCTCAATGATCTGTTCCTTGGCAACTGTCTGCAAGAGCCCGTTGCAGCGCATGCATCTGCTCAAGGGTTTCAACTGTTCTTTGATCCCAAAGAGATGAATAACTTCGGCCAACTGTTTTTCCGGATATATTTCTCGGACGAGATAACCGTAAACCAGCTCTTTGCGTTTTAAAATATTTTTATCCTTGCTCAGCGCGATGCGCCCTTCCTGTACAGCCACCTCGACTAATTCCGGATCAGAGATATAATTCTGGTAAAAGGTGTCAAAGCCCGCCATGCGCAGCAGGCTGGCCAGCTTGCCGACATTCACATCGACCGCAAAGGTGATGGAGGCCAGAGGCTTCGGCCGGAGGAGTGTTGGGGTCAAGATATCCACAGGGGGGCAGAGAGGGTAGACATCCACTCTGTCATCATTGGAGCCGGGATGGGAAAAATGGACATCGTGGCCACCAACGGTTAAGCGACCGACCTCGGTATGAGGTACCCCGAATGACTCGACAATATCCTTGACCGAGGCCTCGCGGCTGAGTTCATGGTCAACACTCGTCAGCCCCCGGAATGGAGGGCGCAACAGTTCTTTCAGGTTTCCCCAAAAGTTAATGATCATGGTGAGAGGTGGAGCTCAAAAAAATCAGAAATAGCCTCATTCCGGGGCCTCCTGCTTCGTTGCGAATAACACCGCAAATCACCGGCACATTGTAGGAACGTGAGGCTTGTGGCATTTGCCACAAACGAGCGTTGCGGAAATATGCCCGAGTGAATTTGCATTGTTAGATTTGATCCTTCCATAGTGTCCTATTTGCTAGTTCTACACCAGCTAATAGCTTTCTACCTACAAGCCCATATCCTACATCTGTTGATGGGTAGAAAATATCGTGCACGCCGGCATATCTTAGATAATGATTTATATAATACTTATTAAGAGTTTCTAGTTCTTCTAATTCAGGTTTGGATAACGGCTTGAATTGATACTCAGATATTACTGCGTCAACTAATCTAACCAAGTCGTGTCCAAATTCTTTTTTCTTTGGCAGTAAAGGCTTGTACTTATCATAATTCCTGAACAGCAAGAAACTCTTCAGAAGCACCTCTGCGCCTTGGCATATGTTGTATAGCTCAACATCTTTACTTCCCCCTGCTCGCTTAAGCAATATTGCCGACTTGAGAAAAGAGTGGCCTCTATGCAGCATCCACTTTGATATCTCATTCTTTGTAAACTCAGTCATTTTCATTTGAACTAGCACGAGAACCCCTGCTGAAATCTAACAAGTTACTATACGGGTTTGGCTATCATAGCGAAAATCATGACAGCCAAAACTACAAGAAAAAATAGGCAACAAAAACTTCCGTGGTCGCCCCGCTCCATCCAATTGAATTACCCTATCAAAATATTCCCCCAGCACAAAGACAAAAAGAGAAAGAAGCAGAATCTTTCACCCAAAGCTGGGTTCTGTTGCCCATGGGATTTTGCCTTCCCATTTGACAAGGCCTCCCCCTTGTGCTGTACTGAAAGAAAAGGGTCTTTCAGTACAGAGAATGGTCGCTGCCACCACTCAATCGAAATCCGGCAATAACAAGGAGGAGGCATGGAAGATATTTTTGCTCTCGGCGATGCACTGGGTCCAGCCAAGGTGATTCATGTCTCCCAGCCGCAGCTTGGCCTGAAGGGTGTGCTGGTGGTGGATAATGTGGCCTGCGGTCCGGCCATCGGCGGGTTGCGTATGGCCGAAGACGTGAGCACCGCCGAATGCGCCCGGCTGGCCCGGGCGATGACCATGAAGAATGCGGCCGCCGGCCTGCCGCATGGCGGCGGCAAATCCGTGCTCTATGGCGATCCGAAAATGGCACAGGGAGACAAGGAACGCCTGATCCGGGCCTTTGCCTTTGCCTTGCGCCGGGAGGAGGACTATATCTTCGGGCCGGACATGGGCACCAACGAAGAGTGCATGGCCTGGGTCAGGGATGAGATCGGCCGTTCGGTCGGTCTTCCCTGCGAGGTGGGCGGCATCCCCCTGGACCGGCTCGGCGCCACCGGCTGGGGACTGTCCCAGGCCGTGGAGATGGCCATCCCCCATTGCGATTTCTCCCTCACCGGCGCCCGCTTGGTGGTGCAGGGGTTCGGGGCGGTGGGCAAACATACCGCCCGCTTTCTCGCGGAACGGGGGGTGACTCTCGTTGGTGCCTCCGATTCCCGCGGTTCCCTCCATGACCCGGCCGGGATCAAGGTGGAGGAGCTGATCCGCATCAAGGACCAGGGCGGCTCGGTCCTTGATTATCCCTCCGGAGCCAAGGCGGACCGGGACGCGGTCATCGATCTGGATTGCGAGATCTGGGTGCCGGCCGCTCGGCCCGACGTGCTGCGCGAAGACAATGTCCAGCGCTTGAAAACTAAATTGGTGGTCCAGGGTGCCAATATTCCCCTGACCCTCGGGGCAGAGCAGTATCTGCATGACCAGGGCGTGCTCTGCCTGCCCGACTTCATCGCCAATGCCGGCGGGGTGATCTGCGCGGCCATGGAGTATCACGGCTCCACCCAGAGCGAGGCCTTCCGCACCATTGCCGAAAAGATCCGTGACAACACCCAACAGGTGCTGGTGGAAGCCAAGCAGGATGGGATACTGCCCCGGCAGGCCGCCATCAATCTGGCCACCCGCCGGGTTGAGCGGGCCATGACCTTTAAACGCTGGGGAATTTTCTAGCAGGGATTCAGCAGAAAAATCATTTTCCATGCAGGGAGGAGCAGCCCATGTATCGCATCCGCTTTCACGGCCGCGGCGGCCAGGGCATGAAGACCGCCGGCCGCATCCTCGGCACCGCCTTTTTCCTGGCCGGGTTTGAGGTGCAGGATGCCCCTCGCTACGGCGCGGAACGTCGGGGCGCACCGATCTTTGCCTATGTGCGTGCCAGCAGGAATCCCATCTTCGAGCGCGGCATCATCAGCCGCCCCGATCTCATCATTGTCGCCGACGACCATCTGCCGGCCATGCCCGGCAGTGGCGTGCTTGCCGGAGCGGGGGAGCAGACGGTCTTTCTCATTTACAGCAACGAAGAAGCCTCCCTCTGGCAGGAGCGACTCAACCTGCAGGGCTCGGTATTCACCCTGCCGCCCCTGGCCGAAAACGAACTGCGCTTCCGCGGCGCGGCCTGTGCCGGTGGGGCCGCGGCCCTGCTTGCTGAACTGGACGTTGAGCTGCTGGCCGAGGCGGTGCGGGAAGAGATTGATCCCCTGGGCTCGGAGCTGGTCGCAGACAATCTTGAGGTGGCCCTCGCCGCCTATGCTGCACTGGCCGTCAATCGTGGGACGGTGCATGAGGGCGGCCCGGTTTCCGCCATTGATTATGCATCCCCCGACTGGCTGAAACTCCCCTGCGAGGAAACGCTTTTGAGTGCGCCGGCCATCCATGCCCCAGCCACCAGTGAGATGTCCCAGACCGGACTCTGGCGCAGCGAACGGCCCCTGATAGACGAATCCCGCTGCAAGCGCTGCTGGTGGATCTGTTCAACCTTCTGCCCGGATGGCGCCATCCAGGTGGATGAGGAGCGGCGGCCCCACATCGATTATGGTCACTGCAAGGGGTGTATGGTCTGTCTGAACCAGTGCCCGACCCATGCCATCACTGCCGTTCCCGAAGAAGAAGCAGCTGCCCAGGGAGAGAAGCCATGAACCGTAAACTGCTCACCGGCAACGGAGCGGCCGCTTGGGGGGCGCGGCTGGCCCGGATCGACTACCTGCCAGCCTTTCCCATCACCCCCCAGACCGAGATCATCGAGACCCTTTCCAACTGGATCGAAGGCCAGGAGCTGGAGTGCCGGATGGTCACCTTGGAGTCGGAGCACTCCATGCTCACCGCGGCCGGTGCGGCTGCCGTTACCGGGGTGCGGGTCTTCACCGCCACCTCCAGCCAGGGGCTGCTCTATGCTGCGGAGATGCTCTACACCGTGGCCGGCTGGCGGGTGCCGCTGGTGCTGGTCAATGTCTCCCGCGGCCTCTCCTCGCCCATCACCCTGGAACCGGACCATAACGATGTCCTGGCCATGCGCGATTGCGGTTTTCTCCAGCTGCACTGCGCCACCTGCCAGGAGGTGCTGGACAACCTGCTCATCGCCTACCGGTTGGCCGAACACCCCAGGGTACGCTTGCCGGTACTGGTCAACCTGGATGGCTTCTACCTCTCCTTTACTCGGGAACCTGTGCAGATCCCCAGCCAGAGAGAGGTGGACCGTTTTCTTCCACCGTTTGAGGCAGGCTCGATCTCCTTCCGGGGGGGCGAACCCCTGAGTGAAGGGGTGACGGTACTGGAGGGCTCGGCCTACTCCTATTTCCGCTACCAGGCACATCTCGCCTCTCTGGAGGGGATTGCGGTCTATGAGGAGCTGGGGCAGGAATTTGCTAAGCTCTTCGGCTGGGATTACAGCGCCCTGGAGTGTTACTGCAGCGAAGATGCCGAGATCGTCCTGGTGATGATCGGCTCCTTTGCCACCAAGGCGAAGGAGGCGGTAGACCGGCTGCGTGAGACGGGCAGGAAGATTGGACTGGTGCGGCCCCGGCTGGTGCGGCCCTTCCCGGTTGCTGCCCTGCGCCAGGCATTGGCAGGCAAAAAGGGGGTGGCGGTGATCGACCAGAACCTCTCGCCGGGCAAGGGCGGTATCCTCCATGGAGAGCTGGCCTCCGTCCTCTACGGGACGCCTGAGGCACCGGCCGTTCTCGCCTCCTTTGTCGGGGGCCTGGGTGGCCGGGACATCAGCAGCGAGGAATTTTTCGAGATCCACAAGGTGGTGCAGCGGGCAGTGGCCACCGGGATAACCCCGGAACCACAGCTGCTCTATACCGAGGAGGAGCTGCGCTCCCTCCGCAAGATGCAGAGCGTGGCCCGGGCAGTCCGCTCCAATCAGGGAGGAGGAGCATGAGCGATACACCATACCAGCACCTCAGGGATCTGCCGGCCCACCACATCCTCGGCACCGGCACCCCCATGTGCGCAGGATGCGGCGGCCTTGCCACTCTGCATCAGGTCTACGACATCCTGGGCGAGAAGTGCGTAATCATCAATGCGGCCGGCTGCATGACCCTGCTCTCCGTCTACCCCTGCACCCCCTTTCACGGCTCCTGGCTCTACACCGCCATGGCCTCTGCCCCGGCCGGGGCGCAAGGAGTCCGGGACGGGCTCGATATCCTGAAGAAGAAGGGAAGATTGAGCCGGGAGGAAGACCTTGAGGTGGTGGTGCTCACCGGCGACGGCTCTGCCAACGGCATGGGGCTCTCCGCCACCTCCGGCGCCATGGATCGCAACCTTGATTTTCTCTACCTCTGTTACGACAATGAGGGCTACGGCAACACCGGCCAGCAGTATTCAGCCGCCACGCCGCACGCGGCCCGCACCGCTACCAGCAAGGGTTCCCTGGGCTACCCCGGCTACAAGAAGGACCTCTTTGCTATCTGGGCGGCGCACAATCCGGGCTACGTGGCCACCGTGGTGGCAGCCGAGCCCCTGGATCTGGCTCGGAAGATTGAACGGGCCAGGGGTTTATCCGGTCCCCGCCTGATCCTGGCGCTGGCCCCCTGCCCCACCGGCTGGGACTTTGAGCCGAGTGCCAGTGTGGAGATCGGCAAGCTCGCGGTGGCCACCGGCATCTGGCCCCTCAAAGAGTATGTGGACGGCCGGGTGACCCACACCAAGATTCCGCACCCCAGGCTGGAGGTACGCGACTACCTCAAGGCGCAGGGCCGCTTTGCCCATCTCTTCGCCCCGCGGGAGAACAGAAAGATGATTGCGGAGATCCAAGCCAGGGTGGACCGCTACTGGCAGAAAGTGGATTAGACAATATTCTCCGCACAAAGGAAGATCATGGGCGACAATCTCAGCTACTTCCGTACCGACGGCACCCCGCCTCTGCTGGAACAGACGATTCCGGCCCGCCTGGCCGAGATCGCGGACCGCTTTCCCGAGCAGGAGGCGGTGGTTTCAATACCCCAAGGAAGGCGGCTCACCTACCGTGAGCTTACCAAGGCGGTCAGCGAACTGGCCAGGGGGCTCATGGGACTCGGCTTTGGCAAGGGGAAGCGGATCGGCATCTGGTCCACCAATAACATCGAATGGCTGTTGATTCAGCTCGCCACCGCCCAGATCGGTGCCATCCTGGTAAACATCAACCCCGCCTACCGCAGCAGGGAACTGGCCTTTGCCCTGCAACGCTCCGAGGTCCAGGGGCTCTTCCTGATCCCCTCCTTCAAAACAAGCGATTACGTGGCCATGCTCACCGAACTCGTGCCCGAGCTTCTGCACTCAAGCCCCGATACCCTGGCCAGTAACGAGTTCCCTTTTCTGCGGCGGGTGGTGCTCTATGAAGCGGCAGACCCGATGGCAACAAATCGGCCCGTCCCCGGCTTTACCCTCTGGGGTGAACTGCTTGATGGAGCAGCCGCAGTCAACGAAGCAGAGCTGACCATCTGCACAAGCTCCCTCGACCCCCGCGAGCCCATCAACATCCAGTACACCTCGGGCACCACCGGTTTTCCCAAGGCCGTGGTTCTGAGCCACCGCAACATCCTCAACAACGCCTATTTTTCCGCCCTGGCCATGCATTTCTGCGAGCTGGACCGGCTCTGCGTGCCCGTGCCCTTTTACCACTGCTTCGGCATGGTGCTGGCCAACCTGCTCTGCCTCTCGGTGGGTGCCTGCATCGTCATCGCCTGCGAGCATTTCGAGGCCGGTCAGGTGCTGGCGGCGGCGGCAGAGGAGCACTGCACCGCCATCCACGGGGTGCCCACCATGTTCATTGCCGAACTGGAACACCCCAGCTTCAACAAACTGGACATCACCAGCCTGCGCACCGGGATCATGGCCGGAGCCCCCTGCCCGCCTTCCCTCATGCAGCGGGTAATGAGAGACATGCACTGCAGTGAGATCCTCATCGGCTATGGGGAGACCGAGGCCTCCCCCTTAACCCACCTCACTACCCCAGAAGACACCTTGGCACGAAGGATCAACACCGTGGGCAGGAACCTGCCCCACCAGGAGGTGAAGGTGGTGGATCTCGCCTCCGGCAGCACTGTCCGCTTAGGCGAGGTGGGCGAGATCTGCTTTCGGGGCTACCATATCATGCAGGGCTATTATCACGACCCGGAAGCGACCGGGAAGGCCATCGATCAGGAGGGGTGGCTCCACTCCGGCGACTTGGGCAGAATGGACAGGGATGGCTATGTGCAGATCACCGGCAGGCTCAAGGAGATGATCATCCGGGGCGGAGAGAACATCTACCCCCGCGAGATCGAGGATTACCTCTTCACCCACCCGAAGGTGGCCGGGGTGGCAGTCTTCGGGGTGCCGGACGATTTCTACGGCGAGGAGATCATGGCCTGGATCAAGCCTCGCAGCGGCACAGCGCTGAGCGAGGAGGAGATTCGCGCCTTCTGCCGGGACAAGATCGCCCATTACAAGATCCCCCGCTATATCTGGTTTGTGGAGGAGTTTCCCATGACTGTCACCGGCAAGCTGCAAAAGTACAAGATGCGGGAGCAGGCCGTGGCCAGGCTGCAACAGGAAAAGGGCGTCAGTTGAGAGAACAAGGAGGAAGCCTGCAGTAGAGGCAATTGCCAATGAACCCCGCTGTGATTTCCGAGTGCTTTTTGTCGGCAATCCTGTTTCGACAATTCTGCATGACATGTATTCCCGTCTAAAAGGGAATAACAGTTTTGGGGCCGGATTCGTGATTTTGCAAGAGACTTAATTTCCTCAACACTCGGCATTCCCGAAGGTCCTCCGGCAAAATAAAAAATGGTCAAATAATCTGTGAAAGGCACTTATCCCCTTGATCGGAGTGAGACTTTTTTACAAGTCCATCAATCTATCAGGAAAATCGAAAAATAATTTCTTCAAAATGCCTTACCCTTCCTTCGTGGAACTCGACCCCTTCGTCTTTCAGCATTTTCTTTTTTGCCTCTATAGCGGCCCCCGATGTCTCCCCCTTAAATCCACCAATCCGACCGGATGTGGCGACAACCCGGTGTCAGGGAACCTCGGGCGCATAGGGGTTTCTTTTCATGGCCTGACCGACCCCCCGATACGCCCTGGTTTCCAAGGCATGGGCAATTTCTTTATAGGTCGTTACACGCCCTTGAGGCACCTTCCTCAAAAGGTCGTATACTTTATCTGAAAAAGTTTTCATTCATCCTCCAGCAGTGTTGTCCTGATCGGTCGCCGCCGCTCCTTCGCGAGGTGGATAAAAACCGCGGTCCCCTCGGCATATCGGGATTGAACCTCGATCCTGTCCATCTGCTCCTCTACGATTTTTTTGGCAAAGGTCAGACCCATACCGATATGTTTGGTTTTATTGGTAAAGAATTGTGAAAAAATATGGGAAGTATATTCAGGGCTGATGCCGCAGCCTTGATCGCGGATGGTAATGGTGAATGGCCAGGTCGGGTCGCTGGAGCGGCCGACGGCAAAAGTCACCATATTTTCGGGGCCAGGGGTGGAGTAGGACTCGCAGGCATTGACGACCAGGGCCTCCAGGGCCTTGAGGATGAGATCCATGTCAATGATAAGACTTTCCTCCCCAATCCCTTCTTCATACTTTCCCTGCCAGGTGCAGCCGAGTTCCGTGGCCATGTCCTTGAAATTTGTTTCTGCGGCCTCGATGATCTCGGCTATCGTGTTATGGCGCAGACAGGGTTTGGGCAGACGGATAAAACTGTTGATTGAATCAAGGAGGGCTTCAAGGTAGGAGGCCTCCCGCTGGATGGCATCGATTCGCCTGGCATACGATTCCTTGACATCAAGACGTTTGCATAGACCGCCGATGACCATGACAGGATTACGGATCTGGTGGCTGATGTCGTCCAGCATCCTCCCCAGGAAAAAGAGTCGTTCCGACTCGCTCAGAGTTTGTTGAATGGCCTTCATCTCGGTGATGTCATGGATGGTCATGGCGATGCCCGCGATGTTTTTGTCCAATTGAAAGGCTGAGGCGGCAATGAGGCCCTGGAAGGTGGTGTTATCCCGGCGCAGCAGCATGCATTCTCCCTCGAATTCACCGTCGTGGGTCGTGAGATGGAGGATATTGGGAACAAGAATATCACGGTCATCCGCCATGAAGAGGGAGGCGAATGGCAGGCCAAGGAACTGGTTGAGTTCCATGGCAAACATCTGGGCGGCCCGGCGATTGGCAAAGATGATTGCGTGCTCACGATTAATGACTATGATTGCGTCGTGGACGATCTGGAGCAGATTGCCGTAAAGGGAGGGGGGGTATGCTTCCTGGCAATTTTTCATCGGCATATTTTCTCTCGTTGGGGTTCAACCATCCATGTCAGTCAGGTTTTTGAATTGCTGGCTGATCTGTTTTTATAGAGCTTCGCTTTGCTCAGCGGCAAGACAGGGATAAAGGGCGAAAAAGATCTTCACTGATGGCCGCATTTCATCCAATGGAATTAGCCTATCAAAATATCCCGTCAACACAAAGATAAAAAGAAGAAGCGGAACTATTTCATCCAACTCTGTTTTCTATCAGTCAGGGAATTTTTCTTTCCCCCTGCCTCAGCCTTTTTTCTTAGCGGCAAAGATCTCGTCCTTAAGCATCAGCATCGAATCAAAGGCAAATGGCAGGCTGAGATAGAGGCTGGCCACCATGGAGATCACCAGGCTGCTGAAGATGCCGATCATGATCATGATCTGGTACTTGATGGCCACCAGCGGAAAGGAGCCGCCCAGGATCTGGCCGGTCATCATGCCCGGCAGGGAGACGATGCCGATGGTCATCATGGAGGCGATGGTGGGAGCCAGGGAGCTGCGGATCGCCTCCCGCATGAAGGGATGGACCGCCTCTTTGAGGGTGGCACCCATGAGCAGATAGGTGAGGAAGGTGCTTTCGTCCTTGCGCAGTCCGGAGTAGAAGCGTTCCAGGGAGAGGATATTGCCGTTCATGCAGTTGCCGAGCAGCATGCCGGCCAGGGGGATCATGTAACGGGCGTCATAGAGAGGGGTCGGCCGGACCACGAGCAAGAGAAAGATGCCGAGCACGACAAGGGTGCCGCAGGCGACTCCGGCGAGAGAGGGCCAGAAGAGTTTTGTTACCGCCAGCCCTGCCTTTTTGAGGATATTCAGATTGGCGACCACCATGATCACCATAATCCAGAGGACATTGAGCAGGAGGCTGTTGACGGCGAAGAGGTACTTGAGATAGATGCCCACCAGAAAGAGCTGCACGCTCATCCGCACAACGCTAATCAGCACCTCGCGCCCCAGGCCGAGCTTCAGCCGCCGGAGAAGGTACAGTGGCAGAAGCAGCAGCAGGTAAAGGAGGGCGAATCCGGTCAGCGGGATATCAAGGGCCTCCATTATTTCTCCTCCCGGAGAATACCGTTTTCAATGGTGAAGACCCGGCTGCAGCGGCCGATCCACTCCGGATCATGCGAGATGGACAGCACGGTATGATCAGACTCAAGGAGAAAGGAAAATACGGCATCCTTGCTCTCCGCATCGAGGGCCGAGGTGATCTCGTCGGCAAGGAAGATCCGCTTGTCGAGCAGGATGGCCCGGGCAATGACCAGCCGCTGCTTTTCGCCGCCGGAGAGGGTCGCGCTTTTCTGCCGGAGAATGGCGGGATCAAGCAGGAGCCGATCAAGCACCGCCTCTATCTGGGCGGCGGTCGGCTCCTTGCCGCTGTGGGCCTTGAAGGTAAACGGCAGCAGCAGATCTTCGGCCGCAGTCTCCCGGCTCATGCCCGGTTCCTGGGAGATATAGGCAATCTCCTGCCGGATCCGCTGGATATTCTCGGGCACAACGGCAAGGCTGCCTACCCGGATAGCCCCTGCCGTTATCGGTGTTCCGCCGACCACGGCCTTGAGCAGGGTGCTCTTGCCGCTGCCCGATCTACCGCGCAAGACCACCTTTTCCCCGGCCATGACGGACAAAGAGATATCCCGCACCAGGGTCCTGCCCTGCATGGAGATGGCCACCGCCTCAAAAGAGATCATGTTTATCCTCAAATTCCAAATCCCAGATCAAAAGACCGAGGCCGAAACTCCCCACTCACCCCTTGATCACCGCCAGAGGACGCAGTGCCACCAGCACCTCCACCAGATCGAGCTGATTCTCAATCACCTCGTCAATGTTCTTGTAGGAGCCGGGCGCCTCATCAAGATCGCCTACCGAACGGACGGCATGGATGATCCCCTGATCATCCATCCGTTTCTTTTCCTGTTCCAGATTGAGCTGGCGCTGGGCCTGTTTGCGCCCCATCTTCCGCCCGGCCCCATGGGCGCACGACTCAAAGCTTTCAGGGTTTCCCTTGCCCTTGACAATATAGCTGGGACTCCCCTGCGATCCCGGGACAATGCCGATCTCCCCGGCCTTGGCACTGGTTGCCCCTTTGCGATGAACCAGGACATGCCTGCCAAAATGAAGCTCCATGGCCGCATAATTATGGGCAATATTGATCATCTCCTCAAAGAACACCGGCTGCACCACGGACAAGAGGGCATCCTTGACCCGCTCCATCATCATCTTCCGATTGGCAAAGGCAAAAGCAACACAGTAGCGCATCTCCTGCAGATAGGTCTGAGCTTCGGCGCTGCTGATGGGCAGGAATGCCAGCTGCCAGCTTTTCGGGATGTTGGACCCCAACTTCCTGTTCAGATCCATAGCGAGATGATTATAATAGTTGGCAACCTTGAAACCAATATTGCGGCTGCCGGAATGGACCATCAGCCAGATACGCCCGTCATCTCCCTTCTGGATCTCGATGAAATGATTTCCGCCCCCCAGGGTCCCGATCTGGGTGAGCGCGGACTGATATTCCCTGGAAACAATGGTCAACTGGTCCAGAGAGACATCTGGCTTGGGCATTAGCCTCGGATCCTGCTTCTTTTTATGATGGCTGAAACCAAGGGGAACCGTCCTTCTGATCTCAGCCAGCACCCATTTCAACTGTTCCGTGGAAATGGTGGTAAGCGAGGTCCGCACCGCACACATGCCGCAACCGATATCAACCCCGACCGCATTGGGGATCACCACTTCTTCCGAGGCCATCACCCCGCCGATGGGCATACCATAGCCCTGATGGGCATCCGGCATCACCGCCACGTGTTGAAAGATGAAAGGAAGATTAGCGAGGTTTCTCGCCTGTTCAAAGGCCCCCGAATCGATATCATCCAGCCAGAGTTTGATCGGTTGTTTTTCTGTGGTAATGACCTGTTTCATAGGAAGCAGCCCTCCTTTGATCAAGCCCCGGCTATTGAGGCCCAAGAATGAGAGAAAACAAGAGTAGAGCCAAACAACACAGATGTCCTCTTTAAGTCTCTTACACTAACAGCATCTTGTACAGGTATATTATGCCATAAAAAACCAGGAAGAGTGGCTGTCATGCCCGGAAATAATCAGCGGGCATGGCTGATTCAGGCAAATTCATCCAGTATCCAGGCCAGCGTCGGCTGATAGTGTGCAGGCATCCAGACTTTCAGGGCGTTCACACTGGATTCCAGCATGTGTCCATCATGAATAGACAGAGTCAGATGCCCGACCTTACGCCCCGGACGGACCTCTTTATTGTACCAAAAGAGTTCAGCATTGGGCAGGCTGAGCCAGCGGTCATCTTTTTCAAGACCAATGAGATTAACCATGACACACTGGAAGTTCACCTGAGGGTGCATAATGGGCAGCTCGCAAATCGCCCTTAAATGCAACTGAAACTGATCCATATGGGTACCGGCCTGAGTCCAGTGACCTGAATTATGGACTCTGGGTGCCAGCTCATTGACCAGCAGTTGATTCCCGACACGAAAACACTCCATTGCCATTACACCGACATAATCAAGGCTCTCCATGATGGTGGTTAACATGGCTTCGGCCTGAGATTGTAAGGCCGATAGACGCTCAAGTGGGGCAATCGAGGCCATCAGTATGCCGTCCTGATGCAGATTCAGGGTCAAAGGATAGAAGAAACACTGCCCATGACGGGTACGCACACCCACCAGAGAGACTTCTTCAGCAAAGTTTATGGCTTGTTCAACAATGGATTCATTACGCCAATCTGCGGGGATCTGGCCATCCAGTGCCTGCTTTAACCAGTATTGGCCTTTTCCGTCATAGCCGCCGATACGGCGTTTCATCAGCACACGCTTACCATATTTATCATAGAGCGCGCTAACATCAGTGTTGTCATCGACCAGCTTCCAGGGGGCGGTGGCGATATTTAATTCATCAAACAGACTTTTTTGACTGCAGCGATCGGCAAGGCGGCCAAAAACGGAGCGGTTAACAAAATTCGGATGGGAGCTGAGTTGCAGGCTGAGCGACGACACCGGCCACTGCTCACGTTCTGCCGTGATGATATCATGAACACCTAATGGCAGAATCTTATCTGTCGGCACCATGATATCCACCGGACAGACTTCTATCGCCAGCGGTTGCCCGGCATACGAGAGCATTGCCCCAAGCTGGCCATTGCCCAATACCCAGACTTTTCTTTTGCTTTTGCTCATCACGCTTCCCTGGGATCCGGATTATCCAGTACAGTTCTGGTCTGTTCGGCACGAAAAGCGTCGAGACGCGCGGCCAGTTCCATATCGTTATTTGCCAGGATCTGACAGGCCAATAATCCGGCATTAAAGGCACCAGCTGTACCGATTGCCAGGGTGCCGACAGCAATCCCCTTTGGCATTTGCACAATGGATAATAAGCTATCCATGCCGGACAGGGCCTTGCTCTGTACAGGAACCCCCAGTACAGGTAATCGTGTCTTGGCGGCCATCATTCCGGGCAGATGGGCTGCACCACCGGCTCCACCGATAATGATTTTAAATCCGCGCTCGACAGCCGAGCTTGCAAAGGCCATTAACTTATCCGGGGTTCTGTGTGCCGAGACGACTTCAACATGGTAAGGCACCTGCAATTTATCCATGATCTCTGTGGCTGCCTCCATGGTAGGCCAATCACTTTTGGAACCCATTACAACAGCAACAAGGGCTTGCATGATAACTCCTCCCCTTACAAAGGATTTTTATTTACGGGCCGTCAAGAAATAACCATTACATTTTTATCTATTTCTCTACGGCCCCTTATGCCGTTACGATACTGCAATGTTACAGTTATTTTTTGACAACGGCTCAGCAGTAACTAATGCTGTGGACACAGAGTGCTGTGTCATAGAAACTACCGTGTTTTTTTGTTTAAATTAAAAAAAATAGGGATAAGAATTAACGATAGATACATTCTTCGAAAGAAGAACAGAAGCAAACAACAAGACTATCACTTTTCCGATGGTTTTTCCCTCACGACCTTTCTAAGAAACTTTTTTACGCAGGACCCGGGTATCACCAACACGAATGGTCAGTTTAATTTTATCAAAATACTCAAGTAAAGGAATGGAAAACTTCCGGGTCAGACCGGTCAGTTCCTTGAAGCGCGGGGCGTCAATCTCCCCCTCACGGCTGATGAAGGCAATGAGTTCCTGGGCCAGTCCATTGATGGTGTCGATGTGATAATAGAGACTTTCACTGATTTTAACCAATCTCCCCTGCCGCAGCAGCAAGGCAAGCACCTCCTTGACCATGCTTTCCGGGGCATCAGCAAAATGATCCATACTCTCACGGATGGTGGCGGTGGCCAGCCCTTTCTGCCGATACCACTCCTCCAGATCGTGTTGCAGCGCCTTCTCATCCGCCTGCAGGGCCACCCGATGGGTGGTGAGCCGCACCACCGACTCCTCCTGAACAACCAGCTCTTTTTTCAGCAGTTCACCCAGGCAGAACTGAAAAATCTTCTGCTCCACTCTTCTGCCAAGCCCGGAGCGCAACTCTTCTTTCGACAGACCGCTCTGCAGAGGGTTGTCACGATGAAAAGCGGCAAGGGTGGCAAGCAGAGTCTCTTCCACCCCATCACTTACCGTCTTGGCCAGATAGCGCTGGGACGCGGAATCAACCACCACGATCTTCCGGGTTGAAAGCGGGCCCGTCATCACCTTTTTCAACTGCTTGCCAAAGAGCCCGATACGAATGGAGAGTTCATCGGCGGTCAAGCCGGTCGTCTGACTCTCCTCCAAGAAAAGGAGGATCTGGTCTTCAACAGTTCCATGTTGCAGGATCTGAAAGACCTCAGCATTTACTTGACGATCGTGTTCCGTGGCCCGTTTCCTTTTGCGTGCCGGCTGATTCCCCAGCACCCTGCCGCCGCCAATGGTCGTCGCCGGAGAATAACTGCGCACCACATAGCGGTCACCGGGCCAGACGGCTATGGGCTCCTCAAAAAGAAGCTGGACTGCGGCGGTATCCCCCGGTAACAATTCATCCTGTTCCAGCAGGGAAATACGGCCCATGAGCTCGGCCGTCCCCAGATGGATACGCACCCTGGTTCGGTGTTTGAGCGGTTTTTCGTTGGCAGCAAGATAAAGGAAGTCGCAATCGAGCATGAAACCTGGCTGCAAAGATCCGGGAGTAGCCGCCACCATTCCCCGTTCGATGAGTGCGGTATCAACCCCCTGCAGATTGATGGCCGTCCTATGTCCGGCCTCAACCTCTTCTACAGAGTGGGAATGAACCTGCAGGCCACGCACCTTGGCGATCAGCTCAGAGGGATAAAAGCGCAACTCTTCACCGATGGCGACGCGTCCGGAAATAGATGTCCCGGTAATCACCGCGCCAAAACCTTTCATGGCAAAGACCCGATCCACCGGCAGACGAAATGGTCCATAGACTTCTTTGAGTTCCTGCCTGGCGACAAAACGGTCGAGCTCCTCTTTCAGCTCTGCAATCCCCTCACCGGTGGTGGATGAGACACGCAGCAGAGGGGCCTGTTCCAGAAAGCTCCCTGCACAGAAATCACGCACCTCCTCTTCCACCATATCCAGCCACTCCGCTTCCACCATATCTTTCTTGGTGATAACGATAATGCCCTCTTTCACCCCGAGCAGACGACAGATCTCAAAATGTTCCCTGGTCTGGGGCATGATCCCCTCATCAGCCGCCACGATAAAGGCCACCAGGTCCATCCCCATGACCCCGGAAACCATATTCTTGACGAACTTTTCATGACCGGGAACATCAACGATCCCCAAGCGATGCCCACAGGGCAGATCCAGATAGGCAAAACCCAGCTCAATGGTGATTCCACGTTTTTTTTCTTCCTTGAGCCGGTCTGTTTCGATACCGGTCAGGGCCCTGATCAGGCTGGTCTTACCATGATCAACATGGCCGGCTGTGCCGAGAACGATTTCACGCATGGGTATCAGAAAGTCAGAGGATAGAAAATACGAGCCATGGATGGCCAGGCAAGCGAGCTGGAAACGCGACTTCAAGCGCCACGCGCACCAGAGATAGATTGAGCGCAGCCAAAAAAAAAGGAATCAGAGATTAATTTCCCTGATTCCCCGGCCCTTAACGAATATAAGGATTCGATCTTTTTTCTTCAGCAATGGTGGAGCGATTGCCACCATACCCATGTCCCGGCCAGACCACAGTCTCCGACGGCAGGGTCAGTAATTGGGTGTTGATCGATGCAATCAGTTCCTGATGGGAACCACCAAGGAAATCAGTACGGCCAAGACCACCAACAAAGAGGGAATCACCGGTAAAAAGATCCGGGGCATTGTACAAACAGATGCCGCCGGGGGTATGTCCCGGGGTATGGATCACCTGCAGTTTTTCCTCACCAATGGTAATCACGTCACCACCCAGGACCTGAATATCAACAGGAGGAGAAGCTTCAAGTCCGAGCATGGAAAAATATTTTACCACATCCGGCCGGGAAAAAAATACCGCATCCGCCTCATGCATGACAATGGGCGCACCACTGGCCTCCTTGATCCGCCTGTTGCCGCAGACATGATCGGGGTGTCCATGGGTGGCAATAATATACTCAATGTCCAGATTCGCGCGCGCCACCTCAGAGAGGATCTGTTTTTCATCACCGCCGGGATCAATCACCGCACACTTACCGGTTTTGGCACAGCCGACAATATAACAGCAGACACCCATCTCCCCAACAGTCAGTTGTTTGATAAACATATCAGTTACGTATTATAAAAATTTATAAAAAAAGAGAACAGAAAAAACAAAATCGAAACGCCGCTCTTCCTGTTCTCTTTTTACTACTCATCATTTTCTACTTATGATTCACTCTTTAATCAGCAATCACATTTGGCAGGATTGCACCCACCTGTACCGCAACCACAACTGCTTCCTGCAGATGCCATGTCCAGAGAGGGTTTTGAGGCAGTCAAAGGCGGCAGACGGTTTTCCACGGCCGTTACTACTGCGGCAAAGGCCTCGGTGGCCGGGCTTACCGCATCGGAAGTAAGATAGGGCGTACCATCATCACCGGCAATAACCACCTTCGGATCCATGGGAACCCGACCCAAGAACGGCAGATCAAACTCGCGGGCCAACTCTTCACCACCCCCGGTCTTAAAGATATCAACAGTCTGATTACAGTGCGGGCAGACAAAACCGGACATATTCTCAACCACTCCGGTGATCTCCATTCCCACTGTCTTACAAAAACTGATGGATTTACGCACATCGGCCAAGGCAACCTTCTGGGGAGTGGTCACCACTACGGCCGTAACATTGGGGATGGTCTGAGCCACGGACAGAGGCTCATCACCCGTCCCCGGAGGGGCATCAATAATCAGGTAATCAAGTTCACCCCAATCCATATCAGCGACAAACTGACGGATGGCCTGTATCTTCAAAGGACCGCGCCAGATAATGGCCTCGTCCCTATCCCTCATCATATATTCGAGGGACACGACCTTTAAATTATCGTTGTACTGTAACGGTGGCACCAAGGCATCAGGAGTCGCGGGTGGCTCCATGCTCCCCTTCATGTTCAACATCCGGATAACATCCGGGCCATGGAGGTCCACATCCATCAACCCCACCTGATGACCTTTTTTTGCCAGCCCTAAGGCCAGGTTGACAGAAACGGTGGATTTTCCAACCCCGCCCTTGCCACTCATGACCAGAATCTTATGTTTAATTTTCCCCAGAGAGCGGGTAATGGCATTCTCCTGCTGAGCCATTTTTGCCTGTTGTGATTCCTGACTGCCACAACCCTTACTTGAGCAGGAACTGCTTGTTCCACACGAACTCGACATCGTACTTCCTCCTGTTATATGAGATAAAAGACAAACATTTACTTTTTAAAAATAATGTTTATTGCTATGGATCACCAGTGAAGTTAAGCCAACCGGCTCATCCTGGAACAGAGTGACACCAACTTTTCGTACAGTAATCCTGATATCTGTAAATGCAAATAAAATCCTGAGGGATACCGTGCCAGATATCCCAAGAATACTGTTTTTGTTGCTTTCTTCCCTTCCTGACCGTAATATATTTTTTTAACTTCCAATTCTGGTCACAATAAAAGTGACATCTCATTAAAGACGTTAAGACCTCTTAAAGGACTTCCTTATGCTCGGCTGGTTCAAGAAAAAATTTGGTAAAAAAGAAGAGCAGATTCCAGTTCCAGATCTGGAGCAACCCGATCAGACAGAGCCAGAGCAAGCAGAACCCACGCTGACAGCAGATATTTCCCTTGAAATACCACCCACACTGGAAGATGTTCAGGAGACCTCCGCACCCATAGAACCCCTTCCACAGCCTTCGTCTCTCTCTGATCTTCCGAAAGAAGAGGTCAGCCCCGGCAAAAAAAGCAGCTCCATGTTCCAGCGACTCTCGGAACGATTGACCAAGACCAAAGAATCGCTGGTATATCGGATAGACACCCTCTTTCTTGGTAAAAAAGAAATCGACCAGGAACTCCTTGATGACCTGGAAGAAATCCTGATCACTGCCGATCTGGGGGTCAATACCGTCCAGGAACTGCTGGACGAGGCCCGTCGCAAACTCAAACGCAAGGAACTTTCTGACCCGCAAACACTCAAAAAGGCACTCAAAGAGAAGATCCGTTCCTTTATCACAGAATCAGACCGACCAGCTGAACTGGTCATGCCCGACAAAGGGCCTTTTATCATCATGGTGGTTGGGGTCAATGGGGTCGGCAAGACCACAACTATCGGCAAGATCACCCATAAATTCACCAACGCCGGGCAGTCTGTGCTGCTGGTGGCAGCAGACACCTTCCGGGCGGCGGCAGTCGCACAGTTAAAGATATGGGGTGAGCGCAATAATGTGCAGGTCGTCTCTCAGCATGAAGGAGCGGACCCTTCCGCTGTAGTCTATGACGCCATGGATATAGCCCTTGCCAAAAACTATGATGTGGTCATAGTTGACACGGCAGGACGTCTTCACACTCAGGTAAACCTGATGGAAGAGTTGAAAAAGATCAAGCGGGTTATTGGCAAAAAAATAGCAGACGCACCGCATGAGGTCATGCTGATCCTTGACGCCACCACCGGCCAGAATGCCATCTCGCAGGCGAAACTTTTTAACGCTACGGTTGACATCACCGGACTGACCCTGACCAAATTGGACGGCACAGCCAAGGGTGGGATCGTAGTCAATATCTGCCGCGAGCTGAAGATCCCCATCCGTTTTATCGGCATTGGCGAACAGCTCGAAGACCTGCGTGATTTTGACCCCAATGAATTTGTCGACGCGCTGTTTCAAGAGAAAGAAAGCAGATAACTGCCTTTCCCCACAATTCACCTTAAATCAATATTCCGATGCCTTATCAGCAACATAAACAACCTGGATGCGGTGGTTGCCTGCTGCTCCTGGCCCTCATCATCCTGATCACCGGCGGCGCCCCAGCTCTGCTTAATTTTGTCGGCGCCCTCATCTTTTCTGGAATGGCTGGTGTCCTCATCTTCATTGCCATCTTCTGGGGATTCACCTACTGGGTACAGAAAAAAGTTTCCACTTATGAAGCATCCCAGAGCGAAAGTCATAACCGGTTTGTCTGGCTGCTGATCCAGATCCTGATCAATATTGCCAAGATCGACGGCAAAATCACCAAGGAAGAGATCTCCACCATCCACCGTTTTTTCCAGTACAACCTCCGCTATTCTCAGGACCAGATGTTCTGGGTCAAGGATCTGATCAAAGAGGCCGTTGCCTCCACCCAGCCCCTTGATTCCCTACTTCAGGAATTCAGAACCACTTTTGCCTACGAACCACGACTGATCCTGCTGGAACTGGTTTATCAGACCCTCTATACCAAGAGCGAAGTCCCGGAAGCAGAGCTTACGGTAGCTCGCAACATTGCCGTCTATCTGCAGATATCCGCCTATGACCAGCGGACCATTGAGGCAAAATACATGTACCGGCGGCAGCAGCCTGGCGCTGCCACCCGGGATTCATCAGCGCACTATTATGCAGTGCTCGGTCTGGAGCCAGGGGCTGACATGGAGACGATCAAAAAGGCCTATCGAACCCTGAGCATGAAATATCATCCTGACAAGGTGGTGCACCTGGGTGAAGAGTTCCGCAGAGTTGCAGAAGAGAAGATGAAAGAGATTAATGTGGCCTACGAATATTTCAAGAAACGATAAAGTAAACGATAAACGAAGCACAAGACAAAGGAGAATCATGTCTATTTCCAACAAGATGCGTACTTTTGCCGAAAAGTCATCCTGGATTCGTAAGATGTTTGAGGAAGGGGCCAAGATGAAGGCTCAATTCGGGGCGGAGAATGTCTTTGATTTCAGTCTTGGCAATCCTGACGTCCCGCCGCCGCCTGAATTTACCACCGTGATCCAGGAGATCGCAGCCGACCAGTCACCCGGCGTTCACGCCTATATGCCCAATGGCGGCTACCCCTGGGTTCGTGAGAATTTAGCCGCCAGGATGTCGCTCGAACAAGGCGTCACGGTCCAGGGCAATGACATGCTCATGACCTGCGGAGCGGCCGGCGCTATCAATATCGTCATGAAATCACTGCTCAACCCTGGTGATGAGGTGATCCTGCTGGCCCCCTATTTTGTCGAATACAACTTCTATGTGGATAACCATGGAGGAGTCAGCAAGATCGTGGGCACCGATCCGGAATTTAACCTTGACCTGGCTGCCATTCAAGCGGCCCTCACCGATAAGACCAAGGCCATTCTTATCAATTCTCCCAACAACCCCACCGGACAAATTTATTCCCAGGAGTCTCTCAACTCTCTTGGCAGGCTGCTGGACGAGGCAGGAAAAAGATTCGGGACCACTATCTACCTCATTGCCGACGAACCCTACCGCAAGATAGTCTTTGATAACCACCAAGTGGGTAGCGTCTTCCAGGCCACCCGCAACAGTATTGTCCTCTCTTCGTACTCCAAGGACCTTTCCCTACCGGGTGAACGCATCGGCTATCTGGCTGTCCATCCAGAGATAGAAGAGAAGGCCGTCCTGCTTGGCGCCCTTACGCTTGCCAACCGCATCCTCGGTTTTGTCAATGCCCCCGCCCTCATGCAGCGAGTAGTGGCCAAACTGCAGGATGTGAGCGTTGACAGTTCAATCTACACCCGCAGGCGTGAATTGTTCTGCTCAATCCTCACTGAGGCAGGGTATGATTTTGTACCCCCAAAAGGTGCTTTTTATATCTTCCCCAAATCCCCCATTGCCGACGATGTGGCATTCTGCGCCATCCTTCAGGAGCACAAGATTCTTGCCGTCCCGGGATGCGGCTTTGGCGCTCCCGGTTATTTCCGCCTCGCCTTCTGCATCTCTGATGACGTGATCAAACGCTCGGCTGAGCCTTTTCAAAAAGCCATGGCCCAAGCCATGAGCTGAGGGGGATACTCCGGAGATATGACAGCCAAGTCTATTAATGTTTGATACACCGCAGCGAACTCTTTTGCTATCATACCAGGAATATGGCAAAAAAATGGACCTGTAGGCTTGATCTGTAGGTCCTTTTTTTCTTTTTTCTTCTTTTTTATTGGGGGGATTATCTTCTGACGCTGCCGGGGAATTAGTGGACGCCATTGTTCAGCACCACCATTCTGGTGATGGTGGTAAAGGAGGGGCTAGTAGACCTCTGGAGCAGAGATCACTGAGCTGGGATGGATTTTGGTTTGGCAGGGCCGGTTCTTTCCTGGCCATATGCCTAGTATGGGTGCCGCCCTGCGGGTGATACGGTCAAAGATGTCACAGAGGAGGTTCAGAATTCAGGGAGTTCTATTCCTGAACCTCCTTCCACTCTTTAACAAAATTACGGATATACCAATCCTCAACCTTTTTCCTGGCCCAGGGGGTTTTTCGCAGAAACACCAGACTGGACTGGATGCTTGGCTCACTGAGAAAACATTTTATCTTAATTTTCCTGCCCATTCTTTCCCAGCCATACTTCTCGAGCAGACGGGTAAGAATCATCTCAAGGGTAACACCATGCAAAGGATTATTCGGTTGCTGATTTTTCATACTGTTATGGCATCTGCCCCTTCTTCTCTTCCTTCTTCGCCTTCTTGGCCGCTTTTTTTTCCTTCATGCTCTTAGCAGGTTCTTTCTTCGCTTCTTTCTTGGTGTTCTGTTCCTTACCCATGATTTTTCCTCCTTTAAATTGTTTTTGAGTTTCCTTCTCTTGCCTTCAAGACAAAAACAGGCTTATTTTTTTTCTTCTTTATCCCTATTTTTATCACGAATCACTATCTGCACAGGCACCTTGTCCAGACCCAACCCGTCCCGAAAACGGTTCGTCAGATAGCGCTCATAGGAGAAATGAACTCCTTTGGAGCTGTTACTCATAATCACAAATTGCGGTGGTTTGGTACCAATCTGCGAGGTAAAATAAAATTTGAGCCGCTTGTTCTTGTAAATAGGCGGACTATGCGCCGCCACCGCATCCTGCAGCAACTGGTTCAGAGCTGACGTGGGGAACTTGGCCGTAAACTGTTTATAGACCGCCCCGATGGTCGGGAAAAGCCTTTTAATCCCATAGCCGGTAAGCGCTGAGACATGGAGAATAGGGGCAAATCCGACAAAAGGCAGGGCCCGCCCAATCTCCGCCCACAGATGTTCCTGTTTCTTTTTATCATCTTGAATCAAGTCCCACTTGTTCACCAGGATAATCAGTCCCCGCCCCTGATCCTGGGTGTAGCCGATAACCGTTGTGTCCTGCTCAGTGATCCCTTCCCCGGCATCAATCAGGACTACGGCAATATCACATTTCTCCATGGAAGAGAGTCCTTTCAGGATACTGAACTTCTCCAGCTTTTCGGTGGTCTTTCCCTTCCGGCGGATGCCTGCGGTATCTATGAGCAGATAATTATACTGGTCATAACTGAGCAGGGTATCCACAGCATCTCGCGTGGTTCCGGAGATATCAGAGACCACCATCCGCTCTTGGCCAAGTATCTGGTTAATCATGGACGATTTACCCACGTTGGGACGTCCGAAAAAGGCCACTTTAATAGTATTTTCCGGCAGAGCAACCTCATCCTCGTTCACTTTCAGCTCTTTGCTCAGGGCATCCATCAGGGTATAAAAGCCGAAACTATGTTCACCGGAAAGCGACCACAAGGGCTCCACACCCAACTCATAAAAAGGAGAAAGCAGTTTCACTTCCTGCTCGGGACTGTCGATCTTGTTCACCACATGAAAGATGGTCTTATCGGTGCGACGCAGCAGATCCACAACCTCAAGGTCTGCCGGCATGACGCCCTGCCGCCCGTCCATGAGAAAGATAATAATATCTGCCTCTTCAATGGCGGCCATGGCCTGTTCCCTGATATGATCCACCATCAGATCCTCGGGGTTATCATCAATCCCTCCGGTATCCACCAGCATGAACATCTTCTCGTCCCAGACCACCCGCGCATAATGACGATCACGGGTGACACCTGGAGTAGCATCAACAATGGCCTGTCTGGATTTGGTGATACGGTTAAAGAGGGTTGATTTCCCCACATTGGGACGCCCAACTAGGGCAACTATAGAGTGCGTTGACATTTCTTCCTTTTTATATGCAATCCGACAATCGGAATTCTTTTCATGAACCAGCAAGGGATAAAAATACGTTGATGGGATAAAGAGAGAGACAAGGCCCAAGTCTCATCTCACTTTTTCCAACCAGGAGGCAGGAGACACTTAGCAAGGGGCTCTCGAGAGAGATTTTAGTAATTATACACCAAAAGAGCAGATAATGCACCCTCGCTGCCAAGTCATAACGTTTTTTTATCTCCTTGCTTTATTTTTACAAAATAACGTATAGTCCGCAATCGATTATTTATGGGGTGGAAGCTTATCCAGCCTTCAAATCTGCATGGACAAAAAATTGAAACGACTGGAAACTCTTTTACTCTTTATCCTCGTGGGGTTGAGCTGTGGTTGTGCCCCAAAGAAACAATGCCTTTTTATCAACTCCAATCATCAGGAACTGCTCAACAAAGGATCCCAGCAGAAGGTTGACAATCTTCTGGTTATTTTTGATGGTTCATCCTCTATGTGGGATACCTACAACGGCAGCCAGAAATTTGACCAGTCCAGAAATATTATCCTTGGCATGAATAAAGCCATCAGCGACCTGACGCTCAAGGCTGGCCTGCACATTATTGGCGACACTGTTGTAACCAGAGACATTTTGGCAAATGACAGTCTCATTTACGGCATGGCCGATTACAACCCGTCCGCTTTTGCTCAAGCAGTGAAGAGTGTGCAGATAAAGGGTCTGACACCCATAAGCATTCCCTTGGTCAAGAGCGTAGAGACCTTAAAGGACACTGTGGAAAATATCGCGTTGATAGTCATCAGTGATGGCCTGCAGGTCTCCGCCGACAAGACATCTCCTGAAAAGGCCGCGTCCCGGTTAAAGGCCGCTTATGGTGACAGACTATGCATCTACACCATTCTTATTGGCGATGCCGCCGCAGGTCAGAATACCATGGCGGCAATTGCAAAGGCCGGGGAGTGCGGTTTTGTCACCACCGGAAATACGCTTGCCAGCACCACAGGAATGAATGAGTTTATCGAAAAAGTCTTCTTTGAAAAGAACTCCCCTCCACCGGTATCCTTCCTGCTCAATGTGAAATTTGACTTTGACCGGGACACTATCCGCCCCGACGCAAAAGACAATCTTGATGAACTCGGAAGTTTTCTGGCTACCCATCCGCAGATATCCATCACCCTGGAAGGCCATACCTGCGACATGGGTTCAGAGAGATACAACAGCACCCTTTCACGGCAACGGGCAGAAAACGTCAGGAGGTACATGGTCCAACAGTTCAACATCAACCCTGCCCGCCTCAGCACCGCAGGATATGGATTTTCTCGCCCCATTGCCTCCAATGCCAAGGAAGAGGGTCGTCAGCAAAACCGCAGGGTGATGGCCACCATCAACAGCAAATAAAAACAAGACACAGCCTGCCAGAGTCCCACTCTAGCCAGCACAAAACAAAGCACAGAAAACTTTGTTCTGCTCTCTTTTCTTAGACATTAGAATAAGGCCCCAATGAATAATAAATTGCAAAGCCTGATCGAGGCCATTAAAAAACTTGAGCAGGAGCTGGCCCAGGAGATCCAGAAGAAGCAGGCTGAGTACTCATACAACATCCAGGGCAAAAAAATCCGCTTTGACAATGAGATCAGAAGGCAGCACAAACTCTTTGCCACCAGGATTTCCCTTTATCTGAAGGAGGCGGAACTCCTCAACATCCTCACCATCCCATTCATCTGGTCCTGCCTCTTTCCCGCCCTGCTCCTGGACCTCCTTGTTTCCCTGTTCCAGGCAGTATGCTTTCCCATCTACAAGATTCCCAAGGTCAAACGGAGCAGATACATTGTCATCGACCGGCACGCCCTCAGCTACCTCAATGGTATTGAAAAACTGAACTGCATCTACTGCGGATACTTCAACGGGTTGATCGCCTATATCCGTGAAATAGCGGGCAGGACAGAACAATACTGGTGTCCGATCAAACACGCCAGACGAACGAGCGGTTTCCACAGCCGCTACAGCAAGTTCCTGGAATATGGTGATGCCGAGGGATACCGGCAAGAACTTGACAAGGTGCGCCAAGACTTTGAGGATCTACAGACCTCAGATGAAAACGAAGAACCGGAAACAGGGAAAGAGACGTAAGGCGCTGGGAGTCCATCACAGTTCTGTGATCCCCCTCTAACGCAGAAGTTTCAGGGCCTGGGTCACCATGAAGGGAAGCACCTGCAGATCAGAAAGTTCCTGATCTCGTAAACGCTCATCCAGGGACAGCAGGGCAGGCACGATAAAACGGGCGAAAAAGGCCTTGCCCCGTACCCTGCTCAGAAATGAGAAGGCGCCGATAATCTGCAGATTCCGCTGCAGGGCGAGAAAGCAATATTCCCGCCGAAACTGGCGGGCGTCCACAGGATACAGGGCCTTTAGGGCATCAAGATACAAGCGGATAAGCTCTTCCTGAAACGGGGATGGTAGGGCGGTGTAGGGGTCAATAAGCAGAGAGGCCAGATCGTAGCCCAGAGGCCCCATTCTTCCCCCCTGAAAATCGATGAAGCTGAGCTGACCGTTCTGCACCATGATGTTCCTCGACTGAAAATCCCGGTGCAGAAACAAAGTGGCCGGTGCCTGTGAGGCCGCGGTTGCAACCCATTCGAACTCTTCTTTAATTCCCGGCAGGAGTTCCTGGCCCAACAGTTCCTGCCAGAATGCCCGCAGAAAATAGCCGGATTCCCGGTTCAGCATCAGGGGACGGTCATATTCCCTGGTATCCCAGCACCAGTCGCAGTTAAAATCAACAGCGCCATGAATCTGCATCAAGGCCAGTTGCTGCACGGCCTGAACATACCAGGGGCGAAGAGCAGGCAGATCCAGCTCCCCCGACTGATTGCGGCTCTGCTCCACCAGATCATGGAGTTTTACATCCCCAAGGTCCTCGAACAGCAACAACCCAGCTTCTGCGTCCCAGCCATATTGGGCCGGAACCCGGACACCACGTTCATGGAGATGGACGCCGATCAACCGGGATGATCCGGCTTCCTGCATATCCTGCTCTGTCCTGCCGGCAGGGGCCACCGCCAGACAGATTTTCTCTCCATCCTTGCGCCCGACCCGCCAGAATTTCCGGCTTGAGCCGTCACCTGCCAACCGCTGCACCACCAGGGATGTCAGCGGTTCTTCAGCCTCTCCCCGGGAAAGAAGACCGGAGTCACGGAGCAGGGGAACAAGCTCCAGTACGTTTTCACTTTCATTTTTCTGAGTCATGCGTACAATAGTACCTACTGTCGCAGAAGATGTGCAAGGAGAAAAAGGGCCCTGCAATAATTTTACAAAACTTTACGAGATCACCCCATGGAACCCTCGCAAGCTCCCGATATTTTCAGAACCTCCCTCTTCAATCCCCAGGAATTCACCATCACCTTCGAACTGGTGCCAGGACGGGGCTCGGGAGGAAAACGACTGGAAGGTATCCTCAGTTTTGCCGAAGAGGCCAAAAAAGATGGCCGGATCAAGGCATTATCCATCACCGACAATCCTGGAGGCCATCCCGCACTCGCCCCCACTTCCTTAGGAATTGAGATCCAGTCCATGGGACTTGAACCATTGATCCATTTCTCCCTCAAGGACAAAAACCGGAACATGGCTGAAAGCCAGCTCTTTGAATGCCACCGTCACGGACTTCTCAACCTGCTGGTCCTCGGTGGTGACTATCCCCGTCACGGCTTCCACGGTCAGGCCATGCCGGTCTTTGATCTTGACTCTCCCCAGCTCCTCCGCCTCATAGATCGCCTGCGGCAAACTCCTCCTCTCGGGGGAAATGTCCCTGGCTGCGTCATGCCACTGCCCTCTATGGATTTCCTGGCAGGCTGCGTGGTCTCACCCTTTAAGACCATGCAATCCGAGCAGATCTTCCAATATGCCAAGCTACTCACCAAGGTCTGCTCTGGCGCCCATTTTGTCATCAGCCAGCTTGGCTTTGATATGGCCAAATACCAGGAACTACTTTTCTTCTGCCGCCAGCACACAATCACCCTGCCACTTCTCGCCAGTGTCTTTATTCCCAGCATGAAGGTGGCCGAGATCATGTGCCAGGGGCAGGTTCCCGGCATTCTCTTTCCAGAATCCCTGATGAGACTTATGCAGGAGGAGGCTACAAGTCCGGACAAAGGGGAAGAGGCCAGGTTGCTGCGGGGAGCCAGAATGGTGGCTGCACTCAAACACATGGGCTATGCCGGGGTTCATCTCGGCGGCAATAATCTTACTTTCAGCAAGATAGCCTTTCTGCTTGATCAGGCGGAATCCATTGCAGCAACAGCCAACATGGAGGAAATACGTCACCAGGTGAATTTCCCGACTCCATCCACCTGGTATATGTTTCCCGAGTCAGGACAACAAAGAGACACTCCCCATAAGCCATCAGCGCTCTTTCGCATCAACCAGCAGATCCACGACTCCGCATTTCTACCAACGGGCCTCATTTTCCCCCTGGCCAAAAAGATCAGCCTTAAGGTTGATCATAACAAACAAGCCCGTCGCCTATACACCTTTTGTGAACACCTGATCAAAACTCTTTTCTTCCACTGTCGCATGTGCGGAGACTGCACCCTGGCCGAATCCAGTTATCTCTGTCCGCAGTCCGGTTGCCCCAAGAGAATGATCAACGGTCCCTGTGGCGGTTCCCTGCATGGTTTCTGTGAGGTCTATCCCCAAGAACGACTCTGTTTCTGGGTCAGAGTTTACCATAACAACCCCGCCGGTCACCTAGGGTCTTTGTCTCATTGTCCGCCCCTTCCCCCTAAGGACTGGTCTCTTCAAGGAAGTTCGTCGTGGATCAATTATTTTGCTGGACGTGACCACAATAAGCTTCTTTCTGACCCTCAATAATTATACCACACCCAACCCATCAATGAGATTTTCCGGACATCCCTTGCTTTCTCCTTTTTTTTCCTGTAAAAAAAATAAACATTGATTGCAGATGAATCATTTTTATCACCAAAAGGAGAAAAGGGTATGAACAAAAGAATACAGTCAGCCTGGATGGCTTTAGGTCTTACCGCCATAACGGCTCTGCCAGTTTTTGCCGCGTCCAACAGCAATGTTTCACCTGAGCCGGTCACAATAACAACAGGACAGGCCAAGGCGGAGATTATGCTTGGTGTTGAATCATGGTCAGGGGACAATACCTATCAGATAGGATATCCTGTCCACTGGTTTGACGGGGTGGTGGAAAATGGCTATTTCCCTTTCAGCCAACTGGAATTCCCCCTCGATATTTACATGCTTAGCGCCAAAGGCAATGCCGAATTTCGTGATACCTGGATGGTTTCCGCCTCTGTCAAAAAAGATATCTCCTCACCTGACGACCAGATGGTTGATCAGGACTGGCTTACAGCATCCAATCCCAGCCAACTCGACGTTTCTTCCAACAGTAATATCAGTGAATTTGAAGGCTATGAATTTGACGTCAATGCCAAATATAAATTTTTCCGTGGGGAAAACTGGTCATTGAACGCAGGGGTGGGCTACATCTACCAAAACTGGCAATATACCGCCAACCTTGTCCAGCAATACTCGCCTTCCGGACAGACAGGATATGACTATCTGGGTGATGGTACACCTGCCATCAAATACAAACTTGAATATAAGATCCCCTATATCCAGATAGGCGGCAAAGTCGATCTGGCTAAGCAATTCTCTGTGGAGGGCAACGTCAGCTACTCTCCTCTGGTTACAGCTGAAGATGTCGACCAACACCTGCTCCGGGAAAAGGTCAATAAAGGTGACCTTGATGGTTATTCATGGATGTTCAACATCAAAGGGAAATATGATTTCACTGAACACTGGTTCATGGCTGCATCCTACGACTTCAAAAAGATGAAGACGGACGGGACTATGAGTGCAGAATTTTCCGACACCTACCTGTATATTTATGGAGTGATCCCCAACCATACGGTATATGAAGAATTGGATTCGACCCAACATGCTGTGGCCTTGAATATGGGATACACCTTTTAAAAATCCCACCTTCAAAAGACCAACAAGGGGGGGGGGAGGAAACAAGCCCCCCTTTGTTTTGTTACTGAACTACCAATTGATCCACAACCCTCTGACCATCGGCAATCACAGCCCCATCCCAGACCACTGATCGCTGCAGATAGCTATTTTTGCCAAGGACAGCATCTCCCACGCAGGCCCAATCACGCAACAGAAGACCACGCCCTATTTTTTCCTTGCCACCAAACAGAAAAGGACTCTCTACCGACAATCCCAGCTCTGGCCAGAGAGGAATTCCCCCGGTCAACAGGCCAGCATGGAGTGCCAGATAATCGTCCACCGTTCCCATATCCGTCCAGAAACAATCATCCACACGAGTGACGGCAATCGGCTGTCCCTGCTCGACGAGTTGACGATACAAGTCAATAATCGAATATTCTCCTTGCGCAGGAATTCCTGACAGCACTTCAGGTTCCAGGACGTGCAGTCCGGTAAAGGCCAGCAGTTCCCCTTTGCACCGATCATCAAAACTGCAGACCCGATCATCCTGAACGGCCACCGTATTGAAACGAGAGCAATCATGCATGGCCAAGGTCACTGGTGCCCCTTTTCTTATATGGCTCTGGTAGAGATGCTGGTAGTCAATGGTATGATAGATATCTCCATTGGTCACCAGCAGAGGTTCATCCCGGAACTGATCAAGGGCCAGTCGCAGGCCACCTCCCGTTCCGAGGACAGATTTCTCCTCCTGCACCAATACGCCGGGAATCCCTTGCAAGGCGTGAACGATCTGTTCACACAGATAATGACAGTTGACCACAATATGATCACAACCGGCCTGTTGCAGACGTTGAATCGTAAGCAGCAACAAGGGATGATTGAGGATGGGAAAAAGGGGTTTAGGACGAATGAGGGTGTAGGGCAACAAGCGGGTTCCGAAACCGGCTGCCAGGATCATGGCCTGCATCAGAAGGAAAAAGTGGGAAAAGGAAAGAAAAAAAGAGCCATTCAAAACTCCAGGGTACCGTCAGGATTTTCAACAACCCCGACCACCACCAAGCCCGCCTTATCTGCCGCCTTAACCATGACCTCACGATCAAAGAGCAGGGATTGACCAGCCTCCACTGCCAGCACCGCAGCCTTGACGCTGGCCAGGCTTTCAACTGTTTTCAATCCGGTTGCCGGTAGATCAAAACGAAAATCCTGGGACGGTTTCCTGACTTTGACCACCACAGCCTTCTCCCTGGCCAGCCCTCCACCACGAAGAATGGTGGCGTCAGTTCCTTCGATGGCCTCTACCGCCAGTACTGACAGATTTCTTACTACCACACACTGTCCAATATCAAGCTGACCTATAGCCCGAGCATTGCGCCAACCGAACTCAATATCGAGACGTTGTTCGCGACTTGGCTTCTTTTTGGTAAGAATTCCTCCGGGAAACAAGAGATGGCGCAGATATAACGTGGATTCCAGTACTTTGATATCCTCCCGTTCAAGGGCACTTGCCACTGCCCGAAGAATGGCGTCATCCTGCCTGGTATCAATCTTGTTCCAAAGAGTTAACCCCTTCAAGTCAGGGAAGACATCCTTAAACACCTGGGTTTTGGTAATGGCACCCAAAAAAACCGTCTCCCCCACTCCTTCTTCATGAAAAAACCTGATTATCTTCCCAAGTTGACCAAGCTTCACCCAGCAGACCACGTCTGCGGCAGCGGCGACTTCCGGCAGGGTTTCTCCTTTATGGGCAACCACCACCACAATCCGTCCAGCTTCCCTGGCTGCCTTGATAAAAAGAAGCGGAAATTGACCACTACCGGCAATAATACCTATTTTTTCAGGATGAATATGCATGGAGAAAATCTAAGCCGCTGTAAAAAAATAATATTGTCATTTGATTGGCTGTGGCGGCATAAGGTCCGTAACGAAATTGAGAAGAAGGCCGCCTTGTTATTTCGTAATGGCTCCTAATCTTCGGTGCGCTTAGCCACTCCACGTTTCGAACTCTCAAAAAAATGGACCAGGGATTCCACCTCTGCACACTCAGGAAGTTCCTTACGTACATGTGCCAAGGCATCTGCCTGTAATAAATCAGGAGAACGAAAAAGAATACGAAAAGCCTGATCCAGCTTGCCGATAATCTCTTTGCTGAAACCATGCCGCCTGAGACCAACCTTATTAATTCCAGAAACCCGCATTCGACTCCGGGTACCAGTAACAATCACATATGGGGCAACATCAAGACTGATTCCCGACATACCTCCGATATAGGCATAAGCACCAATACGACAAAATTGATGGACGGCCACCAGACCACTGATGGAGACATGCTCATCCACTTCCACATGGCCGGCAAGGGTCGCTACATTGGCCATAATCACATGACTGGCAATGTGGCAATCATGGCCGATGTGACAATAAGCCATGAACAGATTCTTATCACCAATGACTGTTTTACCTCCACCCTTTACGGTGCCTCGATGGATGGAGGTGTATTCACGGATCTGATTCTGATCACCGATGATCAATTGCGTGGGCTCACCGGCATAACTGAGATCCTGGGGCGGTGTACCAATGGAGGTGAAAGATCCGATCACATTCCCCGCACCAATTGTAGTCAGACCGGCAATCACTGCATGCGGTTCAATCCGGGTTTCAGGACCAATACGAACCCCTTTCTCTATAACGGCATAAGCCCCCACATGAACTGTAGAATCAAGCTCTGCCTTTTTATCAATAACTGCTGTTGGATGTATGAACATAAAATTCTCTATTACATTGTAAAAAAGCTCGAATAACCGATCAAGATGGCATCACACGAAACCTTTCTCTTAACCAGACATCAGGAATGCGGGTAATATATTTCTAATAACAAGCAAAAAGTTTTGCCATATTGCCGTTGATAACACAAGGGCGGTTACTCCCGCAGAGGGGAATAACCGCCCTTGTCAAACCTGTCATAAAAAAATTCACTAAAACAATCCGTTACTCCTCAGAAAAAAGATCATCCAAGTCATCGACTATTTTAGAAGAATAAGTCTCTCTCCCTTCCTTTGCAAGCACGGCGGAAATTAAACCCTGCTGCCAGCGCAAAACGTTGCAAGTCCCTTCAAAAAGTACCTGCTCACGTCGCCCATCAAGACCAGTTTGTCTGAGACATACCAGTTCCAGTTTATCAGAGAGAGATTGAAGCAGGGTCAAAGATTCAGCATCTGCTCCCCCACGATTTGTATCAATATATTGAGCTACAGTGAGCAGAAGTTGGAGAAAAGTATTCTTTAGATATTGGCCCTGCCACCCCTGCCGCAACTTGTTTGTCTCAGCAAAGAAGGAAGGAAAAGCAGTTTCATATTCTTTCAAAAGAATTGAGGCAACGCATTTCTGAAGCCCTGCAAGAGATTCTTGTTCTAAACGAAGATCAGCCTCAGTTGCAATACGTGCAGTAATATCTGGAAGTTCATCAACCTCTACCTCGTCACCAACAGGTTCAAATATGACCTCAATATCTTCACCCTTTGCATCCGCAGGTATAGCAACGCCGACACCTTCAAAAACAAGGTCAGAAGCCGCTTCCTCAACTTCCGGGATTTCTGCCACTGGTTCTAAAACGGAAACTTCCTGTTCCTCTAAATCCGCTGGTGCTATCTCTTCAATCTCAGCTGCACTAGGTGCCTCAGGGGTGAGCTCTGCTGAGACTAATTTTTCAGGGACATCATCACTGACCTGAACACTACTCTCCAGAGAAGCCTCCTCAATCTCTGCACCAAAAAAAGAATCAAGTCGATCCTCAAGATCAAACTCATCCTCATCAGGAGCATTGGTAAGTTCTGCTTCCCGAAAACCATACTCCTCATCAGTGAACATCAGGGCAGGAGCCACTTCACCTTGATCACGGGGTAAAGCAGCTTCTTCGGACTCATCATCTGCCTCGGTTTCAACATCAACACCAGGAATTAGAGGTGCGGTCACAAATATTTCTTTAGTTGGTGGATTGTCTACAAAGGTCTCCTCGGTGAACAGACCTTGCTCACCTGCCTCGGCCAAGGCTGGCGCCAACTCTCCGCTCTGGAGAGGCAGGGCCTTTTCCTCGGAATCATCATCTGCCTCAGTCTCGACATTCACCCCTTCCAAAGC
This sequence comes from Pseudomonadota bacterium, assembly GCA_018821985.1. GTDB lineage: Bacteria > Desulfobacterota > Desulfobulbia > Desulfobulbales > Desulfocapsaceae > UBA2270. The sequence goes on from JAHJKP010000010.1 coordinate 45,522, forward strand.
AATATCCGGCACTGGACCTAACAACTCAAATTCTTCTTCCTCACCAAACAGTTCGTCTAGTCTGGATTTTACCTCAGGGCCTTCTGGTGCCAAAGAAGTCGTTTCTCTAGCGACTTTCGCCGACTGATCGACAAGCACTTCTTCACCCAGAAAGCTTGCCACGCCTTTATCAATTTCATTCTTGACTACTTCGGAATCGGCACGAAAGCCATGAACATCCTCTGGCATATCAGCAAAGGCCGGTGTAAAGGTTCCACTTTCCTCCTCAAGCTCCTCTTCATCAGCCACTTCCTTTTCTGCTGAAAGAGAGGAGTCATCAACGGGAACCACGACTTCGGATGCAACTTTTGCAATTACTGCTTTAAAGGCATTAAATTTCGTGACTTCAGCCAGAAGAATTTCCTTTTCCTGTTCTTTGGACAGAACCTCATTATAAATTCTTTCCAAACCATTATAAAAAGAATGTAAAAGCTTAAAGGCATTGGGATGGGCATTACTTTTGGTGGAACGAATATAATTTCCAAGAGCGCCAAGCCCCTGCAGAAAAATTAATTTAGCTCGGCTTTCACTGAAAATTTGTTCCAGCTTATTTACTTCGTCATTTAGACGAACAAGCTCTTTGTCACTAATCTCCCAATCTATACCCAGTACAATCGCCTTCAAATTCGTTAAAACATTCTTTTGCCCTCGTGAAACAGGCGAAGGGACCTCAACCGCCGGTGCAACTCTTTGAGACTCAGCAGCTAGCGAACCGACAGCTTCTATTTTCTTTTCTTGGGGAACAGGTGGGGTTATCTGGATCTTAAATTGATCAAATTTCTTTACATCCTGAAGTAATAACTTTTTTTTCTCTTCTTCACTCATGGTGGTAGAAGAGACTATTTTCTCAAGATCAGAATAAAAAGTAAGCAGTAACTTTATGGCATTGGGATGGGAATTTGCTTTTTCACTGGAAATATACCGACCAATCTTCTCCAGGGCCTGTAAATAAATCAGATTAATTTTATTCCCGGCCCAGACATCTTTCAGATCCTGCAGTTCATCATTTAACTGCTGGAGAATATCATCGGTTATCTCCCAGTCAATCGATAGTATAATTGTCTTGAGCTTGGCAATAGGCGCATCATCATCACCAAGGGGTTCAAACAAATCTACATAGTCGGTTGAGAACGATTCCTTGTACTCATCCGCACCAACGGTCAGGTCATCGTCATATTGTCGTCCAGTATGCTGTGCCACCGTGCATTCTCTCTAAAGTAATTTTTTTTGTATCGAGACAACAGTCGATGAAATAATCTTCTTCAACGTTGCGGCAACATTGTATCCTGTAATTGCGCTGGCTTCAAAATAAGGTACCTGCAATCTACTATTGAGATCCTGCTGGAGAACAGAAATTGGCAACACAGGAATTCCATGCTCTTTCAAATCTACTTTATTATATTGCATGACCAACGGAATCTTAAAGATAGACTCCTTATATGCTTGTAGATTTTCATGGAGTTGATTCAGTGAACGAATATTTTTTTCTCGCTGTTTCTCCATTGCATCTGCGACAAAAACTATTCCGTCCACACCTTTCAGCACCAACTTTCTGGTCGCATTGTACTTAACCTGACCAGGTACGGTATAAAGCTGAATTTTAATATCATATCCTTTAATCTGTCCCATATGAAAGGGAAGAAAATCAAAGAACAAAGTTCGATCGCCATGGGTCTTCAAACTCACCATTTCCGATTGGATCTGCTCCCTGAATTTACGATTGATATACTCAAGGTTTGTTGTTTTTCCGCAACGACCAGGACCATAATAAACAATCTTAACCTGGACCACCTTATCTTTTAAGTTGATAAAACTCAACCTGCCACCCCCAAGCTTTTATTTCAGTCTGAACACATGACAACTAACCGATTTTACACAAACAACCAAAGTCTGTCTCAAGGGCTTCCCTATTCCTGTCTATCCCAAACCTTCTGGATCTGTTCTATGGCCTCAACAACATTCAATCTAAGGAATCCCAAAGAAATATCCCTTCCGAACATGGTTATCAATAAAAGCTCATCATCAATTTTACTAAAATGAATATTAGAATCCTGCCCCTTATGGAAGAGAAGTGAGAATTCAGTTTCACCAACTAATTTTGCCATGGCATCCACGGTCGCGAAATTACCTGCGGCCAAGGCAGCAAAGGAATAAATATCATATTTACTCTTCGAGTTATCTTTAACGGTGATAATATTTCCAGCCATATCAATGATAATAGCACAATCGACACCGAGCTTTATCAATTTCTGGGACAAAATTTCTTCAATTGCTTCTAGCTGTTCCTGACTTACAATACCATAATTCATTCTCTACCTCTTTATTCTTGATTGAAGCCCGCTGGAATCGGAACCTGCTTTTTCTCAATCCACACTCTTAAACAATATGGACTTTTTCACGAAACAGCCAAAAGCGCACAACTCACTGCCGGTTTTGGGTCGATTATTACCTGAACAACATATGTGATATACTTTGTGGCGCTCTCTTTGTGAAGAAAGAAAACACATTGTTACATACATTATTTGTCAATATACGACAGTTTTTTTTTGATATGAAGCTATTTTTTTAATTTATTGTTAAAAATCGTGTCATTTATTGATCAGATCATCAGTCAACACTTCAAAAGCTCTTCATTCAAGGCATTTTTTAAAACATATCGTCAGTGGCAAAAACTTTACAATCCGCAAAACAGCCGACATCTCATGCACACAGAGCACATTGAAACGACTCTGACAATCTGTCGTATCAAACAATATTCAAACTTTATCCTACATTAGAAGGATAAAGCAAACCTTTCTCATACATTTTCAACATTACAAAAAATGGCATCTGCTAAGAACAGGCATGGAGGATTTTCCGTGAACATAGAACCTGGCCAACTTCCCCAGCTCACTCATGATACCTTTCTCATCGACAGTCATTGTCATCTTGACATGGATGCTTACCAAGATGACCTGGAAACAATTCTTGAACAAGCATATCAAAACAATATTCGCACTATAATCAGTGTAGGCATTGACGAAAAAAGTTCTCGTCAGGCAATCTTTTTGGCAGCAAAATATACCATGGTCAAGGCCACTATTGGCATCCACCCCCATGATGTAGCTCATATTCAGCCTCAAACCTTTGACATCCTGGCAGATCTCGCAGAAAAGAATAGCAAGGACATTGTAGGCTATGGCGAAATTGGACTTGATTATGTCAAAAACTACACCCCTGCAGACATACAACGTACCCATTTTCGTTCACAATTATCCCTGGCTAACGAGTTAAAACTCCCTGTCATTATCCATGATCGAGAGGCCCATGACGATATTCTTCGCATCCTGCGGGAAGCAGCTCCTTACAAATATGGAGGTGTCATGCATTGTTTTTCAGGTAATATGACCCTGGCCAGACAGGTACTGGATCTTGGCTTCCATATCTCAATTCCAGGGGTCGTTACCTTCAAAAATGCCACGGACCTCCAAAAGGTTGCAAGGGAGGCACCTCTAACGTCCCTGCTTCTCGAAACAGACGGCCCTTTTCTATCTCCTGTCCCTCAGCGCGGCAAACGTAACGAACCAACATTCCTGCTCTACACTGCCCAGATGATCGCTGACTTGCGAGACATTCCGATCAATGAAGTTGCTAGACAAACCAGCGCTAATGCCATGAGACTTTTCCGACTTCCTCCCACCTTAATGACATGAAAAAAATGATTGACCACAACCTGCAAGATATCCGAAAAAATATTTCAACAGCAGCCCTTCAATGTGGACGCGATCCTGCCACTATCAGGCTGGTCGCTGTCTCCAAGAAATTTCCAGCATCCGATATCAAGAAAGCAATAGAGGCCGGCCAATTTCTTTTTGGAGAAAGCTACATTCAAGAAGCAGCACAAAAGAAGACAGAAATCGGCGACGCAGCCTCATTCCATTTTATAGGGCACCTGCAAAGCAACAAGGCAAAACTGGCAGCCCAGATCTTTCAGATGATTGAGACCGTTGATCGCTACAAGCTGGCAGCCACACTTGACAAGGAACTCAAGCTTCAGGGCAAGACCCTTGACGTTCTCATCCAGGTTAACATTGGTCAAGAACCCCAAAAATCGGGAGTGCTCCTTCAAGATGCCGAAGAGCTGTTCAAACAACTTATCCCTTTATCAAATTTAAAAATACGCGGACTCATGACCATTCCTCCGTATCATGACAATCCCGAACATACCCGTCCGCACTTTCAGGCGCTGCGCATGTTGGCTGAAGAATTAAAGGAGAAAGGTTATTTCTTCGACAACAACCATGTGGAATTATCCATGGGCATGTCCAGTGATTACACAATTGCCATAGAGGAGGGTGCAACTCTCATCCGAATAGGAACCGCTCTTTTCGGACATCGTCCTACGAGATAAAAATAAACAGTTATTCAAGACAAGGTTACTTTCCCCATCGGAAGAGACAGAATTTGCAGCCATACATTACCCCATCTGAAAGAACAAAACATTAGCATCTCAGCCTTTTTCAAATTACCCGGCGTTCCCTGCTTGACAGAGTTAACTTTTTTTAGTATTTTTTAGTGTTTTCAAGTTAAAAAAGAATTTATTTTATCAAATATTTCCAGTATCATTGTGCTACATTAGATGCTGTTATATTTGGATATATTGCTTCAACTATTGTCACTACAAACAGTTGATATTAACGTTAAGTGACATTATTATTTTTGTATTACTGTAATTATTCATGTTTGAGAATCTGACAGACAAACTGGAAGGGGTCTTCAAAAAACTCCGTGGCCACGGTAAGTTGACTGAAGAGAACATTCAAGATGCCATGCAAGAAGTGCGCATGGCGCTTCTTGAAGCCGATGTCAACTTTAATGTAGTCAAACAGTTCATTGCCACGGTTACCGAAAAGGCCGTGGGGCTTGAAGTCAGCCAAGCCTTGTCTCCAGGCCAGCAAATCATTAAGATAGTCCATGAGGAACTGGTAGCCCTTCTCGGCGGAAACACGGAACAGATTCGGCTTGATGGCCGCCAACCGGTCATCATCATGATGGCAGGACTACAGGGCTCAGGAAAAACGACCACATCAGGCAAACTTGCGCGCATGCTCAAGGAAAAGGGAAGGAAGCCATATCTAGTTCCAGCCGATGTTTATCGGCCTGCGGCCATTGAACAGCTGCAGATCCTTGGTGGAAAAATTGATGTCCCGGTACATCCATCCTCTACCGAAACCAAGCCGGTAGATATCTGCCGACAGGCTGTGGCAATCGCCAGAGAGAAAAACTACGACACCCTGATCATTGATACTGCGGGCCGCCTTCATGTCGATGAACTTCTCATGGGTGAACTGAAAGAGATTCAGACAGCAATCAAACCATCTGAAATTCTTTTCGTGGCCGATGCCATGACCGGACAGGATGCAGTTACCGTGGCCAGCAAGTTCAATGATGATCTGGAAATAACCGGTGTGGTTCTCACCAAGATGGAAGGTGATGCCCGTGGCGGCGCAGCCCTTTCCATCAAGAATGTTACTGGTAAGCCCATCAAGTTTACAGGTGTAGGTGAAGGTCTTGACGCGCTGGAAATTTTCCACCCTGACCGGACGGCCTCACGCATCCTGGGCATGGGTGATGTTCTCACCCTGATCGAAAAGGCCGAGGCCGTTGTTGACAAGAAGAAAGCTGATAAACTGATCAACAAGCTCCGGCAGAACACCTTTACCTTGGAAGATTTTCTTGACCAGATCCAGCAGATCAAAAAAATGGGATCGCTGGAGCAGATTATGGCCATGATTCCAGGGATCAACAAGCTCAAGCAGCTGAAAGATGCACCACAGCCGAACGAGAAAGAGCTTTCCAAGACTGAGGCCATTATCCGCTCCATGACCAGGAAAGAACGACATAATTATGCCATTATCAATACCAGTCGCCGGCAACGGATTGCAAGCGGTTCCGGTACAGATGTAGCCGATGTTAACCGGGTCATTAAAAGCTATTCAACCATGTTGAAGATGATGCAGAAGATGCGCGGAAAACCCGGGCTGATCACTGGCCAGAAAAGGCGGAAATTGCCGAAAGGATTGCGTAAGAATTAAGCACACTTTCTGATGCGGACAGCCAGAGAGTAATTCAGGAGTTATTCAAAGTTTTTTAAATACATCAAAGGAGTTATCAGTAATGGCAGTAAGAATTCGTTTAACCAGGCTTGGCAGAAAAAAACACCCCTTCTATCGTATTGTAGTTGCCGACAGTGAGCGTCAGCGTGATGGAAAATTCCTCGATATCGTAGGAACCTACGATCCGATGCAGAATCCTGCCGCCATTACTATCAACAATGTGAAGCTCCAGGACTGGATTGGCAGAGGCGCCTTACCATCCACGACAGTTCAGAGTTTGATCAAAAAAACTCCAGTCAGCGAATAACGGGTTATGCAAGAGCTGGTCACCTATATTGCCAGATCGCTGGTAGACAATCCCGATGCGGTAAATGTCAGCATGAGTGAAGAAGATGACACCATCACCATCGGGCTGGCTGTTGCCAAAGAAGATCTCGGCAAGGTGATCGGCAAACAGGGGCGAACCGCAAGGGCAATGCGTTCTCTCCTTGCGGTCACAGCCGGGAAGGAGAACAAGCGATCTAGGCTTGATATTCTGGAGTAATATCCAAAGCCATGGTTGACGATTTTATATATCCTGCTGAGACGTATTTACTGATCGGAAAAGTTATTGAACCTCACGGTCTTAAAGGTGAGGTAAAGATTTTTTCTTATGCAGGGCAGCCGGGAAATATCCAAAGTTACAAAAAATTGTTTTTAGTAACCTTATCCGGAGAACTTTCCCAAGCCTATAGTATGGAAAAGTGCCGGGTTAAGGGAAAATCAGCCATTGTGCGACTGACCTCAGTCAATGACCGGAATGGGGCTGAAGCGATAACCGGAATGGGTGTATTACTTCTGAAAGAGGATCTTCCACAGCCAGGACAAGATGAGTTTTATCTATATCAGCTGGAAGGTCTGACCGTCATAACCGTTGACGGTCGCAGGCTTGGGACAGTAACAAGCATCATGTCCAATGGCGCACAAGATCTTTTGGTGGTGCAAGATAACGATGAAGAGTATCTGATTCCCATCCTTGATAGTATTATTCTTCACCATGATACTGAAAAGATAGTGATAGCGCCTCCCCCCGGACTTCTGGAGATAAACTCCGGGGACACCATACTTTAGTGTCGATTGACACTATGATTTTTGACATACTGACCATATTCCCAGCGCTGTTGGATTCACCACTGAATGAATCCATCATTCGCCGTGCCAGACAGGAAGAGAAGATCCGCATTGATATCACTGATATCCGGAGTTTTTCCCTGGACAAACATGCCATGACCGACGACAGGCCTTTTGGCGGCGGAGAAGGAATGGTCATGAAACCAGAACCTCTGACTGCTGCTCTGCGTGCAGTGCAGCAGAAAAATGGACAAGGCAGGGTCATCCTCCTCAGTCCGCAAGGACGTACCTATACTCAGAAGGTTGCCGAAGAGCTCAGTTCATTGTCCCATCTGATTCTGATCTGCGGCCGATACGAAGGGGTTGATGAGCGCTTTGTGACCGCTTCCGTTGATGATGAAATCTCGGTTGGTGATTATATCCTGACCGGTGGTGAACTTGCAGCCATGATTGTGATTGATTCTGTAACCCGACTTCTTCCAGGAGTTCTGGGCTGTGCAGAATCGGCAACACGCGATACGTTTAGTAGAAGTTTGCTTAAACACTCACAATATACTCGACCACGGGTTTTTGAGGGGCAGGAGATACCTGAGATTCTTCTCTCTGGTAATCATGAAGCGATTGAACACTACCGATTCCTTGAATCAGTTCGACGCACCCTGAAACGACGCCCGGAATTATTAAGACAGGCTGTTTTCAGTAAAAGTGAAAAAAAGCTGCTCAAAGAGCAGGGTTTATACCAGAAGATAGAGGCGTTACAGACAGGCCCGAATGAATGAGGAAAGAGAAAAAGTAGTTGATATAGCCCTTATTCACTATCCTGTTATCAACAAGAGGGGAGAGACCATAGGCTCGGCAGTAACCAATCTTGATCTCCATGATATCGCCCGGGCAGCACGGACATATGGGATTGATAATTACTATATTGTCACTCCTTATAGTGACCAGCAGATACTGGTTCAAGAGATTCTTGATCACTGGCAGTCAGGGTATGGGGCTACATACAATCCCGCCCGTAAAGCAGCCCTTGACCGAGTTAAGATTACAGGGTCACTTGAGACGGCCATTTGCCTGATCACTGAACAGAGAGGCCGGAGACCCCTGATCCTGACGACGAGTGCTCGTGCCCAGAAGAACAGTATCAGCTACCGGGAAACCCGAAGGCGCATCGAGACAGGAGAGCCAATTATTCTCCTGTTCGGCACAGCCCATGGACTAGCCCCGGAGATAACCGAGACAGCGGATTACACCCTGCCTCCAATTGAGAGTGCAACTGACTATAATCACCTTTCTGTGCGTTCAGCAGTCTCGATCATCCTTGATCGGCTTCTTGGCGTCCAGGAGGAATTATAAAATTAATGGATACCTCGAAAAATCATGCTCTTTGTTCAGGATACGGCTTGGCCGTCCAACGGACCAAAGAGACAATTTTTCGAAGTCCCTCAAAGATAGTAAACAAACAACTATCCCTTCAACACACCTTAACGTAGAGTAAAATTATGAGCGTAATACTTGACAGAATCAATCAGGAACAGATGCGTTTTGATCACCCCGATTTTCGTTCCGGAGACACCGTAAATGTACACATCCGGATCATTGAGGGAAACAAAGAGCGAGTTCAGATGTTCCAGGGCGTGGTAATCAAACGGAAAAATGGAACGATGGATGCATCATATACCGTTCGGAAAATGTCCCACGGCGTTGGCGTTGAAAAGACCTTTGCCCTGCACAACCCCAGAATTGAGCAGATTGATGTGGTAACCCGTGGTCGTGTCCGCCGTTCACGCCTTTACTACCTGCGCAGCAGACGGGGCAAGGCAGCACGTATTCAAGAACGAAAATTTATTAAATAGTTTCCATTTCTTAAATCTAGACAATACGTTGCAACGGATTGAAGAGATTCTCTCCTCAGTCGTTCCAGATACGAACGACACCTTTCTCCTTGAACGTGCCCTGCGCACAAGAGGTTTTTCTTGTGTTGCAGGGTTGGATGAAGTAGGCAGAGGGCCCCTTGCTGGTCCGGTGGTTGCTGCCTGTGTGGTTTTGCCGCCACAGTGCGACTCTTCTCTGTATCTTGACTCTAAAAAACTGTCCCACAACAGGCGTTGCCTCCTGGCCGGAACACTCTCCGAAATCGGCGCCCTGATGAGTGTTGGTATTGTATCCATCGCAACCATTGATCGTATTAACATCCTGCAGGCATCTCTTCTGGCCATGAAAAGGGCCGTGGAAAATCTGGCCAGCACAACACTGCCATCACCTGACTTTCTACTGATTGACGGCAAGTTCAAGATCCCCATGGACACCCCCCAACTCACACTGATTAAAGGTGAATCAAAAAGCGCCTCCATTGCCGCCGCCTCCATTCTTGCCAAGGTGACACGGGACGCCCTGATGGTTGATCTGGCCACCTGTTTTCCGCAATACAATCTCGCGCAGAACAAAGGGTATCCCACCCAAGAACATCGCAAGGCCATCGAAAAATATGGCCCTGCACCATGTCATCGCAAGACATTTAAAGGGGTCCGGGAATTTGTCTGACCGCAGGAGAAATATTCTGGGCCAACAGGGTGAAGATTTGGCCGTCCAATACCTTCTAAAGGTAGGTTATCGCATCATTGAACGAAATTACAGAAACTATTACGGTGAAATTGATATCATTGCCAATGAGCCCAAGAGTTTTGTTTTTGTCGAGGTCAAAACCAGAAGAAATGTGCTCTTCAGCCATCCCTGCGAAGCTGTTACCAGAAAAAAACAAATTAAGATCAGTAAAGTGGCCATGGCTTACATGACTGAAAACAACCTCACTGAAGTCGCAGCCAGATTTGATGTAGTAGCCATTCTCTTGCCGGATGACACCCCTCCCAAAATAGATCTCATCCAGAATGCCTTTGATCTGAGCGATGCTTTTTGACAGCCAAGCCGGATGCTCGCCTGGCATGACAACACAGAAAATTTTAGACCATTACCTGATCGTTTTTCCATTTCACCCTTAATTTTTACAGGAATCATCCTCTTTAAGAATTGCTATGCGTCATATTGCCATCACCATGGGTTGCCCAGTCGGAATCGGGCCTGAAATACTACTGAAATTTTTCACCCAAACAGACGGCTTCCCCAAATATGCTCCTGTGATCCTTGGTGATATCGGTGTTCTGCAACGCTGTGCGTCTGAGCTGAAAATCAATGCTCAGTTTCTGTCATGGCATCCAGGAACCCCTATCAAGACAGGACAGATCCCTGTTCTTGAGCTCTCCCATCTCGATGCCCATGACTTGCTCTGGGGCCAACCGACAATCGCCACCGGCAAGGCCATGGTCAGCTATATTGAAAAGGCTGTCAGCCTCATCCTCGATGGAACCTTCTCGGCGATGGTCACCTGCCCTATTTCCAAATTAAGCCTGAACCGTGCCGGATACACCTTCCCCGGTCATACCGAGATGCTGGCCGCACTCACCCAAAGTCGCAATTACGTCATGATGATGGCCGGAAGCCGTCTACGGGTTACCCTTGCCTCCATTCACTGTTCACTGGCTTCGGTTCCAGACCGTCTTAACCAAGAGACCCTGACCGCCCTTATCCAGACCACAAACACAGCCCTGCACTGCGACTTTGGCTTCTCATCCCCGCGAATCGCTGTGGCTGCCCTGAATCCCCACGCCGGAGAATCTGGTCTTTTCGGAAATGAAGAAGAAGAAATTATTTTGCCGGCCATTCAGAAAATGCAGGCAGTCGGGATTCAGGTTCAAGGGCCCTTCCCGCCCGACACCATTTTCTTCAAAGCCGCGGCCGGAATGTATGACGCAGTAATCTGCATGTACCATGACCAAGGCCTTATCCCCTTCAAACTTCTTCATTTCAAGGACGGGGTCAATGTCACCTTAGGCCTACCTATTGTCCGGACCTCTGTTGACCATGGAACAGCTTATGATATCGCCGGAAAAGGAGTGGCAGACCCGGCAAGCCTTACCGCTGCCGTGGATCTGGCTGCCTCGATTGCCGTCAACCGGGAATCTGTTCACAACAATCCCGCCAGCCAGACATTATCCTGATCCGGTCATAAGATTGCGGGCATCGATCTGATTGTCTTTAATCTCACCTTCTCCCTTGCATCCCGTATAGCTGTGATTAAAATTCAAAATTGTGCCGCTGACACGTTTCTTCAATTCATTATTTTCGTGTCTTTCATCTATTTTGAGGGTATCTAAAAGGTGGACGTAGTAAATTGAAAAATGAGTACAATGCAAGAAGAAATATGGTTCAAAATCAAATGAATAAAGGATTACTCATAGTATTTGAAGGGATCGACGGTACCGGAAAATCAACCCAGATGTCACTGCTCGCAAGTTTCTTAAAGGAAAAAGGACTTGATGTCATTGAAACCAGAGAACCGACAAACGGACAATTCGGTCAACGGATCAGATCCCTTTACGCCAACAGAAATGGCGTCTCCCGGGAAGAAGAACTGGAGCTCTTTATCGCTGACAGGCAAGAGCATGTGCAAGATATGCTTATGCCGGGGTTACAGGAAGGAAAGATTATCCTCTGTGACCGCTATTTTCTCTCCACAGCTGCCTATCAGGGTGCCGTCGGCTTTTCTCCAGAGGAGATTATTGAAAGAAACAGTTTTGCTCCTCAGCCTGATTTGGCCCTGCTCTTCTACGTCCCACCTCAAATAGGTATTGAACGGATTACGACAGGGCGTGGAGAGACACTCAATGACTTTGAGCAGGAGGCAAGTCTGCAAAAAGTAGCCGCCATTTTTGACAGCCTGAAGCTCCCCTATATTCAGCGTATTGACGCCTCTGGTTCCATTGAATCCGTCCATCAGGCTGTGCTGCAAGCCGTCACACCCTTTTTGCGCAAAATGAATCAGAATGCGTAACAGGAACTCCTTCATCAGCCCTTTTGCATTCACTTTCCTGTGCATTCTGAGCCTGCAGATATCACTGAGCAGTTGTGCCGGTAAGGAGGAACAACCCACAGCTCCTGCAATTGCTCCTGTGCCTGTACCACAACCTCAAGATGCCACAGGTGAAAATACCGATCTCGCCTGTTCCTATTTTTATTTTCTCTGGGGGACCCACGCAGAGAGTAATAAAAAATACAGTGAGGCTCAGGAGGCATATGAAAAAGCCCTTATCTGTGACCCTGAGGCTGATTATATCCTTAAAAAACTTCCCGTTCTCCTTATCAAAATGGGAAAACAACAGGCAGCGGCTCAATGGCTCAGGGAGGCCACCAAGAAGAACCCAAACGATATTGACAGTCAACTGCTTCTGGCACGTCTGGACATTAATTCCGGCGACATGAATGAAGCTATCCAGATTTACGAAAAGATCCTTGAACTTGCCCCTGACAACAGCACAGTACGCCTTCGCCTTGGCTACCTCTATAGTCAACAGGGTCGTTATAAAGAGGGAGAGAAAACCATCAAGATTCTTCTGACCAAAGATCCGAACTCATACTTTGCTCTCCTCTATCTTGCTCGTCTTGCTATTCAATCCGCTGATTATGACACCGCGGCCACCCTCTATGAAAAGATCCTGCTCCAGAACTGGTCTCCAGAACTGGTCTATGAAATGGCCGAATTTTATGGCATGCGTGAGCAATATAAACGAGTCGAACAATTGTATGCATCCATTCTGGCTAAAGAACCTGAAAATGAACAAGCAGCTCTTGGACGCGTCCATGCCCTCCTTCTCATCGACCAGGGAAAAGAGGCATTGGCAGAACTTACCAGAATTCGTGCCCTGAGCAGCAACCCCACCGATATTGATCTTATTTCAAGCCGGATACTCATTCGCATGCAGAATTTTGACAAAGCCAATGCCCTGCTGGAAAAAATCCTGGCCAGGGATGAGTCATCTGCTGCCCGATACATGCTGGCAGTAATTCGTTATGAACAAAAAAAGCAAGAGGCGGCGCTGGCACATCTCAGAAAAATAAACCACAACGACAAGGAATTTGAAAATAGTATTGCCCTGCAGACCAAAATACTGAGTGAGCTGAAAAGAACACCGGAAGCGATCACCCTTCTCAAGAAATTAATTGAGAGCGCAAGCCGCCGCCAACCCCTCTACTACAGTCTTCTGTCCGGGATCTACGTGACACAGAACCAGCTTGCCAGTGGCCATGAAATCCTAAGCAAGGGAATCGAACGATACCCGGACAATGTCCAACTCTTTTTTGAGTACGGACTTCTTCTGGAGCAGGAAGGAAAGCAGAACGAGGCCATATCCAGCATGGAAAAAGTGATTGAGCTGCAATCTGACCATGTGGAAGCCTTAAATTATCTTGGATACACCTGGGCCGACAACAATGTCCATCTTGAAAAGGCTTTGGAATACATAAAAAAAGCCATTGCCCTCAAACCAGACAATGGCTATATCCTTGACAGTCTTGGTTGGGTCTATTTTCACATGGGAGATCTGGAAAAGGCCAGAATAGAATTAGAACATGCCATAGCTCTAGAACCCGATGACCCCTATATCCAGGAACATATGGGAGATATCTACCAGAGATCCGGTCAAAAGAAAAAGGCATTGAATGCTTATCGTAAAGCTAAAGAGTTGTTCAAAGAGCAGAACTTGCAAGAAAAGATACAGCAGAAAATCGATGAAATCGAATAAGGCTCCCAGAGTTCAGGTGCCCCCAACCCTTTTCAGGCTCATCCTGACCCTACTGGTCCTGCTCATACAAAGCTGTGCCGGAAAACCCTGGACCAGCCCGGTGGCTGACAGTGAGACCGCCTTCATCACCCAGACTTTTGAGGAGATGCAGGAACGGGATGCCTCCTGTTTCTGCTGTCTGGATGCAAAGACAACGCTTTCCTGGGACACCCCTGGAGAAGATCGATCCATTGCGGGCTTTCTCCAGTTGAAGCTCCCGACATCAGTAAAATTCGTGGTACTGAATCCTCTGGGACAACCTCTTTACGCCCTGGTCAACAACGGCCGGGATTTTCAGTCTATCAACACAAGCTTGAAGCAGCACATCATCGGCAAGATCGGCTCGTTGGCCACGCAAAACAAGATCCCTGAGTCTCTGCTCTCTGAGAACTGGGGTTATTGGCTGACAGGAAGACTCCATGAGCAGGGAGCAACAATTGAGGCCATCCACCAAGATGGATCAGGGCGAGGTGTCTGGATTACGATGCGCTATCAGGACGAGGCGGCCCTGAACAAAAGCCACCTCTTGATTCAACCGGCCACAAGGCAACTCCTGAGCCGGATTCTTGTTGATCGTGAGGGAGAAACCATTGCCACCATCTCCTACGATCGCCGGAATGAACAGAATGACTGTGCGCCGGTCAGCAGGATCACCATCAGCGACTTGCCATACGGCTCACAGCTCAGCATCGATTTTACAGAAATCCTTACCGATCGCTCATTTTCTGCGGCTAATTTCAGGCTGAAGGTACCAGAAGACTATGAGACTCAGGAACTTCCTTAGACAGTTGGCAGTTCAAGCTGTTCTTTCTCCACTACTCCCTTATCATCTGCCATTCAATATCGACTCAACTGTTTTTTCACCAACCTTCCGCAGGAAGATTGCATCCACAAGCGGGGCAATTTTTCCCATTTCATCCTCAAGCAATAAGAAACCTGGTAAAGGTTTTGCTTTGACCAACTGGACCCGGGACTGATCCACAAAAGAAGCGGGAAGCAAAGTTGCATATTTTCTGTTTTCAGGAAGGTCACACAGGGCTGCGAGGACATCAAGCATGTTGCCCCAGTACTCTCCCTGCCCCAGATGTTCAATGATCTGCAAAACGGCGGTGGATGCTGAGAGGTAGTATTCCGGCAACAGAGCTGAAGTCCCGGAAAGACACCTCTGCTCGGAGGCAAAACAACGACAGGAAAATGGCCGTACCTCATAGATCCGGCAGCAACCATCCTCCAGAAAAGGGCAGGGAGACATATTCCCGTACTGTTCCGGCTGCACATTCTCACCCTGCAGACAGGCGCCGGCAAAATCATTGGTGGTCATCCGGGGACGGTTGGTGGTCTCTTTTTTCTGCAGGCTCTCAGCAAGCCACAACTCACACCCATTTTCCCGAATCAGGCGATGAATAACCTCCCCTTCAATGGCCGTAATGGTCACATTCTGGGTACAGCAGACCGCACAGTTTTTTTTACAGGCCAAGGTTAACCCGGGCGACCACTCGGCAAAGGCATCATAAATACCATGCAGGATTTCTTCTTTCAACGGTAACATACGACCTCAAGCCAGCCCTGTAACAAACCATTCAGGGCAAAAGGGAACTTGTCCGAAGCTCCTCATGGTTTTTCACTGTTTCCGGCATCTGCAGCGTCAGAAGAATTTACAAAAAGGACATATAAATTCTCCTCTTTGAAAAATACCTGCTGCAGATCATAATGTCGATTCGGCACTAACTCTAGAACAACTCTAATCTTGTGAGAATTCACATTCTTCTCCACCCGGACCTGCTTAACAAATTTACCTTTTATGGGTATAACCTCCGGCACATTCTCCCCAAGGCTTGCATCCATAAAATCACAGACGATACTGGGTGTTCCCTCTTCAATGCCAAAAACCACAGGGGGGTGAAAATTATTCAATTTAAACAATATCTTTTCCCCTTTATCAGGGCTTTGTTCAAATGAAATAGCATGGATCAACAGTTGTGACGACGAAGGAACAGATAATTCTTTGCCGGAAACAACGGGAGGCGTAACAAGCGGCGGTTCGATCTTTTTCTCTTTCACCTGCTTCAATGAAGCTGCTTTCTTTTCCACCGTCCCGAGAGCAGGAGTCGCTTTTGCAGAAACAAGGTCACTTTTTTTCGCCTTCCCCACTGGCTGTTCACGTTGTTGTTTAGCCTCCTTCTGCCCGGCATGAAAAATCGTAATGATCAGGCTATTATTTTTTTCCCGAAAATCCTGGGAAAAGTCGTAGTCACCTGCAGGAACGAGATCAAGAACCACCCTGGTCTTAAGCTGGGGGTCAGCATGCATCCCGGCCCTGATTGCCGAGACCAGATTTCCCCTAACCTTCATCACCCCCTTGACCAATGTGGAGTGCCGGGTATCATAAAAATCAAAGACAACCTTGGGTGATTCTCCTTGAATGGCAAATATTTTGGGGAGATATGGACCATTGAGTTTAAAGGTGATCGTTTCCCGACTACTGCTTTCCCGATCAAAGGAAATATTTTCAAGCAGGGGGCCACTCTCCTCAGCGCAACTCTGAACAACAGGCAAGGCAAGAAAAACAACAACAGCCAATATAAGAAGATGGATAGTTTGACGCATGTCATGGCCCATTGGAAGCCTGGCAGGCAGAGGCCGGCAATTTCCCTGCCGGCTCAAGGAAAGCGGCAGAAATAACAAATTTATGATACGATCTTTAATTTTCATACATGTAACCCTTATTCAAGATAACATACTATTTTTATTCAAACAAATACATCTTTACCTTGAATACATTATCCGCCCTTGTAAAGTCAACCTATTTCCAGTAAATCTGCAGATGAAATATAGATACGAGAGACAGACACCAGACCGGCAGTCCCTTTCAATGGTACCATAAACAAATTCCTGAAGACTCCCCATGCAAGCTAAAATAGCTCGAAACAAACTTCTCCCTTTTGTCACCAAACCAGGGCGTTACCTGGGGCATGAATATAATGCAACCATTAAGGACTGGGACCAGGCCCTGGTCCGCTGCGCCCTCATCTTCCCCGATCTCTATGAAGTTGGCATGTCCCATCAGGGCCTGCAGATCCTCTACCACATCCTCAATGGCCAGGAAAGGGTGCTGGCGGAGCGGAGTTACTGCCCGGATCGGGACATGGAGAAATTATTGCAGGAGAGACAAACTCCTCTCACGTCGCTGGAATCAGACCATGCCCTGGCCGACTTTGACATCATCGGCATCACCCTGCCCTATGAATTATGCTACAGTAATATTATTACCATCCTCAGTCTTGCCGGAATTCCTCTTTGGTCCAAAGACCGGGATGAATCCTTCCCCCTTATTCTTGGCGGCGGCTCCTGCTCCATGAACCCGGAACCAGTTGCCGATTTCTTCGATGCTATCCTGCTCGGCGACGGCGAAGAAGCGCTGGTGGAGATCACCACCATGGTGGGCCTGGCCAAAGAGAACAAGCTCTCAAGAGCAGAACTGCTATCTCAGCTGGCCACCATCCAAGGGCTCTATATCCCCTCTTTTTTCCAACCTCAATATACTGACCAGGGAACTATTCGCGAGATCTTGACCCTGCGAAGTGACATTCCCCATGTTCAGCGCAGAATTTTATCCGATCTTTCCTGCACCGAACACCTGAAACGACCACTGGTGCCCAATGCCAAGATCGTCCATGACCGCCTGGGAGTGGAGATCGCCAGAGGATGCACCAGGGGCTGTCGCTTCTGTCAGGCTGGAATCATTTATCGACCGGTCAGGGAGCGCAGCCCGGAACAGGTCATGGACATTGCCCACTCGGCACTGAGTGACAGCGGATTTGACGAGTTGGCGCTTCTCTCCCTGTCCACCGGCGATTATTCCTGTATTGAACCGCTCCTGACACAACTGATGGACAATTTTGCAGCTGATTATGTCTCGGTATCCATGCCCTCCATGCGCGTGGGCACCCTGACAGAATCGGTTATGGATCAGATCAAGCGGGTACGCAAAACCGGATTTACCCTGGCACCCGAGGCAGGCAGCGAACGCTTGCGCCGATTCATCAACAAGGGCATCACCGAGGAAGATCTGTTGACTACCTGCCGGGACGCCTTCCGTCTGGGCTGGAAAATCATGAAATTCTATTTTATGATCGGCCTGCCGACTGAGACGGAAGAAGACATCGACGCCATTGTGGAACTGGCAAAAAAGGCCAAACAGGAGGGCGACAAAGACGGACGCGGACGCCGCCAGATCAATGTCAGCGTTGGCACCTTTGTGCCCAAACCCCACACCCCTTTCCAGTGGGCGCAACAGATCACTATCGATGAGAGCCGAGAGAAGATCAGACGGATCAAAGGAGCCCTGCCCCGCAGCGGCATCAACCTGAAATGGCATGACCCTGAACAGAGTTTTCTGGAAGGAGTCTTTTCCAGGGGTGATCGCAGACTGGCCAGACTCCTTGAGACGGCCTGGAAGGATGGGGCACGCCTCGATGGCTGGTCTGAACACTTTCATTTGAGCATCTGGCGAGCCGCCGGCGAGAAGTGCGGCCTGCCCCTGGACACCTTCCTGCGCCGGCGTGAGCCGGACGAGGTTCTCCCCTGGCAGCATCTGCACAGCGGCATTGAGACCACCTTCCTGCAAGAGGAGCTGGCAAAGGCCCACAGCGAGACCTATACTCCGGACTGCCGCTATAATGGCTGCCAGCAGTGCGGCCTCTGCGATTTTAAGAAGATCAGGCCCATTGTCCATGGCAGAAAGACGGGAGACAGTGACGAGAGACAAGCTCTTCCACCAGCAGCAACGCCCGCAGGTCAAACTGTCACCCCTACCGTAACAGCAACTGAGGAGAATCATTTCAAGTACAATGTTATCTACTCACGCACAGGCGACATCTGTTTTCTCGGCCATCTTGAATTCTTACAACTGGTCTTCCGAGCCCTGCGCCGGGCGGGAATCACCACCCATTTTTCTCAAGGATTCAATCCCTCACCCAAGATATCTTTTGGCCTGGCCCTGCCGGTTGGCACTGAAAGTCTGGCCGAATACTTTATCATGGATCTTCCAGCCCCACTTAAATCACCTGAGGACACTGTATTACAGCTCAACAGACAACTCCCGCCAGGACTGACGGTGCAGTCCGTGGCCCTGCACTCAGGCAAGGTTCCCCAGAGCCTGCAAAGCAGTTATACCGTCACCTGTCCGCGCCCCTTATCAGCAGAAGAGCTTTCCCGTATAGATGACTTCATGGGCAGAACGGAATTTTCCATCACCCGCAGCCGTAAAGGCAAAAAGTCAGAGTTTGACATCCGTCCCCTGGTGGTGGCCATCAGCCCGGAAGCAGCAGACACCCTGAAACTGGAGCTTCTCTACACCAGCAGTCTGCCTGGCGTCAAACCCGTTGAGATCCTGACCCAGGTCCTGCAAATGGACGCGCTAAGCGCCGCCACCAGCAAGGTGCTCAAAACCGCCTGGCACAGCATCGCGGAGGATAAAAAAACAACATGATCAAAGGCCGAATCATGAGTCACATCATCCTGATTCTTATGGCCATCACCTTCTGGCCGGGGCCAGTGCAGAGCGCCGCTGCCCCACCCCTGCCAAAGCTAATTCAGCAGACCAGGTTCATCGCCTATACCCCCCGCAGCTTTTCCATTGGTGGCGGCAAGATACGTGCTGCCACAGAGGCCGGCATCAGAGAGGATCTCACCCTGCTGCGACCTTTCTTTAACGGTGTGATCACCTACTCCGCAACCAGCGGCCTGGAAGCCGTTCCCCGGATTGCCCATGAACTTGCCTTTCGGGCGCTCATCCTGGGCATCTGGGACCCCTCATCCGAGACGGAGATCAGAAACGTCATTCATGCCGCCCAAAAATACCCAAACCTGATTGGCGCGATTATTGTCGGCAACGAAGGGCTGTACACCAGACGATACCTGCCGCAAGACGTCGACAAGGCCATGCAGCGGATAAAGAAAGAGTGCCCCGGGATGGCAGTCACCACCTCCGAGCCTTTTTTCCTCTACTTTGAAAATGAGTACAGCCAATTTTTCAACAGCCACGACCTGCTGATGCCCAATGTCCATCCGGTCTTTGAAAAATGGTTTACCGCAAGCAACCCAACCCAGGGTGTGGACATGGTCATTGAGATGGCTGAAAAATTCAAAAAGAACTACACCAAACCGCTGCTGATCAAGGAGACAGGCATGCCATCCGGCCCCAAAGAGAAGGGATTTTCCCGGGAACGACAGAGGCTCTTCTGGTCCGATATCCGCAAACGTTTTCCTTTTTCCTCCAGCCAGTCCCTGGCCTATTTCGAGGCCTTCGATGCCCCCTGGAAACCGGCGGAAATAACCGCGACCCTCCCAGGCGATCACTCCAGTGAGGCTTTCTGGGGACTTTTTAGTAAGGACGGTAAGGCCAAGCAGGTTCTTGATTCCCTGCCCAGACTTCAAAATTAATGCATGGCTGTTCCATCTATATTGCGTCCCTTACCCTTTTCTCCGGACAAGTAATGGAGCAAGGAGCCGCGCCAGCAAATCTGGCAAAGTTACCCCTTGATTTTACAAGAGAACAAGTGATATTTTAACTTAAAGATATGGGATTATTTTGAAGCTGCGTTCAGCCATGCAATTTGCCCGCAATACGCCAAAAAAACTATCCAGATTTTTAAAATCTATCGGATATTACAGCTTTCAGATCCGACCAAAACGGTCGGTTCCTTGCGGTGTACGCCGGACCTTGACTCCCTGTCCCACACGTTTAACGGTTTTATCTACATCTGTTCCCAGGATCATCACAGCCGGCACCTGAACGACATCTCCCCTGGCGTGTCAGGATAGCTGTCGAGCCCAGAGTTCCGTAGCATGACAACTAGATGATTTTATGAAATAATAATATTCAAATATTTATTTTAGCGGAACACGGATTACTACAAAATCACAGAGCTGCAGGCATAAATTTCTTTAAATTCGACAGACTCTCAGGAGACAACGATTTGGGCGCCACTCTTTTCAACCGACATCGCTTTTTTAAAAGTAAAAACAGAACAACTGGCAAGGTGTTAGGCCTCTGTTTCATCGCCTTTATCGTGAGTACCTTAACGCTCAACGGATGCACGAGGCAGCAGGAACCACTTCTGCGCGTTGCTTCGAATGCATGGCCGGGGTACGAGACTCTCTATCTGGCACGCAGTCTCGGATATTATGATGACCAGCTCATCCGCCTCGTGGAAATACCTTCGAACAGTCAGGTTTTACAAGCCCTACGCAACGGCATGATCGAGGCAGCCTGCCTGACCCTGGATGAGGCGATCACTCTCATACAGGACGGTATGGATCTACGGGTTGTGCTGGTCATGGATGTATCCCATGGAGGAGATGTTTTAATGGCCAGTCCCGGGATCGACACTCTGCAATCGTTACGCGGCAAGAGAGTCGGCGTCGAGAACGCCGCAGTGGGCGCAATTATGCTGGATGCCGCTCTGGAGGCCGGAAAGCTCCAGGACAAGGATATCACAATCGTCCCGTTGACGGTGGATGAGCATGCTGCCGCCTACCTCGCTGGCAAGATCGATGCAGCCGTGACCTTTGAGCCGGTTCGCAGTCAGCTGCTGCAGGCGGGCGCCCATATCCTGTTTGACAGTTCGCAGATTCCGGGGCGGATCATTGATGTTCTGGTGGTGCGTGCGGAGATCGCCCCCCTCCATAAAAAGGCACTCAAGAATTTACTAAAAGGACACTTCCGGGCAAGAGACTACCTTACCACTCAGCCGCAAGACGCTGAGAAGCGACTGGCCCCACGATTGGGCAACAATGCCCTGGCGCAGTTTACCGGCCTCAACATGCCGGATATTCAAGAGAACCAGACCTTACTTGGCGGCAATCCACCCCCCCTACAGATTACGGCAGGCACACTGGCTGAGCTTATGCTGCAACGGAAACTGTTGCAAGGAACGGTCTCTGTCGATCGCCTTGTTGATCCGTCATTTCTTCCTGCGGAGAATGAATGAAGAACTTTACCACTATCCGTTTACGCCTCTGGGTTCCGATATTTGTCTTTGGGGCATTCAGTCTGCTGCTTTTATTCTTCACCTTTCATGAGTATCATCAAAATGAGCGTGATATCGAAAAAGAAGCGCTCACTTCGCTGCAAGAGCTTCTTGCCCGGACAGGAATCAGGTTCGAAGGTCTCCTGAGAAATAACATGAACAGCCTTGTGGAAATTGATATTGCCAACCTGAGCAGTTCGACGGAGGTTCGCTCTCTGGTGCTGGTGAGCGATCAGGGACTTGTTCTGCATGGTTCACAAATGGGCTGGTTGGGCCGTCCTGCCCATGAAGTTCTGCCTCTCTTCGACAGGAATCGTTTCCTCTCCGTACAAAAAAACCGAAGACCGGATATCCAGTTGTCGTCCGACCGCAAAAACATTGTTGCCTACCAGCCGGTTGTGCTCGCCGTGGAATCAGGACAGATTCGGTCCACCCGCGTCGGCATTATTTTCGTGGACTATGACTTGTCCCGCAGTAAGGCAAGGCTTTTTCATACTCTGATTATCAACACTATCTCTGTCTGGGCTGTTGGTATATTCCTGATGCTGACCCTATGGGCAGCACTGAACCGCTGGCTTACACGACCACTCTTCCATTTGAAAGAAAGAGTAAACCGCTTCAGTCAAGGTGATTACCTGGTCAGGACTGAAATCAGAGGCAAGGGGGAGCTGACCGAACTTTCCAAGGCCTTTAACGACATGGCCGATGAAGTGTTTAAAAACATCACCGAACGCCAGAAATCTGAGCAGGCTATAAGGGAAAAAGAAAACCGATATCGGACTCTGCTTGATCAGGCAACGGATGCAATCTTTGTCAGCGATATGAATGCCCACTTGATTGACGCAAACAGAAGTGCCTGTGAAGATCTCGGATACAGCAGAGAAGAACTGCTGACATTGAGCATTTGCGACGTTGATCCCAATTTTGAGACAGAGCAGCACGCCAAGAAGGCTTGGGAGAGACTTTCTCCAGGCAAGAGCCTGACGATAGAGAGCAGGCATCGGCGCAAGGACGGCTCATTGTTTCCAGTGGAGATTCATATCGGCAAGCTGGAGATCAATGGCCAGCCAGCTATCCTTGGTATTGCCCGGGACATCAGTGAACGCAAACAGGTTGAAGCAAAGATCAAGGAACAGCAGGATTTTCTGCAAAAAGCCCTGGACGCCCTGACCCACCCATTCTACGTCATCGACGCCAAGGACCATACCATTAAAGTGTCAAACAAGGCCTCTCATTTCGGTAAATATCAGGAAGGGACAAAATGTTTCCAGTTGACCCATGACCGGAGCGAGCCCTGCACAGGTGCTGAACATCCCTGTTCTCTTCTCGAGGTCAAAAGAACGAAACAGCCGGTAGTGGTTGAACATATTCATACCGATCAGGCCGGAAAGAGACAAAGTGTCGAGATTCATGCCTATCCGATTTTTGACAGCAACAACAATCTCAGTCAGGTTATTGAATATTGCCTGGATATCAGTGAACGCAAACAGGGAGAGGAAGAAAGGCGGCGCCTGGTAACCGCAATAGAACAGGGCATAGACAGCGTTGTCATTACTGACACACGCGGCATGATCCAATATGTCAATCCCAGTTTTGAGAAGATCACCGGCTACACAAAAGATGAAGCAATCGGCAGGAACCCGAGAATTTTGCAAAGTGGCAGGCATGATGCCCCCTTTTACCAGGAGATGTGGAAGACACTGACCAGCGGCAAGGCATGGCAGGGGCACCTGATTAATAAGAAAAAAGACGGCACCCTGTTTGAGGAAGAGGCCTCGATCACTCCTGTACTGAATGAAGCCGGAAGAATCATCAATTATGTGGCTGTCAAACGCGATGTGACGGGAGAGATGAAACTTGAGGAACAACTCCGGCAGGCCCAGAAGATGGAGGCCATCGGCACCCTGGCCGGAGGCATTGCCCATGACATCAACAACATCCTGGCCCCCATTCTCGGCTATTCCGAGCTGGCCATGACTAGGATCTCCCCAGGCGATCCTCTGACTGGAGATCTACAACAGGTCATCACTGCTGCCGGTCGAGCCAAGGATCTGGTACAGCAGATCCTTGCCTTCAGCCGCCATGCCCCGCAGGAGAGAAAACCATTTCAGCCGCATCTGGTGGTGAAGGAGGTGCTCAAGCTGCTGCGGGCCTCCCTTCCCTCCACCATTGACATCCGTGAGGATATTTCCCCGGAATGTGGTGCTATTCTGGCCGATCCCACCCAGTTTCACCAGATCATCATGAATCTCTGCACCAACGCCTTCCATGCCATGCACGAAAGCGGCGGAGTACTGGGGGTTAGGCTTACAAAAATTACCATTAACGATGACAGCAGGCCTGCCAGCCCCGATCTCGCTCCGGGAGATTATGTGCTTCTCGAGGTCAGTGACACCGGTTGTGGCATGGAGAAAAAAACGCTGGCCCATATCTTTGCCCCCTACTTTACCACCAAGGCCAAGGGAGAAAGCACCGGCCTCGGTCTTTCCGTGGTCCATGGTATTGTCAAAAGTTATCAGGGACATATTACGGTCTACAGCGAACCGGGCAAGGGTACACGCTTTCATGTCTATCTGCCAAGGCTGGCTGTGACACCTTCGCTGGCTGAGGCTGCCCATAGCGAGGCCATCCCCAACGGCACGGAACGGCTGCTGGTGGTGGATGATGAAGCTGTGATCACCACCATGCTGGAGCTAATTCTCCAGGATCTTGGCTATCAGGTGACCTCTTCCAACAACAGCCTGGAGGCCTTAGCCCTTATTGACCAGGACCCCATGTCCTTTGACCTCCTGATTACCGACATGACCATGCCGCACCTGACCGGCTTTGAACTGGCCCAGAAAGTGCTGGCCATCCGCTCGAACCTGCCGATCATTCTCTGCACCGGCTTCAGCGACCTGATCAACAAAGAGCAGGCCCTGGCCCTGGGTATCAGGGCCTACCTGATGAAACCTGTTTCGGTGCGGGAGCTGGGCCTGGCAATGCGGAAGGTGCTCGATGCAAACAAAGAATCATCTTGAAGCTAGCAAATGCATACATTGCAAACAAGCTCAGGAAGGCAGAGGAGAAATGGACGGTTCCGATCAAAAACCTAAAAGCCACTGTGAATCCGTTAGGCATTATGGTTGAGAACACCCAAAAAAATGAAAGAATCAGTTTTGACGCAGCCACCCCACGGACTGAGAAAGATATTGCCTGATAATGATTATTAGTGTATTCTGCCGAAAGAAGAGGCGGTAGAGTAGGTAGAGTAGCTACGATTTTCACTCCTGAAAATCGATATCCGCTGCGGGTAATGCTGATCACCTTCTACAGATGATGGAATGAAGATCAAGATAGATTTTTCAGTGTAAGGTTAGATTCATGGAAGGCAGCACCTTCAAGTGGAATGCCAAGTATGAGACGGGACTGGCAGAAGTGGACGTACAGCACCAGGGACTGGTAGAGCTCATCAACCGCCTCGGCACCCTGCGTGTCTGCGGCGGAAGCGCGGCAGACGTAACGGCGGCACTCGACGCACTGGCAGACTATGCCAAGTACCATTTCAGCACCGAAGATTCGCTGATGCAGGCAACCGGGATCTCCCCGGAACACTACGAAGCCCATAGCCGCACCCACGACCTCTTCCTGGACCAGATAACCCGGATCGTGGATGAGGCGCAAGGCGATGTCATAATCGCCATCGACAGGCTGCTGCGTTACCTTGTCAAATGGCTCGCATTCCATATCCTCGGCCAGGACAAGGAGATGGCCGTGGAGATAGCCGCCCTGAAGCGCGGCACCCCCCCCGAGTCCGCACGCCGCGAGGCCGTCGATTATGTTTTGCGCAATACCGAAGTGCTCTTCGATGCATTCAATGCGCTCTTCGACGATCTTGACTCCTCCTATGCTGAACTGCGGCAGTCAAGCGAGGCCCAGTTGAAAGAAGCTCAGCGACTGGCACAGCTCGGCAGTTGGGAGCTGGATCTCACGAACAACCATTTGCAATGGTCGGATGAGATCTACCGCATTTTCGAGATCGACCCTGAAAAGTTCGGTGCCTCCTACGAGGCCTTCCTCAACACGGTCCATCCCGAAGACAGGGAAAGTGTTGATCACGTCTACCAGAATTCTCTGATGGACCACCTGCCCTACGAAATCACCCACCGTCTGCTCATGGCAGACGGGCGCATCAAGTATGTACATGAATGCAGCGAACACCTCTACAATCCGGAAGGGAAGCCGCTGCGCTCTATCGGTACGGTTCAGGACGTGACGCTGCGCATCGTCGCCGAGAAAGCCCTCAGGAAAAGCGAGGAGCGCTTCCGGACCGTCGCCGATTACACCTACGACTGGGAATACTGGCGCGGCCCAGACAACGAATTTCTCTACATCTCGCCTTCTTGCGAGCGGATCACCGGCTATTCCGCAAGCGAGTTCATCACCGACCCAGGGCTGTTGCTGAAAATTATCCACCCTGAAGATCGAGACCTGGTTGAACGTCACATTAGAGATGAGTTTGATCAGGAGGCAGCCCAGCTCGACTTCCGTATTATACGGCGCGACAAAAAAATCTGCTGGATTTCCCACGGCAGCCGCCCGGTATATGCGAAGGATGGCCGATTCCTCGGTCGGCGTGCCAGCAACCGCGACATTACCGACCGGAAGATCCTTGAGCATGAGCTCCAGCGCCAGGCACAATTCGATTACCTCACCGGCCTCGCCAACCGCCGCTATTTCATCGAGCGCGGCGAGGAAGAGATCGTACGCACATCGCGTTACGGACGGCCCATGTCCCTGCTGATGCTGGACATCGACCGTTTCAAGGAGATCAATGACACCCATGGCCATCACGCAGGCGACATCACCCTGCAAATGTTCGCTGCCCATTGCCAGGAGACCCTGCGTGAAATAGACATCATCGGCCGCGTCGGGGGCGAGGAATTCGCCGTCATTCTGCCCGAGACCGATGGTGAAGTTGCCTACGAAGTCGCAGAACGGCTGTGCCAGTCCATCGCCAACCAAACCATGACCACCGAGACTGGTGCTTTTATAGGACTAACGGTCTCTATCGGCCTCACCACGCTTGTTGTCGGCGGAGAAGCATATCTGGACACCCTGCTTAGACAGGCCGACGAGGCACTTTACAAGGCAAAGGCTTTGGGTCGCAACCGGGTATGCACCTTCAGCGGCTAAACTCTTCGACGACGTTTCCACTATCTTCAGTTTCGTATTAGCATTGCCAATCCGTCCCTCTTACCATGCCATTCACATAAAGTTCTTTACCACTGATTACTCTTCGTTGTGGTTCGATAGGATCACCCCAAAGGGATCAAAAGCTTATTTTTTGCGGGCAATAAAACAAGTGCTGGCATAGGTCACAGGAACGCCTTCCGGAGTACCAAAACGGGATATATACTCCCGTTCAAAACGCCTGAGCCCGGCTCTCGTCCAACAATAGTCACGCACTCCGCCCACACCGGTGGCCCGCAGATGATGCAGGACATCCCTGGGGGTGGGCAACAACAGCCTGTTCTGTTCGGTTTCCATCTGTTCCAGAATAAAATTCCTCTCCAGCAAGCCGGCAATCTCTTCAGCACTCCGATAGTCAAGACCCACCCCGGTCAATTCCTTGAACTCCGCCAAGGTGCCTGGACCAAAGATGGAAAAAGCAAGAAAACCATCCTTCCCCAGTGCCTGGGCCAGACGATGGAAAAAACCAGGCAGATCCGCCAGCCACTGGAAGGTGGCGCTGGAAATGGCCAGAGTAAGCCTGTCAGGGAGCGGAAGTTCTTCGATATCGCCAAACAATGGCAGCAGGTGCGGCATCCGGCCTTCTGGAATCCTGGCCCTGACCGATGTTGCAAAATCAGAGACCAGATCATTGAGAAAAAGGGTCTCAACCCGCTGCTGCCGGCAGAGCATCTCGGTCAGCATCCCGGTACAGCAACCGACCTCGAGAACCCGCTCATAGCTGATGGCAGGGACCTGCCCGGCAAGTTCCAGCAACCGACCGCTGACCTGCCTTTGCACCGTGGCATGGAGGTCATAGCTTGCCATGGCCTGCCGGAAGCAGTGGGCTATCCTTTCCTTATTCAAAGTCATGACCATGGATTATCTGCTATTCCCTTCATTTTAGTCATAACAGTGTCCCCACGAGGTCATCCCAACTGTTCCAGCCATAAAAGAGAAAGTGAGCTCCCTCGACCCGACTGATCTCTCTCCCCTGCCAGAAGGCAATCTGGTGGGCGGTGGGTACCACCATGTCCTGAGTTCCGATCACGATTTTTTTATAGATCGCATCTTCTGCCGGCTGACAGCTCACCTGCCTCTGCAGTGCCGAAAGCTCCAGCCTTTGACTTTCAATTGATCTCTGCGGCTGATGGCCAAGAAAGGTGTCCAAGGTCTGGCGATCCCGACACATGCGACGATAGAACTTCAGGCGGCTGGCCTCGCTGAACTGTTCCAGGGTGGCTCCATAAAGTTGTACCGGAATCCCGAACTGATCATGGATAGGACAAAGGGTGCCGTTGATGGCCATTGCGCCCTGCAGTAAATGCGACCAGGGCTGGAAGATCTGCTGTCCGGCCCAGACTCCCATGGACCAGGAGATGAGAAAGATACGCTGATACTGACTGAAAAGGGTCTCTGGATCAAAATCGAGTGCCAGATCGCGATAATCGGAGAGCATGAGGAGATCATACTTCCCGGCGCCAAGGGGCTGAAACGGAGTTGCATCCATGCCCCAGCCACTACAGAAGATGATCAATTGCTCCCGCTGCTGCTGATGCAGCCATTCGCTTTTCATCAAGTGCCACCAGCCCTTGTCCGGCCCTGAGAGCTGACGGCAGCAAGTTCCCGGGACAAAATATCAGGGAGCCCCTGCAGATCCTGCCAGGCCATATCCGCGGTCAGGGAGAGACGGAAACGGGCAGTGCCTTCCGGGACGGCAGGTGGACGCACCGGGAAGATAAGAAAGCCATGATCCTGCAGGGTTTCAGCAAGGAGTACCGTTTCCTGGTCACTGCCGATAATCAGCGGGATGATATTGCTATTGCCGGCGGTGGGCAGACTGCGCAGCTGCAGCCCCTGACGGAGTTTAAGAGAGAGTGAGGCCAGATGGCGCCGCTGTTCTGCCATGGCCTGCTGTTCCTGAAAGACAAAGCGAGTCCAGTTGAGCACCACCGGCGGCAGGGCCGTGGTAAAGATCAGAGAGCGGCTGTAATTGACCAGATAGTCACGCATATCCTGGCTGCAGATGACAAAGGCACCGATGGAGGCCAGGGCCTTGCCGAAGGTTCCGACCAGCAGGTCGATATCAGCCACAACCCCCTGCTCTTCCGCCTTGCCGAGCCCTCTCTCCCCATAGAGGCCGACCGCATGGGCCTCATCCAGATAGAGCAGGGCGTCAAACTCTTTTTTCAACTGAATAAGGCGCCCAAGGTCTGCCACGTCGCCATCCATGCTGAAGACCGACTCCGAGACAATCACCACCCGCTCATAGCGGTGGCGATGGGTGGCCAGCAGACGCTCCAGGTGGTCATAGTCACGATGGGCAAAACGTCTATGGGCTGCCCGGCAGAGCTGCATCCCGTCATGGATGGAGGCATGATTCAGCTTGTCGGAAAGGATCAGATCGTTTTTTCCCAAAAGGGCCGGCAGGATGCCGATATTGGCGTGATAGCCTGAATTAAAGAGCAGGGCAGCAGGTCGTCCATAGGCCATGGCCAGATCCTGCTCCAGCTGATGGGCCAGATCCGTGTCGCCTGCAAGCAGCCGGGAAGAGGCCGCACCCAAACCATAACCCTCGAGCAGGTTACCGGCATCCATCCCCTCGTAAAAGCGGCGGAGCAGAGAGGAATCCCCGGCCAGACCCAGATAATCATTGGAGGTCAGATTCAGCAGCTCCCGTCCCTGACACTGAACATGACAGCCCCTGCGACCGGCCAAGGGCCTGAGCTGACGCAGCCGTCCGCACTGCGCCAGTCTGGCCAGCTCTTCCTTGTACTCAGGACTCATGAGTCCCCCTCACCCGCCACCACCTCAACAATAGCTGTGGTCAGGGTCTGCAGATCCACTTCTGCGATACAGTAGGGCGGCATCACATAGACCAGACGACCGAAAGGCCGGACCCAGACCCCGCGCTCGACAAAGGCCGCCTGGATCTCCCGCATAGCCACCGGTTCTTTCATCTCCACCACGCCGATGGCGCCCAGCACCCTGACATCCTGCACCTGCGCCAGCTCCCTGCATGGCGCCAACCCCTCTTCCAGCAACTGCTCGATCCGCCCCACCTTCTGCTGCCAGTCAGACTCCAGCAGGAACCGGATGGAGGCACAGGCCACATGACAGGCCAGGGGATTGCCCATGAAGGTCGGGCCATGCATGAAGACACCGGGACTGCCCTGGGAGACACCCTGGCCCACCTCAGCGGTGGCCAGGACTGCGGCCAGGGTCATGGTCCCGCCGGTTATGGCCTTACCCAGACACATGATATCGGGAGTGATACCTGCATGGTCACAGCCAAAAAGAGTGCCGCTGCGGCCAAAACCCACGGCGATCTCATCAACAATCAGCAGGACACCAAAGGTATGGCAGAGACGGCGCACCTGGCGCAGATATTCGGGATGATAAAAACGCATGCCGCCGGCACCCTGAACAATGGGTTCCAGGATCACCGCGCACAGCTCCTGGTGGTGCTGCTCAATGAGCCGGGCAAAGGATGCGATATCACCTTCATCCCAAACGTGCGAGAAAAGACACTCGGGGCGATCAGCAAAGAAATATTGAGGCAGAGATCCGGCAAAGAGGTGATGCATGCCTCCCTGCGGATCAGAGACCGACATGGCATGAAAGGTGTCCCCGTGATAACCGGAACGAATGGTGAGAAAACGACAACGCCGGGGATGACCAGCAGCATGGTAATACTGGATCGCCATCTTCATGGCCACCTCCACTGCCACCGAACCCGAGTCACAGAGAAAGACCTTTTCCAGACCCGCCGGGGTCATATCCACCAGTAACTTAGCCAACTCCACGGCCGGAGCATGGGTGAGCCCGCCGAACATCACATGGGACATGCGGGCGGCCTGTTCCTGCAGGGCCTGGACCAGTACCGGATGGCTGTAACCATGAATTGCCGACCACCAGGAGGCCATGCCGTCAATCAGTTCTCTGCCATCCATAAGGCGGATACGCACGCCTGCCGCCGACTCCACCGGATAGACCGGCAAGGGATCTTCCATGGAGGTATAGGGATGCCAGAGATGGTCGCGGTCGTAATTGAGAAGGGTTTGGGTATCCATGAAGATGAAGGTCAATTATTTTGGAGGGCAAGCTGTTTTAAAACTTAAATCCCATCTTGCCAATGGCTTGCAGATCCTGCTCCAGACCATTGCCGGCCGTGGTCAGATAGTTGCCAACGATGGCACCGTTGGCGCCGGCAGTAAAGCATTGATACTGCTCTGTGCCAAACTGATTGCGTCCTCCAGCCAGACGGATAACCGCCCGCGGATTGATAAAACGGAACATGGCGATGGTGCGCAGGACCTCGTCAAAGGGAATTGGTTCCAATTCAGCAAAAGGGGTACCGGTAATGGGGGTCAGGATATTGATAGGGATGGACATGACCTCAAGATCCCGAAGCTCACAAGCCAATTGCAGGCGCTGTTCCAGGGTCTCACCCATGCCGATGATGCCGCCGGAACAGATATCCATGCCGGCCGCCCGGGCAATACGAATGGTCTCAACCTTTTCTTCCCAAGTGTGGGTGGTGCACACTTGGGGGAAATATTCCCGGCAGCTTTCCAGATTACAGTGATAGCGCCGTACCCCGAAGGCAACCAGCCGTTCCGCCTTGTCGCGGGTCAGCAGCCCCATGGAGGCACAGAAGAGAAGCCCTGTCTCCCGGCCAAGCTCTGCGTACAATTCACCCAGTTGTTCAAGCTGCTCATTTTTGACAGAGCGGCCGGCCGTGACCAGAGAGAGGCGACGCACCCCGGCTCGATCATTTTCTCTGGCCTGTTCCAGGGCCGTAGCGGTCTCTATCTGCTCATAACTGTCAATGGCCGCAGGATAGTGGGCAGACTGGGCGCAATAGCGGCAGTCCTCCGAACAACGTCCGGAACGGGCGTTAATGATGGAGCAGAGATCAAAAGAGTCGGCATGAAAAAAACGACAGAGGCCGTCCGCTGCCCGGCACAATTCGATCAGGTCAGAGTCATGCGCCAGCGCCAGCGCACTCTCGTAACTGAGCGTGCCGCCATCGTGAATCTGCTGCAGACAGCTGTGAATGGTCATTGAGAAAGGTTGTTGAAAACGATAATAGGTGAACGCTTACCAGCGGCCTTATTTTTTTTCTACACTGCCAAAGGCAAACTTGCTGATCAGTGACTCCAGATCAACCGCTGACTCGGTCTCGGTCAGCACGTCCCCTTCAACAAAAAGTTTTTCATCACCGCCCAGGGTCAGTTGAATGTACTTATCACCAACAATCCCCTGCGACTTGACCGAGGCCATGGAATCAACAGGAACTTTCACCCCGTTATCAATCTGCAGGGCCACATGGGCTAGCTCATCCTCGCCAAGCCAGGTACGCCTGACCTGGCCCACTACCACCCCGGCGATCTGCACCGCCCCGCCCTTTTTCACCCCGGAGATATTGTCAAACTCGGCATTGATCACATAACTTTTCCCGGAGCTCAGAATCCCGACCTCGCCAAGCTGCAGGGCCAGATAGCCAAAGGCCAGAAAACCAGCCACCATAAAAAGACCAACAAATAATTCAAGACCGCTCTGTTTCATAATTCCACCAGATGACTCTGATAAATTTCACCCATTGTACTCTCCACAAACTCACGGATATGCGGTTCCCGCGACCATTGCAGGGCCTCAGGGCTGGCAAACACATCAGTTTTTCCATTATTTAAAACAATAACCTGATCCGCCAAATTAAAAACCTTGGGGATATCGTGGCTGACAATCACCGCGGTATAGCCGACCTGTTCCTGCATCCTGGCAAAAAGCCTATAGATATCCTGGGTCATGACCGGATCAAGACCTGTGGTTGGCTCATCAAAAAGCATGATCTCCGGCTTCAACTGCAAGGCCCTGGCCAAGCCCACCCGCTTACGCATGCCGCCGCTCAACTGAGCGGGAAACTTTTCCTCATGACCGGTCAACTCAAGCTGGGTCAGGATGGCCATGACCTGCTCACGGACCTCACGATCCGACTTGCTGGTTCGCTCCCGAAGCGGCAGGGCCACATTCTCAAAGACACTCAAGGAATCAAAGAGGGCCGCGCCCTGAAAGAGCACCCCAAAACGGGTGCGCAACTGTTCAAGGGAACGTCCCCGCAACCCGGTCACATCTTCACCTCCAACCAGAATCTGACCGCTGTCCACCTCCATCAGCCCCAGGATCAGCTTCAGGGTAACACTTTTCCCCTGGCCGCTGCCGCCGGCAATGACTGTGGTCTTGCCGACCGGGATGCCAAAATCAACATGATCAAGGATCATCTGCCGTCCCCCGTTCTGTTTGGCAAAGGATTTGGTCACATCCCTGAATTCTATGGCAAATTCACTCATAGCAAGACCGCTGTCAACAGATAGTCAAAGATAAGCACCGAAATAGAGGAAAAGACCACGGCCTGGGTAGTCACCCGGCTGACACTCTGGGCTCCGAAGCCGGCCCCGCGGATCTGATAGACAAAATAGCCGCGTCCTGTACAGATCCAGACCACCAGCAGGGCAAAAACAAAGGACTTGATCACCCCGAGGCGGATATCATGGTTGGTGACGCTGGTGCGCATCCCCTCCAGATAACTGCCGGGATTCACCCCCATGAGATGGACTCCGGCAACATAGCCGCCGGTAATCCCCACCACATCAAAGAGGGCCGTCAGCAGGGGGATAGAGACGAGCGCGGCCAGAAACTTGGGACTTATCAAATAGCGAAAGGGATCAACTGCCATGCACTCGAGGGCATCAATCTGCTCCGAAATCCGCATGATGCCAAGCTCGGCGCACATGGCAGAACCTGCCCGCCCGGCCACCATGATAGCGGTCAGGACCGGCCCGAGTTCCATGATAAGGGTGAGCGATACCGCAGAGCCCAGCATCCCCTCCGCTCCGAACTTGTGCAGCGAATAATAGCCCTGCAGCCCCAGCACCATACCTGTGGAGGCAGCTGTACAAAAGATCACCATCATGGAGCCGGCGCCGATAAAATGCATCTGGCGCATGAACTCGGCCATCCGGAAAGGACGCCTGAACACCCCTTTAAGCGCCAGCAAAAGATAGAGGCCCATACGCCCCATATCCTGAAGCATATAGAGGCCTGTCTCTCCTAATTTTCCCACGGGATTTCGTTGCATACTGCCTTCACCCTGCTCAAACGCCATCTCAGATAGCAGCAATTTTTCAGAATATCTTAAAAAAAGTCTCTGGATAATAAAAACGACAAAAGCAACTGTCAACTTCTTTCAAAAAAACACACACTATCCTTACCTAATTCTTCACTACGTTCTCATGCTACCCCACCTGACACCAATTCGCACCTATCATTTTTTCTTTTTATAGGGAATGTGAAGAATTGCCGGAGACAGCTTTCTTTCACCTGCAGATGTGAATCCGTCAGGAATCTGCCGACAGTGGGTCAGCGTTTGCCGATTGACAAACAAAACATCCCTGTGGTAAAAACAAGCGCATGCCTGGATGGTGGAACTGGTAGACACCCGAGACTTAAAATCTCGTGGGCCTTGCGCCCGTGCGGGTTCGACTCCCGCTCTAGGCACCAATAAGGATAAGGGGTTTCAGTGATTCACTGAAACCCCTTTCTTTTTGTACTGTGACTACATTTGACTACAGCTTATTTGTGGGGATAACGTGTCGCTCACGGGGCGCGGTTTTTTTGCGCTCCCGTGCAGTAAATTGTTCGATCTTCATCCGCAATAATGCGGTCAAATCTGCTCTTGGCTTATTGTCTTCACTGGAAAGAGCCAAAAACAGACTTGGCCTCTATCTCTGTTTTGCGTTGCAGGCAGCGCGTTGACTTGCCTGAAACTTGGCTGTGCATTCCTTATCTGGCGCTGCATACCAAGACTGCACGGCCATTTTCTTTGGTGCTTCAGTCTTGACGTCCATTTTCTCTGCCGCTTTAGTCTTCTTTTCCATCAGCGTCAGTGCGAACCTTGCCATGGAATGCTGGGCAACCGGATTAGTTCTATTCGCGTAGTTAAATCTCACCTCATTGATCCATGGCTCAGGCGGAAAAGCCAGTTTATGAAATATTCTCAGATTTGCCAGAATCTCGTTCGATTCGTAAATACGGTAAATACGTGGTTCGGGATATTCTCCGTTGGAATTACATGCCGCAAATGGCGATTTGTCACGCCGCGACGTGTAAGCAGTAGCAGAACTCGGCGCAAAGGCATACGCCTGTTTAAAGCTTAAGGTATTCGCCTGGTCATAGAAAACAGCCTGGGCCAACCCTCCGCCCAGGGAATGCCCGGTGGAGGAAAGCTCTAAGACCTTGCCCGTAACATTTTTATCGTGCATATATTGCATGACTTTTTCCGTATAAACTCGGGCAGCGGTATATTGATGCTTATCCGTAAAAAATCTTCTAATCCAGTATGAGTTGCCGTACCACCAGTCATTGAACCCCCACGTGCCACGGAATGCGATAATTACTTCGGTCTTTTCAGCAGTCTCCCGTTTCCACACATGATAAAATAAGCCGACATCGTCTTCGCATGAAGGAGCATATTCGGCACCAACAACCCTCTCCCATCCCGCATCGTTGAGCCATTTCTCCAATCTATGCTTTTCTTCAGGCTGGAGCTTGGGATCATTCCCGCAGTCCTGATCTGCGGGTTCTGCGTAAGCATAGGCGGACATCGCGGCATAATCCGCAAACCGACCGGCAGCTGCGGCTTCGTCAGCAAGTAGCATTCTGACCTGCCATGACCGTATGCGAGGCTTGTCAACGCCAAGGACCCCGCCTTCAGGACAATCCTCAAGGGAGAGGGAGGAACAACCAAACAAGGCCAGTACAAGCAGTACCGGAATGATGAAGCGGATATGTCGAGCAGGTTCTGTATTCATCAGGAATTTCATCAAGCCATCTCCTTCAATACTATGAGTTAGCGCTCTTGCTTAATTAAGGATACCCTTAAGCTAATATCTATGAAGAGTTGTGATTTAACCCGATGTTACATTTTTGACCATTAATTAAAAATATCAGGGTCTATCACCTGTTTGCCATATTTTTATTGAGTTGAAATTTTTCTTAAAGGTAAAATCTTGGGTCCGCTGGATGGACTGATTATGTGAGTATGTTGTTATGCAAAACTGTTTTTGATAACTACATCGTTAAGATCTAGCTGCCCCGGTCTCGGCCACGTCTCTTTTGTGCCCTTACCAATTGCCACAAACATTGCAATTACATGGTCAGCGGGTAGATTAATAAGTTCAGCAACTTTTTCGAAATCGAAGCCATCCATTGGGCACGAATCGTAACCCATTGATTTTGCAGCAATCATTAATGTTTGTGCGGCTATGCCGCAAGATCTCATCGCCTCATCTCTCTGAACCTGGTCTTTGCCTCGATAGTAAGCATCGATAGCTGGTACTATAAACTCCTGAACTTCTTTTGGAGCATTAACCCAGTATTGAGCAGGATTTTTCTCCCATGACTTCAGATCGGCACAGAGAACGATAAATAACGATGCATCTGTAACTTGTGCTTGATCCCAAGCCACTCCCCTGATTTGTTTCCGCAACTCTGTATCAGTAACCACAACAAAGCGCCAGTTTTGAATATTGAATGCCGTAGGAGAAAGAATGGCTAATGACAACAGCTCATTTACTTCTTCAGGCGTCATACTGTGGTTTGCATCATAGTGCTTTACAGAGCGTCGTGATTCTATTGCTTGTTTTGTATTCATAATTTTCACTCCTTCGTTTTTTTTTTGCTACCTAACGCCTGCCTTCATCTGCAGCTATGCAGCGTAGCGGAATAGCCATCAAGTGTAAGGCTTTGTTGGATGATCCATTTTATCCGACGATCAGCAGAGCCACGTAGGGAACGACATTGAAGAACAGAAAGACAACTTTGAAAAACCCAAGGAACGAGTAAATGACCGCGTTGAAGGTTTCTCGAGGAAGGGGAAACCATTTGCTTTGTGTGCGATACACCAAATCCGGGGCAAATGCACAGAAAACTGCCCACAGAATCAAGATGCCGCCATTTATGATTGTGCACCACCTGAAGAACGTTGTAACTGTCCGAATATCCATGGTCTTCCTCCTTTCTCTTTCTGCATTTAACGACGCCGGATGAGCCGCGAGACTCACAGGTTTTGGTGGGAGCTTGCTCACGCCAAAACTGAGAATCGCAGGTTCCATTGGCCTTGATAGGTGGAGCGTAAGCAGAGCCTGTCAAGGCCAATGGAGAAGCATCCGGTGTCGATAAGACGGACCGCTTGCAGTCCGTCTTATCGACCTGCGTCACCAGCGGCCCACCCAAGATTGCCGCGCCAGCGCCGCCCCGTTTCTTTCCGTCTGGTGAATGCACTGGCTCGGGCTTCCAATTATTTTTCTAGTTCTTCGACGACGGACTTATATTTCTCATGTATCATTTTTTGATCAAAATCCATAAACTCAGCAAGCATTGTTTGGTCCTCAGTTTCGGAGAAGTACGCACGGGAGGCGGGGAAGAAAACCTTGTCCTCTTTTTCGATATGCTTGGGATAGAAATCCACGAGTGTGTTCAGACAACTAACAATATCGCCAAGGGCAGAAGAGTCTCCAATTCTGTATCGTGTATTAGCTTCGACAAGAGCCTTTGTAGTCTTCCGACCGAAAAGATGCTCTTCGATTAGTTCATTCATGACTCGTCGATCTATCTCTGACAACTCCTTGTTATTCAAGTCCCGAAACAAAATATCTTCTTCTTTCCCGTGGTGGGTACGGTCGGCATAGGTCCGAATAAAGTCAACGGCCTTATCAACCAACAATGGGTCGATTTTCTGTGTTTGCCCAGAAGTGGCTCCGATCGTTTGAACAGTATTACACGTTTTTTTAAGTGAAATTTCTGCTTTTTTTACGCTGCCTGTTCAACCGTCGGCAGCATCATGACATACGCCTCGCCAGGTGTCTTTTTACCTAATTTTGAATGTGG
>JAHJKP010000011.1 GCA_018821985.1 Pseudomonadota bacterium
ATGGCGTTGATCGTCCCGGGGATATTGCCGTTGTCGAGCAGATTCTTAAAAACAAGGTGTAGGATTATTTGTAGAAGCTTAGATCGAAGCTGACAGCTAGGGCGAAAGCCGCCACCCTTAATCTGACACTCAAGTAGACATCTCAACCCAAGGGCAGTTGGATAAAATTAGATATTCGGTGTGGCAATATTAACGACCAGCATCACCTGACCCAAGCAG
The DNA here is from genome assembly GCA_018821985.1 of Pseudomonadota bacterium. Taxonomy (GTDB): domain Bacteria; phylum Desulfobacterota; class Desulfobulbia; order Desulfobulbales; family Desulfocapsaceae; genus UBA2270. Next base: position 220 of record JAHJKP010000011.1, read on the forward strand.
ATTTGCTGACCAATTTGGCAACAGCTGGAACGATAGTATTACCTATGACAGCTTGACAGAATGAAGGAAATACGTTTTTTATAACAAAATAACCGTACAGGTACTAAAACTCATACCATAAGATACCGTAGTTAAATCTGCTCTCACTTAAAGACATCCTACTACTGCCTCTTTTTGCCTTTTTAGAAGGGAAAATCATGCCTCAACACGATCAATACAAAGTCTTGGATACGCTCACAGATGGTCTTCTTATCATCGAAAGATGATTATACCATTGTCTTTGCCAACCACCAGTTTTTGAACCTGTACGGCCTCGAAGAGGGGGCAGTTACAGGGAGAAAATGTTTTGCATCCCTTCACAACTGTCTTGTCCCCTGTACAGAAAAATCTGTCGCTGATGGCCAGTGCGGTCATAAGCAGGTGTTTGAGACAGGCCTGCCCGTAATCGTCAAACATCGCCATGTTCTGCCGGACGGGTCAGAAAAGATTTTTCAGATTTCAGTCTCACCTCTGTTTGATGAAAAGGGAGCAGTGAGCCAGATTGTACATGTGACAAAAGACATCACTGAGCAAGAGCAACTGCAAGAAAAACTTCAAATTTCCCTTGTTGAACAGGAGATGATATTCAACAACTGTCCCTTTTTCGTCACCTATTTAGACCCTGAGCTTCGGGTGATAAACATTAATTCCAGCATGGAAAAACTCATTGGCAAAAAGGCCAGTGAGGTACAGGGCAAATACTGCTATGAAGTGTGGGGCCAGCATGCAGGAGATACTACCAGGAGAGGACGGGAAAAGATATGTGATATCTGCAGAGTCCAGGATGCTATGGCCAATGGACAAAACTATAGCTATGAGAGGAAGGTTGGAGATAAATATATCGATGTGACATCAAGCCCGGTCCGAGATAGGAACGGCAAGGTGATCGGAGCCCTGGAGAGTGGCAAGGACATTACCGAATGGAAGGAAACAACCAAGGCCTTACGGCTGAGTGAAAACAGGTATGGCTGCCTCTTTAACCATTTGAATGATGCGGCCTTTGTCTTCCGGCTGGATGGAACCTTGCAGGAAACCAATGAAATTGCGGAAAACCGCCTGGGCTACAGCCGTGAAGAGTTTCTTCGCATGCCTCAGACACAGATCGAGGGGTTTGGCTTTGGCAACAACCATCATAAACAGTTGCAGAAGATTCGGGAGACGGGCAGTCTGTTTTTTGAGACCGTCCATGTCACCAAGGACGGCCGGGCGATCCCGACGGAGATAAGCGCCAGTTTCATAGATTTGAACGGTGACTCATGCGTGCTGGCGCTTGCCCGCGATATCAGTGAGCGGAAACAGGCAGAGGAAGTGTTGCGGAAAAATGAGGAGCAACTGCGCTTGATTGCCGAGAACATATCCGAGGCCTTCTGGATGGCGGATATCGAGATCGGCAAGACCTTTTATATCAGCCCCGCCTATGAGCGGATCTGGGGACGGTCGCTGCAGAGCCTGCGCGAGAATCCGCGCTCTTTTCTCGAGGCCATCCACCCTGACGACAAGGCGCGCGTGCTTACCGATTTGGAACGGAAAAAAAGCGGCCAGCCCTTCGACCACGAATACCGGATCGTTCGTCCTGACGGAATGGTTCGCTGGATATGGGATCGCGGCTTTCCGGTCCAGGAGCCGGCCGGAAAGGTGCACCGCTATGTCGGGATCGCCCAGGATATCACCGAACGCAAGCAAGTGGAGAAGGTCTTGAGAGAACAAGAGAGCCGCTATCGCACCCTGCTTGATCAGGCAACGGATGCCATCTTTGTCAGTGACATGAACGGTCGCTTGATTGATGTCAACAGAGAGGCCTGTGAAGGTCTCGGCTATAGCAGAGAAGAGCTGCTGACATTGGGAATTTGCGATGTTGATCCCAGATTTGAGACAGAAGAACACGCCAAGAAGGCCTGGGAGAAACTCACTCCCGGTAGGACCCTGACCATAGAAAGCAGCCATCGGCGCAAGGACGGCTCACTCTTTCCTGTGGAGATCCATGTCGGCAAGCTGGAGATAGTTGGCCAGCCAGCTATCCTGGGTATTGCCCGTGATATCAGTGAGCGCCAGCAGGCGGAAGAAGAGCTCAAGACCCATCAGGCCTTTCTGCAGAATGCCCTGGACGCCCTGACTCACCCCTTCTATGTCATAGACGCCAACGATTATACCATTAAGATGTCCAACCAGGCCTCTCATTTCGGAGAATATCTGGAGGGGACAAAATGTTTCCAGTTGACCCACAACCGGAGTGAGCCCTGCGGAGGTGATGAGCATCCCTGTTCTCTTCTCGAGATCAAAAGGACGAAACAGCCGGTGGTGGTCGAGCATATTCACGTTGATCAGGCAGGCAAGGAACAAAGTGTCGAGATCCATGCCTATCCGATCTTTGACAGCAGCGGTAATCTCAGTCAGGTTATTGAATATTGTCTGGATATCAGTGAACGCAAAAAGGGAGAGGAAGAACGGCGGCGCCTGGTAACCGCCATCGAACAGGGCATAGACAGCGTGGTCATCACTGACAAACAAGGCATGATCCAGTACGTCAACCCCAGTTTTGAGAAGATCAGCGGCTACTCCAAAGAGGAAGTGATCGGCAGGAACCCGAGAATCCTGCAAAGCGGCAACCATGACGCCCTCTTTTACCAGGAGATGTGGACGACTCTGGCCAGTGGCAAGGCGTGGCAGGGGCACCTGATAAACAGGAAAAAAGATGGCACCCTTTTTGAGGAAGAGGCCTCGATCACCCCGGTGCTCAATGAGGCTGGAGAGATTATCAATTATGTGGCGGTAAAACGCGATGTGACAGAGCAGAGGAAACTTGAGGAGCAACTGCAGCAGGCCCAGAAGATGGAGGCAATGGGTACCCTGGCCGGCGGTATTGCCCACGACTTCAACAATATCCTGTCGGCCATCCTTGGCTATTCTGAATTTGTTAAACAGGCACTGCCACCAGGGACGGCGGCAAGAGAGGATATCGACCAGGTCATAAACTCCGGGAAAAGGGCCACCGCCCTTGTGCAGCAGATTCTCAACTTCAGCCGCAAGACAGAACAGAAGCTGCAGCCGCTGCGACCCCATCTGATCGTGGAGGAGGTTTTGCAGATGCTGCGTTCCACCCTGCCGACCAGCATTGAA
>JAHJKP010000002.1 GCA_018821985.1 Pseudomonadota bacterium
CACAAGATAAATGATCCTGAAGTATACAGCATTGTTCAGTCATGATTGTCTCCTTTTTCTTTTATAGAAAAAACAGAACGTTAATGACCGAAGTATACCATATAATCGGCTTTCATTTTGTTACGTATAATTTGGAAATATCTGCACCATAGCAAAGCGTAACGCCTGCATCACCGGTCGCTGAAAGCGCGTAGCGCGGTAAGCGATCCGATTGCATGCTGTTGTTAGTTGTTAGCTTGTGAAGCTATCATCAAAGTATTCAGTGCCTGGTAACAATACTTTTTCAGGTTTGAGCCTTTGCTAATATTTTATCTTCAAATCAACCATTTTCGGTTGCTAATTCATTTTCAATTGCTTCAATCACTGCTTGCATCGCAAAACCTCGTCCTGTGTAGTTTGCGCCGACCCCTTTGGGGATTTTGAGATGGTCTGCTATTGCATATATAAGACGTAGGTGACTCACCCCTATTAATTCTTGAACTAATTCCATTTCGTAAACATAGACATAGTCAGGGGTTGATTTAAAAACCTCAATTAATGGCAATATGAACTCCGCATCAAACCCTTGTTTTATCAAAACATTTGGATCAGGATAAACTTTATTATGGTTCACATTTTTTATAGCATTCCGAATAGCCTCAATCATATTGTATTGTCCCTTTTTTGCATCGGAAACTTTCGGTTCATGGATTGTAAGCTAACATAGAGCTAAGCGGGATGTGCGGCTTTTTGCGCAGCTCCGCTTGAGCGTAATGTTGGACGAAGCCGCTATGCGGCAGATAATCGGGGAACATCCAACGAAGTATAATCAGCCACAAATGAGACTGATTTTTGCGGCTTTCCCATCGCTGAATGATGCCTATTGCGAATTTTTGAATATAAATCTGAAATTAAGCTGCTCTCTTATTTGGTTTAACAAGTATGCCGCAGCATCTTTATATTTCTCCCAATCTTTTGACATGCTTTTTCCTCAGACGATCGTCAAAATCTAGCGGCCGAAGGTTGTTTGCTGGAGTGATGGGTTGGGCATCATGTTGGATATTCGCCGCTACGCTCGGCAGATTGCGGAGCAGGAACAATGCAAAGGTCAATGCGCTTAAGAAGTTCGCCCTCAACCTTAGCCAATACAAGGCCTACGAGGTTGGCCTTGTCGTTTTGTGCAAGAATCACGCAGGACTGATTTTTTCCGTAAGCAGCCACAGTGCCCATTTCAGCAAAAAACGTGGCCTTCGCCTGCTGGATTGTTATTAGCTTCGGACGGATGTAATCAAGAAACGCTTTCTTTGATTCTAGCGGTTGAAAGACATGCTGTGATTCATAAGTGAAATCATCAGCAAGCAGAGGCTCAAGGTGTTTTGTATTGAGCGTATTCATCATTTTTGCGTATGCCCGCAAAGCGGCCTTTTCGGTCAGTGGCATGGTTGCTCCTTTGATGCATAACGGATCGCATAACCAGCGGGCCACCTAAACTATCCCGCCAGGTCGCTAACGTTCTTCCCGTCTGCGTTAATGCGCTGGTTCGGTGTCCTATTTATTTGTAATTTAATCAAAAACTAATTATTAAAACCTGGAAACGTAGAATTAGGAACACCTTTTCTCAATAAAACAATTTTTGCTTTTCGGACAAAATCTAACAATTTTCTTTCATTACCTGGAGATATACCAAGACTCGTTATATAATTCTCAGTTGACTCTAGGTTGCTTATTGCTTGTTGCGTGTCATACCCAGCAATTATAGTACTTTTTTCTATTTCAAATTCTGAAACAAATTTAGCTCTATTACCAACTGACATATTACTTGATTTATATTTTTGTATTTCAGATTGAATATTATTAATCATGCCCTGTTCATATTCGCCAGCATTCGCTAGATCATGAATATAAACAATATTCATTGCTAAAATCATTATTGCCATACCGATAAACCAAAAATATCTGTTATGTGCCAATCCGCCAGATTCTGAATCTTGAAGCTTGTTTTTGATTGAATTCATTTCCGCTCCATTTTGTTTGTAGTTAATGATTCTCTTTAATATGCTTAAAACTACCTAAATAAGTGTATATATCTCTGTTTGAACTCAGTTTTGCAAGCTTCTGGCGTTGATTTGTTGGAGCCATCGCATCGATAAGCTGAATGTGCATCCCAACCCAGTGGCCATCTCTCGAAAACATGCCGGCCACATGCTGGGCAAAGAACGCGGTCATTGACTACATCCTCTACAGTTAACTCGTTTGCATTAAGGATTACTCCACTCTTGTCTCTCTGAATTTTCAATAGTCAAGATTTCTCCTATTCTACCAAATCCAAAGACAATCAGGAAGAAAGTACAATAAAGGCACTGGTAGAATATTCAGACCTTCGATGTGGCAATATTAACATAGAGGTAACCGGCCTGGGCGTCAGGTCAATCATGGCCAGCCCATGGTGGAAGCTCACCACCAAATTTGCTGGCCATGCGAACATTATTTTCATCACGTTCGCGAATTTTCTGACAAACAAAATCTACCGCCCCGTCCGGGGAGAGAACCTGCAAAAGATATTTTAGTTTGTGTCGATTTCCGAGTATCCCTCCCGGCTGCGATTTTGAGCCACCATCCCCAGTGACGAGTATTGCTGCGTACTTTGCAGCTTCACAAACAATTCTCACGTCATTTCTTTGGTTTTCATCACACGCACCATTGGGAAAAAGGGCGTTCTCTACCTTTTGGAACAAAGGTTCAGAAGTATCTACCGGTGGCGTTGCCGTAAAGATGTTCTGATTAACCTTTCGCGTTCTGCTGGCATTGCCATCAGCTTGTGCTTCACCGTGAGCCGTAGCAGACATGTTTATCAAAATCACCCCGTCCTCATACCACTTCTCTAGTTGGTTGACCGCTACCAACTTCTGGCGAGCGTTGATGAGGTTGGTGTCAATGTGCAATACCGGGATGTACAGTAACCTACGCTCCATTTTGATAGCTGGTGTTTGTTTCATTTTTGGCTACTTCCCAAAACTCTGAAGTTTAACTAAGCATATTGCTTTACGAATGTGTCCATTCGTTTCTTTACGTTGTCCCACGCCTGCCATGTTCTTTCAAATTCCGAAAGTTCATCTTCGGTAGGATTTCTTCCGGATGTTCATCGACCAATTGCTGCAAATTTCTGCTTAACGATGGCGAATGCCTGAAAGTAAGCGTCGCGGGCTGCTTCGTGCTCTTCACAGAGATTTTTCCATTCGGCATACACATCGATTTGATTCACTGTATTTCTCCTTATTGCTGGAGTAAAGATGAGGCTGCATGATGCGCCCAACTCTGAGTTGAGTGGCGGCAAAATCTAAATGTAATTTTTAGAAAGGATTCCAGAAACATACCGTTTATATGCAAAATGTCGCGAATTTAAAGTTGTCCCTCTCGAAAGTCTGGTTGTTCGTTTTTTTCTATTATTTCCACCTCAAGGTCTTCACCTAAAGCTTCGCCAATTTTCAGAAGCAAATTTTTCTTACTTTCTGTACTGCTATGTGTACAAATAAAATATTCTCCGCACATATTTTGTCCGTATTTTTCATGTTTGTTTTTGCTTATTAGATCAACACCATTAACCTTATGTCCTAATGGTTTCACCTTTTCAATACCAAGAAATTCTATGGCATCAACCAATGCTTTAGCAGCGGTTGGACGCTGAATAACTCTCCCGCTTGGAGTTGTTATTCTGAGGTTAGTTTTAGCTGACTTTGAGTGAGTGGGAATACTATACGAAGGTTCAATTTTAACACGCTTTCTTGTAGAAATATTTACTCCTGAGTTCCAATCTTTCTGCAAAGCTTCGAGCTTTTCTTTAAAGATGTCCAGTTCTTTGCCTGATTCACTTAGCTTTTGTGCATCTGAGTATTTACTGTTTTTAAAAGCGTTAATGCCTTCTTGATTAAGCTGTTCAGCAACAGCACTAATTTCTTCCATTATCATGGAAAAGGCGGTTGATACTCCATCTGATTTCATATTTCATCACCCTTTTTTTTTTGAATAGCAAGTTATTGATTGCCCCTTATTGCATAATGTAGTGGTGAGTTATCGTCATAAGGACAGTTTACATCCGCCCCCTGTTCGATCAGCATCTTTATTTTTTTGTTGTCACCTTCCTCGGCTGCATCAGCCATTGCTTCTGCGAACTGTTCACATTTCACTTACAACCTTTCATATCAGTGGGTTCGGTCATTTTTTATCCTCCAAGAATACCGTTTATTTTAAATGACTGAGTGACTTGATCGAATTGAGGCGGATTTCCCATAAATTCTTTCCACCTTTCTTTATACTGATCTGAATCCATCAAATGTAGGTCGTCTTTATCCTTTGATTCCGGGTCGTCATTTTGATCAATTCCATTGCCGAAAGCGACACCACAAGACTCGGTAAGAATATATCGGTTATGGAATCCTTGGCCATGTTGCCGCTTTTTCCAGATTACAATGAAGATTTTTTTACCTGTCGGTATAATCTTTGGTAACTGTGTATGCATATCCTTAATGAGATTGTCGCAAACCCGTCTTTCCTCATCGGAATAGTTGTCTTGCTCTCGCTCGTAGTTACGAAAAAATCTGTCAATTCCAGTGTGAATTTCTACCCTTGGGTCCTCAATACCACGTCTTTTCGTCCATATTTCCTGAAAAAACGCTGCCATGGGTTTTATAAAACGTTGTGTGTTCGGATCAAAATGTGGATCAAGAAAGGCAATGTGCTGGTATAATCGGAGTATGGGAGCAATTGCGGCAACCAGTTCCGGTGCCCTACGAACTACGGGTGGATGAGTTTTTACTTTCCATCTAGAATGGCGGCCATCGGAAACAAGTTTTTCTGCTGAAATAACATCCTCTTTCTCTCTTGGATTTTCTCTTGCCACTATTGCATGGAAAGGACGATCTTCATGCTCTGTCTCAGCACGAACAAGCCACACGGGGATCTCACTGAAAGTGCTTTGACGCTTGACCATATTCTGAGTGAGATGTTGTAGCAAAGCGTCAAGTTTTATTTGTGCATTTTGGTCTTGCCCATACGGGCTTTTCTCGAAAGCTTGCCAGACCAGAGTTTTCCATTTTTTGGGATAGGCCGACACAATACGCCCTGTTTGCAGCCCAAATTTCTCATCAAAAAACAAATACTCTTTCCTGTCGTGCCAGGTTGCAACCAACTCAGGTTCGAGGGCAAATTCGCAAATCATCTCAATATAATTCCTTTACACGTTCATTAAAAAAACCTTTGGGCCAGCGATCAATAAAGTCTCCCTCTTCATCTACTCGGATGGTAAAACATGAGATTCCGTTCTTTCCTGTCTCTATGAAATTAATTGAAAGTTCCTCTGGAGCCAGAGTTAAGTTTTCAGGGGCTTTATTTTCTCCAGTTTCTCTGACACGGCGCAGAAATCTAAGCATAAGATGCTCAGAATGGGTTTCCAGCATAAAGGTCAGGTCTGGTCGTTGCCTTATTTGTTCGATAAACAAATCTCCCAAAGCTACCTGAAAAGCGGGATGAATATGCAGCTCTGGCTGTTCAATAACTACAACCCCACTTTCTCGATGAAGAGCGGCTACTACTACAGGCAGAACTTGAGAGATGCCAACACCTATATCATGTGGTGAAAGTTCAATATTTCTGATTATATCCCGGATTAACAGTCGCCTCTGCAGCGGCAGATCTCGTAAATCCACATCCTCATCAAGGTTTTCAGGCACCTCTCGGTATTTTTTCACCTCAACTCTATAACCTGAAGATAGTTTGTCCTCGTCGGCCATCCATGAATTTACATTGTCAAGAAAAGGCTCATCACTGTTGAGCAGGACGTCATAGGCAGCAAGACCATCAGCCCATCGGTTCAATGATGATGGTGAAGAAAAAGGTCTGTACCCTCTTGGAGGAATCGACCTGATTGGACCTACATAGCATAATTTTGCCAACTCATTTCGAACCAATTCTCCCGGACCTGTGATAAGGCTGCTATACCTGCGATCCCTATTGATTCTAATATGATCCTCTTCACCGAATACTTGATCATGAAGGTTAAGCTCCCAGCCAATGGATAAATTCGTTCCCCAATTGGGAAGAGCTGAAGATTGGCCGACAGGGACTCTTTCGTTTGATCCTATTAGAATACGCTTATTTAGGAACTGGTTCCATCGAAGGTCAAATTCTGACTTAGCGTCTGGCTTAACGTCTGACTTATCATTATTAAAATTTTTCAGAACCGCTACACGGGCTTCTGGGGGAAGGTTGTCCAAAGCTTTTTTAGCCATTGCCTCACGGTCTTCTTCCATCGCTTTAAAGTCATGTTGCACAAACTCTAAAGATTTTTCAAAAAATATCGGGTTACGGTTGTTCAATTCAGAGATATAGATATGTTTCGCATCCTCTGAACAAACAATGCTTACAAGTTTCTCCCCGTTGGCAGATACTGAATATTCAGACACATATGCTTTTTTAAGCAGGTCACTCCATGTCACTGTCACCTGGACAACAGCACTGGTCATTCGACGTACAGCATCAGCGAGATCGTCAGATGCCAAATCAAGATAACCTGTACCAAAAAAACCTTCCTCATTAATATCTAAATAATCCGGCAAAGCCTTTTCCCGCAGGTCAATATCAAAGCTTAGCTTTATCGGTTTTGTTTTGTCATGACCGTTGACCATGCTTTCGAAACCGCCAAGGTCTATAGCTTCCCCTCCCATTAAAGTCTTATCAGGATCGAGGTTTTGACGTTCAAAAATCTCATGGGCGTAATGCATCGCCTGAATGATTGTGGATTTTCCTGCCGAGTTCGGGCCAAAGAACAGAGTAATAGGTTTAAGTTCAACTCTGACGGGCTTCTGAATGCCTTTGAAATTTTCGATGGTAATGGCGGTAATTAGCATAGCAAACCTTTTACTTTATTATGTTATGGGTGATTCTGTCTACATTGATCAATGCACTGCTGATAGTTTTTTTGAGGCATTCCTGATCTATGAGCCTGGAAGTCTTCGCTGCTTTTTATGCCTCCTACAATGCAATCACCGTGCCAGAATTATTCAAGGCCATATTTTTTAAGCCAATTTGTTAATGTCTGGTAGTTCGCTAAGTTTAATAATTTCGTAGCGTTTGCCTTATTGCCACGGGTTTCTTGCAAGGCTTCTCGAAGATAATGGGTTGCGACCGTTTGCATGATTTCCGGTAAATCTATACCTTGTGAAACCGGCTTACCTAAAAAATTATCCGAAACGTTATGTTCAGAGGGATTAGGCAGCAAAGCCTCCCTTACATCATTCTCCTGAATAACGGTTTCCGGTGACCAAATATACAATCTGGTAATGGTATTAATCATTTCCCGAATATTGCCCGGCCAAGAATGGTTTAGCAGAAGATTCCTTGCGGAAGCAGAAAGTATTTTATCTTCATCAGTTGGGAGTAGTCTGCTTTCTTTATTAATCCGCTGTAAAAACGTATCCAGCAGTAAGTTCACATCCCCTTCTCTTTCCATAAGAGGCGGAAGCAGTAAAACAGCAACAGCAAGACGATAAAATAGATCTTCCCGAAATCTTCCGGCCGCTGTCTCTTTAAAAAGGCTTCTGTTTGTTGCTGCAATAATACGAACATCAATTTTCTTTGATCTGGTAGCTCCAACCGGCTTCACCTCGCCCTCCTGTAAAACACGGAGAAGCTTTACCTGCATCATAAGTGGCAGTTCGCCGATTTCATCAAGAAACAAAGTACCGGAATCGGCTGCCTCAAAATGACCTTTCCTGCTCGTCGCAGCACCAGTAAATGCACCTTTTTCATGACCAAACAATTCTGACTCGATTAATTCTTCTGGAATTGCACCACAGTTAATCGCAATAAAAGGTTTTTCAGCACGTGGGCTTTCTGCATGGATTGCTCTTGCAAACAGCTCTTTCCCGGTACCACTTTCCCCCTCAATCAATACAGGGATTGTACGACTCGCTGCAAGTCGCGCTTTTACAACCACCTGCTGCATGATTTGGCTTCGATAAACAATGTCGGAAAAAGCCTTGGTATCACTTGAAAGCCCAGAGGCAAGCTGAACTATTTTACTATCTGGTGCATACAATTGAGGAGGGATGAAATCGGCAGCGATATCAAACGGTATCGACACTGTCTTTACACCGTGATCAAGCGATGACTCTATAAGCTTTGCCGGGAATTTGGTTTTACTGAGGATAATCCACACAGCTGCCATGGCTGGTGTGCCTGGGCTGAGATGAAAAGTAAAGGATGCTTGTTCGGGTAAATCTCGCTGTATATCTTGAAGGATATTGGAAGCTGAATGGTAAATATCGGAATAATCGGTTGGGCTGGAAAGTGAAACGAAGTGGAGGCTGACCTCTTTAAATTGACAGGTCTCTTGAAGCCATTTCTGATACTGCTTTCCCTTTGCTTTAGGATAATCGCATAACAAAATCAACTCATCCCAAACCATCTCTTTAACAGCTTGGGCAATAGGGCCGACTCCACATCTTTGAGGTTCTTTGATGGCCCCTAAATCAGTTGCACCTATCCAAGTGAATAAAATATTTTGCATACTTGGGATTATGCAAAATATTTTACCTATTTACAATATATTTTATACTCCACAAGATGCTAATCACACGAATAAAGTCCATTTTTATAAATATAACAATGGTGGGGTCAGGTCTTGCAATCAAACATTTCTTGTTAGGTTGCTTAATCTTTGTGTGGTTGCAAGACCTGACCGAGTTTTTTGTTTTGCCCGATCCAAATTCATGGCCAGCAACCGGGAGAGAATGGTTTCATCTGTCATCTCCGGCGTGTAGTCGGCCCAGCCGTAGGCATTGGCTACGGTGGCGTCTAGTTCGCGGTGGGCAGACACGAGCCAGGCCGGGTGGAGGTTGTAGAGATTGGTCAGGGTTCGCTTTTTCAGGTCTGCCTCGTGGCCCGGTTTGGCAATCGGGCGTTTTGGGAAACCAGCCTTCTCTTCTTCCGGGGTGATCACCCAATCCACCCATTCGGTTGGATTGAGCCAGGCTTCCCGCAACTGGTTGAGGCGAATAGCGGCATCGTCGATTTTTTCAGCAACCGGCCCGTTGGGTGCGCCGTTGGCGGTGTCCGCCGGGGTCAGGCCTGCAGGGAAGGGGAAGGTCTCAAAAACAGAATGAGCGTTGTAAGTCGGATCATTACCAACTCCGTGCCATGAACAAGTTGCAAGCGACCAAACCTCATGGAACCGACTGGACACTATCCCGAATGTTGAGTCGTCAGAGCGAGCAATAATGCACAGCCGAGAATCTGGCGAAGTAAGCGCATTAAACCAGACAAACAAGCGGTGTTTGGAAACGCGGGGCGTGCAGATGAATCGCTTTAGCCCATTGCAAGCGTTACGAAAGTCGGCACCATTTCGGCCAAAGCGCCACCAATTTTCACGCCTGCCCCGATCATTATTTTTATCCCGTTCCGGTTTAATAAAATGTAGAATATGCTCAAAAGGTTTTTCATAAAGGCTAGCAACCCTCTGGCTGATGTCAATGCCAAAATCTATAATCCAAGTATCTGATGGGCGTTTAACGATGTCTTGCCCATTAGCCCAAGGTTTAACAATATCGCTATTTGGTAGTCCGTTGGGGTTAGGTTGTTTCAGCCACTGTCGGGCAAGATCACCATGGATATCAAAAGCCCCACTTTTCTCTGCACCTTTGAAGGCCGTCCCCCAATTCTCCACCAATTTCCCGGCCATGGTCATGTCCAAGCCACCATCAGAACCCGTCAAATCCGCATGAATGACCGTCACGGGCATGCCGTCCAGCCGAACACCTTCACCCTTCCCGAAACAGATCAAGGACACCCGCACCGCTGCACCGTCGTTGACCCACTCTTCATCTGACCAAGCTTCAAAGATCTTCGTAGTTGCCACGATACGGTCTAGCACCTTCCGGTTTGCCCCGCTCCGGATGGCGCTGGTGGCAACCAGCCCGGCGGCCATTACCTTACCCGCCTCGATCTGTGCCCGCGCCTTCTCAAACCAGTAGGTCACCAGATTGGCCCCACCAGGCACGCGGTCACCATAGCATTTTGCCAGGGCGTCAAAGTAGTCGCCGCCCAGTTCCCCGCGTTTTTTGCTGCCCCCTAAAAACGGCGGATTGCCTACAATCACATCGGCCTCAGGCCAGCTCGCCTCGCTGCCGTCTGGATTCAGCAGGGCGTCACGGTGTTCGATGGAGTCCAGCGAGCGGAGAATGGGATTTCTGATAATCTCCCGGCCATTGCGGCGGCACCACTGGATATCGCCTATCCAGACAGTGGTGCGGGCCAGCTCGGCGGCGTAATCGTTGATCTCCAGCCCGAGAATATTGTGCGACCCGGTACGCAGCCATAGTTCCGGCTGATAACCCGCCAGCTCCTGGGCCTCAATGAGGACTTTCCGCTCTACATCACGCAGGGCAATCAGCGCCAGATACAAAAAATTCCCCGATCCGCAGGCCGGGTCAAGCACCCGGAAGCGGCTCAGGCGCATGAGAAAACCCTGCCAGGCAGCATTCGCATCCTTGTATGCGTTGCTCCTCGGCCCTTTGCCATGACCGGCGGCGATAACCGCCTTGGCTACCTGCCATTGGGCCAGCAGGGGATCGGTGATCAAGGGGTGGATCAGTTTGGCGATGGTGTCGGTGTCGGTGTAGTGTGCGCCCAGCGGGGCACGAGTTGTTGGATCGAGGCTGCGCTCAAACAGGGTGCCGAAAATGGTGGGGTCAATGGCCCGCCAGTCCATATGGGCTGCCTTGTGCAGAGCGGCAAGATCGTCCGGAATCAGGGCTGGAATATCCACAGTTTTGAAGAGGCCGCCGTTGAACCAGGCAATATCATGGTCACCATATTCGCCGCCCCCTTCTTCCCGCATGGCAACAAAGAGTCGGTTGATCCGACTTGCCGCCTTCCCGGCATCGTCACCGGCATTCTTGAGGATTCCGGTAAAGACCGAGCCTGGCAGCAGCTCCTCATCCTCGGCAAACATGCAGAAGAGGCATTGCACCAGGAAATGGGCGACCTGCTGGCCGTCAAGCCCGCGGCCTCGCATAGCCATGGCAAGCCCAGCGAATTTCCCGGCAGCCTCGCCGGTGATGGCGGCGGTGGATTTTTCCGGACGGAGTTTTTCCGGGTCGGTGAAAACCCAGCGCAAGAGTTGCAACGTGCCTGGATCGGTCAGTTCCTCGATGCGGATTTCGAGCGGCTGGTCAGGATAGCCGGTGAAGGCGGTGTGGATGATGATCCGCTCCCGGTCGCACACCACCAAGAGGGGCGGGTTTTCCAGGCGCAGGGCATAGTCGGTCAGTTGCTTGAGGGCGGTGTTCAGGTCGCGGCCCGGTTTTTTGTTCTCCCAGCCGAAACAGCCACGCTTCCAGACATCGGCCCACCCATCGCCCCCGCCAGCCTTTTTAGCCCCCCGCTCAAAGCAATAGCTTTCAGGGTCACGGGGCTTATCAACTCCCAGCAGGTCGCAGAGGTCGTCAAAATGGGCCTGGGCTCCGCCGCGTTCGCTGAGGGTATTGTTTCGCCAGAGAGTGATGAATTGTTCAGGAGTCATGTGGCTATGCTCTTTTGTATCCGTCGCAGGTCTTGCTTAAACCAGGAGAATGGCAATCGGCGAGAATAAGGAGAATCAGGGTTCCAAATACTTAGTCTAACAAGTAATTCTGCAGATCTGCATATCACACAGACTTGCAATGGTGTGCATATTTTTCTTTACAAACAAACTCAGGCTCTTTGCTTTTCTTGCCTAAATAATTACGGTAATGTACCAATATATCGTAAAATATTCTTGAAAAATTTGCTGTGATCAAATATTCGCTTTTCTGCATATCTGGAAGTATCTAACTTTTCAGTTTCCTAGCCATTGTTTGACCTTGCCACTGGTTTCCTCTTAAAATGTTTTCCAGAATTACTGGTAATTATATTTCTATTGTGATTGAATGAATAGCTATTCATTTTAAATCGGGGAGAAGAAGTCAGGAAAAATCTATAAATCAAATTTTAAAGTTATGCCAAAAATGATAGAAGAACCGTAAGCTGCTTGTCTTTTGCTTTGGTTATACTTTTGGAGCCGCCATGGTTGAATTACCTCAACAGTCGCAAGCGGAGTCCCCTCTCTCCGTAGAGGTTGAGTACACACCGTTCATAAACTTCGCGATGCAGCAGAACGCAGTACCACTGCTTCGGTCGCTTTCGGTGACGAACTTTTCCGACAAACAGGCCTCAAACTTGGTTGTGCGTGTGTGGAGTGACCCATCGGTTGTAGCAGAAAGGACGCTGCGGCTTGATGCGATAGCCTCTGGGGAGAATTACGCTTTTTCTGACCTCGCCCTCACACTCCTCCGCGAACCACTTCGCAGACAGTCTGAGCGCGAGGATGGGCATCTGTGGATTGAGATCTCAGCCGACGGGATTACACCTACACGGAAACTGCTTCCTTTATCTGTGCTTGCCTACAACGAGTGGTACGGCGTCTCTTCTCTACCGGAGATCATCGCCGCGCATGTTCTTCCCAACGACCCCGCCGTTGAACGCATCCTGGTCGAGGCATCAAAGCTACTGCTGGAGAAGACGCAGGACGGCTCGCTGTCGGGATACCAAAGCGGCGACCCTCGCCGTGCGTATGCCCAAGCTGCTGCGATATATTTCGCGGCGGCGCGGCAGAAGATCAGCTACATTAACCCTCCGGCAAGTTTCGAGGCGACAGGACAGAAGATCAGAACTCCCGAGCATTTGCTCGACCGTAAGCTTGGCACCTGCATGGACACTACGGTGCTGCTCGCAGCGTGCTTCGAGCAGGCCGGGCTGCGATCGGCGGTTGTTCTGGTGGAAGGGCACACCTTCCCCGGAGTGTGGCTCGTGGACAAATCCTTCGATGACATTGTAACCGGTCACGCTTCAATCCTCATGAACCGGATCAGATTGGGCGAGTTCATGGTAGTTGAATCGACGGGGATAGCTAAGGCCCCCCCCTTAAGCTTTAAGATCGCGCGGGAGCAGGCGACAACCCACCTCAGGACTGAGGTACGCTTTCACTTTGCTGTGGACGTGAAAGCTGCCCGCAAGATCGGCATTCGACCGTTGTCGCTGACCGAGGAGGTTAAAGGGCCAGCGAGCGAGGACGTCTGCTTTGATAGAGAGACCGAACCCGTCTGTGAAGACCTCATCGCCCCGGAAACAGTCGCGGATACCGGTAGCAAAAAGTCGACATGCCCCCCTCGCGAACAGGAGAGCGCCGTCGACCGTCTGGCCCGGTGGAAGAGCAACCTGCTCGACCTCAGCCTCCGGAACCGCCTGCTTAACTTCAAGGATTCCAAGAAGTCGATCCCACTGCTCTGCCCAGATATCGCAGGTTTAGAGGACGCTCTGGCCGCTGATGAAGTGTTTCGCGTGCGCTCGAAACCGGGTGCATGGGGGGCGGCAGACCCTCGCGACGCCGCTCTGCACCAAGAGCAAACGGGTGTTGACGCTCTGGCGGATTATCTGCACGAGGAAATGACCCAGCGGCGGGTGCATGCAGCCGTGACCGAGCGCGACCTTTCGGTTCGCCTCACCGAGATCGAGCGCGCCACCCGTCTGGGACTGGAAGAGGGAGGCGCGAATACCCTGTTTCTCGCCCTCGGTTTCTTGGTGTGGACTGAGACAGCGACGAGCGACATCGAGCGACGCGCACCGATCCTCCTGATCCCGATGAGCATCGAACGTAAGGCCGTGCGCGACGGGTTCCGTATCCAGCGTATTGACGAGGAGTCGCGGATCAACATCACACTGCTTCAGAAGCTCAAGGAGGACTTCGGCATCACCATTGATGGTCTGGATCCCCTGCCCGAGGATGAGTCCGGTCTGGACGTAGCGAAAATCCTGCGAACTTTACGTGACGCTATCAAACGTCAGCCGCGCTGGAAGGTAGAAGATGACGCCAGCCTCACCATCCTCACTTTCTCAAGATTCCTGATGTGGCTCGACCTGGAGGCGAACGCCGAAGAACTTAAGAAGAATGCGGTCGTCCGGCACCTGATCGAGACCTCGAATGAGTTGTTTGATCCGGATGCGTCGTTTCCTGACCTGGAGAACCTCGACGACCGGTATTCACCATCGGCCACATTCTGCCCGCTGCATGCCGATTCCTCACAGCTCCGCGCCGTTTACGCGGCGGCGGAGGGACGAACCTTTGTGCTGCAAGGTCCGCCGGGCACTGGGAAATCTCAGACGATCACTAACCTGATCGCCCATTGCCTGACGGTTGGGAAGCGTGTGCTATTCGTAGCCCAGAAGCGGGCGGCGCTCGATGTGGTGCATAAGCGTCTTGCGGATGTCGGACTTGGCCCCTTCTGCCTGGAGCTGCACTCGAATAAGACGACGAAAGAATCTTTCCGAGCGCAGCTGCGCGAGGCGCTTGGCGTGGCCGGGACAGGATCCAGCGAACACTGGGAGAGGGAGACGAGCCGCCTCGCCGAGCAGCGGAAAGCGTTGAACACGTACGCGCATGATCTGCACCAGCCCCGGGCGTTCGGGAAGAGTGCATACTGGGCTATCTCCCAAATGATCGGTCACGACGGAGAAAAGAAGGTGTCGTTGGACCTTGAGCAGGGCACGAATAGGACGCCAGAAGAGTACCACCAGATGCGCGCGGCGATCAGGGAATTGATGGAAGTCGCACGCATCACAGGAGAACCGTCCCGTCATCCCTTGAAGGCCGTCGGGTTGAAGGAGTGGAGCTACGGCATTGAGGAGGATGTTCTTCAGCTGATCCGGGCTACAGAGAATTCCGTCCAACGCCTGCAACAGATAATCGCCTTTGTAATGCCAGAAATGGGTCTACCGGTCGAAAATTTGTCCCTGGCCGATTTGGAAAAGGTGCAAGTACGCTGTATGGCACTGGTTGCCGACTCGGACAGTTTGATGCGCCAGGTCGAGAACCTTCTGGGGACTTTACCCAGTGCCGATGTTGGGCGCGTGCCTGAAGGCCCATCGTCCGATGTGGTTGCTGCCGAGGATCAATGGGTCGAGTTTCAGAGACGCATTGAGCATTGGTTGGGACAAGCTCGACAGCGTCATACGAAAATCCTCTTCAGAGTGCAATCCCTCCAACGTTTTCAGAATGGCTTGAACCTTAACCGATATCCCGCATTCCAGGGGATTCGCTGGGAAACCTTTGGGTGGGATGTTCAATCCATTAGCGATCTCCAAAATCTCATCGATCAGTTAATGGACCTGCTCAAGCGGTGGGCGACGGAACTTCAGCGGCAGATGGATATGTACAAGAATTGGTTGGAGCTGATCACCGAGAGAATTTTCCTCCCGAACGGAGTACTCACAACCAAGGATTGGGTCGGGTTGCGGGATCGATTGTTGGATGCGATCCGGAGGGGGAAAGCCCGAGACGAGATGCGTAAGGGGCTACTGGCTGAATACTCCCCGCAATTGCTGGAACTGGACGTGGGCCAATTACTGGATTCCTGGCACAACAAGGATAGCCAATGGTTGTTCAAACGGTGGTGGAACAGTCGCGCGGTTCGCAAGGAGATAGGCAGAGTCTGCCTGCGCAAGCCGGGGAAGGCCGACGATTTGAAAATGGAGAAAGACCTGGAGTGTGCTTGTCAGGTCCTTCAGGAAAGCCATCGATTGGCATCGGAAGATGGGGAAGCCGCTCAATTCTTTCATACAAAATGGGCGGCAGGGGAAGCGGAATGGGCGGGTCTGGAAGAGGCTGTGGCTTGGGCCGATCAGTTCAGGAGAACCATTGACGCCATACCGGAGCGGGATCACACGGTGCCGTCGATGGTTGAGGATGTTTCCCACCAGATAAACGAGGCGGGTAAACGGATTATTGGCGATAAGGGTAAGACAGGAGGAGCTTTTGTCGAGTTTCTTAAAACCCTTGAGGCTTTTCGGGAAGCCCAGCATCGCCTGGAAGGTACACTTTGTCTTTCCTTGCCATGGGGCGACGAAAGCGTACCAGGTTCGTTTGACAACGTGGAAGCCGTCCTCCAGAACCTCACATCGAATCTCTCGCGCCTTCGGGAATGGACTCACTACCAAAGTGCCCGCGCCGCCGTTGTGCACCTTCATCTGTCCGGTGTGGTGAATGACCTCGAACAGGGCAACGTGGGTATATCCGAGGTAGAATCACTCTTCGAGCACTCCTTCGCTGACTGGTGGGTGCGGACAGTACTGAAGTCGATCCCCTCTCTTGTCGGCTTCATCGGAGAGCGGCATGCCCTGAAGATTCGTGAATTTCGGGAGCATGATGCCAAAATTGCCGACCTGACCAAGAAGGAGACTTTCGCCCGAATCGCCAGTGGGATGCCACGAGTGGCGTCGGCCGGACAGCGCACGCCCGCCAGCTCCGAAGCAGGCCTGCTCCAGCGGTTCTCGCAAGGAGGACGAAAGACAATCCGGCGTATTTTCAAGGAATGTCCCAACGCACTCGCCAGGTACAAACCGTGTCTCCTTATGAGTCCGCTTTCGGTGGCCCAGTTTATCGGCGCGGACTTCCCGAAGTTCGATATGGTCGTTTTTGACGAGGCATCACAAATGCCGACCTACGATGCAATCGGTGCTATTGCGCGCGGAAATCAGCTAATCGTGGTAGGCGACTCCCGTCAGCTCCCGCCGACCAGCTTCTTTGAGCGGCAGAAGGGCGACGAAGAGTACAGTGAGGACGACATGCCTGAGGAACTGGAGAGCATTTTGGAGGAAGCGGAGGCGGCGGGAATAAAGCCTCTGCGCCTTGACTGGCACTACCGAAGCCGCCACGAGAGCTTGATTGCCTTCAGCAACCGGCAATACTATGAGAACCGGCTCCAAACTTTCCCGGCCGCGCTCGCGGAACATCCGAGGCTCGGTGTCCGGTGGTGCGAGGTTCCGGACGGGGTGTACGACCACGGGAAGTCACGCACGAACCTCAAAGAGGCGGAGGCGGTGGTCGCCGAGATCATCAGGAGGCTGCTCGATCCCCAGGAACAGAACAACTCCCTGGGGGTTGTTACCTTCAGTCAGGCACAGCAGAGCCTCGTTGAAGATCTCCTGGACGCAGCGCGAGGTGAGTACCCGGAGATTGAACCGCATTTCACGACAGTCAGTGAACCTGTCTTTGTGAAGAATCTGGAGACGGTCCAGGGTGACGAGCGTGACGTGATCCTTTTCTCGATCTGTTACGGGCCGGACGTTGCCGGGGTCATTCGCATGAACTTTGGTCCGTTGAACAATAAGGGCGGAGAGCGGAGACTCAATGTGGCCGTAACCAGAGCTCGCAAGCAGTTGCTGGTCTTCTCGCGGCTCCGCCCGGAGCAGATCGACCTCTCCCGAACTCAGGCAACTGGCGTGCACGACCTGCGGACTTTCCTCGACTACGCGAAACGCGGTCAGGTTGCATTTGCAGAAGAGGTCGCCCGCACTCGTGGCGAGGTGGAATCTTTCTTTGAACAGGCTGTCTTGGATGAACTTACAGCGCGGGTTTGGCAAGTAGATCCTCAGGTGGGTTGTTCAGGATACCGGATCGATCTCGCCGTTCGCGATCCCGAATTCCCCGGGCGGTACATTCTTGGTGTTGAGTGCGATGGTGCGAACTACCACAGCGCTAAGTCTGCGCGAGATCGTGACCGGATTCGCCAAGCGGTGCTGGAAGGCCTCGGCTGGCAACTGCACCGCGTTTGGTCGACCGACTGGTGGCTCCAGCGCCCCAAGGAGATCGCAAAACTAGAAGAGGCACTTGAGCTTGCGAAGCAGAAGTTCAGAGCCGCGGACGATTTGGACCTGAGTCCTCCGGCAAACATCCCTCCGGCGTACGTTCCAATTGATAATACTATTCAGCAGGAAATGAACCAGTCATTTGCAAGGGAAGCGGCAGTTGTTGAACAAAAGCCTCTCAATCCCCTTCCTGACGTTGTCGAGTTTCCGGGGCAGTCGATCTATCGCCGTTATGAGGGCACATCGACCTTCTCGGGCGAGCTTCAAGATCCGACCAATGCCAGTAATGTATGCGACTTGGTCAGGTTGATCGTCGAAACAGAGGCCCCCCTACTGTTCGACATACTCTGCTCCGAAGTCGCGTCTGCCTGGGAACTAAAAAGAGCAGGAAGCCGTATTCGCGAGACAGTACGGAACGCGGTGAAGCAGAACGGTTTTGAGGTGCGTCGCTCGGGAAAACGAGAGTTTATCTGGATCAAAGAGTTGTCAGAGAAGCCTTACGAAGGTTTCCGCATCCCAGGAGAGAGAGATCCAAAAGCACGCAGGGCGGAGGAAATTTGCCCGGAAGAGATAGCCAACGCGGCGGCCCTGGTCCTAACTCTACACATCAGTATGGACCAGAATGACCTTACGCGAGAGACTGCCAGCGTGTTCGGCATCACGCGGCTCGGTAACAAAGTGCGGTCGTCCTTCGAGGAGGGTATAGAACTCATGAAAAAAAACGGAGGGTGTCGAATCGAGGGGGAGAGCCTCGTTGCGCCCTGAGGAAAATTCCGGGGACACTTGACCGAATTCCAGCAATAAAATGCAGCAAATAACCCGGTGATTTTTGCGTTAATATTGCCACATCGAATATCTGATTTTATCCAACTGTCCTCGGGTTAAACCTTACTGTGCCGTTACGTATAATCAGGAAGAAGCTCTTCTTTCTGTTTACCTACCATTGCTTGACCTTGCCACTGGCATCTTTTTAATTCTTTCCCCAAAATTCCTATTATAAATATTTTACATGTGATTGAATGAATCAACGTTCGTTTTTATGACGAAAGGAGAATTTGGAAAAATATAAAAGTCAGTGTTTGATTAACGGGTTAAGAAGGTTGATCCTGAATATGTTGGGAAAACACGGACGGCTCAATATTAAAGAAAAATACT
Source organism: Pseudomonadota bacterium (assembly GCA_018821985.1). Lineage (GTDB taxonomy): Bacteria > Desulfobacterota > Desulfobulbia > Desulfobulbales > Desulfocapsaceae > UBA2270. The sequence goes on from JAHJKP010000002.1 coordinate 18,847, forward strand.
AGACAGAATCCGCATAGCACAATATTGGCTCATTCTGCCTAATACACTGATGTCCCCGCTTCGCGGGACATCGCCCCGGATGAGTAGCGCTTTTGCTACGATCTAATATCAAGGTAAATCAAACTCCGGGACATCAAATGGATTGAGGTAGACGCAAACAAAGCGCTACTCATCCGGGGCGTTCGGCGTATCAAGAAGGTGAGAATGAACTATTTCTGCCACTTGGATTCATCCGGTGATCTTGAGTACACAAATCTTCAGCTTTACTCGCTTAAGAAGGCCGCTGATGCGTGGAACGAACTCCTTGATGGTGTCACCGATACCGGTCTTGACAGCGTTAACCATCTGCGCGAACGCCTTACGTTCATCGTAAGCTGTCTAGGGCTTTCCTTGTCGCAATTGATGGGACAGAACTGCCCTTCTCATGACAAGGAGAAGATAGATCAGCCAGGCGAGTTGCTGTCCAATATTCTGAACCGAACGAGTGTGGATCGTACAACGAAGCGCCTATTGAACAGCACGTTTGGAGATTTTTTGAAATATTATGGAGCTATTCGGCACTTTGGAAGGAACCTGGATGATAATAACTATGAGGTAGTGCGGAAGTTGACTATCAGTGAACTCAACCGTTTTATAAAAATGACAATCCAAATCTGGGATCTGGTTATCGGTATTTACCGCCAAAACAGGGAGAACGAAATTGATGATGACGTATCATCAGTCTCCAACATTGTATCGTTTAACAGTCTTGCCAAACAACAGAATGTGGCTGCAAAACTTAACAACAGATTTATGAAGTAAAATCTTATGATAAAATTCGTTTCTTCCCTTTTTGGTTCAAAAGAGTGTGAGCGGCCTACAAATGAATCTGACATTAGAAAGTATGCAGAAAATGCATTGTCAGGACTTGGTGTCTATGCCACTAATTCCTTGTCGGATGATTGGCCTAAGTGGGAAAAAAAGATGGAAGAAGATCTTGGTTATTTAGAAGTCCAGGCTCAAAAATTTTCAAGTCCTCATCTTTATACACAAGCAGGCAACGGGTGGGGCCTTTTTGCCATATGGTATCGCAGAAAAAAGGATGACAAAACAATCCCACTGAGGCGTGGCATATCATTGTTGGAAAGAGCTTTGGGGATTGATCCTGACTTTGAGAAAGCAAAAATAGCACTTGGTTCCATTTTGGTGGAAAGACAACAGGTTCGTGATCTAAATCGTGCTCTCCTTTTATTGAACTCAATTCAAAACAAATCAGGGCAAACTCAAGAACTTATAAGTAAAGCAAAACGCTGGCTTGGCGATATCGATTTTGACCAAAGTTTTGACTATACCAATCTGCAATTACTTCCTTTAAATGCTCTGAGGGAAGAATTGAAAAAATGCAGAGCATTAATAAGAAATTTAATAAAAGATAAAAACTTAGATAAAATGCGCCCTGTCCTTGAACATATGTATCGCCTTGCAGTGCTCCATGATGCGGCAACTTATGTGGTGCTACATGGTGACTATTTTATTGATAAAAATAAAGACAGGGCTTGGGACAAAAAACTTCAAAAAATTGTTAACTCCATCAATAAGTTTTCTTACAGTTCTAATGGGGCAATTCCCTCTGGAGAAGGCTATCTTTCCAAAAACGACAATAAAAACTTTCAGCTGGTTTTTGGAGAAACATCAAAAGTTTTCCTTCCAGCAAAATTATTATAAAAAGGTTAAAAAACAGGTAGTTACTTTATAATATTTGATTAAAACACGCGTTTAGGTTCAATCTCAGGGCAAATTATGGGAAAACAGGCAGATTGTGCCATTCAAATGACACGGACACTAAATCAATACTTGGCCAATATTTCGTACCTCAAGTCAATAAAACGAAATGAGCCGAACCAGGCGGTTCACTTGACGCCGAGAACGTCTGCGGCGCTGACGCGGCAAGCGTGTTGGCGGCGCAAGTGACCTTGGTCGATAAGCTCGCCCGCTGACGCGGACGAGCTTATCGCTGCTGTTGAGTAAACTCGAACACCCTGACAGGTTCCGCCTATGGCTACACCTATCAAGGCGTTCGAGTTTACTCAACAGCAGCGTTGTACTCAAAAAAGCATAGAGGCATAAACAAGGATATTCATGGTTTGTCATCTACACGATTTAATAGAATCTATAGATCAGAATAAGATTTTGTGTATAGAGCCAATCAACGATGAAGAGTTTGATGAAATAACTAGGAAATTCAAAAACGTTGCATCGCAGGCAATCTGCTTCGACATGGGTGAAGTTGACGAAATGCCCAATATTGCCCCTGTTTATGAAATGGTGAAAGAACCATTCCCAACATGCTGGTTTGAATTCAATTTTACTCATACTGATGGAACTCAAATAATTCTTGGTATGTTAGTGGTTGTTCGAGACGAAGTTCAGATCACCTCTTTCCGGCGCAAACACAAGCAATGGTGTATACGGGGAGTTATAATATTAGACTCTCTATCTTCGTGGGAAAATTTCGGTTTATTTCCACCTGTTGATGTAGTTGGTGAGGAACTAAAGCAACACAAAATAGTTCTCTCAACATTTTTATCGGCTTTGAACTGCAAAAATGTAAAAAGGGTTGAGCATAAACCAGAGCCAAAATTACAAAAATCTAGAAGGAAAAGAGGAAAACTACCGCTGTTCTCACACTGGTCATTAGAACTCGCAATACCAGGCACTTCCAATAACAACTCCAAAAGTAATGGTACTAAATCCTCACCTCGAGTTCATCTTAGAAGAGGACATCCACGTCAATACACACCAGGGAATTGGACGTGGGTTCAACCATGTATGGTTGGAACAGGAAAAGGAATTGTAACAAAGGACTATGTAGCAAAGTTTGAAGGCTCCGAGGAATAAATAACTAAAGAAAAGCCGTACAACAATTTAATTCAGCGGATGGCGTGATCGTATGCGGCGCTGACGCGGCAAGTTCATTGGCGCCACCGCTGATCAAGACGTTGGGCAGTAAAATATACTAAATGCAAAGAATAGATAAAGATACACTTAAGGAACTTGAAGAATCTTTAACCGAGGAGTTAAAGGAACTAGAAAGTTCCACTTTACAAAGAGCAAGCCTTATCGCAGAGAAAAAAGTATCTATCCAATCATTACATGGGTATCTTGGCGGGAAAAACAACCATTACGTTGATAGCATTCGTTCACAGTTCCCTTCCCCTGATGATTTCATTAGTAAATGGATTCAAGGTTTACTCTCAAGAGTAAAAGAAATCGAAGATGAACAGCGTGTAAAATATAACGGCAACATTTACCAGAACTCAACATCACACAAAATCTTAAAGTTAGTACAAGACCCCATAGTTAATAAATATTTCTTATGCTTTCTTAAAAGAAATTTCTTCAGAAATATCAAAGAAAGAACAAGAGAAAAACCGAGTTATATACATTGGAAATTGTGGTTCGGTGAAAACCAAATGCCTTGGGGTTTAATAATTGCACCAGCGTATAGAAAAGGCGAATGGACTAATGATGTTAGTGAAATAAGAAGAGCTGATTATCAGTATTGGACTATTGGCCATATTCTTTCAACTGGGCTAATTGATCCTGATAACAAAAATCCTATCCACTTTCATGACATTAAAGAGTTTGTCGTTTTCTATAAAAGTGTCTTGAAAAGACTTTCAAAAAGTCAATATGAAAAGCAAATAGTCGACTTGTATTTGGAATACTTAGAGAAATCTTCGAATCCACATGATGAGCCATTTTTAATTCCAGAACTTCGATATGCTGGTTTAGAAAAAAATCACAAATACCGATTAGATTTTTCAGTTTTGAATTCTCATGTAATGGAATTTATTGGCTTTGAGTTGAGTCCTCACTCAACTCACATGGCAGTCAAAGGAATTAAAGGTAGAAAACAAAAAGACGTAAATGATGAGATAAAAGAAAAATGGAGCAAGGAAACATCAAAGAGGAATGAATATTTTTTAAGTTATGATATTTCAACAATAACTTTTTCAGACAAAGAGCTTGAAGACATAGATTCTTGTTTTGAAACAATAGCGGCTTTTTTACAAAAACGGGCTCCAAAATCAACATCACTTAAAACATCACTGAAAGAACTAAGTGCTTTTCAAATAAAATAGAATAGCCCAACAAAATGTTTCAGCGGAAGCCTCTAACTGCGCGGCTCTCGCTGAACACTACGTTATCACCCCACAATAAAAGGAGGTTACTATGGCTGATCATGTCTTATTACAACACGCAAAAAGAAAACCATTCTCAAGTACGCCAGACATGCCCGTTGGGGCAACTTTTGATCACAAAAAAGGGTATTGGGTTAAAGACGGTAAAGAGTTGGTAACACAAGGTTCAAAGTATGGCGCTATGGTTTCAAAAAAATGCGATCAAGAGACTGGCGAGGATCAAAAAGGAGAATGATAGTAGATATTCTCATCATTTCGAGTATTTACGATTTTTCAACTGATCTTGTAACTCAAGCTCTTGAGAAAGCCGGAGTAAACTATTTAAGGCTCAATAAAGAAAGTTTTACGAAATATAGAGTAACTTTAATTCCAGAAGATGTTCTTATGAGAGTTGAAGGGCCTAGTGGATCTTTTACCGTCTCTGACAGTGTTCTTTCAGTCTTTTATCGTCAGCCCGTATTTTTACGAAATACACCAGGCGAATCACTTTCGTTAAAAGAACAATTGATACGCAGTCAATGGATGGCGTTCCTGAGAAGTCTAAGCATATTTAAAAATGCGAGATGGATGAACTGGCCAGAATCAACCTATTTGGCTGAAACCAAAGCATACCAGCTCATGCAAGCCCATGAGTTAGGGTTCAATATCCCCAAAACAAAAATTGGGAATAATGCAATAGAATTTCAATCTTTTAGTGGCGAAGTCATAATTAAATCACTTGATACTGTCTTGCTAAGAGAAGGGAATGACAGTCTTTTTACATATTCAACTGTTACGCAACCCCATAGATTACGCGATGAAGAAGTTTATGAGGTTCCAATGACTGTTCAAGAATATCTTTTTCCAAAGACAGATATAAGGGTAACTGTTGTAGGTGACAATTTATTTGCTGTTAAGATCACAAGTAATGGCAAAAGTATTGACGAAGATTGGCGCATTATAAGTCGAGATAAAGTTGAATACACTGACATACTGCTCCCTCATGAGGTGAAATCTTCTTGCCAGTGCCTTGTCAAAGAATTGGGACTCAGTTTTGGAGCAATTGACTTAATAGAAAGCAATGGTAAGTACATTTTCATTGAAATAAATCCGACGGGTGAATGGGGGTGGATTGTCACACCTGAGCGTAGGATCGACACTTGTATCACCGAATGGTTAACTGGGGAGTCATGACAAACCTACTTCTTATATTTGAGGAAATTTTCCCTTTTGTAATCTTTGCAAGAAATAAATGGAAAAAAATTCATCAAATTCAAACGAAAGGCGCACCAGAGCAGAAAGTTAAAGAATATAGCACGCTGCCTCTTGAGAAGTTGAAGCAACGTTTGACTGAAGAGCATGACAGAGCTACAAAAATTGACGAAAAGACAACAAAATTTACTTTGGGGCTTAGTGTTAGCCTTACAATATTATCAACAACGAGCGGTACTCTAGCAAAACTATTACCTGATAACAATATCAACTCAACTATCATCATTTTGTGTGGCATTGCTTCTGTGTTTATGCTGATAGCAGGCATCATATCTCTGGGGGCCTTGAAGACACTCCCAAGGTACGGCTATGGAACAATGCACGAAATATGTGCTGAGAAAAAGGAGATAGGTCATTTTGCTAGTGTATTATTTCTGCAAGAAGAAATAAATATTGTTAGACATCAGCGAAATGAAGCGGCTTATCAATGTCTCAGAAATGGTTTTCTCCTTTTGTTATTGGCTCTTGTCATCTCAATATTTTTCATAAAAATTCCAGCCGACACAAAACATAGCATTAATTCATCGAGCGATCTTATCGTAACAGAAAAAAATATCGTAAAAAAAGAAACTGTTCTCAAAAATGCAACTGAAAAAGTAAAGCTGGAACCAGCCAAAGAGAATGAAGACGCAAAAGAAACAAGCGATAACAAATCAATTCAGGCGACGGGAAAAAGCGCGGGGGCGCTGACGCGGTGAGTTTTCAGGCCCGCGCCTGATTTCGTCGTTAGCCGTTTTCTATCATGCGCGAAATTGTTGTCGACAAAAGTTTTCTCGATGGTGCTCCTGGCACTCAGGTTCTCGATGTGTTCACAAACCACAAGGCGTTGATTATTGAGTCCTTGTTTTTCGAACTCATGACCACAGGTGCAAAGAGTCAGGTTCGTTGTTTCTCAAAGGTGCCTGATCAACCCGCTTCCTTCTCTCTTATTCCAAACATTGGCACACTTTTACGCTTTGAGTTTGAAACGCGTAAACCATGCCTTCCGTTGGATGATCGCCGCATTGAAGGCACATATATTTTCAACGCAAAGCTTTGTAACGGAACGTTTGTTCCAGAAGGTCAAGTTTTGGCCGATCTTGAAGAAATGAAAACACATGTTGAAGCTGACACGAAATCATTTCTTGAGAGATGCCAGGTGATACATCTGTACTTCCCGGAACTTATCGGCATTGAGTTCAGAGATTTTCCTGCTGCTGTTGCCAACGCCAGGCTGTCGTTAGCAACGGATTTCACCCGCGTTCGCAATATCTATGCAAAGCTTCATGCTGAAGCCCCTGAGCATGAAGCTCTCGAACCAGAACTACTTGGCCCACAATGGGCTTGGTTTCGCTGGGTACAAAGCCAAATGCTTGCTGCTCTACGCATTTTTGGCAGATATCAATGTCGTATTCCAGATGCGCCCACTCCACGAGTACTACGGAATGCAGAACACTCTATGCTAGATGTTGATTACATCCTCGCTGCTTCGTTGGCTGGAGCTATCGCCACAAACGACGCAGAAGTTGAGGAAGATTTTCGCTTACTTTGCCCAAATGGTCTTGTTATCAAACCGTTGCACTATAACGGCTAACGAACAAGGTTCGTGTTATCCCTTGTCTTCCTGGTCTCTGTGCGCTATTATATTAGTAATACGTAATACGTAAAAAATGGAGGCATTTTTATGCATAAGAAAATGACGATCTCGCTTGATGAAGCGGTGTATGAGGGGTTGTATCGGACCATTGGCCGGCGACGTATGAGCCAGTTTATCGAGGATCTGCTTCGTCCGCATGTCCTGGACAGTTCGTTGGATGCTGGTTATCAGGCTATGGCTGCCGACCAGGAGCGGGAGACCGAGGCAAAAGAATGGTGTGACGCTCTGGCAAAGGATATGGTTAATGAAACGCGGTGAGGTGTGGTGGGTGGAGTTTGATCCGGCCGTGGGGACGGAGATCCGTAAGACCAGGCCCGGTATTATCATCAGCAACGACGCAGCCAACCGCAATCTTGCCCGGGTGGTTATCGTGCCACTGACCAGCAGTGTGGCCCGTCAATATCCCGGTGAGGCATTGGTGACCGTGGATGGAAAACAGGCCAAGGCCATGGCAGATCAGATCATGGCTGCCGATAAAATCCGCCTGAAAAGTCAGCTTGGTGTTGTGTCCAAAGCAGATATGCGTTTGGTGGAAGACGCCATCCGCGTTCATCTGGGGCTGCGCAAATAGGGTTTTTGGTAGTGTGTCGGATGTTGAATAACATGAAGTGGTTAAGACTTGATCTGACAGTTACCAGATTGTAGGTGGTTTTTGTCAGGTCAGGCCTAAACTGCTTCAGGTAAATGCAGAATATTTTTTCTTGCACACCACTCAGCAACATGAAGTGGGCTATGTTGAGGAGAATCAATATGGTCTTCTCAACTACTTTCCATCTTCAGATGTCCCACAGTTTTGGAGAACACTATCCAACAGGCTAATGTTTCTCATTAACCGTTGTACTGATTCCATTTTTTCGAGGGCATCAGCCCAATTGTATCCTATTGCTTCAACACCTGGGGTTTCAGGAACACTGGCAACATAGCCTCTGAGAACTTCATCCCAGGCAATATTCAAAGAGAGCCTGGGATAAACTTTTTTCTCCTGCCATGTTTTTTGGACCGGGGGTCTCCCTTCGAATATTTCAAAGTAGATTTCAGGAAGATCACGCCTCACGGCATCAAGAGCGGAACTCACTCCATCCGCAGGCTTCTCTTTGAGCGTAAGAGCTGCTTCAACCGGATCAAATCCCCACCCCACACACCAACGAGCAAATGAATATCCCCTTTTATCAAGCCCCTGTTGCAGGCGAGCATCGATATCGTGTGAACGCTGGGGTCCTTTCTTGGACATTGGCCGGATCAACTTGGCGTCCCGCAATACTCCGTGGACAAAATTAATCTTCGTGTAGCCGAAAAGGTTGGATATTTCAATCACGCTCATCCCATTGGAAAATGCTTCGCAGATTTTTGCATGAAAATCGGACCTCAACCCCTCGATCTGCGTAAAACTATCAGTAGGCATAAAAGTCCCTCCCTTGCCGAGTAGTCTACGGCGTTAAAAAATAGAGGGCCTTACCGATAGCGATATCCAACATGAGTACCTTTTGGCCATCGAGGTACACTTCGTTTACAATCGATTCATTGCTCTCCAGGAAAATGTGAAGAAAATTCTTCTTGTTTTTTTGGCGGGCCGCAAAATGAAGGGTTTGGGCATCACCATGGGGATGGTGTCGGTATATTTCCGTTGCAAGGTCAATCTTGCTGGCTTCTTTTCCTGATCGTTTCCAGTATCCTTGCATAAAATAGAGCAGGGAAGATTTGATCAAAGAAAAGTTTTGAAGATTCCCCAAGATGATACAATCCCAAAATTGAACACGAATGTTTACCTTCCTCTCAAATCGTGTCCGAACTTGACTTCGCGCATCTTTGTATTCGAAATACTCCATTTCGCCACTGATCTTAATCCTGATGCCATCTAATTCAAAATCAAGCATTCTCTTCTTCCACCTCGTGCCATAATTTCATCAAATATGAAGGGGACACCTTGAGTTTACGGGATTGGAACAAGTACTCAGCAATAGGACGAAAGCCAGTCCCTGCTATCTTTAATTCTCTAATCTCTCCCCAATAGGCGAGTACCTTGTGTTTTAATATGGGATTGCGGCCTCGCTTGAGTAGTCCCGCTACCTTAGCTTGACGCAGGTGGGTAAAGTCTTCATACTGTTCTTTCTGGGCAACACGATATCCCTTTCCTTTAATGGTGTCCCAGCCAGATCTGCGAGCAGCCAAGACAAATGCACAATATCTGCTTAATCGGCCTGGTAAGTCGGGCCGTTCTTTCTGGAGCTGGAATGTTTTTTTGTACCCAGTCTGAAAAATCGCTACTCGTTGTTCTTCAGGAAGAGAAGCAATCCATGAAAACAGGCGATTTCTCTCTGTTAAAGTCAGTCCAGTGACTGGATTGAACACATCTTCCATGGTCTTCTTATCCACAGGTATAGGTTAAGGTTTCCCGCATCCGAAAATGCGATGTTTCAAGAGATGTTTGCTGTAAAGCCTTCTCATGGGATAATCCATGACTGACACACTCAAGATACCGTTCTTGGGCAAAGTTATGTTTGAGGCCATGACTGCCACGACCACGAGCATATTGCCCAGTTTCCCGAGCGGCTTTATTGATGGCCTCAACATAGGCATGATATTCGCTTTCCAGTTGGCTATGGGCCATGATGTAGCTCTTCAGGCGGTAATATGTTTCCAAAGAAACGAAATGATCTGTTTCTTTCCCGCCTTTTTCTATAGAGGCCACGACACCAACCAACTTTCCAGTAACAGGATCCTTTCCAGTGCCGCGAAGCCCTTTTATGGTGAGAGGATTTTTGAGACGCTGATTACTGGGCGCACCAACACCTTCAGTTCGCAGGCCGCCTTCGTATTGGAGTGAAGCTTGCAGTTGGAATGTCGGGTTGGAAATTTTCTCGATCAACCGCACAGGATCGGGGTAGGCCCTGTTACCAAATACCTTGCTTGATTTGGGCAGTCGGGCCTTGCTTTGTGTGTAAAATCCCATGCGCAACTTTTCTGTTTCCAATGGGGCCACATTAAGGTTATGGCGTCCGACATAGAAATTGATGGCATATTCCAGCTTGCCCAGTGCGGAAAGAACGGTCTCCATGGTCTGCCGTGACCTTTTATTAACGACATAGTAATCAAGTTTTTCTGTCAGATATTCGGCCATGTCTTCTGCGACCGCTGCTGAATCCTGCAGACTCTCCCGTCCTTTTTTCTGCATGTATTGAACAAAATGGTGGGCCTCATACTTATAAACCTTCCAACTTCCAAAAGAGTGGATGCCGCCATTGTCTGTTTTCGTCTGACGAAACGAACGGATGCCCTGTAATACAGCCTCAACCTGCGAATGTAGAGAACGCGGCCAGCGATGCGTCATATCTATTCCTCAACCTCTGAACTCCAATAGCCGTTTCCAGCCCAACGTGCTGATGAGATGACATGCTTTTTTTTTGCGCCAGCACAAAATGCGCCGAAGGGTGCAGATCCTTCGATGAGAGCCCCATCAATTTTACTGCTCTATGCTTGAGTTCCGGGGTTCCATATGGCTCTCAATGCAAAGGTACTTGGTTTGGGATTCAGTTAGCATCTTGCCAAGACGCCTGACTCGGGGGCATATACCCTGGTCAGCTTCGACTAAAGGTCAGAAATAACTTTCATCAATTCGATCATTCAAGGAAAGTACTGGTCCTCGAAATGAAAGGGCTTATAACTTAGGTCTGCCAATCCCTTTGGGGTTGAAGTGAGGTGGTCGGCCAAAATTGGCACCTTGCACACGCAAAAACTTCGATAAAAATCCCAATAAAAAACTTGGTTTTGAACTGTTTTGTTTTGTTCACGAATGGATGGTAACTATTTGTAACTCAACAATTTGTTCGTAATTTATGTTTTTATTCAAATTGCTATTCCTGTTCATTCCTGAACAACTCTTAGGCAGAGGCATATTGAATGTTTTCTTGGATCCGCTATGTCGGAGCCTTTCTCTCGGCCATCTATCTCGGTATCTTTTGAATCACCCTTGAGGCAACAGTGTATAATTCAAAATCGGTAGATATAAGTTAAATGCGAATTAACATATTGAAATATAAAGATTTTTTGAATTATTATAACTTCTTGTAACTCAAAATATTGAGGAAAGCAAACGCAAAAAGTTTTTTTTATTTTTTATTCAGGCAGGAACTTTGAAAACAAAAGGGGAGAATATAATTATAGAATTGAGGGTGGAGGGAGGTGGTATTTTGTTGAGCAATAAAAATTTTTTTCCGTGCCGCATGTCACCGGCATGTAACGGAATAAAAAAGGGGTTAAGCAAATTTTGCTTAACCCCTTGAATTTATTGGTAGCGGGGGCTGGATTCGAACCAACGACCTTCGGGTTATGAGCCCGACGAGCTACCAGACTGCTCCACCCCGCGATGCATTGTGCCAATATAGCAAATTGGTAGATTATGTCAAGGATATTCTCCTTGATTGCTCCCCTCCAGCAGGGCCACGGGGAAGTGATTTAAAATCTCTCCCAGGAAAAGGGTGAGGTCTGTGTTCCTGTCTCCTGTATGGGACTCGCCGGTAAAGATGTTGCGGTAGGAGATACCGGCATCTCCCTCCGGGAGTTCGATGCCGGTATCTCCCCAGGCTGTCCTGCCCAGGGGAAAGGAAACATCCTCCCCCATCAGGCGTGACAGGAATCGCGGCACGATCACGAGCATCTTTTTTCCTTCGATTGTCCGTGTAAAGGCGACCACTGATTCCGCCTGCTCGCCTCTCACAGACAGCGGGGCGTAGGAGCCCTGCTCGAAGATCTTCCTGTTGTCGCGCCGGAAGGTAAGGGCCTTCCAGGTCAGGAACAGCTTGATGGCGCCGTCTTCCATGCGCTCGAGAAGGTCCGCACAGAGAGCGGAGAGCCCCAGCTGCTCTTCCCTTGCCCGTATTTCTCGCAGGATTTCTACTCTTCTGGCAAAATCCACTGGCCTCCGGTTGTCCGGGTCCACAAGGCTCAAGTCCCAGATTTCGCAGCCCTGGTAGAAATCGGCTATCCCCGGAGAAGTGATTTTGAGCAGCGTCTGGGAAAGGGAATTGAACATGCCTAGGCGGCTCACATATCCGGCCAGTCCTCGGAAGGAGCGGATAAATGGGGTGTCACCGTCGCCAAGGATGGCGTCGATGAAGCTGTCCACTGCCTCCTCGTGGGCGGTGTCGGGGTTCATCCAACTGCTGTGGACTTTCGCCTCGCGCAGGGCCTTGCGCATGTAATCCTTGATGCGTTGCCTGAGTTCGCTGGTTTTCTGTCCCTGGCCGGGTTCATGGGGCCAGACGCCGATCAGGGTCTGGTAGAGGAGATATTCCTCGTTGCGGGCGGGTGCATGCTGGCCGTTAATCTCTTTCCGGACTTTTCGATTGAGATGACTCCAGGTGGTGAGCGCCTTACGCCAGAGATCGGGAATCTCCGAGAGTACATTGATGCGCCCGCGTACATCCTCACTTCGTTTGGTGTCATGGGTGGAGGTGGTGATCATGGCATGGGGATAGCTTTCGAGACGTTCCCTGTTCTGCCGGTGGAAGGCGTCAAGGGAATGACCAAAACGGTCAGGTGCGCCGCCCACTTCATTTAAGGAGACGAGGCGGTTATAGATATAACAGGCCGTATCCTCAACGCCTTTGGCCATTACCGGGCCGGTGAGCTGCTGAAAGCGCATGACAAAATCTAGACGCAGCTGCAGGTCCTCCTCGTCTGAACCTGTGGGGCAGCGCAAGAGCAGGACCTCATGCAGAAAGTCGAATATGGAGGAGCCGATGGCCGGATTGCGGCGTCTGGCCTTGGCCACTGCCTGTTCGATTTTCTGGCGATCGTCCTCTGTAATCTTGCCGTCGCCGATATAGGTCCGGTAGACTGGGAAGAAGGCGATTACCTCCACCAGTGCCTTGGTAAGGCTGTTCAGGGTGAAGTCACGGGTGTGACGGTTTCGCTCGGAGATGGTGTTGAGAAAGTGGCTGAGGGTGTTGATCTCGCTGGACATGGAGATCTGCATGACAAGCCGTTTCGACTCGGTGGCCACCTCGAAGAAGTTCCTGTGGTTGCGGATGAAACGGCCATAAATGGTCTCAAATTTCCGACCGTTGAGGCTGTCCACGAAGAGACCATTCATGCTGTTGAGAAAGGCATATCCCGTGGCGCCATGCATGGGCCAGTCCCGGGGCAGCCGCTCGTCCTGCATGAGGATCTTTTCCCCGACAATATAGAATGGCGGCCAGGCCGGAGAGTCGGTATCGGTAGGAAGTTTTGACTGTTCCTCAGATTGGATCTCTGGCTGAGGCTGCTCGAGCCGGACGCGCAGGCACTGGCTCTGGAGATGATGTAGGTAGGCGGCAGGATCGTAGAGGCCGTCGACGTGATCCACCCGCAGGCCGGTCACCTTGCCTTCACTCACCAAGCCGAGGATGAAACGGTGCGTCTCGGCGAAGACCTCCTCATTCTCGACCCGGATGGCGCCCAGCGCGTTGATGTCAAAGAAGCGCCGGTAGTTGATCTCCTCCGTGGCGACCCGCCAGTAGGAGATACGGTAGACCTGTTCGGCCAGGAGACGGTCGAGCAGGTCAAAGCTCTCAGGTACACCCGGCCTCCCATTGAAGAGACGGGTGTTCTCGTCGATGAAGGCGGACAGGGCAGGGCAATCGCTGTAGAGCAGCGCGAGCCGGCGTTTGATCACCTCCTTTTCCCGGTAGCGCTCCACCACCAGTTCCGGATCGGTTTCCGTATACAGGGGCAGATGCTGGAGTGCAGTCATGATGCTCAGCAATTCCTGGTAGGGGAGACTGTCGCTGCCTACTTCCTGCTCAAGAGCCTCCATGCGGTGGCCGAGGATCTGCCCATAGGTCTTGGGGATAATAGGGAAGCTGTGTTCATGATATTGGAGGGTGAATGCGCCGGTCCCATAGACGAGGACCAGTTCGCCGTTCTCGAGGACATTGCCATACTGATCCCCCAGGACCGGGATGAGCACCTTGTCTTTCAGCTCTTTCTTTACGGGATTCCAGTCGATATCAAAGGTGTGAGCGTGAAGCGAGCTGGGGCCGTTTTCAAGGAGATCCTGCCACCAGAGGTTTTCCTTGCTCTCCACACACATATGGTTCGGCACGATATCAAGAATCTGACCCATGTCGAGGTCGCGCAATCGTTGGGTGAAGGCCTCATATTCTTCTTCTGATCCGACTTCCGGGTTCAGGCCATCGTGGGCCACGATGTCGTACCCATGGGTGCTGCCCGGGCGGGCCTTGAGGTAAGGGGAGGCATAGATGTCCGTCACCCCCAGGTCCCGCAGAAAGGGCAGGATGGCGGTCGCCTCCATAAAGCCGAAGCCTGCATGGAACTGCAGCCGATAGGTGGCAGCGGGGATACGCGGAGAATACTGAGCACAATTGGGAATGTTTTTCATTTTTACCAGCCCCAGGTAAGAGTTCTTCTGATCCCCATTAGGTATTACCCTCAAAGTTCATTACCCACACCTAGTTTCCCTGACCTCCGATATGTCTGTGTCCATTGGTTGCGACTTTTCATCTACTGCTGCCAGTATCTCCCGGAATTCTGTGAGTACTGGCCCTTCAGCAACAAGCACGGTGACCGCTTTATAGGTATTGAGCATGCGGTGATCGATCCGGAAACAGGGGCGCTGGTCAAGCCAAGCGGCGAGGATGACGATCGAATCAGGATGTTCCTGCTCAAGTTCGCAAAGCCTGGCTGCTGGAAATCCCTGCTGAACAGGCAGGAGCAAAAGGGAAGCCTTTTTTTCGTCAAGCAGCCGAAGCCACCTCTCCAGATACAATCCTTGCCCGCCCAGGAGATCCATCCAGGCCCGGGACCTACGTCCGAACTCCTTCGGGGGGCGTTGTAGAACTACAACGGGGTGCTCAACTCCCAGGTCTCTTCTGGCGAGCTCGGCCACCAGCAGGTTCAGCTCATCGCTGGTCGTCGCGGCGATGATCGTTGTATCCCGCTCCACACCAGCCTGTTCATAGGTGGCCGTATTCCTGGCATCCCCGCGGACTGTCTGGACTCCTAGGTCCAGGAATCGTTCCAGCCGCAAGGAGGCGGAGTCGATCACCACAATGGTACCTCCGTGGGGCTTGGTCTGAAGGGCGAGGGCCTCGGTCAGGGCGTTGGCGCCAATAAGTACCAGACGTTTCCGGGCAGGGTCTTTGGTGTAGCCGAGGATTCGGGGAAGGATCATGGCCATGATCGTCGCCCAGACGCAGGTGACCAGGATGGTGAGATAGACCAGGCCTTCCACGACGTTTCCCCCTGGAAAGGCAGCCTCACGTAACTGCGAGGCAGCAAGGGAGGCCATGGCTGCGGCGACGATGCCGCGGGGTGCAGTCATCATCAGGAGGACACGGTCTGCAAGGCTGAAGTCCCGGGAACGGGTGCAGAGCAGGATGGAGAGCGGCCGGGCCAGAAAGATAAGCCCGGCGGTCACGAGCAGCCCTCGCCAGCCGAGCTGCCATATTGAGGTGATGTCCAGCTGGCCGGCGAGCAGGATGAATAGAAAGGAGATAATCAGGGTTGAGATCTGTCCTTTGAAGTTTTTCAGGGAGTCCATGTCCGGGATTTGACTTCCTGAGAGGGTGATCCCCATGACGATGGCGGCAAGGATGCCCGAATGGCGGGCTTCATGTTCGGAGAAGAGATAGCAGAAAAGGAGGATGCCAAGGACAACGATATTGGACAGATCGACATTCAGCATACGGGAACGGAGCAGGTAGCCTACAAACCTGCCGGCCACAAATCCCAATATTCCACCGGTGGCAAGGAGTTTTATGACCACAAGGGTCATTTCCTGCAGGGGAAATCCAGCCAGTTCGATCCCCTGCAGGACAATATAAGCAAGCACCGCCCCAATGGGATCGATGATGAGTCCTTCGGAGATGAGAACGGTCTTGACCTGACGCGGTGCTATCAGGTGTCGCAGCAAGGGGGTGATCACTGTCGGGCCGGTCACCGTGGTGAGTGCACCGAAAAGGGCGGCGCAGGGAAGAGGCATGTTGATAAGCCCCATGGCAAGTATGGTTGCACCGACACCGGTGACCAGTACGCCGATGGTGAGCAGATTCCGCACCGCAGCTCCTACCTGCCTCAGCTGCCTGAGATCCAGGCTGAGCCCCCCTTCAAAAAGAATGACGGCCACCCCGAGATGGACAACGACCTCAAGTTCACTGCCCAGGGAACCTGGTGAGAAGAGGCCAAGTATCTCAGGACCGGCGACCATGCCGAATATGAGCAGGGGCAGGATGGCAGGCAGTTTTATCCGGTCGGCGACCACTTGGGCGGTGATCCCCAGGCAGAGGGCAATGACGAGGGTGGAGACAAGAGAGTGGGCCATGTTCATTTAGCGGAGTTCCGTTTGATTTGCCTGCAGCCATTTCTTGTCTGCGGCCAGGAACACGACCACACTCAGAGGATTGCTGGTACAGAGTGCTCCTTCTTCCTGCCGGGTCCTTCCCGGCAGGAGAGTGCCTGGACCACCCCATTCGCTCCCCGAGGAGTCGAGGAGCAGATCCCATCCACCCGGCCAGGGAAGATCTACGGCCAGGGGTACGGTCCCGAAATTGAGGATGCAGAGTGATCGGCAAGGACCGACTTCCCGGGTCAGCAGCAGCAGAGGCCACTCCTTTGTCCGGGTCACGCTGCAGTCCTGACGACTGACTACACCCAGGCTCCGGTGCTTTTGGCGGAGGGCAATAAGCCGGCGGTGGAAACCGTAGAGCAGTCCATGGCGGCCATGTAGGCGAAGGCCGGTATTGATGCGGCTCCCCTGGAAAGTGGCTTCCTTCTGGGGATCGACCACCTCGCCTTCCCAGTTGAAGGCGGCGAACTCCTCCTTGCGGCCACAGCGCACTGCCTGGATGAGCGCGGTATCGCTGTGGCTTACGAAATAGTGAAACGGTGCAGTCTCGCCGTACTCCTCGCCCATGAAGAGAAGCGGCAGAAAGGGGGAGAACAGCACTGTCCCGGCGGCAAGCTTGAGCCGTTCCAGATCAAGGTATTCAGCAAGGCGGTCACCATCCTTGCGGTTGCCCACCTGATCATGGTTCTGGGAACAGACCACAAAGCGCGAGGGGCTGATATCGCTGGCGTCATTACCATGTCGCCGTTGTCGATACGAAGAGAATTGGCCTGTATAAACGAAGCCCTCACGAAAGGCGGTACAGAGTTGCTCGAATTCCCCGAAGTCCTGGTAGTAGCCCTGTTCTTCTTCGGTGAGCAGGGTGTGGAGGGCGTGATGGAAATCGTCGTTCCACTGGGCGTCGAGCCCATAGCCCCCTTCTCTGCGGGGACGGATCAGTCGGGAGTCGTTCAGGTCGCTCTCGGCGATGACGTAGGTCTTGCGGCCCAGGGTCGCTCCAAGCTGATGGACCGCTTCCCCCAATTCATCCAGGATGTGGCGGGCGCTGAAATCAAAAATGCCGTGTACCGCATCGAGGCGCAGGGCGTCGATATGATACTCTTCGATCCAGAACAGGGCGTTGCCGACAATGTACTCCCGGACCCCGTCACTCCCGGGACCGTCGAAGTTGACCGCATCTCCCCATGGCGTCCGATACCGGTCGGTGAAATAGGGGCCAAAGGCATGGAGATAATTGCCCTCCGGGCCGAGATGGTTGTAGACTACATCGAGGATGACTGCGATTCCCTGCCGGTGGCAGGCGTCCACCAGGGATTTGAGGCCGTCTGCTCCCCCGTAGCTCGTCTGGACCGCGTAGAGGTATACACCGTCATAGCCCCAGTTGCGCCCCCCTGGAAACTGGGCCACGGGCATGAGTTCCACTGCCGTGATCCCCAGTTCGCACAGGTAGTCGAGTTTGTGTTCCACCCCGGCAAAGGTGCCGTCCGCGGTAAAGGTGCCTACGTGGATTTCATAGATAATAAAGTCTGCCAGATCCCTGCCGTGCCAGTCGGAATCCATCCACCCATGGGATGATGGGTCCAGAACCTGCGAGGGGCCGTGGACTCCCTGGGGCTGGCAGCGCGAAGCAGGATCGGGTCGCTCCAGTCTGTTGTCCAAGAGAAAGGTATAGAGCGTTCCCGCTTCCATGCAAGGTACGAAGCCGCTGAAATAGCCCTTCTCCTCTGGCATCAACTCAATTGTTCCATCCTGATTGCTGCCCTTGTCAGAGATCTGCCGCACCGCCACCGTCGCCGTCCGTGGCGCCCAGACGCGGAAGAAGACACCATCCTGGAGCAATGTCGGTCCGAGAACAAGGGAGGCGGAATGGCACACTTGTTTCATGACACCTCACCCGGTGGCTGGGCGGCTATATTCCATGGCAGATGGAGGGGTCGTTGCGGAAAAAATGGACACTCTCTCAGCATCAGGGACCTCTGTCCACTAGACAAATTGAGGCAAGCTGAGGAGAAAAAACAGTAGAAAGTGCGGGGGGCTATCGGCAGTATAGAGAGGTGCATAAAACATATCCTCCTGATAGATGAGACGCGGATAGTTCTTGTGGTTGGGAGTAGCGGTGTAGAGCGTCTCTTTCCCCGCTGTACCTGTTTATAGATGAGCATACTCGGTGCTCCAGCGGGAAAAGGGGGGTTAGATGTAGATGGTGGACGCCTCCTGCTGCGAGTTCAGGATATGGAAAAGGGTCAGGTATTCCCGCAGCTGGCGGGTGTGAAGGAAATTTTCCCGGACGAACTCGCGGGCCTTGACTCCCATCTTGTTGCGTAGTCCTTTGTGATGAAGGAGAAAGCGGATACGGTGCGCCGCCCCTTCGGGGGTGTTGACGAGAAAACCGGTATGGTAGTTGATCAGCTGTAGCCGGATGCCGCCGGTGTCGCCGCCGATAACCGGCTTACCCTTCCACAACCCTTCGGTGACCGTGAGGCCGAATCCTTCGCGGGTCGATTTCTGGATGACGATGTCGGCAAGCCGCTGGAGGGCATTGATGGTCCGGTGGGCGTCGGAGGGCAGCAGGAGAACGTGGATATCGGGATCACCGTTGGCTGCTTCCAGCACTTCTTCAAGGACCTTTTGCCCTTCCGGGTCGTCTGTGGCCCCGCCCCCGGCCAGCACCAGCTGTACCGGTTGAACTTTACGCACCAGCTGATACGCGGCAATGACCCCGAGGGGATCTTTGAAGCGATCGAAACGTGATATCTGGACCAGGAGGGGTTTCTTCGGGTCGAGGTTGTACTGATGGCGGACGGCGGCGATCTCTTCCGGGGCAAGGTCCATGTTTTTTTGGCTCAGGGGGTCGATGCTCGGCGGGATCAGAAACTGGGGATGCGGTAGTGGCTGGGCAAACTGGCACATGGAGAAGATGCTTGCGTCATAGCCGGAAACAAAGGGTTTCAGCCCCTGCCAGACCGCGCGTGCCGGGCGGCTGACATCGATATGCGCCCGCCAGATCCATTTGCCCTTGCGGTTGGGGCAAAGTCCCAGCAGGGCTGCTGGTTGCGGGTCGTGGATAACCACCAGATCGGCATCTTCCAGGATCGGCCGTAGCCGGACGGCGTTCTCCTCGTTTAGTCCGCGGTATGTCTGCCACTCACGGCTGTTGATGGTGACCGGGAAGCCCTGAAGACCGTTATGGAATTTTTTGGTGACGTCGAAAAAATCAGCGTTGCCCTCTATCACCTCCCACTGGACATCAAGTCCTACATCCTGCATGAGCGGGACCATCCATTCGAGAATCTCCGCCACCCCGCCGCCCTCGCGGGTGGAGTTGACATGCACCACCTTCTTGCCGGCGAGGCGGAGGCCCAACTGGCGGAGCTGGCTGATGACGGTTGTGCTCACCAGCCCTTCGTAGGTGGAAAGGAGTTTGGTCATGACGCACCTCCTGTTTGCAGGGTCCGCACCAGCTCGTCCCGGAGTTCGCTCAGGGTGAAGAAGGAGAAATCGACGCTTTGCAGGCTTTGGCACCAGTCCTCATGGCCGGGAAAACAGGCGAGCCAGGCTGAGAAATCGTCGACCCCCACGGGTTCACGCCGCCGTGATTCGAGGAAATGATAGTAGATGCTGCCGTTGGTCATCCGGCCGATGGCCTCGGGCAGCTCTGGCGGTGAGGTGACTCGCAGTCCTGTATCAAAAACCACGGTCACGGCCTCGCTAAAGAAGAATTCGCTGCCGTGCAGGCATGAGGGCACAAAGTGCACTTCGCTCAGCCGCTCGTCGAGGATCTCGAGCACTTGTTCCCGCAGTTTTTCCAGATCGGTATAGAGATAGGGGTTGATGATGCCCAGCCGCTCGGCAAGCACCCTGTCGCCCACTTGCAGCAGGGCCCATACTGCGAAATCGTTGCGGTAGTCAGGGTTGTCGAAGCAGGGAACGAGGGGGGTCTCGCAAAAGTGGTGGTAAAGTACGTCCTGCCGGCAGGTGGCAATCCGGTCGCGCAATTCCCTGAGATTGATGGCGGGGGGCACGTTGCTGGTTCTGCTGAGCAGCGTGCAGTCCTGAATGATAAAGTCTTCCATGGTTCCTCCTTCCCGCCGTAAATGGCGGTCCAGCAGGCGAGGTACCTGTTGGGTATAAAAGGGTGATGGCTGTGTGGAGGGAACCGGTATGCGTCCCATCCTTGACTTTTTCACGTAATCTTACTTTGAAATAATAGCAGGATGGGAGGGAGGAATCAAATCTATTTGTTGCTCATTGCAATTTGCAGTGCAGCTGGCATTTGGGTCGGCAGTACTGCACGGCTCGTTGTCCTACCAGATGTACTGCTTTGTCGCCGCTCGCTCATAGTTGAGTATGTGCCCAACTACTGTCTCTTGGTGTCAACTTGAATGCCTTTTGGAAGCATATCCTTTTGGGGTTGATATTCATCCTTGGGGCGAAGAGGGTATGGCAAGAAAAGGCTGCAGCTTTTGGGTGATGTCCGTTGGCAGGGGGGTCAGTTTTCCCTCCCGATTGACCGAGGCATGGGTGGTGAAGCCCTTGGCCAGGAGGCGTGGCTTGCTTGCCTCTTCTTCTATAAGTATCCGATAGCTGAAGGAGCAGGAAACCTTTTTCAGTTCAGTGAGACAGGTTTCTATGATGAGCAGGTCATCATAGCGAGCAGGGGCCTTGAAGCGAATATGGCATTCGGTTACCGGCAGAATGATCCCCAGTTGTTCAATTTCACGATAGGTGCAGACCCGATCACGCATGAATTCCGTCCTTCCCAACTCAAAGTAGCGCAGGTAGTTGGCATTATAGACCACGGCTGCGGCATCCGTATCGCCATAGAGTACGCGGTGCTGACTGCGGTGGGTCAATTCATCCATGCTTGTGCCGTTCCAAGAGTTTTTCCATAAGCAGCTCCCCGTTGGCCATGCCATTGTGAAGTCTTTTGTTCTCTGCCTCTCCTGATTTTTCACTGAAGGGGAGATTACATCCAGGGCTTGTTTGCCGGGAGTCGTAGAGAATGGTCGGGACCGGATTGTCAGTATGAGTGCGCAGGCAAAGAGGGGTGAAATGATCCATGGTGGCAATCAGGCGGAAATCCTCACCGCTTTCCTGGAGTCCCTGGAAAATAGGACCAACAATCTTTTGATCAAAGTCTTCAATGGCCTGGATCTTGTCCTGAAGTAATCCCTGGTGTCCGGCTTCATCCGGTGCCTCAACATGGACCAGGACAAAGTCTTGGGAGCGCAGGGCCTCGAGTGCGGCCCGGGCCTTGCCCGCATAGTTGGTGTCGAGATAGCCGGTGGCCCCTGGGACATTGATGATGGAAAGCCCGGCATTCACTCCCAGCCCTTTGAGCAGATCCACCGCTGAGATCAGGCTGCCGCTCAGTCCGAAACGCTCCGCTAAGGTCGGCATTGTAGGTGATTTCCCTTCTCCCCAGAGCCAGATACCGTTGGCAGGATTCTTACCAGCGGCCATCCGCTTGGCATTGATTGGATGAGCGGCCAGGATGGCTGAGGCCTTGTCCAGGAGTGCAGCCCACCGGGGATCTTCATAGTAGCGGGCCCAGGGTGCGGTCACGTCCTTGCTGGTGAAGTCATGGGGTGGGACGGTGTCCATCTGGGGATAATCGCCCTGCACCAAAAGGATATGGCGGTAGCTGACCCCAGCGTGGAAGTGAAAGGTGTCGGTGGCGCAGCCTGCTTCGAGGGCGGCAATCAGCTGGTGCGATTCATCACTGCTGATATGGCCGGCGGAATAGTCGATCATCCGCACTTGATTGTCCGCTTCGCGGGCCAGGGTGACCAGATTGCAGCGGAAGGCTGTTTGCTCCTGACCCAGGGTTAGGCCCATGGCGGCGGCTTCGAGTGGAGCCCGGCCTGTGTAATACTCTTCGGGTTTGTAGCCAAGCAGGGAGAGGTTCGCCACATCGCTGCCCGGTGGATAGCCGTCGGGAATAGTGTGAGTCAGAAATAGTTCACCTTGGCGGCACAGGGAGTCCAGAGAGGGTGTGTTTGCGACCTCCAGAGGGGTATGGTTGTTCAGTTCGGCTATAGGCAGGTCTCCCATACCGTCGCCTACCAGGATCAGATATTTCATCAAAAAAAGCCTTGGTCTGAATTTGCAGTTGTGCTGTCAGGGGTACGGGTGGCATTCATTGTTTTTAATCCACGAGAAAGCGGATCTTGACCGTTGGCTCGGGGCAGAGCTCCAGAGCGTCAATCTCGGCCAAGGCCTTTTGCACAGATGCCTCAGAAGCCTCATGGGTATGAAGCACGATACTGACCGGTTCATTCTGTTGCCGACTCTTCTGAATAACGGATTTAATGGAAATGGTATGTTTGCCGAAGATACCGGAAATAGTGGAAAGAGCCCCTGGCTTATCCAGGGCGGTGATGCGGAAATAATAGGGGCAGACGAGCTCGGTCATGGGGGTAATGGTGGGGAGACCGATATGTTCGGGTAGGTAAGAAAGTGCCGGCACTCGGTTGATAGAACCATGAAGAATATTTCTGCCGATATCAACCACGTCTGCTGCCACGGCGCTGCCCGTTGGCATCTTGCCGGCTCCCTTTCCGTAAAGCAAGACATCGCCCACGGTGTCGCCAGTGAAATTGATGGCATTATAGGCCCCGTTAATATTGGCCAGCATGTGTGATTCTGGTACCAGGGTGGGGTGCACTCGAGCCTCCATATGGTCGCCATGGTGACGACTGATGGCCAGAAGCTTGATTCGGCAGCCGAACTCCCTGGCAAATTCGATGTCAATGGGTTGAATCTTGCTGATCCCCTCGGTGTTGATGTCCTTGAGTTGGACATGTTTGCCGTAGGCGATGGTCATGAGGATGGCCAGTTTATGGGCGGTGTCAATGCCTTCGATGTCGTAGGTGGGATCTGCCTCGGCGAATCCCAGGGCCTGAGCCTCTTTCAATACCTCCTCAAAGGGGGTACCGTGATCGGTCATTTTGGTGAGGATATAGTTGGCCGTACCGTTCATGATACCCATGATGGAGAGGATCCGGTTGGCGACTAAGCCCTCTTTCAGGGCCTTGATCACAGGGATGCCGCCGCCAACGCTGGCCTCAAATCCAACTTCGACATTGCTTTGCACTGCCGCTTCAAAGATCTCTTTGCCGTGGATGGAGAGCAGGGCCTTGTTGGCGGTGACCACATGTTTTCCGTGTCTGATCGCCTCGAGGAGAAAGGTCCGGGCCGGTTCAATGCCACCAATAAGCTCAACCACGATATCAATGTCCGGATCATTAAAGATATCACCGACATCTTTGGACAGGATTGTTTCCTGGAATTGTTCAGGGAGCTTATTCAGGTTGATGTCTACCACTCGGGAAAGAACAACCCTGGTGCCAATCTTGCGCACGAGACGGTCACTCTGCTCGAAAAGAGTCTGGGCCAGACCACTGCCCACAGTGCCAAAGCCAATAAGGCCCACTTTGATAACTTTCATGATTTTTTACGCATCGTGTTTTATTGAAGATAAGAAACTGAAGTAGAGAAAGGAAGAGAAAAATGGAGAAAGATGATTCTTCCTGTTACTCTTTAAATAATTGAAGTGAAAATAACCGCTTTCCGAATGAAAGTCAAAAAAGAAGAACAGATATTTTGCTGGCCTCAATTTCTTTTTTGGATTATAGTTTTACGGTTATTTTAAGTGAATACACATATCGGGTTTGAGGTATGTGTCCTTGATTGCTGGTAAATTACGTTAGGCGGTTTTTGAAAAAATCGTAAAATAAAAAACACTGGATGAAGGAGAACGGTATGGCGGTAAATATTCTGGCTTTCGGGCCAAACGGAAGTGGCAAAGGTACCCAGGGCGCTATTGTTAAGGATAAATATGGGTGTAATCATATTGAATCCGGTGCTATTTTTCGTGAGCATATCAAGGGCGGTACTGAGCTTGGTAAGAAGGCCAAAGAATATATTGACCGCGGCGACCTGGTACCCGATGAGATCACCATTCCCATGGTTCTCGAGACCCTTGCAAAATCCAAAGAACAAGGATGGCTGCTTGATGGTTTTCCACGCTCTCTGGCCCAAGCTGAGGCGCTGGATAAAGCCCTGAAAGAGGCGGGAATGGCCCTGGATTATGTGATCGAGATTGAGCTTGACCGTCAGATTGCCAAAGAGCGGATCATGGGTCGCCGTCTGTGTGCCAATGATAATAACCATCCCAATCATATTGCCTTTGAGGCCATTAAACCGGTTGAAAAAGATGGCAAGCTGGTATGCCGTGTCTGCGGCGGTGAGCTGAGTGCCCGTGCTGATGATCAGGACGAGACGGCAATCGGCAAACGTCATGATATCTATTATGACACCAAGACCGGCACTATGGCAGCAGTTAATTATTTCAAGAAGGCAGGTGGCGCCAAGGTTATTTCTGTTGATGGTTCCATCTCCATTAAGGATGTGACTGCCGCGATCATGAGCCAGCTTAACTGATGGTGATTTTGACGGTGTCCCCTGAGAATATCTGTCTGACTTTTTAGGGATTCCGGTAGTATCTACTTTAGGGGACATGCCAGTACCTGTGACCGGCATGTCCCTTTTTTTTTGCCTTTTTGTGCAGGATATCTTAGAGTCGTTTTCCATACGGTTTACTCGCTTCAAAGCTGTAATGATTGGAGGCAAGGGTTGAACATAGCGTTTTTCACTCCTTTTA
>JAHJKP010000054.1 GCA_018821985.1 Pseudomonadota bacterium
GACCTCTCGGTGGTGCTGCGCTACGGTGCCCTTCCGGTCTCGTTCGAGGAGAGCACCAGCCAGGAGATCTCGGCGACCCTCGGCTCCGATTCGCTGTCGGCCGGTCTGATCGCCGGGGCCGGTGGCCTGCTCCTGGTGGCGCTGGCGATGATCCTCTACTACCGGTTCCTTGGCCTGATCAACGTGATCGGCCTGGTGGTGTTCGGTTCGTTCGTGTACGTGGTGTTCGGAGTGCTCGGTGCCACCAGCGGCGTCACCCTGACGCTGGCCGGGGTGGCCGGGGTGATCGTGTCGGTCGGCATCACCTCGGACTCGTACATCGTCTACTTCGAGAGGATCAAGGAAGAGGTCCATCGGGGACGGAGTCTCCAATCGGCCATCGACCATGCCTTCTCGCGGGCGTTTCGGACCATTCTGACCGCCGACACGGTCTCGTTCTTCGCGGCGGTGCTGCTCTACTTCCTGGCGATCGGGTCGGTCAAGGGGTTTGCGCTCGCTCTCGGCATCGCCACGTTTGCCGACGTGGTGATCGCCTACTTCTACACCCGCCCTGCGGTGTCGCTGGTGGCCCGGACCCGCTTCGGGGACGGCGGCAGATTGAGCATTCGCGGAGCGACCGGTGAGCCCAAGGAGGTGGTGCTGTGAGCTTCCTGCAGAGGGCCTACCGGGGGGACATCCACATCGATTTCGTGGGACGCCGCCGGATGTGGTTCACCTTCTCGGCTGTCATCGTCACCGTGTCGGTGCTGTCGCTGATCCTGCGGGGTGGCTTCAACCTCGGCATCGAGTTCCAGGGCGGTGTCAGCCTCGAGGTCCCCAACGTCAACGCCGTCTCGGTCACCGACATGCGCCAGGCGATCGCCGATCTCGGCCTCGGCGCCGCCAAGGTCCAAACCGTCCAGGATCTCCGGGGAAATGAGCACTTGCGGATCGAAACGGCCGAGCTCGACACCCCCCAACGGGAGGCCCTCAAGCAACTGGTGGCCGAGGTCACCGGTGGCGAGGTCGGCGAGTTCGACGCGGTGAGCGCCACCTTCGGGTCGCGGGTGATCTCGATCGCGGTCCGGGCACTGATCATCTTCCTGATCGCGGTGACGTTGTACATCTCGGTCCGGTTGGAATGGAAGATGGCGATCGCCGCCCTGGCAGCCCTGTTCCACGACGTCATCTTCACGGCCGGAATCTATGCCCTGGTCGGATTCGAGGTCACCCCCGAGACGATCATCGCCATCCTCACCATCCTGGGGTACTCGCTGTACGACACCGTCGTCGTGTTCGACAAGGTCCTCGAGAACGTCAGCGAACGCGGCGAACGCCACACGTATTCGGCCCTGGTCAACATGTCGATGAACCAGGTCCTGATGCGTTCGATCAACACCTCGTTGACCAGCCTGCTCCCGGTGGGCAGCCTGCTGTTCGTCGGGTCGCTGCTGTTGGGCGCCACCACCTTGCGTGAGTTTGCGCTGGCGCTGTTCATCGGCATCGCGGTCGGCACCTACTCGTCGATCTTCCTGGCGGCACCGCTGCTCGCCCTGTGGAAGGAGCACGAGGAACGCTGGCAACGGATCCGCCGCCGGGTGGAGCGCAAGGGCGGAGCGGGCGAGTACGCCGCCAAGGGAATCGTCAGCCCCGAAGAGGATCCCGTAAAGGTGGCCGCCGCCATGAGCGGTGTGGTGGCCAGGGCGCCCCGCAAGCGACGACGGACCCGCTGAGCCGCGCGCCGTACAATCCACCGATGGAAGCGGTAGCGAAGCGCGCCTGGGTCCCACCCGGCGGTCGGACGGCAATGCGATGACGACCACCGACCGGTCGCTCGACGACGCCGCTCTCGCCGACCTGGAGCCGATCCTCGGGTCCTTCCACCGCCATCACCCCTCGGTCTCCTCCGACATCCTGGTTGCGGCCTATCTCGAGGCAAGGCGCCTCCACGAGGGGCAACACCGCAAGAGCGGGGATCCCTACATCTCCCACCCGGTCGAGGTGGCGCGGATCCTGGCCGAGTACGGCCTCGATGCCGAGACCATCGCGGCCGCCCTGCTCCACGACACCGTCGAAGACACCGGGGTCACCCTCGAGCAGCTGGAGGCCTCGTTCGGGAAGACGACGGCGTCGCTGATCGACGGCGTCACCAAGCTCGACCGGGTCAAGTTCTCCAACCGGGAGCAAGCGCAGGCCGCCACCATCCGCAAGATGGTGGTGGCGATGGCCCGCGACGTGCGGGTGCTGCTGATCAAGTTGATCGACCGCCTCCACAACATCCGGACCATTGCACCGCTCAGCCCTGAGAAGCAGGAGCGGATTGCCAGGGAGACCATCGAGGTGTACGCCCCGTTGGCCCATCGCCTCGGTGTCCAGGAGGTCAAGCACGAGATGGAGGACCGCTGTTTCGAGATCCTCCACCCGCTCCGCTACGCCGAGATCAACGCCCTCCTCAGCGTCCGGGCCACCGAACGCGACGCCTACCTGCAGGGCATCATCGGAGAGATCGAGAAGATGCTCGCCGACCAGGGAGTGACGGCCACCGTCACCGGACGGCCGAAGCACATCTACTCGATCTACCGCAAGATGGCGGAGGGGGGCCGCTCTTTCGAGGAGATCCACGATCTGATCGGCATCCGGATCGTGACCTCCGAGGTCGCCGACTGCTACGCGGCGCTCGGGATGGTGCACACCCGCTGGCCCCCGGTCCACGGCCGCTTCAAGGACTACATCGCCATGCCCAAGTTCAACCTCTACCAGAGCCTCCATACCACGGTGGTAGGGGAGGACGGCAAGCCCCTCGAGGTGCAGATCCGCACCATCGAGATGCACGAGCGCGCCGAGCGGGGCATCGCCGCCCACTGGCGTTACAAGGAGGGTGCCGGGCCCGAGGTCGAGGCGCTGCGGGCGATCACCTTCCTCGCCGAGGAGTACGACACCCCCGAGGAGTTCCTGGCCGGCCTCAAGATCGACCTGTACCAGGACGAGGTGTTCGTGCTCACTCCGGCCGGGGACGTCAAGGCACTACCGCGGGGGGCGACCGCCGTCGACTTCGCCTACTCGGTCCACACCGAGGTCGGGCATCGCTGCACCGGGGCCAAGGTCAACGGGCGCCTGGTGCCGCTGGATCGCCCTCTCGAATCGGGTGACATCATCGAGGTGCTCACCTCCAAGTCCCAATCGGCGGGGCCGAGTCGGGATTGGCTCACGTTCGCCAGGACCTCACGGGCTCAGGCCAAGATCCGCCACTGGTTCTCCCGGGAGCGCCGCGGGGCGGCCGAGTCGGACGGGCGGGAGCAGGTGTTCAAACTGCTGCGCCGGGAGGGATTGGGGCTCACCGCCAACGCCAGGGACGAACTGCTCGGTGAGGTGGCCAAGGATCTCGGCTACCTGGACACCGGGGCCCTGTACGTGGCGGTGGGGGAGAACAACCTCCAGGCGGCCACACTGGTCGCCCGGTTGGTCAAGGCCGCCCGCCCTCCCGAAGACGAGGGCGCCGATGACGATGCGCCGATGCCGGGGCTGCAGAGCGGCTCCACCCTGGCTCCTCCCAGCGGGGGCATCATCGTGGAGGGCCTCGACGACATGTGGACCAGGGTCGCCCGCTGCTGCTCCCCGGTGCCGGGCGATCCCATCGTCGGCTTTGTCACGGTCGGTAGGGGGGTGTCGGTGCACCGCAGCGACTGCACCAACATCGGGGCCCTGGGAGATCGGCCCGAGCGCATGGTCGAGGTCCAATGGAACCAGGACCGGGGGGCGGCATTCCGCTCCCGCATTCAGGTGGAGGCGCTCGACCGCCCCAGGCTGCTGCGGGACGTCACCAGCGAACTGGGCGACTTCGGTCTCGACATCGTCGCTTCCTCCTCGGTACGGGGCCGGGACCGGGTGGCGGTGCTCCAATTCGAGGTGGAGCTCTCTGATCGGGACCAGCTCGAGGTGGCACTGACGGCGCTGCGCTCGATCGGCGGCGTCTTCGACGCATACCGGTTGGTGCCCGGCGGTGGCCGCGAGGACTGACCGACCGGCCTTTCTGCCCGGACAACGGCCGGTCTCGGTCGCTCCGTCGATCGGCGTCGGACTCGAGGTGTCCTCCTCGCCACCGGGCGGTCCCCGGTCCGGCCTGCCGGGAACCGATCAAGTTACAGCGCGCCGCGGTCGAAACATGTACGGAGAGCGTCCGCACCCCGCGGCGCCCGGAGGCGTGTATGGCGCGCAACAACCGAATCCGCCGTTTCCTGGCCCGGGTCCGGTCGGCCGAGGAGGCGTTCTCGATGATCGAGGCGATGGTGGCCGTCACCATCCTGACGATCGCCATCGTGATGAGCATGCAGCCCTTGATGTCCGCCATGCTCAGGATCGCCGACGCCCGGACCCTGACGGTCGCCGAGAACCTGGCGCAGGCCGAGATCGAGTCGATCCGTTCCCTCGACTACGCCGACGTCGGCAGTGTCGGCTACACACCTTCGGGGGTGCTGCTGCGCTCGCGGGTCGAGACCGTCGAGGGCAAGGACTACCAGATCGACATCGAGGTCACCTACGAGGGGTCGCTGACCGGTTTGGCGGTGGTGGCTCAGGGCGGCGACGGTGTCGAGGGGACCTGGGACCCGGGGATCGACTACAAGTTCGTGAAGGTGACGGTCACCGCCGCCGACAGCAGTTCCCCTCCGGTGGTGATGGAGACGCTGGCGGCGCCCGGCAGCATCGGTGCCCATGAGGGGATCGCCAACATCCGGGTGACCCTGGCCAAGCACGAGCCCTTCGAACCGAGCAGTCTCCCCTATCCGTCATTGGCGATCCAGGCTCCGCCGGCGCTCCCGATCCGCTCGGGCGCCAACACCGAGCAGCAGGTCTTCGCCGCCATTCCCGAGGGCGACTACACGGTCTCGCTGGACATCCCCGGCGGATGGGTCATCGACCCTCAGGACACCATCGACGGCCTCCAGGAGGTCACCGCCGAGGCCGGCCTGCTGAATGAGACCACCCTGCGCATCTACCGCCCCGCCCGGGTGCTGGCCACCATCACCGACGCCTCGACCGGGCTCTCGCTGCCGACGGCCCGCATCAGCCTGATTCACGTGCCCTCCGGCCTGCAGACCGACTACGGGCCCGGGGTCACCACCATCACCGACCTGATGCCGGATGCCTACGACATCACGGTCTCCGCCACCGGGTACATCTCGTACCACGCCACCTCGGTCAACATCCCCGCCGACTATCCGAGTCCGGACCACCTGCTCCCGGTCGCCCTCGAACCGATTCCGCCGCCGACGACGACCACCACCAGCACCACCACCACCACGACCACTACGACGACCACCACCACCACGATTCCCGGCGCGACCACGACCACCACGGTGCCCTCGACCACCACGACCACCACCGTGCCCCCGACGACGACGACCACCACCACCACGACCACAGTGCCGGCAGGCACCGTGCAGGTGACCTTCACGGTCAAGGACAACACCGGCCGGGTGGTGCGGGGCGCCCGGGTCGAGGTCCCCCACCCGAGCCGGGGCCTGCTGGTGGCGGTGACCGATCAGTACGGCCGGGCCTACATGGACCTCGAACCGAGGACCACGTTCACGGCGACCGCATCTACGACCTGGGGCCACGGGCCGAGATCGGCGAGCTTCGATCCGAGGAGGACGACCGCGGTCACGTTGGCGCTGACACAGCCCTACAGGAAGGGCACCTTCGTGCTCAGCAACGGTGTCCGGGCCGAGTTCCTCTACCAGGTGGACGGCAACTGGGTGATTCTGCCACCCAACTACCAGAACGAGGCCTCCTTCGTCGACTCGAAGGGTTGGTACTGGGTGGCCAAGCGATGCACCGCCAACGGGTCGATCGTGGGTCAGATGTGGGTCTACATCAGGGATGGCAGGAACTACACGGACTCGGTGTTCGGGTGGTGCCCGTGACCTGGCATCGGTTGCGCCGCGCCCTCCGCCGTCAGGGTGGCTACACGTTGATGGAGCTGTCGCTGGCGATGGCGCTGTCGTCGATCATCTTCGCCTCCCTGGTGTCGGTGATCTACAGCTTCAGCCAGGAGGCGGGCGACTCGGGACAGGCCGCCCTGCTCCAGCAGACCAGCCGGGAACTGGTGGCCGACCTGGTCGTGGAGTTGCGCCAGGCCGAGAAGGTGACGGCCAACGGCCATCCCATCGAAGAACTGACCGCCGACAAGCTGGTCTTCTACACCGACCGCCTCGAGTCCGAGGGCCCCGAACGGGTGGTCTACGAGCGCAAGGCCTGCAGCGGCGGCCTCTGTGAGTTGTGGGTGACCCGCTACCCGGCGGTGGCAGGCACCGGGCCGTGGTGGACCTTCTCGACCACCCCGGTCGAGAACGTGATGGCACTCGGCCGGGTCTCTGACACCGGTCCGCTGTTCGCCGGGGCCGATTGGGTGGGGGAACCCCCGGTCAAGACCCCGGTCACGTCGTGCTCCTCGTCCGGAACGGCCTGCGACTTCCCGCTGGTGGTGATCACCTTCCGGGCCAACCCGACCAATACCAGCAGCGGGGCCGACCGCAGCTACGAGATCCAGGAGGAGGTGAGGCTCCGCAATGGATGAGCGGCGCGAAGGAGGTTTCGCCCTGGTGGCCGTGATCCTGGGGATCGGGGCCATGGTCTTCATCGTGGCCCTGCTGTTCCAGCAGGCCGCCAGCGAATACGACAGCGCCCAGCACCAGCGCCGCGAAGACAGCCTGGTGGCGGGCGCCGAGGCGATGCTGGAGCGCTACGCCTCCAAACTCACCATCGACCCGGTCTACTACCAGCACTGGGTCGACGAGGCAGAACTGCCGCGCCGCTGCACCGATGGATCCTCGCTGAACTACTACTCGGTGGCCGATCCGGGAACCGAGTGGTTCGCCGACTGCAATACCTGGGACTACCAAGACCCCGATGTCTACTTCGCCCACCCGATGCTGGTCGGCGACGAGGCCAACACCGCCGACGACATCGTTGCTCTGATCACCGTGGCGCCACCGACCTCCAGCAGCGATCTTAGGGTCACCGTGGTCGCCCGCAACGAGGTGTTCAACCACACCCGGGCCATCGAGGCCGACATCCGCCCGGAGGCGATCTCGGAGTTCGCCTTCTTGACGCTGGAGGACCAGAACTTCGGGTCGGGGGCTCACACCTACGGCAAGGTGTACAGCGGTGACGACATCAACTACCAGAGCGGCGGCTATGCCCACCGCAACATCTACGCCGAGGACGGGATCGGGGTCGACTCCGGCTACGGCCCCCCGACCCTGGTCGACGGGGCCAAGGCCTACGACGGCCGCTCCGGCGGCTACCCCGACATCCGCACCGTGTTTCCGGAGCCGATCGACTTCGACGACTTCTGGGACGATCTCAGCCTGATCCACACCATCGCCTGCAGCCGTGACGGACTGTGCCTGAGCCGGTCCGACAACCCCGATCTCGGTCTCTCCTCGACCCCCACGGCCTGGCTGATCGAACCGCAGTTGTCGGGATCTTCGATGAACCTCCGGGTGTCGGTCGCCTACAGCAACTCCTCGACGAGTTGCCTGACCTCGGAAGAGTGGTGGTGGGTCAACTCGGGGACGGCCTCCTGGACCTACCTGGGGACCTATCCGCTGCCGGCCAACGGCATCGTGTGGGTGGACGGCCACACCGTCATCGGAAGGCCGGGCCAGACCAGCACGATCCGGGGAGCCATGACGATCTACGCCGGGCGCAACGGGTCACCCAAGAACATCATCGTGGCATCGGACATCGTCTACGACGGGGGGACCGCCGGCAGCGACGTGCTCGGCTTGATCTCCAGCGACTGGGTAGTCATCAACCCCAATGCCATCGGGTCGGATCGGGTCCTCAACATCGCAGGAGCCATGCTCGAGCAGGGCGGGACGATGTGGGTGTCCTACTCGTGCGGCGACACCGGCAACCCGGTCGCCAGCATGGGATCGACCTACCCGACGCTGAACACCTTCGGGAGCCAGGCCCGCCGTGAGACCGGGAACATGTCGGGGCAATTCGCGGTGAGGAACTACACCTTCGACACCCGTCTGGAGCGGCTGCGGCCGCCCCTCTACCCGCTGCTCGGCGACACCTGGTCGTACGGCGACTGGAGGGAGATCCAGCCCCCCTGCTGGGCCCGGCCGGATTCCTCCAACTGCCCGTAGGTCGGACGCCATCCGGACCGGCCCTAATCTGGCCGGATGCAGGTCCACACCGCCCCGCTGTGGCTCGCCGCCACCAACTGCTATGTGGTGTCCGGCGACGGCGGCACCGGGGTGATCGTCGATGCCCCGCCCGACCTGCCCGCCATCGAGCAGATCGTCGCCGTCGCCGGGATCGTGCCGACGGCGCTACTGGCCACCCACGGGCACATCGACCACATCGGGGCGGCGGGCGCCGTGGTCCGCCGCTATTCGATGGTGGGCTACCTCCATCCCGACGACGAATGGCTGGCCCGCGACCCGGCCGCCCAGTTGCGGGCGATGTTCGGGATGCAACCCGACGGCGACTATGCGCCACCGGATCGGTACCAGGACCTCGCAGACGGGCAGATCCTCGAGTTGGCCGGCCTCTCCTTCGAGGTGCTCCACACCCCCGGCCACACCCCGGGCCACGTGTGCTTCCGGGTGTCCGACGAGGGCCTGCTGCTGTCGGGCGACCACCTGTTTGCGGGATCGATCGGGCGGACCGACCTGCCCGGTGGGGATTACGACACGCTGATGGAGTCGATGCGCACCAAGATCGCCCCTCTGCCGCCCGAGACCGACGTGCTTCCCGGGCACGGGCCTGCCACCACCATCGCCCGGGAACTGGCCGCCAATCCTTTCCTGAGCCCATTCCGCACGTGACACCCCAAGCGCCCCAGGGCGCACCGGACGGACGCAGTCGTCCGGGGGTCCCCGGACTCGCGCCGATGGGGCCGGAGTCCCCGGCGCAGCGGGGCCAGGGCTCGGCCGTCGGCGTGTCCACCGGATGCTGCCGGCGGGGGTCACCCCCCGGA
>JAHJKP010000012.1 GCA_018821985.1 Pseudomonadota bacterium
ATAAAAAATAATATAAAAAAACCCCATCTCTTCACTTTTTTTCAAAAAAATACGATTTTTTCATCAAAAAACCTTACATGGCCGGAAAGAGATAATAGGAGAGAAATTTTAAGAAAAATAAAAAAACAATCCAATATGGAAAAACATGGAACAGGTTACAGCATTTAAGGCAAGTGATGGCACCCTTTTTTTTACAACCAATGAATGTCAATTACATGAAATCTCTCTTGTGTGGCGCGGTCGTATAAATGAATTTTTAGATTCAGAGATAAATCCATTCCCAGCAAAGGGAAATGCGGGGACACATAAAAAAGTAATTATCGCCTGGGAACAGTTCAAGTCTGGCATAATAAACAACAGCGATGCAGACCCAATATAATGAGATCATCAATTCCTTTGTCGATAAATACGGCTTGAGCCGAGATCAGGTTGTGGCCGAGATCGAGAAAGTCTTTTCATCGATGCTCTCTCGGTGGCACGGGACGAATACGATTGTCCTGTTTGGCTTAGATCACCTTCAGGCCATACGCTATATCAATGGCGTTGGTGTTACCTGTCAAGATCAGCTTGAACTTGTCTCCATGAATGGCTGGAACACTATCCGCAGGATGATCGACAAGAATCTCAGCCGGGCCGCTTGTCTGCACGAAGTGAACCACTATAAACGTCATGAGCATGAAATGCGGTGGGGTGAGATCATTCGCAAGAATAATGATGGTTTGCTGGTGGAGTTGGAACTCGAAAAGGACACCCCCGTTCTTGCCCAATGTCCCTGGAATCGTATCGGGGTGCATGAACTGAAAGACCTTTCGGTGGGGCAGAACAGGGCATTTCATCTCCGCAGGATAGAACCTATACTATTGCGTGGTATTTCACGGTTTCATGTGGTGATCGACAGGGTTTCAAAAAACTTGGTGACTGGCCTGTTGCGAGATAAGCTTGAATGCCAAGCTGATATCCGACTTTATTGCCCCAAACGGTATGTCGGCCATAAAAGTTTTATCGTTGCCAGCGGATTTCTGCCAAAAAATATCATTAAGGCAGTTTCGCAAGAATTGCGGGAGCATATTCAGGTAACAGTCGAAATGCAGCCGAGCTGAAAAACTAAATAGTTGATGACATGAGTAAATTTGAAGTTCTTGTCGGTGATTCTGGAAGAGGTTTTTTCGAGCATGACGCTACTGTGCATAGCGATTTGCAGGTAGTTGAAAAGATTGCCGAAGCATACAAAGAAGCAATTAAGAGAGCAGCAAATAGCGCAAGGCTTGCCGTCCAATGTGGACGTATGGAGGATATGGCCGAAGCTCAATGGGACGAAGCAGTTTGTCAAACGCTGGAACAGGTTTTGTGTCTGTTCGACATTACCGATTGTGCCAGCGACGGCCATTGGAGTGGCGAATCGTTCAACCGTCCAATGCCTCCAAAGTACAACTCCTAACAGTCGAAAAATCGAAAATGTTGGAGAAAAAGAGTGATCTGGCGGAAAAAAAAGAATCAGCCCTTTACCTGTATCGGTGAAGGCATTCACTTAGATCATCCAGACAAGATACTCTCCCTTGGATTCCCCGATAGCGACCGTAAAGGACATTTCTGGTGTTTCGGGACAACCAGGGTAGGCAAGACTCGTTGCATGGAAGGCATCATTGAGCAGGACATCCGCAAAGGCTATTCTGTGGTGGCTATTGACCCCAAGGGCGATAACGATCTTTTCTCCAAGATAGTGCAGGTCGCGCTCGATACAGGCCGGGAAAAAGATTTAATACTTATCACCCCTGTTTTTCCACAATACAGCGCAACCATTGACCCCCTATCCCACTACTACATGGTGGAGGAGCTGGTGGCTCATATCACTGCCGGCATTACTGTCGGAAAAGAGCCGTTTTTCTTCTCGGTAGCCTATGAGATCAGCCTGGTAGTGGTGCAAGCCCTTATAATGTTGGCAGAGGCAAACGATAATAGGCCGTCTTTCAATCTCAACGATATTAAAAACCAGATTGGCTACTATGAGTTGGTGAAGCTCAAAGAGAAGATCGAACACATTGGCACTCCCCCGGCTCAACAGTTGGCTATGGATATACAGAAAGTCATTGCTACTCAGCCGGATTACTACTCCAAGGTTTCAAGTTCCCTACGAGTGGCCTTGACCGAGCTTACTTCTGGCAATGTAGGCCAGATTATCGGCCAGGCTAATGAAAATCGTTTTATTGACCGCCTTGAGCAAAACAAGGGCCTCATTATGGTGGTGCAGCTTGGTTCACTGCTGACCAAACGGGCAGCTTACACCGCTGGAAAAGTCATTGCTTCTATGATTCAAGCCTTTGTTGGCCGCAGGTTTTCCAGTGACAAGCAGATCACCCCGCCGCTGACCCTGCATATTGATGAGGCCCAATCAGTTTTATATGAAGGAATTGAAGAACTCTTTGCAAAAGCTGGTGGGGCGGGGGTTTATATCCACGGCTATTGCCAGTCGGTGAGTCAGCTTTATGCCGAGATTGGCCAAGATCGGGCCAATACTATCCTGGATAACTGCAATACCAAGATTTTCATGCGGGTGCCGGATGCCAAAACCGCTACCTACATTTCAGATCATCTTGGAGAAAAACGGGTTTTCAGTCCAGTTATTTCTATGGGTGGCGGCTTGGCTATCAGGGAGACCGAGGATGTGCGGGTCAAACACACCGAAGTGCTGAATATGGCTCCCCGTCAGTTTTTCATGACCACTTACTCAGGTCTTTATCGGGGAATAACGTCTGATGTTTCCGACGCAAGGCTCAAGATAATCTTTCCTGAAATAAGGCCACAGTGGACGACAGAGGAAGCCGAAGAAGTCACATGACTGGCGGCATAACCGGCATGATTGATATGACAGACATGCAGGTCAATACTGCCATGGGAGCGGGGATTTGCTTTCTGGCCGGAATAATTGGCCTGATGCTCTGGAGGTCAGGAAAGAAGCCAAAAAATACGGGCAAGCAAGAAATAGAAAAAATCCCGATAGAGAGGATTGCTGAATGGTGGATTAAGAACGGCGCAGGTCATAGCATGGCCCCCTGCGAGTTCCATATAGAGAAACTGGCTCCTCTTTGGCGGGAAGAAAAGGCGGCGCAAGATGTCAGTGAAGATCACGAATTTCAGAACGCGCGGATTCAGGAATTTTATAAACTGCATATTCAAAGGCTTCGCCATGCCAGCCAGCCCAGTCAGCATCACGCAATATGTTCTGAACTCTTGTCGTTGCTGGATAAAGAAGGGGATTGCTCGTCAGTTGTCAATGTTTCCAGGGATGTTGAAGCGTCCTGGAATTCGACCACATATACCTTGCTTGGTCAGACAAACCTGATGGACCATTCTTTGAATGTCGCTGAAGAGGCAGTTCGTCTGCTTGAAGAATCCGATGCCGGTTATATCGTCCCCGATGCCCTGATTGTGGCCCTGGCCCATGATATAGGTAAGCTGCCTTCGATTAAAGGCTATCTCTACTCTCTGGGTGAGCATCCGCTGACCGCCGGTCGGGTTTTATCTGAAATTGATGCCTTCGGCCAACTTGCCAAGAAGGATGAGCTTTTACGGGCTATCAAGCACCATCACAAAAAACCCAACAATCTACTGGGAAAGACCTTGAAACGGGCCGACCAGATTGCAAGGCAGAAAGAACTCGAACAGGCCCAAGAACGACTCCCGCCATTAGAAGCTCCCATGAAGAGCAGTGAAAAACCAATGGATTTCCTGGCGGAAGAAGTGGAGGAAAAGAAGGCCGAGGCTCCTAAACTTCTAAATATCTCCGCATGGTTTGATGCCAAGGCCATGTTGGAACAAATGAGACCTCAGATTAACCACCTTGCAGGAAGACGGTTTGCAGCCTTTTCAATGGCGAACGGCTATGTCTATTTTCACCCCAAGATAATAGAAGAAATTGCCAGGAAACAGGCGGAACAGGCTGGGGTGCTGGATGTG
The DNA here is from genome assembly GCA_018821985.1 of Pseudomonadota bacterium. Lineage (GTDB taxonomy): Bacteria > Desulfobacterota > Desulfobulbia > Desulfobulbales > Desulfocapsaceae > UBA2270. Next base: position 3,955 of record JAHJKP010000012.1, read on the forward strand.
GTAAGCATAGAAGCAGAGGAAATGCGACAAGTGTTGCTATCCATCGTCCATCAACTACGGCAGGATGATGTCATTGCCGAGGGACTTCTGCAAAAGAATTATTTCGGGGCATTTTTTACCATCACCATGAAATCAGGTGTCACCATGAAGGGCTACTACACGCCATTCCATGCCGAACCGTTTGGCTCTATCGCTGCGCTGGAAAAAACCAAGTCCGGTATGTTACTCGATTTTGTAACCGTTGAATCATTACATGAACTCTCCGAGAAAAACTAATCATGCCAAGCATCAACAGTAGTGGGATGGGTGGTTATAAAGGAGGCGGTAGCTCTGGTGGTAGCTCTTATAGCCCCAATGCCGCTGTCATCAACACAGGTGGTTCAAGTGGCAACTCTCGCCTACAACAAGAGACCAAAGATATTCTCGATGCGATCTCTGATATTCAACAGTTTTATGTCATCGAAGAAATGGGCCAAGAGATTCCTGGAGAATTTCTCACCCTGAAAGGCTCGCTGTCGTATTTCAAGATCGGGGCCAAAAGTGGCATGATTGAAGGGGTGATATTGGCATTGCTTTTGCCGGTCGTCGATTTTTATTTACTGCCTTTCATCCTTAAATCTCCAGGACTGTTCTTAAAAATCATGTTTGGGTTCATCCCTTATATGCCAGTCATCATCAACACCTTTTTATGTGCTTATGTAGGTCGCTATTATGTGGGCAACATTACCAGCAAGGCCATCAATTCCCTATTTTCAGGCAGGATGATGGTACTCATTGCCAAAAGTTTCATGGTTTATGTCTTTTACAAAATCCTCACTGGCCTGAGTACACCTGAACGGATTTGGTCACTTGCTCAACATGCCGATAAAAATGCCGAGGCGATTTATGTCGGCTACATGACAATGTTGCCTCATATTATGCCGGTAGCTACTCGGTGCTCGATACTTATCCTGGTGGCCGCCATACTGCCTTACGGCTCTGTTTTTATCATAGACCAGTGGCGACGAAGTAGAATCAAGCGTAATCATGCCAGAATTTCCGGCAAATCCTAAAAATTTCTAAATCTCTAAGTGGAGGGGAAAATGGAACAAGCAGAAGCAAAAGGAGAAAAGCCTGTAGAAAAACCAGGAGAAAGGCCAAGAATGACCCGTGAAGAAATCATGGAAAAAAAGATTTCTATGGCAAAGGAACGGGATTCCAGAATCATGAAGATCAGTTCGCCGATGGGCAGCATCATGTTCAATGTCCTGCGGCAGTTCGACCAGGCGTATGCCAATTTCAAGGGGCAATTAGGAGAGCCCGGGGGAGTCTCTCACGAAGAAGGTGTCGCGCTCATGGATGAGGCACGAGAGCTCACAATGGCCTTCTCTGGGCTCACAGGCAAGTTGAGCAAAAAAGTCAAATTCAAGTATTTCGTACCACAGGAATTACAGGAAATGCAGAAGGCGGTGAGTGGGAAAAAGAATGAGCTCCCTGCCAGATAATTATCACTGTACGGTTACTGCCTGACAAGTTCCTCCAACCGCCATTTAGCAAGGATCATTGGATAATTTTTCATACTCAAGATGTCTCTCTATAAAATAAAGCGAGAGGATAATTCCTCTCGCTGAGAGAGTAAGATAGTTAGCGGCCACACTTCTTCGCAGGCTTATCCCCAACCCCTTCACAAACAGTACATAGGATATCAGGTTCAGTGCTTCGATCAATTAACTTCCAGTTACCAGTCAAAATGGATTCAATTTTTTCTTTTTTACAGGCCTCACATACCCAGATTTCCTGATTATTTTTGCTCAATATTCGGTATTTATACTTATTCATAATCCCTATTATATAATACTACCACTACCCCTTGAGGAATCGGCAACCTTTAATAATGCAAAACCCATCTATTTCTTCTTTAACTTGTCGGTCTTGCATCCACAGCCACAACCAGCCTTTGGCTTGGCACAGACTGACTCTTTCAGATTCTTGCCAACATTGAATTTCACAACCTTCTTCTCTGCAATTTTGATCTCTTTACCGGTTTGAGGGTTACGGCCGGTACGGGCTGCCCGCGTGGTCACTGAGAAAGATCCAAACCCAATAAGGGTCACGCTCTCATCTTTGGCTAATGCCTTAGCGATGGCCTCCAACACTGATTTCAGAGCTTTTTCTGCTTCTACCTTGGTGAGACCTGCTGATTCGGCGACCTGGCTGACGAGTTCTGACTTGTTCATGATAGTTCTCCTGTTGATTTTATGGTGATGTGGAACGGATGATCATCCTAATGACAAATTGATGACAAAAGTGCAAGCAAGAAGAGATGCACAAGGGGCGATCTAACATTTCCAACTTAGAAACACTATGCTTGCCACTGGCAACAGTAACAGCACAATAATCCCAAAGCAGCCACCTTTGCCGCCCTTTCGCTCTTGATCCCGTTTTTCAAGCTCCTCGTAGATAATAAAATCAAGTGCGTCATCCTTATCAAAAATATTATCATTTTTGTCATCATTCATATGATATCCTTGCTGTGCTGATTTTAGCGGCGGCATTATTGAGGTGGACGTCCCATATATAAACTTTAGCCATCTACCTTTACAAATCGGCCCCACTATTTATGAAATCTGAAAAATACTTCGGACCAGGGCTTTAATTCGATAGATAATGGGTCTTGCATATACTTTGCACTCAGGATTCTGCATTGATCGTTTTTGTTAAAAGGGCCGAGTATTTTTCGTAATGAAGGATCGTAAACGACAGCAACTCTCTCCCCATTATTTGTTTCTGCCTCAAATCCATATTCAGTCGGTTCACAGGCAACTGACAGCTCGATATCTATTGGTGCCTTATCTTTACCATTATTAACTTGAGGATGATTTTTCTTTTGCCAATATTTATCGCAAAACTGGCGTACGTCACAAAAAACGCAATGGGTACCGCAAGTTGTTTCTGCAGGAGAATTAATTAACTGTGTAGACGCTGCCGATATTCTTGCCAAAAGCTCCTCTTCGATTTTTGTTAGTAACGTTTGGGAGAGAGAAATGGTTTCAACATATTGCGGATATCGAACTTCAATTCTTGAGGGAACTACTCCTGTTTCTTTAGCCCATAGCACGGCATAATAACCAACTTGTTTTATATGATTATCGTTTTTTTTCCCGGTTTTGAAGTCTACGATTGTTACTTCTCCCCCATCTTTCCATACTAAGTCTATTATGCCGAAGAAGGAGATATCTCCATTCCCAATGCGGCATTCTGTAAGAGCATTATATTTATCAATCAGCTGGGCAGGATTTTTATCATGTCCACCATGGTTCTCGCCATTATACGCTGCGATAGTTACATCGGTTGGGAATGAATTGCCTGTCGTCACCTGGCAGTATTGGTTTTTAAATAATCTTATCACCTGATTTGTCAGTTGCTGGATTGTCGATCGAAGTCGAAAACCGTTCCCTCGTGGATGTTTGGAAATTTTATCTTCATGTTCAGCGATGAGAATCCCGACTGTTTGTTTTATATCAACTTTCTCCACACATTCTTTAAACTTTGGTGTCCCAAATTCAGGTAACCCGATTAATGAAAGTGCTTTGAATAGCTTGTCCAAGATCGAATGAACGATATTGCCTTCGACCGCAGCTGGCGTCGGTCTTTCAGGAAAAGAACGAAGGGTAGGAGTATAGCTCGAGTTGGCCAGCTGCCATTGCAGAGGGCATCGTTCGATGGCCGTCAGGGAAGAGTAGCTGAAATATTTTGGCACGCCTGCCCACTTAATTGGCCCTGTAATTCTATAAAAATCGTACCCTTGCAAGACAGTCCTCGTTACTAAAGTTGAAGTGCGGCAAAAGAAGAGGGCAAATCATGCATAAGGGTAAAGGTATCCAATGTGCAATATTCCACCATTTCACGCTCTGCAAATTCCTGAACACAAGAGTTTAACGCCTCTGGATCGACGAGTGGATGGTGAACATCTACCCATATTTCAGAATTGTCTTCTCTTTTAATAACTAAAGGTATTCTGACTCCGTTACGCTCTGGATCGCTGTAGTATTCGATCTCTTTCAATCGCAGTAACTCTTTCAAGGAATCCAATGCGTGGCTTTTGTCTTTCGTTGTTAGCTCAGGAGAACGGCCATACATAATATAAGACAGTAAAGCTAAGGCAAGTTTACGGTCGAGTGAAGAGTGATAGAAGTTGTTAGCAAAGTGGCGGAGACAGTTGTAACAAGATGTCTCGCAATCACAGGCTGATAAAAGCTTTTCTGTTTGATCTAATACTTCTGTCAGTCGTTCTTTGACCAATCGTGTGTAACCGGCTCCACCCGGTAACAAGTCGTAGAGAAAAAGTTGAGCATCATTAGTATGCGCACCCAATACTGGGCTCCAGTTTCCTGACAATTCACCTTCTTCGATCTGTAATGTTCGCGATGCTGCAAGACTGATAGCTTCGACGAGTGACGCAAGTGCTGCCCTGCCTGGCCGTCCCGATCTGAGCGGTGTGTCTGCAGTTGAACAAATGAACGGCGCGTCCATTCTGACTTGCATCAACAAGACATCCGTAGGAAACTGGTGCCCGAGGAAATAAGGCCCCCTGGCCTGCCCGCTGCAAATCACCCCTTGTTCTAAAGGGTTATTGTGTTGTCTTTGGACTCCTCCACGGAACATGATGGAATTCGGGTAATTCTCTCCAAACACCGGTTCTGTCCTCCCGCAATCAGGACAGACCATAAATCCACGATTATTTATCCCTTTATTGACAGTTACCAGCCGTTGTGGTCTGGCCAATAAAGCTAATCTCCCTGAGTAGAGTTGTTCATCCCAACTTGATGGGGGCTCTTGAACCTCTAATTGAGCCTTGGATGTCATTCCCGCCCAGACAGGGGCTTCACCACGATCCACCTCTGGCCGGATATTAATATCCGGCGCAAAGCCTTCAGGTGTTATGAAACTTTGTCGAGACAGGTTCTCTCCGCTACAACATGGACAGGCGATCATAGTCTCCGCTATTTCTTCCAGGCTTACATAACCACAATCAACACAAGCAGTATAAGACTGTGCTCGTTCGAGCGTGGCCTCGACGTCAGGGGCATAGGGGGAATAAATGGCAGCAGAAACAAACCGGTGTTTGTCTATTGTCAAACTGCTCCCTGGTGCAAATTCTGAAAGAGCAATTTGGAGGTCCCTCTGGGGCTCATATTCGAAGGTTCTTTTGTAAGCCGGATCACCGGGATACTTGCGCCTGGAAACATAAAAAGCCACGACATCTGTCGGGAAGGCATATCGAGGCAAAATAGCCCTACCAATTAGACATCCTAAAAGTGTCTCTTCCAATTGCCGTTCCAGAGATTCTCTGACCACACCTTCCAACTCTTCTCTATTGGCGTAATCACCTATAGGTAGGGTTTCACGCAGTCGTTGCACAAGATGAATTACACACTCCTGAATAGTATCCCGAACATGTTCCTCGATATTTTGGTTCAAACCATAACTGAAAACAGGCGCCCACGTGGCTATTTCTTTTTTTAGTTGTTCCCCCTTGTCTTCTAGCCAGGAAAGAAGACTCCCGAATGAACATTCATGGGTACCTGAAAGAAACTGTTCAACAGTCCCCAGAGATTCGAACAATTGATACGTTTCTGTCCCTGTCAAAACTTTTTCATGGAAGAAGCGCTGGATAAGAAAAGCACAAATATGTCTCCGAAGTACCTGTTGGTTTTCTACATAGACTACGGGAAGTTCGACGTCACCGGAAATAATGAGACCTGGATTATTGTAAAAATGTGCATCATGGGATGTCCCATGAGCGTAGGTGATAACCGAGGCTATTGACCTTCCTCGCCTGCCGGCACGGCCAGCCCTCTGCTGGTAATTTGACACATGAGGAGGGACATTTCTGAGTGCGACTCCTGAAAGAGATCCTATATCAATTCCCACTTCCATAGTTGTCGTACAGCTCAACACATCAATGGGAGGCTCGTTCGCGAATGGGATGTCTTGAAAACGAAGTTCGTATTGCTCTGTTTTGTTAAAAGCCGTCTCGTCGTTTTTTCCGTTTAATTGTGCGGAATGCTCAGCTGTCACCAGCCCGAACGGTTCGAAACTTTTTTCATCAAACGCCCTTGATATTTGTTCTCTGTAAAAACCGGTTCTTGTTTCAAGGTAATCGCCCTCAATTTGATTGACCTGTCCCAGGCAGGCAGGACAAATTCCCCGAATTACATCTGAATAAAGGCGGCCGCAATCAGAGCAACACAACCACGTCGCTTCGAGCTTTAAACTTAGGTGTAAACCAAGTGGTTGTAAAAAATACCTATTGTTCTGAAGCCGTAAAAGCTGAGAAGCCCGGACATGCTCAAGCAACCATTCAATAACACGTTGTTCGTAATCCTTGTTTTCGAAAACAGAAGAAAGATATTGTCGGTATTGCTGAGGAACAACGTGGGTAGGATTGTTTATGTCGATACCATCCGGTCTGTCCCAGCCTTCACCCATCTGGTAGATGTCTGCTCCCTGGGGCAGAAAACGCCTCATCTCGAGTTGAAGCCGTATCCAGCTTCTAAAGAGAATTTCCTTCTCAGGCTGCGTCAAGCCAACTTCTGGGAATTTTCTGAATATGATAGCATTGAGTACGGGGTCTTCTTCTACTGAGGCAATTCCGAGGGCATTCAGCGAATAATACCTGTCTGTCATTTCGCTGAATAAATGCTTGGCATAGGCTAAAGTTGGCTGTAAGAATCCTTGGTTCAAGTCCTGGACTAATTGTTCTAAAGATTTTCCGTCTGCGTCCTGCAATTGCCTTAGAAAGATTTTATCTTCGTCGTCGGCTGGTGACGGAAATATATTGACTCCTTTATCATTACAAACTGAAAGGATGGCAGGATAAAGGAGGTTCATTCCTCTCCCTATTGCATGTTCACTTAATTTGTGTGAAGCAATTGCCAGAACCTGACGAAAGAGATCTCTCGAATGGCTGTGCTCGAGAGCCGGTGCGAGCCGTGCGGCCTTTTGTCGACCGTCACTGAAAACGAGGACCTTTCTTCCCCTATTAGGAAGAGACTCGTCTTTGCTTTGTGGTGGCTGCTCGGAAAACTGAGCTTCGATGAGAGCCGTAAAGGGTTGTTCGCCTTTTGTCCGAAAGTTAGAGATCCTGCTTGAAGCCCGTGAGCTTGGCGACTGGCACATAGGGCAGTGAGAGAATGCAGCTTCTCTCTCATTTTCTGTATTTCTAAATAGCCACAGAGACCTGGTTTCATTTTCAGGAAAGGTGTTCTCTATGTCGACGTACCCCGTCTTCAAATGCACCCGGATCTCTTCCGCCATAGTTGCGTGTCGGGGGGGAGCAGGTAACAGCTCGACCTTTATGAGATTACCTTGAGTCTCACCCCAGAGAAAATCCAACCCTTCAATTGAATTTGAAGGAAAGTAAGCATAAAAATAAGGACTCCCACAGCTTCGACAGGATGCCAACTCTAGTACCCGCGAACCACAAGTGTCGCACGTCATGCGTGGATCACTGAACAGTTTTCCAACCATCGCCTGCTCGCCAGGCTTTTCCTGTCGACCCGAGCAAGTTGTATTGATGCAGCCGTAGAGGGCGTTCAAACCTCGAAACATGATATGAATCCTGGCCGGCACAATACCTGGTTCATCTCTATTTTTCCTTGCGATGGCCCCCAAGGTTAGCAATACTTCGGTCGCTTTTACAGCCCGTGGATGTTTTAGGAATATCGCAGCAGCAAGTTTGCTGAGTGACTTTGCCTCAACAGATGTTTCTTTAAGAAGAAGGTTCACGAATGGCTTGTCAAATAAAACTTCGTTGAGATGCCTTAAGATGCCACCATCAGTTGTTTCGGTGCATGGCATGCTGAAATATTGGAAGAGTGGCTTTAGTGCTACCAATAGTGTTTCAGGTTCTGCCGAAGCATGAAGGCTGTCCAAATCAACTGCGGCAAGTATGTCAGCCAACTTCGATTCAGCGGGGGCACATTTTTCAGGAACACTACGATCCCCGGTAATGGGAACGAAATTATCAGGACGTTTTCCTGTCAAATCGGCAGCAAACAGGCGGATGTTATCTTTTGCTTTTTCACCTTTGCCAAGGGAAGCACTGGTGCAGATTACGCGAAGCTTTTCCGGCTTATCGTTGATGCCAAGCCGTGCGCACAGCCGACGCAGGAGAAAACTAACCTCCGCACCCTTAGCCCCCCGATACATATGGGCTTCATCGAGAATCAGGATAAACTGGTTACCTTCTTTCTTAAGCCAATCGGCTGTCTGTTTAAATATTGGCCGTTCAAAAGGGCGTAAAAGCATATATTCCAGCATGGAATAGTTGGTGATAAGTATGTCTGGAGCGTTTCCTGGATTAGACCCTGCTCCTCTCACCATCTCTTGCCGGATTAGAAGTTCACTATCGGAAGGATCCGTATGTAATCTCCTGTCCCAGTTATTTTTCTTATACGTTTGGCCGGTTTTCTTGCCGCTCCGGTAAACCCGTTCCTCCTCGAGCTCCCTGGCGTAAAAGTTATGAAGATTTTTGGCAGGATAGCGACCTCTCCTTTGTAGTTCCTTCCTTAGGTCAGCGTCCATGTTGGTGTAATATTCAAGCAGCGGCCGTACCCGTTCATTGTCTTTTCCAGATGTCCGAGGCCCAGGGTACGGCGTCCGGCCGGTGTACATGCCGAACAATGGATGGCGTGTTCCTTTGCCAGACTGATGGAACAAGTCGTGCAAGCTTGGATCTCCGAAAAGGAGTCGAAGCCTGGATAGCTGATCGTTGACCAACGCATTCATAGGGTAAAGTATCAATACCCTTACTCCGGGCTCGGCAAAGGACTGAGGTCTGGTGCTGGCCTCGTCGTAGAGCGCGCCGAGAATAGGGAGCATAAAACATTCAGTCTTACCCGAACCAGTTCCGGTGGCGACAATTATATCTTTTCTGTTGATTAGGAATTCCTGTAGCGCTTCGGCCTGATGCTGGTACATGCCAGGATAAAGCAAGGGTTTCTGTTCTTCGGCTTCTGCCCACTGTTGATTTGTCTCTGAAAGTGTTTTGAATAATGAGCCTATATGATCCGGTAGCCCGAGCGTATCGTAACTGCCGTCAAACCCTTTATACCTCGGGGTCGTTTCAACAAAGGCTTCTTGGGCAATCAATCGACCATGTTGCGCTTCACGAAGCAGACACCTACGGGCTTTTACGATAATCGGATCGCTCAACGGATAGGCACTCTCGATATAACTTTCCAGTTGATGACGAAGACGCGAAACGAGACGGGTAGGTGTATATTTTTCACCTTCTACGTCTTGTCTTTTATAGGTGATCTTTTTCGTTTTGCCGGTGGGGCTTACATTCTCAGGCTCGGACTCTTTCTTTTTTTTGCTTATTTTCTCAACTGGTTTGACAAGCTGTCTTTCAATCCAGTCAGATAATTCCTTGTCGACAGTGTCTGTATGTCCAGATATGCGGCCGTCTAAAGATTCCGGGCTTTGGCCTGCAAAGAGCCGATCCAGAAAATCAGACGTAACCTTCGTCACGCCGGTAAAATCGAGAGTATTTTCATCCCCAAATTTTCTCGCGACAAAATCAGCGTCATCCAGGTCGTTGAGAACTCCGCTATCAGAGTATTTTTCCAGATTTAAAATTTTCAAGCCACTTCCTCCACGTGCCAGTTCTCCGTATCCAAACTCATAAGCGCCTCATGAACACAACCCTTGTTTCGGATCACCATCAAACCCCTCATTGCCCTGGACATTCCGACGTAGAGAAGTTTTCTTTCATGACGCATTCGTTCAAGATAAACTTCTTCCTCTTCAAAATCTTCTCGCACCGGATAGGTCCCGTTTTCGATGCCGCAAATAACCACGATGGGAAATTCCAGCCCCTTAGCGGAATGAAGGGTGATAATCTTGACGATATCCTGTTTCAAGTCCAAGTCTCGGCCATTGAAGTATTGTGCTGGCACCCCAGCCGCTGATACATTTTGCGCCAACCTCGCACCTACTTCCTTGTTTGGCACGAGTATAGCTGCAGCGCTTGTTTTCATTCGGAGATGACGCGATATCTGCCGGATAAACTTGGCGGCCCATTCTCCCTGTTTGCCAACATTAATTCCGTTCAACAAAATGGGAGTCGTTCCATTATGAATGCTTTCAGAAACAACCACGTCACCATTTTCTTCCTTATCGAGAACGTCAAAAGCCGCTCGGTCTATCTCAGCTGTTGAGCGATAATTTTTTTTCAGGAGAGAGGTCCGTCCTTTGAATTGGAGTCGTGGGTGAACAGTAGACCAGCTGTAATTTCTGGAATAGATCGATTGTTTCAAGTCGGACGCAAAAAATAACCCCTGAGCTGATTTGCATATTTCTGCCATCAAACAGAGTGCTGTGGGTGTGAGATCCTGGGCCTCATCGACGACGATATAATCAAAATATTCCTTCCATTTTCCCCCACGCACCAACTCTAAAGCCTCTTGCCGAATATCCGAGAAAAGCTCGACACCTCTTTTTTTGACATCCTCGTTGAAGCTCTGATAGAGTTCCCAGACCGTCTCGCGTAATCCTGCCCGGAAAATGTGGCCTCTCCCAGTCCGAGGTGTTTCAAGGTATTCTTCCAGACAAATTATCCCGCGACCGCTGAGAATCCAATCGAACTCCTCTTTCAAATAACGATCAGAAAGCCTATCTAAGGCCTTCTTTCGTAGACTGCGGTCAAAGGCAGTGGGGCCGGAGACTATGAAATTTGCCCGTGTCTCTTTGAATATCTGCCCTACAATACCGCCTTGTTCGACGTTTCCTAGTTTTCGTCTGCTCACAACAATTTCTCGAGCTATCTGGTCACACGTCGACACCCTTACCCTCGCATACTGGTCGGGTGTTAGAAGCTGCTTTAGAAGTTGTTCACTGGCAGAAATCAACGACCTAGTGTAGGTCGTAAAAAAAACTTTTTCTGATCCAGTAGCCCCCGGCCGTTCCAGCAAAGCCTTCACTCGATAGAGGGCTACTGTACTTTTGCCGGTTCCGGCACCACCTTTAACCAGAGTTGGCCCCTTCATCGCCCACTCAGTCAATCGTTTCTGACCCTCATCAAGCTTAAGGAGAAAGGAAATCAAGCCTCTTTCCTTGTAGTGAACGAGATCTTGGATGTCCTGAACAATTAAGTCCGGTTGATTGATAACCTCTTCTATCGGTTGCGGAAATATATTGTCGACCACGGTTTCGAGAATGTCGGGTGGGATTTGCAAACCAAGGAGCGACTCTTCACTGGTACAGGAAACCAGCACAGGAATATACACGACAGGCACCTTCAACTCATCCAGCCATTCCGCAGTAATCGGGCGAGGAAGAGGGGTCAATGAAGGCTTTTGTTCAAAATTAAACTCCTTCTTCTCTTTCTTCTGGCCTAATATCTCGTCGAGCTCCAGTTCCTGGTTCGGTAATTTTTCAGGAAAGGCCTCGTCAGAAGTTTTTACTCCACCTTTGTATGTGTCTTCCTGTCTGCGCCGAAGACCAAGCAGGCTGACCCATTTCTCCCCAAAACTGTAGAATATCCTGTAGTCACCGACCCTTAGGCGGTACAGGTCGTCAGCTACATGGAGCTTTTTTTTCAACTTGCCGTCCGGCAAAGGATCGTCGACCAGGAAGTTGATTTTCTCCCATAACTGGGCGGACTGGGCAGCCGGGTAGGCCTGAATTTCCTTCATGCAGCTCGGCTTGATGTTTATCTCTCGAACACTTTTCATAGCTAACCCTGTTTCAACTTTATTCCAAGCCTGTCTTCGGTTATTTGACATGCTTTCGACCATAGATCAGACGGTATTTCAAAACAATAATAATTTCCTTGTTTACCAGTGTATTCGCCAACGGTTGACAGATACCTGTACTCTGCAACAGGGAGAAATCCAGCAATTCTAAAAAATACCCGGTCTTTTTCTCTGGTGAGGGAAACCGGCACAGGATTGCCAATTATTCTGTCCATGGCAAACATCGTACGCCGGGCATGGTCAGAGTTTAGCTTTATACAAGGGTTCATGGACGGTGACTTCCCAGAGGTCCAAGCGAACAGATACCAGCCCCTTTCGTGCCATGCTCGCCAGAGCCTTCCATGCTCTTCCGATCCGGATTTTTTCCAACGATCGTTTTGCGGTTTCCCTTTTGCTTCCGATTTATAGGATTGCCAGACGTCGTTAAGCCCGTTGTCCAGACTTCCAGCAGGAATTTTCCAGCTATCGTTATCGAGCATAACATCCAAAGAAGACAGCCATTCCGTATCTGCACGAGGAGTTTTACTTAAGCCGGCCCACCGTTCTGGATTGAGTACGATACCGCCTAGTTTTGCTATTTTGTCGGAAATACTATCCTGGTCTTCACTGCTTGAAAGGAGGCGGTTCAAGCCCAAGGAAAGCGGCATTTCAGGAAAAGTATCAATCAATTTTCGTGAGGCGACACTGCCATGCAGGCGATAACGGCCTTCACCAACTCGAATTGCTCGAAGAGGGGATGCCGCTACTTGTCCTTTTGAGCCACAAGTTACGTCACCATTTAATTCGAGTTCTGCTAAAACCTCTTTTAGCTCGTCGATACTTGTTTCCTGCACCGGTTCCAGCGTTGAGATAACTTTGTTGCATAGAGCCCGTGTGGTACAAACCAGACGGGCGGCCAGTTCGCTTCGCAAAGTTTCAGCAAGCAGATCCTTGCTGCCCAGGGCCGTGCCAATGTTTAACAGCTTCGCAGCGGAAATTTCCTGTGGATTAAATAAAGTTGCCGTCACCATTACAATCCCCCCACTTCAGAAAGGAAGGACTCAAAATCATCTTCACCTTCTCCCTTCCGGACAACTTCAAACAAATCGGATATATGCGCTTTCAATCTTGCCCCATGTTTATGGTGCATCCAATACCTACCGTCTGTTATCAGGGCTACTTTTATTTCATGACGTTCGCATAACCCATTCGCATATTCTCTGGCAGAGCCTTGCCCGGTAACCGGGATGGCACTCTGGTCACTTACCATGACAACAACCTTGTCTTTGGTTGATTCTATTTTCTCTTTTTTTCTGGTGGTCTTCTTAAGGAGCAAGGCAATGACACCAAGAGGGGCAGATCGAAGGTCTTCTTCCTGTAGTTCGACAATGGAAAATCCCATGGCCCGCAGGAGAGGATCGAACCAGATTCGACGAAGGATTTGAAACTGCCCTTTGAGGGTGGGAAGGCTTTCTCCTGCAGATTCAATGATCTCTATAAATTGGTGCCGGATTAAGTCAGGATCCGGAACAGGGTAGTGCCTGAGTACCACTCGCCCCAGTTCTACAAAATCGAGAACAAGATTACCCGGAGCTTGAAACTCTCTTTGTTGCTTTGAGTCCTCAAGCAGCGGATTAGAAATATAGTCACCAGTCGATTCGCAAAACCTTGTTGGGAAATCAGTAGCGTCAACGCTCTCCCATTTCGCAGAGACCGACCATAAAGGGGGAGCCTTCACCCCAAAGTCGAAATCGTCATTGCCCAGGCAACGCAAATCACCATCATAATAGATGTCTCCATCCGAGTTGGACTCCCTTTTCTTGCCCTTTATTTCCACCTCAATTATTGCTGAAATTGGTTCAGGATCCTTGTCAATAATACAGAACGGTAATTCGGCACTGCCTATTTCTGTCTTGTTGTGCATGACAGAGATGAGTCCCCTTCCTGCAACCAGTTCCTCAAGGGCAAAAGTCCACTCGTTTCCACGAGGCAATGGGAAAGATGCCGTTTTGCTGTCATTTATAACAAAGACACGAGCTTCCTCAGGCAGCACCGTGCTGATTCCTTTGACCGAAACGTACAAAGAGATCCCGGGTGCATAACAAGGAATTGCTTCTCCCCTGGTGGTGTACACATAAGAGTTTGGCGGCGTGATCACCCATTCTAAACGAGGAGCGGCTTTCCCCACGCTAAGATTGAATTTTTCAAATATTGCTAACAACTTATCGTCTACTATAGATGGTATTGCTAATTCCCAGAGTTGCCAGTCACGATTGAGAAAATTCCATGTCCCGATTGGAACATCTTGAATGATGAGCTTCGGCGGGATGATGATTTTGTATTCCTGCCCAGGAGTCAGTGTGTCCCCCATCACCTGCCTGCCGACGCCCAAAGCATCTATCTTGAAAAGGGTTACAGCTGTTTCCGACAACCCGCTCAGTCTCAAGCCGACAAATTCGTCTTCGACATCATCCTCAAAGCCTGGTGCCGTCCATTGGTAGCCGTTAATGGAAGGTGGCACCTCTTGACGCCATGTCAGATTTTTCAGGTTGGCAGCAAGGACAGTCCAGCTTCTGGCATCTGCTTTGAGAACCACTTTTTTGACAAAGTTGGGGAGCCAGGCCTGAGGATCGGTTTCGACATGCAACCCTCCTGCTTCAAACTCAAGGCAAACAAGTCGTATCTGATTTGCTCTTTTCAGCTTGCCTGGTCTTTCCTCGATCTGTTTCTCAAAAATTGCCTCAACCCTCTGCAGCATTCGCGCTGCAACAAGCTCTGGGTTGAGGTTACGGCGACCTGGGGTTATGGCTGGTTTCGGTTGCCGTGCATATTGTCTCCCCGACAAGCTGGTGATGAACAGGGCCATGACTTTGACCGACTCGTCATCTTCCGGATCCAGAACAATGTCAGGATATTTCTCCTTGTCAGAATTAAGAGAGGCAAGGGTGATCCGGTGATGAATACCTTCCTGATCCCTTGGGTCAGCTGAATATTTCTTGACGGCGTAACTGCCAGTCTCAGGATCTTTGAAAGTTCCCTGGACAAGAAGAATCTTGTTCTGTCTCGTTCCTGCCGGCCACAACTCGAATACAGCGTATGAGCCATCAATAAGGCCACTTCGGCTATCATTCATGCTATTTCCCTGGATCCTGGCCACGAACATCTTGTCGTTCAGTTTTTGCTCCGGCAGAGATACTTTTACCCATCCCAAGGTCTCAACCATCTCTTCCTGGGCATGAGGCCCCCATTCTCCGGTTGGCTCAGAAGCAGCAACCGCTTCCAGGCTGTGAACAGGAAGATGGGTCGCATATTTTTCAATTTCCGCAGCCTCTTCCATCATCATTTTGTTTGAGAGTTCGCTTTCAGCAAGACGTATATGACCGTTGTCGAGAAAAAAACGTTTGTCTGCCTTGCAAAAGGTCCAGGCTTTGTTTCCTGTTGAACCTAGTTCATAAAACGCAACATCGAGGGCGAGTGAAGATTTTGCTTTACGGTGAAAGAGGTTGTAAAGCTCGTCGTTTGCGAGTAGGCGGTCGGAGATAATCCAGCGGCCCCACGGGGTTTGACGGAAACGAAAATCCTCCCGTAGCCGTGCTTCCTCCCCCCTATCCCAAAAGCTGTGCTTAAGTGCCTCTTCTTCAGTGAAACTTGTAGGTTCTTTCGACAAGTGTTCAACCAAGGGATCAAAGGAGGAAACAGACAATCGTATTAACTGCGCAGAACCCATCATGCTGTCCCTCCTAGGCCAAGACCGATCCCCTCACGGATAAGTTGCTCGAGTTCGAAAGCCAGAACCTCTCTTTCGTTTGTCTTGTATAGGTCGCGATGCATGTTGACGAAGCGGACACTGACCCGGCGGCCGGTCTTTTGATGTTTCTCGTCTAGCAGATAAAGGTCGCGGGTTGGAATTCCCGTTACTTGCGGGTAAAGAAGCATGCTTTGCCCGCAGCCATAGCGGTGCGTGTAGGCATGCAGTTGGTACAGATCCCCATCAGACAGGCCAGATTGGCGTAGGTTTTTCCATTTGGTATCGATGACCAGATTGCACGCGCGTTCCTTATGGCAGATGAGGATATCGGGCGAAAGGTTGAGCACCCCCTTCAGTCCTTCGTCCTGGAAGAGAGGTCGGCGGTTATGGCGTGCTTGGGGATAGAGGCGGCAATCTGGTAGCATCGGCATCACACGTTCATGAAGAAAGGCGGCGATGAACCGCTCAAACACCTTGTTCATATCAAATAGTAGGGAAAAACTCCGCGCCTCACCCGAACTCACCGTCGGCGCCCGTTCTCCCAGAATCAGACGGCAGAAGTGGAATAAATCCTCAAAACGCTCGTTCTGGCGGGTGAAGGTCACCATTTTGAAATGGGCTGGGCCGATAATCTCGTCACTTACCTCGTCAAAAACCAAAAGACAGTGACGCAGCGCATCCTGTGTTCCCGGTGTACTGGTGGCGTCCAACAATACTCGGCAGGCCGCTTTGAATATCCGGTTCATGGCTGTATTTTGGGAGAACTGGTCATAGCGGCAAAAGAACCGTTCGCGATGGGCAGCATTCTTAAGAAGTTGCTTGCCGACCAATAGCCGCCCCTTAAAGCTCCGCAGGTTCTCCTCGTACGACACATAACTCCGCTCACATCCCAGCAGGAGTTCACTCATCAACTGATTGGCAAATAGTGCGCTCAGCGTTTCGTTGAGCGGCGCCCGCCGGGTCGCTAGCCGCGCAACATCGCGAGAACGGATGGGGATATCCCCGGCAACAGCAAGCATGTAGAGCAGATTGCTTCGTGATTCCCGCCACGACCCACCATTCACGCTAACGGCAGCTTCCGTCGGGTTGTCCACCTTGGGAAGAATCTCAACTTGCAGGCCCGGAACCTGGACGATCCCCACCCACTGCTGGGCTTGGACATAGTCCTTATACCAGGTGAAGACTGCCTTCCCGTCCCGGGTCAGGTACTGCTCGCTCTTCTCCAGACGGCGGTAAAGAGGCTCCTCCAGATAGACGATCCGCTCCGTCGCTTCGGGGGGCGCAGCCTTTCGAGCCCAGCGGACGATCTGTCCGTATTCGGGGATGACAATGCGTTTCATCTGCTACCAATCATGACACTACCTCGAACGCCGTCTTGTGCCCCTCATACTGTTTGTCTGGCAGCACTCCGAGAAAAAAAGGCACCAGGACTTCAGCATCATTCCCACGGGTAAAGCGGCTGGATATGCAGTGGTCCAGGCGGTTTTCATAATCACTGTGATCAAAGCCTATGGTTGCTTCCTCTTCAAAGGTCGTGGCGCTGATGATTGGTGCCACATACGCTTTGTCCTTGACGACAGATCCGTTTCGCTCAGGTAAGCCCTCTTCCGTGTAAGGGCAGCCGAGCACCAGGCAGATCTTGTCCCAGGCCCCATAAAAATACTCCTGCAAGAGGGGGATTACCCGTTCCACAAAGACCCGTCTCAAATCCTCCAGGCTGCGGACGCCGAGGAAGTAGGCATGGCCCAGTTGGTGGTCACGGTCATAGATAAAACGGATACGTGCATTCAAGGCCTCGAAGACATCGACTATCAGATCGATAAGCGGTTTGCTGGTCACCTGTTTTTGCAGCACCTGCCTGATAATCCCGGCATCCGGCATGAGTTCTTCAAAGGTGAAGCGGCGGCGCAAAGCGACGTCCATCAAGGCAATGGAACGATCGGCGGTATTCATGGTGCCGATGACGTGCAGGTTGGGGGGTACGGCAAAGCGGTGAGTCGGTGAATAGGACAACGGCAGTTTCAGCTCGCCTGGAGTCCCGAGACGTTTGTCTGGCTCCAGAATGGTGATCAGTTCTCCCAGAATCTTACTGATATTGCCTCGGTTGATCTCATCGATGATGAGGACATACTGACGGGTATCGGCAGAGAAAGAGAAGGAAGCTCCTCCGGCACTTGGCTTGTCCAAGACCTGCTGGACTCGGGCTGCTGGAGCGACAAGGTCCAGACGGCGGCTGGCCGCGCTCATTGACAGTGTGTAAAGTTCCTTGTAGGCGATCCAGAGTGCCGTGTATTGATGGCCGCCAGCATTGCCGTATGTACGGCCAAAGAACTCGGTTGTTTTATTGGTGGTAAGTTCTTCAGGTTTCGGTCCCAGCTCATTGCGATTGTCCCAGAGCAGACGAACCAATTCCTTGCCTGCTGTCTGTCCGGAATCTCGGGTTGTGCTGATTGTTCCGTCCTCTTCTACTGTGCAAGGATAGATCTGTAGGTTGCCGCGCGAACTTATGCGCAGCACATAATCCTTGTTGCTGATGCTTTTAGCAAGTCGCTCCTCTTCACCCTCGACATTCAGCAGCAACTGCGCCCAGAGCGTATCAAATCCCGGCGTTTCGTCCTTGAGCAGCAGTCCCTCTGCCGCAGCTCGCAAAGCAATGCGCTTGAAGACCCCATCATGCAGCTCATACTTAACTTCACCTCCCTCCTCGGCAGCGTCGAGAACTGGCCGCAAGCCTTCCACGAACTCCTCATAGCCGTAAGATTGGTGGAAGGTGACGAACTCTGCCTGCCCCTGGGCCTGCTTCTCGCGAAAGACTCTCATGACCGTCTCGTCCGAGAGATCGTCAAGGTTCTGCTCCGGCAGAATCAGTTGCAGGGCGCGACGAGCCGTGGTGAATGTCTTTCCTGTACCCGGTGGACCGTAGAGGATGATATTCTGGGGATTGCAAGGGATCGGTGGTGGAAATGTTTTTATTTCTTCTAGTGTCTCGCCTTCCGGTTCAGTTTTTTCTACCTGCGGAGCCGACAGGATTTCGTTGTAATCCTCCTCTGAAAGGTTTTTAAGGGTACTGAACCAATCCGGCCGATTCACCTTGCGCCGTTCTTGACTCTCCCAATAAACACCAATCTGGTGGCAGTAATCCTCTCCTTCCACAAAGCTTGAGTTTGGAGCGTAAGAATAGCCGTTCACGACAGTTCCTATACCAACTACTACTGATTTGCCATCGTTGGCAACAATCTTGTCGCCAGGTTTGATCCCTCTGAAGGTCCAGACCTGCCCCATTCCCCGCTTCTTATAACCGTCTGGAAATTTGAGCAAACACTCATTGGCACGGATATCGAACTCGGACTTGCTCAAACCGGTAAGATCGCCCAACTCTGGCCAGCCGATGGAGGCAATCCCCTTGTCACGCCACTCTGGCCAGCCGACAGCATTTCGTCCCGGTGCAATTTTCCAGTAGCGAGGGCCGGTTGTGGACGCTCCGAATTCTTCTTGCTTCGGGACATGACTCCATATTTCCTCCCGCTCGGCAGCGGTCAGCTCCTTCACCTCGAACTGAGGCGCCACCAAAAGGCCAGACGGGAAAGGTTCGAGGGGGATCTGATCCCAGGAGAACTCACCACCCTCAGTGCTGGTCACAGTGCCCACTGCTCTGACGTCGCCGGCGGTCATGAGGGCCAGCATTTCCCCTTCGGCCAGATCCACCGCTGACAGGATAGTGGCGAGAAAGGGGTCAACATCCTCTGGTTCAATTCTGCTTTTGGCACAGAAGGCTACCAGTTCCATCTCGTCGGCCATGTCAAGCGGGACGGCCCAGGCGCGGATTTTCAGTGACTTGCTTGCATTAAAGTCAGTCCACAGGGTTTCCCCTGTCTCGAGAATGTCCCCTAATCCTTTATGACGTTCCAGCAAGGTAGCATACATGACACTGTAAGGGGTTTTTGACTTGCTGGCCGAAGTATCGATGGCTCGATAGTGAAAGAAAAGCATTTCCTTGGTGAAGATGGGGAGAATAATGGGTTTAGCACGGTCCTGATAGAGAAAGGCTACCTTCCATTTCAGCACCGGGGCGAGATCGATTTCATCGATACGGACTAAATTCCCTGCCTGGACTGCGTCGATAACTTCGATGAGCAGGCCTCTGATGGCGGCAAAGGCTTCTAGCTCGTTTGCGCCATATTTTGCATACCAAGCATACTTTTCGCCCCACATTCGACCGAGTTTAGAATCCTTGGCCTCCTGATTTCCCCGGAAGTAGATGCCAAACTTGAAGGCCGACCCACCCCAGATGCTTCCCAGGACTTCCAGTTTGACTTCCAGCCAGTAGATAAAGGCATCGCTGCAGTCTGGGTTGGTATACTCCTCCAAGGTCATAGTGCGGAGGCGCTCCAGCGGCCAGGCATCAAGGAATTCGGTCCAGAGTTGTTGCTTTTCGGTGCTGGTCATTTGGTTTCTCCGCTCTTGGCCTGGAAGGCAGCTGGCCAGCCTCCGTGGGCGTCAATGACTGTGTCGATCTCAGTCATCAGGCGGATGGTTTCGCTGATGGCGACGATGATCTTTTGGTAATGGTCGATGTCGTCGTCGGAAAGGAGACGGCCTTTACGGTCTTTGAGCCACTTGTGGCAGACTTGGTATCCACCGATGTGGAAGTTCCAGACTTGATCAGTGACCCCCTGGAAACCATTCTTCTGTTTCTTATCGAGCCAAACGGTTTTGTCGCTGTAAGAAATTTTTTCGACTTCGACAGAAACTGTCCCGACGACTTTTGTAATTGTTGTGTCAATAAGCATAGTTGACTCAAATAGCTGTATTGATACAAGGTTTGACCCAATTTTGCAGATTTCTCGGAAAAGTTCTAGGTCAAAGCAAATCGGGATTTTCGGGAAATCTATTTTCAAAAAATCTGCGTAGCGGCTCCGATAGATGGGGCTGTGCAAAATGGCATAAATATAATAAAAAACATCTTCTGGGAAAAAGGTTGTCTTCGCTTTTGGTTTACTTTCAGCTTCTGATACAAATTTCAGACCCAGAGACGATTCCATTTTTTTGACAAAATTTATAGCCAGGTTAGTAACTCGTCCATCTTTACCAAGAGACCATAGCTGGTGAGCAGAATTGGAATATAGATAAAGAGGGAAATACTGAATTCCTCCTCGGTAGAATAAATTTGTATCGGCAACATGTTTTCCAACAGTGATTAAATTCCATTCCCCTTCCCCAACAGCCTGTCCCTGTCTGCCAGTTGCCATGCAAATATTGGGATGCAGGGCGTGATGAAGTTCTTTTTCTCTCGGTCGATCCATGAAATAACGACTGTAATGACAATACCTAATATCAAATGGCCGGTACAAGCAATTAACCAAGCGAATTTTCCAGTTTTTGTCCTGCTGTAACAATTTGCGAACATGCTTCAATTGCCAATCAGAAGAATCTGATATTTCATATATATTTCTTATTGACGAGTCACTAATGCTTTCATCTATCATCTTTTTTATTAGATTCGTTATGTCATTTTTGTCAAATGACACAGCTATACGATCTCTATGAGTCTTAAACCCATTTGCACTTTCTAGAAAAATATCTGTTATTTTATCGTAAGTGTCATAATCATTTTTCCCATAATCATCTTGTTTACAGAATAAATAATCTGGGCTAGATGGAGATAAAATATTTTTATTATCAATTGAAAATATTGTATTTGCTGATGAAAACTTATATTTTATTTCTCTTCCACCTAAGAGACTGTAATGACTTATACTTTTATTATTACTTAATGAATTTGAGAATATACCGATTGCAACACCCTGCTGGATATCAAAAACATTAACGTCTTTACTCCCATCGGTTGCTTTTTCTTTCTTTTTCAGGTTGCCATGCATGTCAACAAGATAAATATAATTAAAGCTGCTTGTTAAACTCTGTCGCATACCCCTGAAGGTTGGATTATCCAAGTAACCGTGGTTAGTGATTAACGCAAGTATTCCGACTCCACTTGTATCAATGCTGTGTTGGCCAAAGCGCAAGAATTTCACATAATCATCAAGCAACCCCTTAGGGTTACGTTCACCAAGCGGTTTACCATCAACTTGGAAGTATGCACGGATTATTGAGGAAATCCAAGCACCAGTATTTGATGAGTCATATGCATACGGCGGATTCCCAACAACTACCGTAAATCTCTGTTGTCGTTTTATCCCATTAACCTCTTCCGCCTCCCTGGCAAGAGCCGATACAAAACCTGGTAGGCCTTCTTGAATATCCGATGCCGGTTCAAGACTATCCGTCAAATATACATGCAACCGCTCGTGATCCTTTACATGATACCCCGTCTCTCCCAACTTGAATGCTAACTTAAGATGGGCAATGGAGTAAGACGCCATCATGAGCTCATACCCATACAGCCTAGTGAGGAGATGTTTGGGCACATACTCCCGCCAGCGGGCCACGATTTCTGGGTCATTCCATGAATCTTTCTGTAGAGCGTTGCACCATTTTTCCTTCATGGTTCGCTCGATGACCTCGATGCATTCATAAAGGAAAGTCCCGGTACCGGTAGCCGGGTCGAGGATGCAGACAAATGGGGCGGTGGACGTTACTCCCTTTGGCAGCTTGAGGTCAGGAAAACTCCTCTGCATATCCCCCCAAGTGGCGGTAGAGGCCAGACCATCTTCTAGCCCGAACTCGGTCTGCAACAGTTCGTGCACACTACGAACGATGAAAGAGACTACCGGTCGCGGGGTAAAGTAGACCCCACGCTTGTTGCGTAGTTCGTTGTCATAAGCTGCCAAAAATGGCTCGTAGAAATGAATGACCGGGTCGGTTGCCTGATCAGAATTTTTGTCACCAATGCCGAAGATATAAGTCACGTTAATACGGTCAAGGAGATCGGCGATATCGTCTACCAGCCAGAGGAGCCTGCCTCTATGTTCACTAAGATTCACTTCAAGTGCAGTTTTGAAGAGCTCTCCCAGGAAATTGCTTGTGGAAGGCAGATACTTAAGGGCATTCTGTCTGGTGAAGCGGTCACCACATGCGGCCAACCGTTCGTTGCCAATCCAGCGGGAGGTGAGTAGACCGTAAGTCAGTGTCTGGGCAAAAGCATCGGCAAACTCCCCCTCAGTTTGATCATGAACCAGAGTTTTCTTGAAGGTCTTGTAGAGATTACGAAGCGGCCCCTCTTTCGGTTCATCTTCTAATTCCATGAGCGCGAGCTTGCGCAAGTATCGCGCCCGGTAGGCCAGTTCCTGAGCCAATTCCATGGGATTTCGCACCTTGGCCTTGCTGACCACAAAGAAACGGGAAAGGAGACTTACCACCTCGGCCGCATCCTTGAAACCATGGTCCTTACGGAGCTTGCCGGAGAGCGTCTCCTGCCCTTGCCACAACTCCAGAGTGGTTTCATCGCCATCGGGAAAGACCACCAGCACATTGTGAAAGCGGTTGTGCTGCTTTAGATAGCTACGAAGCTGGGTGGCGTCCTCTTTCTTCTTGAGGGGATAAACAATGTAGCCTAGCAGGCGGCTCTTTTCGTCCCGCAGGGTGACTCCGCCAAAGGGATTCTTGCCGTCCAGTTTTTTGCTCAACTCCTCGGGGTCAATGCCGATATCGTGGTCCGAAGGCAGGGCGAAGGCCTGTAAGCGGCGGGTCTGGCCAGATTTGCACTTCAGGCCGAAGCCTTTGGCAATGGTATCAAGGAGGGTGATGACATGCTCCTGGATCTCGGTTGTCTGGGGAGATTTTTTGCTACAGACCTCCAATAGTTTTTCGGCCTGTTTACGCTCATCACTGGTAGTAAAGGCCTCTTGCCAGTTGGCGGTACCGAGCTTCTTGAACTGACGTTCGTAAAGGAGTCCAAGATGGTCTTTCGCCAGTTGCCGATCCCAAAAGCGGGTCTGCTCGGTGAGGTGGAAGGTCTCCATGCCGCCGGTCTTTGCATTGACCGTGCCGAAACAGATCAAGCGTACCGGTTCCTGGTCCCGTTCGTCACGGATAGAGACGATGCAGAGGGTCTCTTCCTTTCTGCCTTTGCGAACATCCGCTGTGACCCCTTCGCCGCCCCGCTGAAAACCTTCCAGTGCCTCGCTTACCATGCGGGCCAGGGCATCCTCCACCATATCGAGATGGCTTATCTTGCGACTCTTGAAGGCGGGGATGGCGAGCAGATCACGATGGCTGATATCGGCTTCGAAAAGCAGGGTCTGGTAGGGTCGTGACGGAGTCTTGGCCCAGAAGGCGGCGCGGGGAGGAAGATGGCGGGCAACGGAGTCGGTATTGCGGATGAGGCTCGTGGTCTGCACATAGTCGGGTTTGCCAAAGGCGGAGGCCTCCAATAACCGTTGGGCAAAACTGGCGTCTGCCTCGCCCTGGGTTGTTGTTACGGCAGGAGTTTCGAAACCGAATGACATCAAATCACTGGCCGGCGCCGAGTTTTGAGCGGCTTGCTTTTCAGACTTTGGGGATTGCTTCGGCCCTTCGAGGATGAAGCTGATGAACTCTTCTTTTTTCAGCATTGCTTGCTCCGTCATTCTGATGTCTTCCCTGGCCACGGTGCAGGGCTCCAAGTGTCTTTCGTTTCTTTCGTAGGGTTAAGAAATTTTACGTCCCAGCTTCTCGGGGTCGAGGACAGGCAACTGCAGGATATAAATGTCACTGAATCCGATATTCACTCGGTCCTCATCTGATCCGAGCTTTGGCGCGGCAAGGGCGGTAGCCCCCTGCATAAAGGGCTTGACGAACTCCTGAGGAACGAGAGCCCTAAGTTCAATCCCCTGTTCCAGTTGCAACGAAGCCGCCAGCAAGTGCGAAGCCTTGATCGGTGAGGCGGCCTGGGTATGGAAGTCAATCTCTCTGGTAGGTAACGGTGGAGGCCAGTGCTCGGCCTTGCCGTCCATGATCAACCAACCATCATAGAGCGACTCCCCTGGGATCTTCTCAGCCCAGCACCAACATGGTTCTCCGTCCTTCAAGGCTGGCTCCAGGTAGCGGCTAAAGCGCTCATAGCGTTCAATCGTCTCACCACGGCGCCCCAAGAGAGCACGGCCCACCAGTGGAGAAGTAGAATCGGCTGCCCCAGCGCGGAACCAGCTATTGAGGTTGGCAGCCCACTCCGGCTGTATGCCGCGCTCTTTGAAGATCCGACGGAACTTTTCATGGAATCCGGCGACCTGTTCGATGGCCCGATCCTTTTGAAAGGCATTGAGGCTTGACACCCCCTGGTAGGCGTAATCGGCCATCCAGTCGGCTTCGGCACCGGTGCCTTGGTCGAGCCCCAAGGTAAAGTCGATAGCGAGAGTCTTCATGGCAATTCGCTCTCGCAGGAGAAGCTCGGTTTCAAGTTCGTCTGGCAGGATCATATTAACGGTAAGTGTTGCCTCCTTTTCCCGGTCGTGCCAGTAGTAAGGAGTAACGGCAACTTTCATTTCCCGGGCCAGGGCCTCCAGTTCGGGAAAAGTCCGGGATTTTTCGATGCGCGGGTTCAGGCGGCGGTCGATACGGCCGGAACGCTGGATCATGCGGACTGGATTCCAGTGGATATCGAAATTGACCAGTACTGTTGCATCCTGCAGGTTGACCCCCTCGGCCAGAACATCACTGGAGAAAAGGACATGGATGGGGTGTTGCAGAGCGTTTCGCCAGGCTGTTGACCAGGCGGTGGTCACACCACCGAAGATGTTGGTCTGTACGCCATCTTCGGTCACTTCGGTGGCAGGTGGAAATGGACCGATGCGGTAGTACGGAGCAAAGGCGTTGACCACCTCATCCCGATCCTCGGTGCCTCCGGTGATGACAGCGGTGACCTTGATGAGTTCTCGAACCTCGCGGTCATTGAGGTCTGGAAGCCCCAAAGCGGGAAGTACCATCCGCCATTCTTCCATGGTAAAGGCACTGGTGGCGCGCAACACCGAGTGGGCATAGGCCAGGGTGTCGCTGAATTGACAGAAGACGATAACTTTCTGCCCCTCGCGACGCGCCAAGAGCAGGCGGGAGACGAGGGCTCGCAGCTTGGCATCGGTCACCACCCGCAGGCCCCAGGCGGGAGATTTGGGCCAGTTAACTTCCTCTCCACCCCGGGTAAAGTGATGAGGCCATTCGGTGCGGTCAAACTTGCCGAATACCACATCTGCCAGGCCAGGGGCAACGCTCAGCAGCGTGGTGAAATCCTGGAGTAGAAAGTCTTTAAGATCCCAGAGCCGGTCGAGCTGTTCTCGAGCGGTCAAGCTACTGCTGTCTTCCGACTCGAAAAGGCTAAGCTGCACGGGTGTATCATCAGCCTCGGCGGCTGGAATCTTGGCCTCGTAAGCCCTGGCAAGGTGGTCGAGAAAGTCGAAATTGCTCTGGCCCGGTGCATCAGCGGTAGCAAGGGAAATGATCTTGTCCAGATCCTTCTTATTATGGAAGGCAAGGGTTCGCTGGATTTCTTTTCTAAGAGTTGTGTTCCGCTCATGGGCCCCCACTCTGGCGCAGAGGTCGACAAGGTTTTGCAGCCGATAGGCATGGAGTACCGTGAGACGCAACAAGGTGATAAGGAATGAAACGGGTGAACTTTCCAGTCGCTTGAGCACCAGAATCCGCTGCAAGCCGACCACTGACGAGATTTCTTCCGAGCTTTTTATTCCCTCGCGTACGTCGTACCACATGTAGACTTTGAGACTCAGTGGCTGTTGTCCCGAGCTGCATCCTCCGTCATGGTCGAACAGGGGTAAGAACCCGGCTAGGATGTCGTGAGTGCCGTCGTACTCGTCACTGTAGCGCAGTTTTTCCGGCAATCCGGCATCGGCCCGGAAGAGGAGTTCGACGTCGGTGCCTTGTTGGCGCTCGATCTCTTTGCACAGATCGCGAGACCGCTGAACAACGATTCGATCAAGCAGTTCTTCGGCTATGCGGGCTGGTTCTGCAGTTGCGCGTTGACCACTGTTTTCGGCAATGGCGCGGATTTCCTGCTGCAGGTTTTTGAGCTTCTTGTCCTGCTCTTTAAGATAGTCACCAAGGCGCTGGACATTCGGACCGAAGTCCAGGTCATCGCGAAAATCGTTCGCCATCGAAAATCGGGCATCGGCCTGCCCGTGGATCAGGAGCGGCGCCACGTCACCCTTTGGTCCCTTAGGGCTTTTGGCCTTGACACAGCGATCACTCACCTCTTTCAGTCCTTGGCGACGGTAGCCGTCGTCGGTCACTGCGTTGCTCAGCCAAAAGGGTTTAGAGAACAGAAGGGCCGTCTCTTGTTTGAGATCGTCCAGAGTGTTGTTGATGGGCGTGGCAGTGAGGAGCAGAACCAGGCGGCGTTTTTCCCGACGAGGTTGGAGGCGGAGAAGATCACGTAAGACCACGCTGCGACGGGCATTGAGTGACCTGAAGTTGTGAGCCTCATCGACGATAACAAGATCAGAGAGAAGGAGATGCTCCATGTCACTCAGTTCTCTTATGGATGGGGCTTCCAGAATTTCGCTCGTTTTAGTGATACGGGAAAGTCTGGAGTGTGATATAATGCGAACCGTGGCAAGGGGGAGGCCATGAGCGGCCAGAGAAGGTATTGCCTCCCGCTGCCAGGTGCTGACCACCGAATTTGGGGAGAGTACGGTGATACGAAAGGGATCGGCCAGCAGCTCGTCAGGGCAATCATGATGCGTGTCGCGCCAAGCATTGGCATAGTGGACCATGACCGTCGTGGCAATATAGGTCTTACCGAGACCGACGCCGTCGCAGAGCATGGCGCCGCCAAATTCTTCCATCTGGGCCAGAAGCCGCTGGGCCGCCTGGCGTTGGTAAGCCGACCGCTGGTAAGCCTCCGCACGGGGATGGAGGCGGCGGCTTTCACCAAGCATCTCACCAATCATCCGCCAAAGGCCAAGCATGGCCTTTTCTTCGGTGGTACATTCGGCAATCCCTGATCTGTAAGAACTCTTGAAAATCTCGCTAGCTTCAATGTCCCATCGTTTGAGATATCCATGACCGGTAATGGAATCGATTGTATCGGTGTGTCCATAAAAGTCCGCAGGCCTGATATGACCACAGAGCAAGTGCGCAATGGCGTGCATTACAGCTTTCTCGAGAACATCGGTAGGCTGATTGAGATCTAACCCGATTGAGACAGTAGCTGAGCCAGGAGAGAGGATCATGACAGTCCCCTCTTGCTGGGGGACCATCAAGGGGGTGTCTGCAACTTCATCCAAAGGGGTGATATCTACCTTGAAGGAGAAAGGTAAGTGTTCTGCAAGTAGCGCTGACAGCTTTTGAGCGTCTTGACTTTCTTGACTGCAGCATGCGGAAATTTTCTCGTTCCAGAACTCACGCTGCAGCCAGGGTTGGATTGCCTCAGACGTGGTTGCTGGATCAAACAGGGTGAACCACAACCGGTCCTTTTCTTGAGGGTTTTCGATAGTCTCCGTGAGCCAGAGACTGTTTCCCGCAAATGAATAAACCGGTGACATGGTATGGCCTGTCTCGCCCGGATCCTCAGATTGCCATGAGGCGACAGGAGTTTCTGAATCGTCCTTAATGTTCAGTTCAGCAGTGACACCTGCTCCACAAGCAAAGGCAAGACCGACGAGGGTGTGAAAGGCTTGAAAATGAAGACCATGGGCATTTCTTGCCAGGGCTATGAGGCCGACAGGAGAGAGTATTTCCGGCTGTGCCTGAAACCATTGGAAGGTTTCAACGAAAGAGAAGATAGTTGCTTGGTTCAAGGGTTGGAAGGGTGAGACAACAAGATCAATCGTATTCCCGTTATCACCGCCTACCGTTAAGGTCCAATTCTCAGCAAGACCATCTACCTTGCCTGATGATGTAAAGTTCAATGTGATTTCAGCCCTGTCGCGAAGGAGAGCAGCGCAGTCATCGAGATTCAGATCTTTTAGCCAAGGTGCTTCAGAGGTCTTGCCGCTGACACTGCACGCAGCAGCAAAAAGGTGGCTGGTCAGGGCTCGGGCATAGAGACGGGCCGGTTTTTTTGAAGCCTCGTCTCTCCAAGTGATTCGCAGCTCTGTTTTGATGACACTTGAAGGATTGTTTTTGAGAGTCACGATCTCGGAGGGTGTGTTTTCTTCTGCTGAATCTGAAGCATCTTCCGTGGCAGTCTCTGCCGACAAATCACACTCCTGAAGCCAGGACAGAAATCCCTGAAAAGGGATTGAGCGAAAGGCCTCTTCGGCCTGCATGTCGTTACTTAGATGACTGAAGTACCTGCTCCTATCGCAAAACTTTTGGGCATCTTTGACCGGGATGTCTTGTGACCGCATCAGAGTTTCCGTCCATGAACGGAGTTGTTGCGGGGATATATCCGTGCCGCTGGGAACACCGCTGATGCAATACTCGTCCGCGACGACATCTCTTGCGACACCGAATCGTTTTAAAACAATGGCAAAGAGTTGGTTATAGTCCGAGCCCCCCCAAGTAGTCAAACGATTCCCTTCATAAGACCAGTGATGTGGATCGTAACCACTCGTCTCGGCCAGTGCCCAGATGATTCTTCGCGACAAGCCTCTTCTCCCTCTAGTTGCCGGAAGTGCGCTCAGTTGCTGGCCAGCTCTCCCCTTTTCAAGCGAAACAGTGCCATCGACGTGGGAGGTGACCTGCTTCATTTTCCCGCCAACAAAAAGCGCACCTGATGTGACGTTTTGACCAGAAGTGGCGATCAATGTTTCACCCGAGGAACTGTCAACCATTGTCATCGTTGCAGATCCACTGATAGTCGTGTGGATTTTGCGTTTTTCACCTTGATCCATCAGGTCGATAGAAGGGATTAAGGCCCCACGGTGGTTTTCCAACGCCCCAGTTTTAAGCATGTCGTTCACCACCGGTTCATGCCCATGAACACCTGTTCTCTCTTCCAGGTTTTGCATGGTTAGGGGTTTATTGTCTCGACTGACACCGCGCCAGGCATAACTTAGTATCTGTTGGAATCGGACTGAAGGGCGGTCGTAATCATGTACGTCGTCAAGAATACCGTTACACGCTGAATCGTGCAGTGCATGAAACAACGCGAGCTCCTGCGGGGTCGAATAGAGGGCTATGACCCGGCAGGTGTCGGTTTTGCGATTTCCGCGACCGATACGCTGTAAAAAACCGTTAATCGAATAGGGGGGATCGGCAAGAACGATTGCCTCAATGTCTCCAATGTCAATGCCGACTTCAAGGGTCGAGGTAGCGACGCAAACCCCGAAAGGATCTTTTTTCATTGCACCTTCAACCCGTTCACGTTCACTAGCGGCAAGCACCCCGGTATGCCAATGGACGGGCCAGCGTTCGCCTTGAAGCAGCTCATGTAATTTGGCAGCTATGGTCTGGGTATTGTTTCGCGTATTACCGAAGACGAGGACTTTTGCGGTCTTTGATTTCTTGAGCCAATCGGCTATGACAGCAGCAGACTCCAACGGCTTTTCTGAACCGGCAGCAATCCCTACTGGCAAATAGGAGATGTCGATATCACGTGCTTCGCCTGCCTGTACCGTTAAGACATTGTCCCCAAGCCACAATCTGCCAACCTCTAACATGTTCTGCAGAGTGGCAGTCATGCCGATTTTCTGGAATACGTCTTTGGGGTTCTTGGGTTTAGAGGAATTTCTTTCGATTCTGGAAATGACATGCCGCAACTGTTGGCCGCGGGCGTTGCCGTGCAGTAGATGAATCTCGTCAACAACAATGGCTCTAACCCCGGCAAGGCTTTCTGGCCTGACGAGCTGAAGAGAGTCTAACGCCTCGGGAGTTGCCAGGATGAGGAAAACATCTTCAGGTTCGGTAAATTCATGACGGTCACCGGTATATCTGCGGATAGCTCCAGGGGCTCTTGTGCAGAAATAGGTGTCCAACCGGTGGAAGAGATCATTTACGAGGGCCTTTGTAGGGGCTACGTAAACTACAGAAGCCTGTTGACGTTTAAAGGAGACGTGCCGCTGATAAAGAGGAGCAACCGCCGCCTCGGTTTTCCCAGATGCGGTTGGACCGGAAAGTAAAACTGATTCACCCCGCACGAGGAGAGGCATTGCCTGTTCCTGAATATGACGGGGCTTCCTCTTGTTGAAGAAAATAGGCCATGCCTGCGGCATTGTTTCAGAAAGGCTTTTCTTCATCCTTTAATTATTCCCAAGGCAATAGTTCGCTGCCGGTTAACTGTCTTGCTGCTGTCTGTAGGTGTCCAATCAGATCTTCAAGGGAATCAGCATTTTCTGCTAAGACTATGGATGGGCATAGGCAAGCTATTTTTACCCATGTGCGAACGACGCAGTCGCGTGAATCGGTGCCCTCGAATTCATTTGCAAGCGCGTTTGCCACCTTTTGGCGGGCGGTCTCGGTAGAAAGCAAGGCACTCTTTTCCGGATAATGGGTGTGGAAATCTGTTAACAGGTTCAGCGTCCATGACCGATAAGCTTCCGCAGACGGTTCTGACAGGCAGACGCGGTCCTCTGGATTGTGCAGAAAGACACACGCGTCACGTAACGACAGGCTGTCATCTGCGAAGGTCTCCCCTTCGGTAAGCCCCACATAAAGTCCAAAATGTGGCCCAGTGGTCCAATATTCCGGTAGCTGATAACCATGATCGTTCAGTACGGGACTGCTATCCTGTAACGGGAGGTGTGCTGCGCGGGCGAGAAGGTCGAAAAAATTGTTGGCTTTTTCTCTGCGCCGTACGTTGTACCCTCGCACATGTTCTGCTTCGTCCATAATAATCAGCAGTCCTTTATATCCTAGGGCCTTACAAATTTCGTTCACAACGACCAGGTGAAAGACGTATATCTCAGCGTTTTCTCTGGTCTTCGGCATAATTGGGATAACACGAGAGTTAATATTAGTGCTTTTGGCAAGGTCTCTGATGCTGCCTGAGCCGGTAATAGATATGCCTTGTCCTGCCAGCCATCCGCATCCGCTTACATAGTCTGGGTCATCATTGTGAGGGAAAAACATAAGCGTTTCCAGGCCGTAGCGAAACCAAGGAGAGGCTTTCAGCATCGGCAAATCTCTAACTTTGTCCCAATTCTTTTTTATTTCCCTAACAAAATCGTGAAAACCTTGAGATGCAGTCCCGTCTTCACGAGCAGGGAATTTGAGTTTCGACATGATCTCTCTGTAGACCAGATGCGGTTTGGCAGGGTCTACGGCCTTGAGATCTAATTCGAGATAAGAGACAGCCCATCCTGATCTTCTGGCAATGACGCTTGTAAGATGGAGATAATGAGATTTACCCGTACCGTAATTGCCGAAAACGACTTTACATAAACCAGAATTGGATTGACTGTCGAGGCTGGAACGGACTGTTGATGCAATGTTTTCCCCACCGATACTCATCTCTATAAGAGACGAAGAGTCTGGGGGGACCACACCGAGGTTAACTGCCTCGAAGGCCTTCCGAAAAGCGACTTTATCTTTGCTTGCAGGTATATGGCTGTCGATGACCCGAGGACCGACTTCTTCCTTGAGGGTCAATTCATTAATGTTGCAGTCGATCTGTTCCCCAAAAAAATCTACAATTGCCATAGTCCCAAGAAGTTCGGTAACCTTGCCTGGGCCGAATTCAAGATGCTCAACAGATGTGCCGACAGAAATGGTCATTCATCGTCCTCTGTTTCTGGTAATTCATGAGTCTGTACGAAGTTTTCTGCCTGCTCAATCGTCAATTCCGTCTGATTATTTTTTTGCTGGTCGAGAAGACTACAAAATTGAAAAACAAAATGCCGAGGAGGAACTCTATCTGTTTCGAAATATTTGACATTTTTTAAGGCCTGAATAATGGCTTGTATGTTCGCGGACTGGATTTTTAAATCCCATTCGACCCCGTCGGCTTTGCTGAAAATAGCGAGAAGCTTTTCTCCTATTTGTGCTGTGATCTTCTCAGAATTCAAAGACTCGAGGACAATCAAAGGTGTCATCGGTCGGCCTGGGAAAAATGCAACCGATCCTATCCGATCATCCAAGGCTTGATAATTTTGGATTACTTCACTTCTGAATGTAGGAGTAGCGGCATACAAAAACATGACACCCCCAAATTCACCTTCGGCGTTCTCATTAATCATCGTCAGCATATTCTCTATGGCTTGATGCCTAGCAACTGAACCTCTTCTAAAAGACTCTGTTCTTGTGCCTTCATCGAAAGCAATAAAAAACCCCTTAAAGCCCAAGCGATTGCGCAGAAACTCTATTACCGTTTTAAGACGTTTAAAGGCTGTCTCGTCCCGGGTTGGTTCATGGAGACTATAAAGTTCTTTTAAATTTTTTGATTTGACGTTTTCGCCCCGTACCCAGGAGAATAATTCCGTATCAGTGTTCGAGGGTTGGGCGCCACTTTCTAAATCTAAAATACGTTTTCCAAGTGCAAGAAGGGCGCTAGCCATTTGAGTGTCCGGTGCTCCATACCACACCTTATTAAAAGCCTGTTCTACCTGGCGTCTAGCTAACACTGGTATTTCTTGCCCTGTAGACCAACCGAGTTCTTTCAACTTGTCTATTGCCCAAGATTTCAGAAGAACTTCTATCCCTTTCCCTTCATGACCCGAATATTTCCCGATCGGCGGCATAAAAGACGATACGATAGCTCTGAAAATAGCGAGAGGCGATTTGAAAGGGCATTCTTGTCCAATATTGACTATTGCAGTCACAATATGGTTTCTGCGTCCACGTTCTGCCAGACTATGAATAAATTGTGTTTTCCCACTGCCATAATCACCTTCCAAATATTTGAAACATGAAATTCCTTCCGGCAACTCTTCTTGGAAGTAATTCTCTTCAAGGATAGTCAGTATCTTTTCGGTTCCTGCATTTATAAAATGAGCGTATTCACCTGGAGCTACTGGTGCGCTCATGAGTTTTTGGCGGATACGCTTGGCATCTGCTTTTGATATATTCATGGCCATGTTCCCTCTCTCCTCCCCAAGTATTGTGAAGTCTTATTATGTTTTCAGGTTCGCTTTTTCATATAACACACCGGCCGGGACTGTGTTCCTTCCGCATTGGTAGGCATGTAAAAGACTTTAGCATTCTTTTGCAAAGCTTGATGTACTGTCGCTTGGGAAAAATCAAACTCAGTCTTGCCTTTATTTTGAGATCTTCGCCAGTTTATTACATTAGCAATAAACGCTGCCTCAGGGAGATCCTCAAAGTTTCCTTTTTTGGGTGCAGCCCAGAATTTTTCTTGCTGGCCAGCAATTTTGTACATATTGGCAACATCGACAATCAATACATTGTCGCTTTTAGAGAATTCACGTGCGAGCAACCAAGCAATGTTGAGACAAAAATCAAATTTTTCGGCAGGAAGTATTAATTCTTGAAGTTGTTTCTCGGCCTCATGATAACTTTTTACGAGATAGTCATAGTCGGGAGGGATTTTCGAGATAATTGGGTAATGTTGTGTAAGACACCACGACCAGTTCATGCCTGCTTTATCATTAACTAAGATGAGGCGTCCGGCAAAAAAAAGGTTGTCTTTGTAACCGCTAGTCTCTCCCTCTAGAGTTCTAAGCGTTTGGTTGGCCAATGTTCTTTGAGTCTCACGATTTTTTAGTGCTGCTATCTCTTTGTCTAACTCTCTTCGTGTTCGATCAATTTCAGATCTAACAGGCATGGGGATTTTGGGATCATTTTCCAGCAGTTTAAACCCTACTAGTTCCATTTTTCTCTCAATAGGAGCGGGTGCCATCTCGAATTCTTTTGATCTTGTGTTACCTTGTCCTAGTATTCGGTACAGTTGGGCTTGATTACCTTTATGTTTGTTTAACATATCTGTGTTTCTTATGTATCTTTCAACCTCTGGGAATAGCGGTGTAGTCATTAAAAATCCTCCTGCCCACCAAAATTATATGGAGACAATTTTAATTAAATCCCTATCAATTTTCTGCAATGATTTTGGAGTTTCTTCACATAAGATATTAAGCTGCAGAGCTGGCCTTGATAATGCTACATAGGCCCGATTTTTAGAATGTTTCAATGTCGAGCTTCCGATATCGTCCATTCCTATAACGAAACAAGCATCATACTCGAGACCTTTAATTCTTTCCACACTCGTAGTAATTAACTCATTTGAATTTGTGTGTGCTTGCCAGATCGGTGCTAAAGAAATCCCGAGGGTTTCAAGCTGTCCCCTATATTGCGCCAGATTTTCTTCATCTTCATTGACTTGAATGAGGGCTATGGTTTTGATGTCTGGATTTCTTTTTAAAACATTAAGGCGCCGCTTAATTAACTCTGCAAAAGAACTGGATCTTCCTATGAAAAGTACAGGAGTAGGGCCTTCCCGCACATCGTTTTCAGAAAAAGGAGCAATTTCACCAAAAACGTTTTCATAGAAAGAACGTAAAAAAAGACCGATTTGTTTGCTCTGGCGCATATTTTTTGCGAAAGGAAAACTCGTAAAAGCACCTTTGTCTCTTAGTGAACTCCCAATTCTAAAGGCTTCCGGATTTTCCATTCCCCATACCGGGGAGACTACTTGATGAAAGTCTGCAGCCACAGTAAACGCACCGTCAGGATGGACGAAAGAGCTGAGTAATGCCGCTTCAGCAACACATAAGTCCTGAGCTTCATCAATCATAACGTGAGTCCATCTTTTGTCTTCAGAGGTCCCAGCAATGGCTAGAGGATTAGGTATTTCTCGGAATCGTTGTTTGAAATCAATTTCCGTTGGGAGGGAGAACCTTAACAGAAAGGCTAACCAGGGTTCTTCTTCTTTCCCGTAGGTTCTATGCTGCCAGTCATCTTTTATCCCGTCAAGAACTTCATCTTCTCTGATTTTGTGGCCAATACCATTTATTATGCGTTTCGTGCCTTGATAAAGGACATCACTAAAATAAGTTACGAGACCGTCGAAAGGGTCGTAGACCCAAAAAAGCCATTGTTGGAACTCTTGGTCGAACTTTTCGATTAATCCATCTTGTTTCAATAAAGTGCGCAACTCTTCGTATTCTTTGCGCACTCCAAAATAGATTGCGTCCATGTTAAATTTGGATGTCAAAGGTGCAGATGCTGTTTTTTGGGTCGAGGCCGTGAGGAGAGAAGAAACTAATTTTTGCGCACATTTTTTTGATTGTTGAGATGTGGCAAGATCGAACCATTTTGCCTGTTCTGCCTCCTTGAAACGGTCAGAAATTTGTGATTCGAAAATGAGCCAACAATCTTTTAAATCTTTCGAACTGCAGAGTCCCCAGAATGCTTGCCGACCTCTTTCTTCATAGATAAAGAGCTTTTTCCTTCGTACTTTTGCGTTATGCTTATAAAGCCATAACTCCCCTATGTATTGAGAGATAAAGGAATCCACCAAGGCGACAACGCTCGACGGGATATGCAGATCTTCTTCCAACATGGATTTTGAATATTCGATCAAATTGCTGTTCGCCAAAAATATCCGGGTCAACTCTGGCGAATATCTAATATTACCTTGGTAATCATCCCGCAGTTCCTGTTGGTCATATAAAAAACGAATTCTCTGCATGGCAACGGTAGTTTTCCCACTGCCCGGAGCACCGCTTACCAACATCATCCCATTCATCTTGTTCAGGAAAGCTTCAACCTGTTCCCTGGTCATCTGCAACTTGATGGCCTTCAACCCTGTGGTTGGCTTCAATTCCGTATTGGGGCGGACACTGCCGCCTGGCTCATAGAGACCGGAAATATCTGGTAAGACTTGGGAAAACTTTGCCCGCACCAGTGGGGTAACCGATCGCAAAGTTAATCCACGATTATGGATGTCAATTTTTTCCCGTAGATCGTGCGACATAGCTAACTGAATTCCTGGATGAGTCCAGGCCAGAACCTTGACCAGTTCATCCCCTTGACCAAGCGGCAAGTTTGTACGGGTATGTTCATTAGCATAAAAAAGCTGTTTTTTAAGAGTTACTCCACCCCCTTTCTCCTGGGTTTCTGTAAGCACCTCTGCCATGGCGTGAAAAGGCTGATGAAGAATAGCCTGAAGGCTTTCATGCTCCTTTATTTTATCGTTTTTTGAATTGCGGTAATTTTCAGAAACACCTTGGGTGATATCTGGTCGTTCGCTAAACGTGGTAAATGTTCTCAATGCATGTTGAGCATATTTATGAGCAGATCGCGCATTTTTTTCATCCCGCTGCACCCGTATTATCAATGATGAAGTATTGCCAACACCCTCAGAAGTTTCCGACAAGGCGGGAGATGTGGTGCTAATGTCTCCATCAGACTGCTCTTCTACCTGCGTCAGGAAATGGGTATGGGCAGAGTATTCACGATTTTCGTCATTCTTTGCAAAATAAACCTTGAGATATGTCCCATCGTTTTCAATCACCTTACCGATACCCAAATCCGGATTTTTAGAATTAATCACATGCATGCCGAGTCGCATAATGTTGCTACCTCAATTGATTAAAGGGGACTCCCACTTTCAAGACAAAATTCCTTTGGAATTAAGGTAGAATCCTATTCCAAAAAATCTTAATTTGCCAATCTGTTTCAAGCCTTTCACTTCCTGCATATTGAGCCGAGGACAGACGA
This sequence comes from Pseudomonadota bacterium, assembly GCA_018821985.1. Classification (GTDB taxonomy): domain Bacteria; phylum Desulfobacterota; class Desulfobulbia; order Desulfobulbales; family Desulfocapsaceae; genus UBA2270. The sequence continues at coordinate 40,864 of JAHJKP010000012.1, forward strand.
TGAGGGATTACGATGGATGTTCACCGGATCGACATGCCTATTCAGTTTGTGGTTCGCCGCGGTTTAACAATCCTGTTCGTTGGCGAAACTTTCATTTACCTATACTACTCCAAGCCATGGATAATATTCTTTTAAAGAATCATCTATTTTAATCAATTGAATAGTTAATAGGTCCTGTAATTCTGTGTGCTTACTAATTTCAGCAATTCCTATGTTCAGCGGTTTTGAAGAAACTGTACAACGGATATTATTTTCTTTTTCTTCCCAAACTAGTTCTTCGCCGAATTTCTTATGAATCTTTTCTTTTTCTGTCAAAAGCTTTAAATATTTTTCTTTGTTTTCCAGTTCATCTTTGCTTTCAATGCACAGTTGAACAAAAGAATCTGACTTTCTTAAGGATGCACAAAGATGGATTTTACCTCTTGTTTGCTGGTAGTGTTTTTTTGAAACTGCTCTTTCTGACATAATGTCAGAACGGTAAAATTAATAGGAACCTTTTGAGCACAGCAGAAAAGATTTCCTGTTTAACGTTTTGTTAACTTAACTATTTGTTAAAATACATTTTGTATGATACCAAACTCTTGAAGCAGTACTCGGACGGCGACATCGGGATTTTTTATTATCAAGAACGTCCTGTCCTTGTTTTTTTCTCCCTTACCGTTATGCATAACGAGGTCACTGGCAACGCATTTGTGACGATCACAAAATGTCTGAATAAGGTTATTTGCAAGATTCGGAGGACAAGCATCATTTGGAGAATTACCCCAAGTTCTAAAATGATATCCTAACACTCCATTTCTTCTCAGAACATCACTGTTTATGTATCCACATCGAGTACCATTAAAAATCAAGTTTAAAGTCTTACCGGCGGAGGTGGTAACCTTGGCCTCTATTTTATAATTTTTCAACTTTTCAAGCATAAACAGAACAGGTGCAGGCAAATCAGAACCTTTGTATCCTCCTGGTATCATAAGAATTATAACTCCTCATCATTGTTTTTCTTTCAATTTATTATGCCGTCAAGCATTCATCCATAGAGTTTGCGGCCTTGTAAGGCATTTTTCTTTTCGCTATCAATTGAAGTGCAGTTGTCCAAAAGGCATGGTACCCCTAAGTATTGGACCACCCTTTTTATGCAATGTGTCAACTCACGTCCGCCTTCTCACATCTCAGGTACCCCCTTGTTAGGAAAGATGTACAAAGAGCTCCCTTATCATTTTCAATTCAAACACATCACACATATCGCCGGTAACAGTAACAGCGTAACAATTCCGAAACAACCACTCTTACCGACCTTTCGCTCTTGTCTCTGCTCCTCAAACTTTTTATAGATTATGAAATCCAGGGTGTCGTCTTTGTCAAAGATGTTATCATCGCCGTCGTCATGCATAAAAGCTCCTTCTGAGATATATTTTTAAAAGCCTATTTTTGTCCAAGCAGAAACTCAGTTTATCCACTTCTTAGATCCTTGAAAATAAGGGGGGTGATGAAGTATTTAGCTGACACTACTCCTGCAAAAGGAACCGATTGCATTTATAGAAAATCATCATTCTCTTCGCTGAGCATTTATAGTCGATTCTGAAAATGGTGCTTTTCGGAATCGACTAATTTAGTCATTACTGCTCAAAAATATTTATATATATTTTATGGGAAAATGACCCCAATATTTTGATTTTGCAAGGTATGTTTTTGACAAACACCCGATACCATATGTCAATTACCAACTTTCATTTTTTCAAATTTCAAAGTGTATAATGAGATTTAGTGTCCACTCTTGATGACCGTTTTCATTCAAACACATAACTCTTTTCGCCATACCACCTTTGAGTCCAGAAATACTCGTTAATTGTGAGCATTCCGATTATGAGATTCGTAGCAGGTGTTTCTGTTACCCTTGGCAATCAGCAGTTGAATATCCCCGTTTTCACTTGCCTCACATCGTAGCTGACGGTATCTGAAACCCTCCACACGGGTATGCAGACTCAGGCAATTAGAGAGCCACTTGTTAACCTCTTGCTCCATATCTAGAATCGGCCCGTCAATCAACATGCTGGTGTTGAGCAAAGTATCCCCTTTTTCACCAAACGATCCCAAATAAAATGAGAAGTACAGAGCACGGCAAATTCCCGGGCCAAGCATGGCCTTGAGCCAGGCACAAAACAGGGTATCGGGCTGAAATTTAAAGTTGATCCACTGGGCAGCCTTGAAAAAGACTCCGGCCTGGACAAAAGCCTCGATACGGGCAATGACGGCAAGGCCGGAAAACTGGGATAAGGAAAGATGGGCGTGCTGGTCAGGAGTGGCTACCAAAGTTGCTTTGCCGCCAACCTCATCCAATTCCCACTGAAAGAGGATGGCATCTTCGCCATTCAGTTCGGAGTTTTCGACGCGGCCCACCATATCAAGAAGGCCGGCATTGGTTAATTGAAACTGATAGATTATCTCACTGAATTTACTGCTGCACTTTAATAAAAAAGCCATGGCTGACCTCCTCTGATAATTTGTTGGGTTGAACCCTACATCGCGTAAGGTTCTCTCTTTCCTCCAACATATCAGGGGAGAGGCTCAATATATGATCTTCACAATCTTTTTTTGATTTTTTTATGACTGGTAATGACCCAAAGCGGCCAGGAGCTTTTCCTTGACCTCCTCTCTGAGTTCCTTGGGGCCAAGAACTTCCACGTCCGGCCCATAACGAAGAATATCAAGGACCAACTCACGCGAATCGCTGTAGGGCAGGCAAAGTTGATAAGAACCATCATCCAGCCAGCTTCCCTGCTGGTCGGGATGCCATTGCTCAGCAGCGACCCAGCGAGCACGCTCTGGGGTAAAACGGAGGGTGGCTGTTTTGTCTGCCGGACCTGCAAAGATACCAAAGGCCTGGGAGTAATAGCTGTCCAGTTGCTGATCAGCTATCTCGATGGCCTTTTCTTCGAGGATATCGAGCTGTTGAATCCGGTCGAGTGCAAAGGTGCGAAAATCATTGCTCTTATGGCACCAGGTGTTGAGATACCAGTTTTCCCGGTAATAGATGAGCCGTTGCGGGGAGACAACCCGGCTAGAAAGAGCATCATGGGCACGATCATGATACTGAAGATTCAGTTGGTATCGTTGCAAGGTGGCATTGGCTGCGGCATGGAAATGCCCTGAAGGGCAAGGGCGAGCGCCAACGCTGTGAAACCGGAATCTGCGGACAATCTCGTTGGTGGCGAGATTCTGCTTTTCCATGATGGACTCGATGCGGTGCCGGATGAGGGCAAACTCATCTCGAAGCAGCCCCGGTTGCATCTTGCTAATGAGCTCATGGACGGTGAGCAAGGCATGCAGCTCGGAGACAGTGAACCAGAGTCCGGGTAATTCGTGGTGATTCTCTTCGGCATCACTCCCCTGAACGCGGTCGAGAATGTAGCCGTCATGCTTCTTGTCGTAGCGAACCGGCGCACCCAGCTCGTCGCGCATCTTTTTGAGAATCCGCTTGATCGTCGGCCAGGAACATTCCATTCTGGCCTCCAGCGTACTCCTGGAGATGGGATACCGATGGGACAAAAAGAGGGCATGCAGGGTGTAAATGCGGTCAAATTGATTCATTGTTTACGGAGTCTGGCGCGATGTCGCGAAGTAAAACTAAAAAGTGGAAGCCAAATCTGATTGCAATCAGAAGACCACGCGAGGCAAATTTGATATCGCATGGTACAAGAAAATCATGGAAACACGGCATGAGCTACGTGAGGACATTCACGCTTCTTGGTCTCCATCGTCCACTTCGATCATATTCATGATCTCTGCCTGAAAATCCTCATCCTGCATGAGCTTCACTGCAATGGCCTGACAGATTGCTCCTGCAGGGCCATCTGGATCACCTGAAGCCACATTAACCGATACCCCACCGTCTTCATCAACTTCCAAAATAAGCGCTGCTTGATTATCTTTGAGTTCCATGTTTGATCTTTTGTAACTCTCGTGATTTATAGGAGATATCTTTACCGTCATGCTCAGAGATCCAAGCTGGCGATTAACAGTAGACGTGTCAAAATTTGAGGGAATCGGCAAATTCTTAAGATTGAGTACGGCAAGGTAAAGTCGGGTGAAACGCTCAAAAACCGCATGATTTTTTTTTGGACTTTCCTAATCCTCTGTGGGGACATCGAAGAATACCTTCTATATTTGGCCTGAACTAATCCATCTCATTCAAATGTTCTCAAGCGAACAGAGAACTCAGCATTTTCCATCTCTACTCGCAAACCCTCATCACTCCGCGCCCAATCGATGCTCAGAAACTCACAGTCGCTACGCTTGCCATGCTCAGCTATAACATCGCAGAGAAACCGATAAGCATCGTTAGTACGTTTATTTTGCGCATATCGTGCCGCACGGCGCACAAGCTCGTTCGCTGTCATACCAGCTTGAATCCTCCTCTCAGCCCAATAGTACGCCTCATTACTGGAGCGTCGATCCTGGGTTAACCCTCTATCCAACCACAGAAAATCTTGTGCCTCATCGATTCTCGCAAAGTCTCGATTTTCCGGAAAGTTGAGTAATGGATCGAGGTGCACGCGTCGCCATTCAAACCATCCACGATCATTACACGCTTCCCACAGGCTCCACTTTGCAAGGTCAGACAGGTGCTGGAAATATGGGAGTATCGCTTCGATTTGAGCTCGCCTCTTGATACCTGGTCGGTTGTACGTTTTGACGCCGATGCGACTATCAAAAAATTCCAGAAGTTTCTCTGGTTCATCCGACTGCTTGATCGCCACATTTGCAGCCGCAAGACTTTCCGGGGTTGCGAGATAAATCAGCGCTATCAAATAGTTCTTTTTAAAATGGACCTGGTCCCAGTTCTCTAGAATTGTGTGCAGGGCAAATTCGTCATCACGGTCGCCAAGTAGTTCGGGTAAAATATCGTCAGCACGAAAATAACCTTTAGGCTCCTCCTCAAAGAACTTCCGCCGCCGTACAAAGAGTTCGCGGATAACATCCTCCAAACCGTTCGTGCCGACATACCGGGCGTATTGAAGCCAATACCAGTTGTTCTCCTCTTTGAGAACCATGTGCCCCAATTCAGCCTTTGCGCTTGCGTCTTGGTTCATTGAACGCGCACGCAATGTGCGATCCTCCAGGCCTATTGGCGGTGATGATGCGAGTTCCTTCAGGTCCTCTTGGTTGAGTCTCGCGCTCCAGAGCTCGAACGCCCGGCGCCGCAACCAAATGTCATTGTTTTGGTTTTCCCATTCTGTCTTCAACGCAGTACGAGAGCGCTCGCTCATCTGTCTGACGCCCTGATCGCGCATGCGACCCCATTGATCCGCAAAGCTCATCCCCCATGGATTGAACATATCCGTGCCTTCGCAGCGACGATCCACCTCAGCTACCGCCCTTGCGATATGTTTAACCGCTTCCGGATGATCTGCATTCTGCAGAATCGATGTCACAGGGTTTTTGAGTTCAGGAAATCGTTGCGGCAACTTCAGTAGATAGCCAATGATCCGATCGGAAGGATCCCGCCGTACAGCACCGCCAAGAGTGTAATAAGAAACATCATATCGCGGGTTCGAGTGCTCCCTCTCGTCATCCTTCTCTGGCAAGCTTGCCCAGGCCCGAACAATTTCCTCCACGAACGCATCATCTCGCCCAACGGCGCATCGAATGGCCGCGTAGAGCATGCCAGCTGTTAGAGAGCGTCCGGTGGCGACATGTGCACTCCATCGCCCTTTAAGGGGAACGATCAGTTCGGCTTCGCCGATTTCTCCCGCAAGGTAGAGCGCGCCTTGCTCCAGCTTTTCGGATCCATCAAACCCGGTCAGATAACTTCCAACTTCGCGTACCCAGGTTTCCCCCGCCGCACTGCGTAAATGAGCCAGGAGTGCATCTCGCCGCGGCGAGGTCATGTGTGGATTATGGTGATAGCAGAACGCTGCCATTGATTTGACGCATCCGTTTCGCGCCAGCCCTTCTTGCCGGTAAGAACTATGTTCTCCCGCCGCCTCCAACAAACACCGAACATCGGTGCCGTCCAACTGGGCGAGTACAGACTGAATAGCGTACATCTGGCCCTTCGGCCCCGTTAGAAAATCGGAGGACGCCAACCGCTTCTCGCAAAGCCTGAAAATCTGCAGCCTGAGATCGCTTTTTGCACGCACGGCCCATGCGAAAGCATGGAAAACAGCCAGCGGAGAAATGGCATCGCAGAGCGTTTCAACGTTAGCGTTTGCGGCTTGAGAAAATACGGCTGCACCGATAACTTCCGCCCAAAACGGGTCTTTCAGGATTTCCGGAATTTCGACACTGTCTCGGATGAGCGCGACTACATGTTCAACCAGGATAAAGTCGCGAACACGGTCATGACGAAATCGTAGCTTATCGCCGCCGTCAATGCTTATGACGGCTCCGTCATGAATCAATCGCCGAAATCGTTCCTCCTGTCCATTCCGCCGCATCACCTCCATGGCGTCATCGAAGGCAGGCGTTAAGACACGCCTGGTGAGCATGTGTGCGCTCAGCAGCATCAAGCATTGTCTGTATTCTGGCTTTCTATATCGGCCATCTGCTGCTAATCGCGCCAAAGCATCGTCAACATAAATGCCAATGGTGTTCACCGGATCGAGCCTTTCCCAATCAGCTGTAAGCCCAATGAGCAAGGGGTCGTAATTGAGCGCTCTCGCCGCTTCAGAAGCCTGCAACCGCGTGAGTATGATCGTTTTGGCCTGGGCGCGCCTCAGAACCGCTTCCGTCGCCTCGTCCCAGCTGTAGTCCGCGACGTATAGCGACGCTCTGTCAATTTTCTCCCGTTCATTTCGCGTCATGGCCTGAATATGTTCCGGCCACACCGGGCACAAAATCTTAAGGCGCGGATTGAGGCGCTGGCATTTTTCAGTGTCCTGGCCAGAAGCCGAGGCGGTCCATCGAAACAGTTTTCGGATCAGATCTATTGGCGCGCTCGCTCGATTGATGTCTTCAACCCAAAGAAAAACGCCTGGCGCCCCCGACACCTCCGTCACGGCATTCTGGAAACTCGTCTCGCTCAGTCCCGGCGCATACGCCTTCAGTAGGCGCGCAAGCGCCTCCTCCAGTGAAATTGACGCCGCCAATGTCTCCTCATTGAGGATCAAACATGTACCGTCTAGGGTCTCGGCACGCTTCGCCAAATCATAACAAAGCACAGACTTTCCCGTTCCAGATCGTCCCTGAATGAAAACCAAATCGTCATTGCTGGCGAAGCGATGATCCAGTTGCTCGGATAATTTCCGAGGGACATATTCAGCGGGATCACCGAGTGGCCGCGCGTCCTCGATTGTCTTTGTAGCAATCTCCCTCAACAGGTCGGACGACAAGCGCTGCTGCGGCATGCCGAGATATTGATGGCGCAGCCACTGGCCATCCGGATTAACATCGAGGACATGGGCGAGCCTGCTCCCCGACCAGAGTTGGATCGTTAGCTCATGAGCGGCCGCTGCCGCTTCGATGTCAGTGACAAGAGCGCTGTCTGGTTCGACAGAACAGGTCAGAATTAGGATGCGTTTGCGCTCTCCAACCCGCGCCGATGCAAATTTGAATAAACGGATCGCTTTCGCCACGTCGCCTTCGATCGGATTCAGCCACTTCGATCGTAGGCTGGGTTTTCGTGTGATGGTGTGATGGACGATAATCGCCAATTTCTCACCATCATGCGCCGTCGTATACAGGATCCCATCCGCGGGGTCGGCTATTGTTTGTCCACGAACATTAGTGCCTGTTTCTGCGATTCCGTGAAAAACAGGTTCCGCAATTCTAAGAACACCGGCAGCCAGACGTTCAAATAAACCTTCATCTGTGATGTCCGACAGCTTTTCTCGGGTCAGGGAGGGCGCCAAAGTCTTGGCTCTATTATCGTGTAAGTTGGCGTCGCTGTTTGCCGCCTTCGGCGAAGTCTTTGAAGCTCCCGAACTCATTGGCTCGCCTCCCCGTGAAGGCGCTCTAAAAACTCGGCCTCAACCGTCACGCCCGCCGCCATGAGGGCCTCACAAATAGCATTCCATGCTGATATATCTGACAGAACCGCCGCTTTTTGTCCGATGGTGAGAACCCGGCGCCCAACGCCGAGCTCGTTCCAGAAACGATTGTTCGCTTCTTTCGCCCATCGTTCCGCCGTAACGGCGAGCGGCCCCTCAGCCGTCGATGGATCCAGGAATTCGAGGACATTCAGATACAGTTGAGCAATGGTTGGGCATGACGGTGCCTCGCCGGCGATCTCCGACAGCAGCGGCACGAACAGCGTCAGTTCAGGGTCGGACAAACCCTTTGTATAAGACTGCCCATCGCCAAACCCGTAGCTCAACCGCATGTAAAAGGCGCTGACAAGCTCTTTTAGGTGAATTTCCATGCCGTCTCTCGACGACCACAAATGGCTGCGCCAATGCCGTGTCTCCTTGAGGCGTGGCCAGAAAGCCTCACGCACCGACAACAGATAGGCTCGATCCGTTGCATCTCCTCCAATATGATGAAGATCGCTCTGCACTATGAACACCGCTGCAGCGTCGATGAAAGCTATATCTGAGAAGGCTTTGAGCACGTCGACTACCAGTTCCTGAAACATTTCATACGACCAGTAACGGGCATGCGCCGCCGCATAGTCCATCAAGCCGCGCGTCCAGACACGCTCAATGTCGCCGTCGTCTTCTCCGTCCTCCCCTGGTCTGTTCGTCTCCAGAAGCCAGTCGCGATTGGCTCGCATCACCGCCTTCGACGTCGATCCGGCTCTTGGGCCAAGGCGTGCGAGAATCCGCAACCAGGCCGTCCCAGACCTTCCATCGTAATAATAGTCCGGCCGTTCCGGTTCGCGTGGAGCGCGTTTTCCTGCGCCACCTGCTCCTCCTATTATCAGAGGTCGTTTTCGACACCGCGGTCGCCGTGGCTGAGGCGACGGCCAGTCCGGCTCCGCACCATCTTTTTTCCGCCATTGCGACTCCGCTTCGATACCTGAGGCAAGAAGCGACTCTAAGTCGGCACGGCGTTTGGCGTAAGCCGCTTCGTCTTCCCCATAACGCGCGCGCCGTGGAATCATACAAGCGAGAAGCGCGATGCGGCTAAGCGAGATCAAAAGCTTTTGATCGATCTTCTCGACGGCGCCTCCATGACGCAGAAATGCCGGCGCAGCGCTCGCGGGATATGCGGCCACGGCCTGCAGGAGATCTTCCGCATCCGCTTCATCTCCAGAAATGGCCGCAAGGTAAAGACGCCCGGCGATTGCCATCGCGTGAGCGTCGTACATGACATCATCGCGCGGCAGGGCTCTCGACCGATCCTGAGATTGCAGCGCCTGTTCGAAGATCGATGTAATCTCTTGCCGCCACCGCACTACGTCTTCCAGAGACCCAACTCGGGCGAGGAACGCCGCAGCGGAAACTCGCGCAAGCCAGGAATCATTCGGATCAGGCGACGCTTCTTTTTCGCATGGGGCAGCGGCGGCAGTCTTTTCCAGAATCGCTTCCGCATCGGCGGCGCTTACATTGACGGCTTTGGTTTCGTCATCCATTGCAGCGCGGACCGCCAGCGACCGGGTGAACGATAAATTCTCCGCATTCGCCTTTGCCGAAACCTCTTCCCGCCATCTTTTTTGTCCGGGCGGCCATTTATAAATCCATCCCTTGCGTTCCTCGCCCGCCGCGTCCTTTTCCGTGACGAGTTCATAATTGTCCCAGGAGGCGAGGCGGAGCGCATGGGACGCCATGAATTGCGGCGACGTCCAGTCGACCGCGTCGTCGGTCCACAGCCCAAGCCGGCTCACCGCCGCTTCAAACTGTGCCCGCAGTGCGCCTATTTCTTCCTTGGACAGATTGAAGACAAGCTGAGGTATGACGTCATGCAGTGCGACGCTGCGAGACACGCGACCCGCCAAATCTTCCTCGACAGCTTGATCGGCTGTCGGTCCCGCCCGCCAGGCGCGTCCTACAAATCCTCCACCCATTCGATCGATCGCGTCGAGATTGGCGCGGCCGGCGTCGAGCGCCAGCGTTTCCGGAGACGCCAAGACGTCTCGGAGAACCTCTCCGTTCAGAGATGAATGAGACAGGACAAGATCGACAATGAGAAGCCAAAGCGCGCCAAAGATCGGCCCCTCGGCGATGATGTCTCCGATCACAGCATCAAGCGTCTCGCCCCCGTCAAGTCTCCTATGCGCCCAGTGCTCCATCGCCTCCAGCGCCTTGGTTAGCATGGCCGACGGCGCGCGCCCGCGCGACCATCCATAACTGAACAGCGCCTCAATCCTGTGCGTCTCTTCCAGGAACTGAACCGAAAATTCTGGATCACCCTCCTCGGGCGCACACGCGCTCTCGGTCAGAGTTCTGATAAACGCAACGCCCGTAGCGGGCGCCGCTTGAAGGATTTCCGTGAACACGCCGATGCCGCATCGACCAAGGACGAAAGGATCGTCAACACGAGACATCGCATAGGAGGGGCGGCGCGCCGGCTTCCTACGAAATTCGTCTTCCTCCTCATCGTCTTCGAGCGCGCTCAGAAAGGCGGCCGCGAATTCAGCAGGCGCCGCTCCCGGCAACCGTCCGGGAAATTTGAGGATCTGGCTCATCGCTGCTTCCGGCCGCTTCGAGTCCTTAACAGCATTGAGATAACGTGCCGCTGCACCAGGAGATGTCATCGCCCATAGCGCAAGATGGAGTCGGGCCGTATCAAGCGCATCGCCCGTCACGGCGTATTTGATTTCCGGAAGGGGCTCTCCATATCGCGACCAAGGTCGGTCCCTCCGTTCAATAGCCGCAACCAGAATATCGGCGTAGCGATCGAGCAAGATCGGCGTCACGGTCTTTTCGCCGAACGCTGCAAAGACAAGCCAATTCTGGAAAAGATCGACCGCAGCCGACAACGCTGACGCTCCCAACTGGCCAAACCGCTGCAAACACCACGAGATCAGGCGAATCCATTCCGGCCCTTTCGGAATGGTCATCCCTTCCGGCGCGGCGACCCCTTCCGGCAGGACCTCCTTGAACAGGGGGGTCGCCGACTGCGTATGCGACGCGACAAAACGTCTGATCAACTGCGCCGCGCGGCGCCCGTCATCTTCGAGCAGAAAAGCGTCATATCGCCCGAGCAGCGCGTCTGCACGTTCGGACCGGACGAGCGCCAACAGGGCCAGCCCCGCCCATCCGGGCGCGGCGCCTTCCGCCTCCAGGTACGTGAGTAGTTTCGGCCACGCCTCGTCCGCGCTACGTTCGGCGAGCATCCGACACGCCAGCTCGAATCCGCGCGCCATCCAGAAGGGTGGCGGGGCGCCCAGCCCCAGCCTGTCAATCACGCCAGGATCATCGAATAGTACGCAGGCGACCGCCCAGTCTGTAAACAGATCATGCCGGAATCGGACCCGATCCGGATGGATCTCCACAAGCACCTCGTCAGCGATCAATTCTGCAACAGCCTGCGCGTCCTGTCTGGAGACATCGACAAGCCCTGCATTTTCGATGAGGCCGTTGGCGACAGCGTTGAGCACCCGCTTGCGGGAGTGTATCTCACCTCTCGCTCGCTCGCCCATCCCCCCGCCGGATGCCTGCCAGTCTCTCGCCAGCGCAGCTTCGCTGATCGTCTCCGTTTTATTGAGGTGCGTGCTGACCAACAGTCGCAATTTCATCAAATTGCGGGCGAGCAGTTTCGCCGAGTGGTCGGGCCTCAGCAGGGGTGCGAGTTGCGGGGCGGCCTTGGCGAGCGCTTCGGCTTCGTCATCGTCGAGCCCTTCCACGATCATGCGCCCGCGCGCAGACAAGTGCGCGAACACCTCTTCGCCAAGCCAGAGGGCGCCCTCATCCTCCCATCCGAGCTGCGCGGTGAACAGCACCGTCACGCCTGGACAATTCAGCGCCGCCCGGAAGAGGTCAATGACCGTTTTTCGTTGCGCGCTGTCGCGAAACCGGTCGAGGCCGTCAATGCAAAGATAGCCTCCGCCGTCGCAGGCGAGATCGCTCAGTAATTCGTCAGCCGCGGCTTCGATGCCGAAAACGGCGCGCATCGCTGGCCAGCCGCCCGGTGGCGTCCGGTCCGGAGCCAACACCAAAATGCGCGAGACCGCTTCGCGCGCCTCGATAGCGGATCTCAGCAAGCCGGATTTACCGACGCCACTGGGTCCCGATATTTCAACCACGCCACCCTGTGTTTCCGCCGCTTGAAGCAGCTCCTCCAATTCGCGCCGGGGCTTTTCCCGCGCGAGCCGGCAATCCTTAACCGTAAGACCGATGTCTTGGAGCGCGTGGCGACTCAATTCCTCGATATGGCGGCGCACGACGGCAAGCCCTGGCGCAGCCCCGACGCTTACGCCGAGGTCGTTCAGTTTTCGAACCAATTCCTCCCGATTCAATTCACCGCCAATGGCGTTGGCGCGAAGGACGAGTCCAAATAATGAGTCATAGAGATCAGCGCCGCTTTTCTCAGACGCCAAATGCCGCGCACGCAGTCGGTCATGATGCTCCGCCATAGAGTTCGGACGTGCATAGTCGAAAGTTAGCACCGAAAATGACCGAAGGATATCATAGAGAACGTCGTCCCCCGTTTCGTCCTTCGCCGCGAGGAGCGATCTGAATGCGGCAACGAACGACCGCATATCTTTGTTGCTGCGCCCAGGCGTCTCCAGAAGCTTTAGGAACGACGCGGCGTCGATCGTTTGCTGTGCCAATTCCAGCGCTTCCTGCACGCCATTCTCGATCACGCCCGTCGTCCGCTCAATTGCGACGGCGAAGCGTCGATCCGGCTCGATCTTTCGCGCCCTGACGATTCCGTCCACGACAGACTGGAAATTTGCGTCGTTTTCCGTAAACGCCATCGATCGTTTGGCCTGGACCTCAAGACACCGATCCTCGCCATGAGGCGTCGCGCCCCGCACGATGACGTCATCAAGCGGATGACCCTGGCCGCCTCTCTGGAACTCAAGCCGATCGACGATCGCGCCCGGCAGTCCGAGCGGCTCAGTGTTCGCCAGCAAGGCAAGCGCATAATGCGTCCCGACTTTCGTCTCGAACTGGCCTCCTGCTGGTCCAGTAGATCGAGGACTGGAGTCTTTTTCAGCAGGACGCATAGTCAGAGCACCAAATCCAAACAAAAAACTTCATTTCATAATTTCCTCAAAAGCATCTATCGTGAAACCGGAACATTCACAAGTGACATTGATGTCTTTGACCGTCAAGACGAAGTGGTCAATCGCTTCAATAATCACGAATCTGTCCCTTTTTTTGAAAAAAAGTAACTCTGCAGTTCCGTAAATCTAATCATGTAGTGTTACGGAAAGATTGTCTTTTAAGCAATTTGAAAGATATCAAAGCAGTGTTGTGAACTCAAAATTAAAGGATTTGAAATGCCAACATCAAGAAAACTATAAATGCAGTTGATTTGAGATGTTTCCTGATAAGGTTGCTGGCCAATATACGTAACAAATTTCACTCGGCCAAAAGTCAAGATTTTTCCAAACATACTAACCCGCTGCCGTGGCCACAGGCAGCTCTTGCCAATTAGTGGTGTAAGCAGGTGATTTACGCCTCTGTTGCATTGACCATGGCTTATCTTCAGCTGTCGTCATACCATACTGAATTGTATTTCGTCCCCATTTACTGTTGATCCTGTCCAATGCGGTCATCAACAGTTTATCCTCCTTTACTGTTGGCTGTAAGAACGAAAACACATCCCGCTGCCTGTATCCATGACTTGTGATACCGGTGAGCATGACACCAGCCTTTCGATATCGATAGCCAGGTCTGTACAACGATTTGAGGCTCTGCAAGGCTGCGGTTATGAGCTCTGTAGTTGAAGAGGTGGGCTGATGCAGAGTAATCGTCTGATTATTGGAATAACTGGCCTGTTCGTCAAACGGTCCGGTTGTAATAAAGATACTCAGAGTGTCGGCCTCCACCCCTTGCTTCCGCAGCTTTTCCCCTGCTATCGAGACATAACTGATGACTGCCTCTCTTAGGTTATCAATGTCGGTAACCGGATGTCCGAATGATCTTGACGTAATGATTGATTTTGGACACGAAGGAGCATTTTCAAGCGAAATACATGAAATCCCGTTTAGCTCCATGACGGTCCGCGCTCCAACGACGGTCAGATGCTTGCGGACCCATGTTTCATCAGCCCGTTTGAGATCAAGGACAGTATAGATAGCTCGGTTGTTCAGCTTTTCGGTAGACCGTCTGCCGATCCCCCAAACATCATTCACCTCAATCTTCCCCAAAACCTGGTCAATTTGACTGTTGCTGGCAAGATCGAAGATGCCATTGAATTGTGCCTCTTTCTTGGCAACTCGATTAGCTATCTTGGCAAGCGTTTTGGTTGTGGCAATACCGATGGATACAGGAATGCCAACCTGTTTTCTTATTCTCTCTCGGAGTTCTGCTGCATATTTGACCCGGTTCCACTCTTTTGTTACCGGTAGTGATATAAATGCCTCATCAATTGAATACACCTCAACATCTGGTTCCATTTGCCTCAGGACATCCATTACTCGATGTGAAAGATCCCCGTATAATGCATAATTTGATGAAAAAACATGCACTTTATGCTTGGCAACCAAACCCTTGACCTTGAACAAAGGCTCTCCCATTGGAATACCAAGTGCCTTGGCTTCGTTTGATCGGGCAACAACACAACCATCGTTATTGGAAAGGACGATAACAGGCTTGCCATTCAGGTCTGGCCGAAACAGTCGCTCACATGAAGCGTAAAAGTTGTTACAATCAACAAGAGCGAAGACTTTTTTCATCGAACAGGCCCGTTAAAATTGATGGATAACGCTGGTGACCACTCCCCAGACACTGAAATCGGTATCTTCGGTGATCTCGACAGGAGGGTAATTGGAGTTTGCCGCAACCAACTGACAGGATGTGTGATTTTGTACGAATCTCTTCACTGTCAGTTCTCCATTAACGATAGCAATGACAATTTTTCCACTCACAGCTTCAAGGGATCGGTCAACAACCAGGATGTCTCCATGATTTATCCCGGCATCTTTCATTGACTCGCCAGCTACCCTTACAAAAAACGTGGCAACCGGATGCTGAATCAACAATTCATTCAAATCAAGCTTTCGATCAATATGGTCTTCGGCTGGTGATGGGAACCCGGCAGAAACGCCGCAGGTAAAGAGAGGGCATACAACCTTGGTCTTTTGTTCAACTTCAAAAATGGTATTTATTGAGGAATCTGTTTTCATGCAGGTAAGAATATCACATAATCCAGAAAAGATAATGTCTAAATCCTACGATTAGTCCGCACACCCTAAATAGTGAACAGTTGCAGATTTTAGATAATACAAGAAATTGTCCTATAAAAATCAATACCAGTTTGGACAGGTGTAGATTATCGACACCCAAAATGCTATCAGATATTTTTTAATTCCGGCCAACTGTGATTTTTAAAACTAACGGGCAATCATTTTGATCTTCACTGGAGTTGCAACGAGGAGGTAGTAATGGTACCCTTGGAGAAGTCTATAAGACTCAGATACTTTTAAGCGAAGAAGTGACATGTTTCTCAGCAGATTGAATAAAAATCACATCGTTCGTTGATTTTATCGCTGACCGTGAATCATATGCTTAAAAGAAATACGGGATTTTGTCTTTAGAGGAGATAATGGGGGGGGACAGGCGTTGATGTTAAAGAGTTTTACAGATGATGTTAAACAGACGATTAAGATAATAAAAAAAAGAACTTAACACATATTGGATAGCATGTCGCTAATTGTCGCTAATTGTCGCCAATTTTCAACAATCCAAAATGCGCTAAGTCCTTGATTTATGGTCGGGGCGGCAGGATTCGAACCTGCGGCCTCCTGCTCCCAAGGCAGGCGCGCTAACCAGGCTGCGCTACGCCCCGACACAAAAATTAAGAGAAAGTCCAATTTAAAAATCAGACTTGAGAATTCTGGCTCCCCGGGACGGATTCGAACCGCCGACAGGGTGATTAACAGTCACCTGCTCTACCAGCTGAGCTACCGGGGAATAATTGTGAGCACCTATAGCATACTCACAAGAACTTCGTCAACACTTTTACACATTTTTTATACGAAAACAAGAAACAAACGGAGCAGCCGACAACAAAAAATTGAATATTCTTCAATATTCTTCATTTGCCCCTCTACATTTCTTGTTCTCTACAGACCACAACCTTTTACAGCTAACTAATGAAACTCCCCACAAACAAAACAAAAATTATCGCCACCATAGGACCAGCCTCTGACAATGTGGAGACCTTGAGCCAAATGATCAAGGCAGGAATGAACATTGCCCGACTCAATTTCTCCCATGGTGCATTCTCATCACACCGCAAAACCATTGCCAAGATACGGGAAGCAGCCAGGATATGCGGCTGCCCTATAGCCATTATGGCAGACCTCCCAGGCCCCAAAATGCGTATCGGCACCATTGAAGCCGAACCCGTCCTGCTGGCGATCGGGGAGATCTTTACTCTGACCACCGAAGAGATCACCGGCAATAACTGCCGGGCCTCAGTAAGCTACCAGGGACTTCCGCAGGCAGTCAAAATAGGTGACATCCTTTATCTCGACGATGGTTTTATTCAGCTTAGTGTTGATTCAGTGCAAGGCCAGGAGGTGAACTGCATTGTCCAGGTCGGAGGAAAATTACGCTCACACAAAGGACTCAATCTGCCGGGCATTGACCTTGGCATCTCGGCCTTTACTGCCCACGACCGGAAGTGCCTGAAGTTTGCCCTCAGACATGGCGTAGATGCGGTCAGTCAATCCTTTGTCGCAACCGAGGCCGACCTCAAAGAGGTTAGAGAGACAGCCAAAGAATGGGGCTATTCCCCATTTATCATTGCCAAGATCGAACGCTCTGCCGCCCTCAATCATCTCGACGCCATCCTGCAGGCTGCCGACGGTGTGATGATTGCGCGTGGTGATCTGGGAGTAGAAATCCCCATAGAGGAAATAGCTATCACTCAGAAGACGATCATGGCCCAGGCCCAAAAGGCCGGCAAGCCCGTGATCACTGCTACCCAGATGCTTGAATCGATGATCACCAACCGTAGACCTACACGCGCCGAGGCCACGGATGTGGCCAATGCCATCCTGGATGGTACAGACTGCATAATGCTTTCCGGAGAATCCGCCATGGGGACCTATCCTGTGGAGGCAGTGGCCATGCTGGCCTCCATCGGCACCTCGATCGAGAACTTTCGGCCCGACTGTCCGCTCAAAAGGCAACTTGCACTCGACAGCGACTGGAAAAAGGCCGCCACAGGCCTCATTGCCCTGGCCGTGGATTCCACCATCGTACGCATGGATCCGGCATTCCTGATCATCCCCACCCAATCAGGAGCCACAGCCCGGAACATCGCCCGTTTCCGCCATAAGGTGTGGACCTTTGCCATTTCCAGCTCAGAAAAAACCTGCCAGGAGCTCCTGTTCTCCTACGGGGTGCATCCACTGACAACCGTTCCCATGCCCGAAAACTGGAACCGATATGCCAATGAACTCCAAGACCACTTTCAGCTTCCAGGCGAGTTTTCCATCCTGACCGAAGGGCCGTCCCCTCTTCACCCGGATACAAATCACCGTATGGAGCTCATCCCTTTAAATACTGACACAAACGACCTCCGCGGTTAGACTGCTGCTCGCCTAACCACTCTTGTGACTCTGTCATCCGCATGACGATACTATTTTGTTCCAAAGACCCGTGTTTCATCAGAAATCCCACCTCAGCCATGCTGAAAGTATCGTTAGCCAGATCAACATATTAGCGTTGACAGTAAACACTATTCAGAATACAACTCTGACTGTTAAGGTTACAATGCAGCCAGGGAGAGCATCGCCTCGTTTTGGGCATACGCACACCATTTTCAACATATAAAGCCACAACTCACTATTCTGATCCATTAGCATTCAACACTATGCATCCCAACCATCCCAAAACGTGGTCGTTTCGAAAGCAACTCAAGACCATCATCCTTATTGCCATATTCTTTATTATGGTCTGTGGACTCTTTGGCGCATGGCGTCTCCTGCAGTTCAGCTCCAGCCAAGGCTCGATTCAGCAATCATCTCAAGCTCTCCATCAGATTTTCTCTACCAACTTCGATAAAACCCGGCTCATTGGTGAAATTCATACCCAGCTACGTCTCTACTTGCAGTCCGGTAAGGCCGACAATCTTTATTTAATTCAAAAATATTCAGAAGATCTACGACGCAAACTCTCAACTGAGGAACAAAAAACCCTGGGGCAGTTTCTTGAGATGATTGATACCCTGGAAATTCGGATGAATAGCCTGAGAGAAAACACCAAGAAAATTCCCCAGACCGAAAAGGCGCTCATCGACATCAGCGGACAACTCCTAGACATATCAAACCGGGAAGAAGGCACAATCATACGGTCTTTAGTCGTGGGCAGCTGCCTGCGACATCACCAGCTCTATGTGGCCGCCATTGTTACCAGCCAGATAGATGCCCTGACCCGTATCCAACTTGATGCGGCAGATATCTTCACGTCTCTGGATGCCAAGCTCACAGCTCTCAGCAAAAAACTCAACTCCGACCAACAGCTACTCATCGAAAGGTTAAAAACAGCCAACTACGAGCTTGACGAAACCGTCCATACCATCACATCCATCCGCATCACAACCCTGGAGACTCAGCAGAAAGTTGAGCACTTCCTTGAGATCCTCAATGCTGGGGTAATAGAAGAGTCCCTGACCAAAAACACCGAAGCCTCCGCGCTGATGAACAGCAGTCTGCAAATGGCCCGCACCAATCTCCTCTTTATGTCTGCCAGTCTCATTGGCTCAGCATTCATGTTCGCCATGATCGCCTTCTTACTGAATCAAAGAATGATCAGGCCACTGGTTGGTTTTGTTGAACTGCTCCGCAGGATGACACAACTGCTGGCTGGATTACGCGGACAACAGGTGGCAGAAGATGAAAATCTCATCCAACTCTCAGAGATGGCCATTAGCCGACATGATGAACTGGGAGAGGCGGCTCAGGCGGTAAAAATGCTTATCACTCGCCTACGTGAGCTCTCTCTTTTTCGTCAAACCATTGAGGCCGACGAATCAACAGAAGAGATCTATGCCAGACTGGCACAGATATTTGAATATAAACTGGGGCTGGAACGATTTGTCATTCTGGAGCAATCCGACGAGAACTCCTCAGCGATGGCACCCGTTTATTGCAACCCTCCAGAGCTGTCTCCAGAACTCCCGGAATTTGCCATTGCCGAGCACTGCCGCGCCAAACGGACCGGGCTCATGATCACCTCTCTGGAAACCCCATTTATCTGCAAGCAATATCCCTTTTCAGACACCATGGATCATATCTGCATCCCTATGCTGGTAGGAGGTCATGTTATCGGGGTTGTCCAGTTTCTCTTTTCACTATCACTACCTGAGAAGGTACAACACATCAAGAACAAGGCCGTCGAAGAGGCACGCTACTACATTGCCGAGGCTCTCCCTATTCTTCAGGCCAAGCATCTTGCGCAACAGCTGAAGGATATGGCCACCAAAGACCCCCTTACCGGACTTTACAACCGCCGTTATCTGGACTCGATCATCGAGCAATTTGTCGAAGGAACAATTCGCAGAAAAAGCAAAATAGGGGTTTTGATGTGCGACATCGACCATTTCAAAAGGGTCAATGATCTCTTTGGCCATGACACCGGTGATTTCGTATTGATGCAGCTAGCACAAATATGTCTGAGCTGCGCCAGGAAATCAGATCTGGTGATCCGTTTTGGCGGAGAAGAATTTCTGCTCCTGCTTCCCGACTGCGATGAGTCTTGTGCGGCTACGCTGGCAGAACGAATCAGGGCCATGATAGCAGCCCACAAAGTGCAGACACCAAGCAGAACGCTCCAGCAAACAGTCAGTATAGGGGTGGCCGAATTTTCTTACGCCTCAACCAAAACGATCTGGGAAATAATCAAACTTGCCGACATTGCCCTCTACCAGGCAAAGGAGAATGGTCGAAATCAAGTTCTCATCTGCCAGGATGATTCAGTAGACAAGAAGCTGAAAAACATTCCCTGACAAGCATGCCGCCCGCACAACTTTATCCTTGGGAATAACCAGGCATACAGTTGCACTGCAATTCACCCAATTCACTCTCAAGCAGTTGTCGTATCCTCCAGCCGCCCACCACATCAGGCCAAGCAAAGAGCTGCAATATTGACATTCACAGCCACAAAGGGGAGAGCTCGTCCCGACATCAACATTCAACCCATCCCTTCTTTGACAGAAACAACTACTTCTGGTTTCCCATCATCCCCTTCAACATCTGCATGGCCTGCTCCATCTCCTGTTGTTCGGCTGGCGACATCTGCTGCTGACCGCTACCCTGGGGCACCATGGGATTCGTTGGAGTTTGCTCCTGCATTTTTCTGGCACCATCCGGCGCTTTCAACGTGGCCAGAGTCTGCTGGGCCAGGGAGCGGGCCATGGCATCCGCCTGCGGGTCTACTACTGCCACAATCCCTGGAGGTGGCTCAAAATATTTCTGACTCACAGCTCCCTCATTCACAGCCGTGGCCTCCTGCCTCATTGTCATACCCATCATATTCGATTCAATCTTGAGAGGAACACCAGCTCCATGGAGAGCATACACTGTTGTCCCCATCATCTGCGTCCGGTCACAATCATAGCCAAGGATCTTCGCAACCTTCTGTTCTACCGCACCCCCCATGGCCTCTGTCATCGGCAGACCGATTTTCTGAACATTTTCATTCACCTGTTTTTGTTCAGCCACAGATAGACGATGATATTCTTCAATCATGTATTTTTGAGGATTCACAGACTTTGTGCCGGTACGATTAATCAGATCAAAATGATACACCCACTCTGGAAACTCGATCACAATGGTCTCGTTCGTCATGGTTGTCCCCATCATGCTCGTCTTGCCGACCCGATAGGTTGCAGTCTCCCGACCATGATCCCGTATATAGAGCGTTTCACTGCCGGTTTCCATACCACTGAGCACATAATGAATAGTAGCCTCTTTAAACGGCAACTTTCTGTCCCAGGGGTTAAAATCAACCGCCATTGCCAGGGTTGACAACAGAAGTACCAGGGCAACAGCCACTCCCCATCTTTTTGTTTGCATGCCCCATCCTCCTCCTTTATTTTTAGAACTGAAAACCAATGCAGGAAACCTTTAGCCCTTACCACAAAACATATCGCCCCGTTCTCAGGAAAACTGTTCCCGCAACTGGGCCACACCTTCATCTTCCAGATAATCATCAAAGGGCATCATTTTATCAATAACACCACCGGGCAGGATCTCCATAATCCGGTTGGCGATGGTGGCTACAAACTGATGATCATGGGAGGCAAAAAGGAGCACCTCAGGAAAGGCAATGAGCGCGTCATTTAAGGCAGTGATCGATTCCAGATCAAGATGATTGGTAGGTTCATCAAGGATCAGGGCATTGGCATCAGAAAGCATCATCTTCGAGAGCATACAGCGCACGCGCTCTCCCCCTGAGAGGACACTGATCTTTTTCAGGGCCTCATCGCCTGAAAAGAGCATCTTGCCGAGAAAGCCCCGGGCAAAGGTCTCACCCTCGGTAATGGGGGTATACTGCCCCAGCCAATCAACCAGGGTCATATCCTGGGTAAAATAAGAGCTGTTATCCATAGGAAAATAGGAAGTGCTCATGGTCACACCCCAACGAAAGGTGCCGCTGTCCGGCTCAATCTCTCCAACCAGTATCTGGAACAAGGTGGTCTTGGCCACACTGTTGGTGCCGACAAAGGCAACCTTATCACCCGGCCGCAGGGTGAAATCCAGGTCTTTAAAAAGAAGAACACCATCAACCGTCTTGGACAGCCCCTTGACCTCAAGGATAATATCGCCACAGGGACGTCCCGCCTTGAATGAGACAAAGGGGTACTTTCGGGAAGAAACCGGCATATCCTCAATCTGCAGCTTATCAAGCAGTTTTTTCCGGGAGGTGGCCTGCTTGGACTTGGAGGCATTGGCGGAAAAGCGCAAGATAAACTCCTTGAGTTCCTTGGCCTTGTCGGTCACCTTTTTATTGTCGCTCTGCCGCTGTTTCAGGCTGAGCTGGCTGGCCTGATACCAGAAGTCATAGTTGCCCACATAGACCTGAATCTTGCCAAAATCAATGTCAGCCACGTGGGTACAGACCTGATTGAGAAAATGACGATCATGGGAGACGATGATCACCGTATTCTGGAAACGGGCAAGAAAGTCTTCAAGCCAGGTGATCGACTGGAGATCCAGATGGTTGGTCGGTTCATCCAGCAGCAGGATATCCGGATTACCGAACAGGGCCTGGGCCAGCAGCACCCGCACCTTTTCTCCGCCCTCCAGCTCCTTCATCTTTTTATGCAGGAGTTCTTCTGTAATCCCCAGACCGCTAAGGAGCACAGAGGCCTCAGACTCGGCCTCATAACCATTCATCTCGCCAAACTCTGCCTCCAGTTCACCGCTACGGATACCATCTTCTTCAGTAAAATCGGCCTTGGCATAAAGGGCCTCACGCTCGGCCATCAACTGGTACAGTCTGGCATGCCCCATGATCACCGTATTGAGCACGGTCTCTTCGTCAAAGGCAAAATGATCCTGCCTGAGCATGGCGATCCGTTCCCGGGGACTCACAGAGATTTCCCCTTTATCCGGTTGAAAATCTCCGGCCAGGATCTTCAGAAAGGTGGACTTTCCCGCCCCATTGGCGCCGATCAGACCATAGCAGTTACCTGGGGTGAACTTAATATTGACATCTTGAAAAATAACCCTCTTGCCATAGGAGAGGGCCACGTTGGAAGCATTGATCATAATAAAATCTCTTTTTACGTAATAGTATGGTGATTCTGAGTGGTTACGGCTCAGGCAACTCTTTGCACTGAGTGGAGAAAAACCTAAATTTTAGCACGAGGAGAGACAGAGGCGCAAGCTTAATCTGGGAGAACTATATTCATCACTCAACGGAAAGCAAGAAATCGTTCTGCAAAACCTATCACATCGACTCCTTAAGGAAGCCCGTCCCACTGATGAGAAAGATGGAATTCTTGTTTTTTAAAATAAAATGATTATTCTTTTATTAAATTTGTATTCCAAAAGAATGTTGTTATCTGGATGGCAAAATCGGGAGATGGTCAGGAGGAGAATGCTTCTTGGAAAGCGAGATCTTCAACATTTCCTCATTCCTTAAACTTCTTCCCTGGTTCCACCTTAACACATGTCGAAAAAAAACAGTCTCCTTGCCCTGATTCTGCCTGCCATTTCAACAAGCCTGGCCTATATCCTCGCATACCTGATCAGTAGGTTGTTCTTCTCGGTTACCATCTTACCTCTTGGTTTACTCCGGGATTTTCCTGTCATCCTGGCCATCTCTTACCTCATTTTTTTCTTATCCCGCAGTATCTGGACCTTCATTGCTCTTCAGTGGCTGCTGATTGCCATCCTCTACATCGGCAATGCGGCAAAGCTCGCTTTTTTTGGCGGCCCCATGGTACCAGATGATGTCTATGCCCTGCGCTCTCTCCTCCTTATTTTGGATGGCTGGCAACGCCTGCTGGTCGGCGGAGCTCTGACCGGACTGGCCGTACTGCTGCTCTTTAACTTTCATTTCAGACGTCGGAAGGCATGGCTGGCCCTGGGACTCATCCTGGTCCTGGCACTGAGCCTGATCCAGTACCCCCAACCCATTGTCGCCGCACTCGATAAACGTGTTGGCAACTCCGTCTGGGATCAGCGCGCCAACTACGTTCATAAAGGGGCAACCCTCTATTCCCTGCAGGAGACAGCCCGTTTCTTCAAGGATGACGAACAAACACCGGACAGACAACAGGCATTAAATGCCGCGTCTTCCTTGCGGGCAATCTCCTCTGCCACTGCCCCCGCCGCCACTCAGGCCCCACGCAACGTCTATGTCATCCTCCTCGAATCCTTCTGGGACCCGCTTTTGCTGAAAGGCATCCATTTTAATCAGGACCCCCTAGATCCCTCATTCAGAAAGCTATGGAAGGCCACCGGCCATTCAACGATCATGAGTCCGGTCTTTGGCGGCTACACGGCCAACGCCGAATTCGAAAGTATGTGCGGATTCCCGGTGGTATCTGATGACGTCAAATTTGAACGGAAGATGATCAATGCAGCACCATGCCTGCCGGCAGTCCTAGAAGAACATGGCTTTGACACGGTGGTTTCCCATCCCAACATCGCCGCCTTTTGGAATCGGACCAATGCCTACAGGCGGATGGGATTCAATACCTACTGGTCCATCAATGATTTCACCCTTGATGACATGAACTACAAATTCCTCTCAGACGCCTCCTTGTACCGGCAGGTTGTGCAGAAATCGGTTCAACGGGAAAGGCCAAAAAAAGCGGTGTTCAACTATATCGTGACCTACTTCGGCCACTGGGACGGTTCCCGCACCTACCCTCGCAACGAGGAGTCGAGACCACAGGTTATCCACTGTGTGGAGGAATGCACAACCCCGGAGATCGAATCGTATGCCAACGCCGTCCACTACAAGGCAAAGGAGCTGATGGCCTTTCTTGATGATCTCCGCATAAGCGATCCTGATGCCCTCATCGTCGCCTTTGGCGACCATCTCCCCTTCCTTGGCGGAAACTTTCAAGGCTATGTGGAAGCGGGTACCCTAGCCGGCGCCAGAGACCAGTTCACCCCTGAGATGTTTCTCACCTATGTGAGCACCCCGCTCATCGTCATCGACGGGAAGCGTGGTCCTGTAAGCCTGGGAAGCCTCCCCCTTTATCAACTGCCAGGGAAGATCCTTGAACTATTAGGCATGAGCGAACCAACCATCATGAGCTATGCTGAAGGCAACAGCGGCGTCGGGGTTCGTCCCTTATGGGGTGTGCACTTCATCAACTCGGCCCCTGGCAAAGTCGAGATGTGCAAAAACAGCGAACAATCAGCCACCTGTGAGGCCTCAACGACATGGCTGGATCAGATACTGACCGTGGGTGTTGATATCTTTCAGGGGAAACAATACAGCCTGCCCGTATCGACGGGAGATATCTCTCCTAGAGCCACGGCAAAGATACTTGGAATCAGTGAAATGCCAACACATAAAACCATTCAATAATTAGAGGTTATAGACTTGAATAACGGCCTTTTCAAGTCTACTCCAAAAAAAAAAGAACGGGGCCAGATTTATAATCTGGCCCCGTTCTTTCGTAACTCACGAAAATAATAACTTTCTAGATTCCTCGTTTCTTCAAAGAGGAATCTAGAGAAATGAACTTTTTTTTTACAAGGTACGACAAATAGTATACTGGGAATCCTCATTATATAATGGGGCAACAACACCAGGAGCAGTATTCACTCCAACAGCACCTAACGTAGCTCGAAGAGAACCAGTATTAGGCAATCCGTCATCCAGCTGGTTATCAAGAGTAGTAGCCAGTTTACCGGGAACCTGACTCAAACAGACCTTATTACCCGACAATTCGGTACCGGCACCTCCGCTGGCCATAATAGCCGCATTCGTAATACCCATCAAGCCGCCAAAGGGATTTCGAATCATCGCATTAGCACCAGCGTCGGCCGGATTGCCATTGATAAAACCGGCCGCCTTCAAATGCTGCCAAAAATTATCACTTTCACCACCACCATTCCAGGTATTAGCTGCAGTCGAGGTAATAACACCATTATTATTGCCAAACTGAGTCACATTAACCCAACTTCCTCCCCGATTCGTCAAATCAAGAAGCGCAGGACCATCATCGCCAGGTAAGCGATTATAGCGATCAGTATAAGAATGATAGGCAGCAACAACCCCATTCATATCATTGGCCGCTCTTTTTACCTTTCCGTTCTCAATCAACTCCTGCCCCTTGAGCACCCCGCCCAGCAGCAGACCGATGATAACCAGGACGATGGCGATCTCCACCAGGGTAAAGCCTTGCTGATTTTTAACTTGTTTCACTTTTTTCTCCTTTCGTGTCGTTTACGTTGCGTCCTTGAATTACAAAACATTATTCACAACTTATGTTCATTGTTTATATATAACTCTGCCCTCTTAACAAGGCAAGGTCAAGTTTTTTCCAGTCCCTGTTTCATTTCTTGCCAACCCCGCTCCATACGAACACTCACCTGAAGATCCTATATTAGAAAGAAGTCTCTTCCAGCCATCAATCAAGGTACCAAGCGACTCAACAAGGCCACAAAAAAACCGGCAACCAGCAGGGCCATCCCTACAAACGCGCGAGGAATCGCCCTGTCCATAGACGTCTCTGGCGGAACCGCCAAGACTACGCAACCAGCAACAGTCAAAAGCACAGCGATGGCAAGCACTATCCAGCGCACGATCCGCCGACGGCGCTCCAGTTGTTCATAAGTCAGATCGAACTTCATCACAAATCCTCAGCTACGATCATACATACAAACATGACTCCCATGTCTCCTCCTATTACCCCTATTTTACGGGTAATGAAGATGCCGGATTCTGAGCAGGGACAACCTTGGGACTAACAATACTCTCTTCAACAGGAAGCTCTTGAGAACCAGGATCTTCAGGGGTGGCATTGCCAGGCACAGAAAGCCCGGCACCATGCTCATACGATTCGCTGACTTGGCCACTGTCAACATCCAGGGTCTGCCCAGGCCGAAGCAGATAGAACGTCCCTTTTTGCTCCTCTCGAAGCTCAACCTGCCCGGAGATAAAAGGTTGCGACACTCGCACATTCGCCGGAAGATCCGCTCCGTTATAGGACACCCCGTTCAACCAGACAATTTGCGCACCATCAGACCGCGTCACCGTACCACCTAAGGTAATGACTGCAGGTTTGCTGTCGGGGGCCATCACCTTTTCCTCTTGCTGCTCAGGGATAAGAGGTAAAGATTCAGGGGATGCCCAGCGAAGCTGTTCCAGATAGACACGATCCTGTGGCGTAAAGAAAAGACGCCCCAGCGTTTCCGCCCCTGCGGCAGTTGGACAAGACAAGCAGATCAGCAGGATCAAAAGCGCCCTCGACTGCAAAATCTTCATGATCCAGACTCCCCAAGGGGAGGCGCTACCCTCTCCTCTGATTTCAAGGTCAACCACAGAATTTTGCAGGACGCACTCAGATTTTCGCTCAATTTCAGAATCTCGCCCTCCACCACACTGCCAGTACGGCTAACGGAACACTCTTCAACCACAAACATGCCACGGCCAACACCTCGCAGCTCAGCAAGCAGCCAGGCAAGATCGTCTTCATGCAGTAAGGCCAGGGCAATCTGGATTCGACTAACCCGCAACGAAAGTGAAGGTCCTGCATCTTCCGATTCACCTTCTTGCAAGGGAAGTACCGACTGCTGTTCGATATCAAACTGAATCGGATAAAGATTGTGGTGGGCGCGAATACGACCAAGGGCCTCCACCAACTCCAGGCGATCCTCGTCGCCGATCACCCCGCTGGTCTGTAAATGGCGATACCGATCACTATAGACGTGAATAGTTTTTTCCTCATCTTTGGTCTGCCGTATCAAGGTGTCCATCTGCCCCCAATTTGCCAGGGCTGCCTGCATGGCCAGAGTACTGTTCTCCCGAAACTTATAGGCTCCTCCCCACCACAGCACACTGACCACGACGGAGACTACCATCAGCAACACCGGCCATTTCAACAGCAACAGATCCGGGGACAAAAAAGGACGTTTCATCTTCATGGCTTCCCTGGATAGGCTAGCAGGAGTGTGAACCCGGCCGGAATCGCCGCACCGTCCAAGGTGGCTTTCATGGAGCTGCCAGGACTCGTTTCCGTGGGCATAACTAGCGGGGTGACCTTCAGCCCTGGAATCTGTTCCAGGGCCGTGATAAAACGGATAACACTCTGATGGGCATTCAGATATCCGCCACCGGGATAAACAATCCCATCGAAGGTGGTAACCACCCTGGTCTTACCTCCAAGCATAGCGAGCAGTAAGGCGGGCACCGCCACCTCTTCACTCACCACCGGTTGTCCCGCACCTGCTGTTCCTTCTGCCCCCGCCTCGCTACCGCTGGTAACAACAGCCAGCTTCCAATCAAGTTTCTGTAAACGGATATCAGGACAAACCGCCAGGGCCCGGCTCACCAGACCCATCATCTCCATGGGAGAAACAGCTTGCCGCTGGATTTTCTCAACCGACTCCACCACATTCTGCATGGCCTTGGCCGGGAGTGGGTTCTCAGGAAGGTTTTGTTGCAGGGCGTGGTATTGCTGTTCAAGCTGTTTCGCCTCCTGCTCCAGCCGTTTTTGTTCGCCCCGCTGTTTGAATCCATCTGCCAGCAGGGAAAATCCAATCACCAGCGCCACGGCAAAAAACAAGGAGGTGCCGACAATCAACCCCCGGCGGATCTGGCGCAGACGATAATAACGAGTGACCGATCCTGAGCCATATATATTAAACAACCCCTTGGTGCGCAGGGCCTGCATCAGAGCCAGGAAGACCACTCCCTGACCATTTTCGAGCACCGGGTCAATCCCGAATTCAGCGGCCACAATCTCGGTTTCATGGAAATGAAAGCGGAACAACGCGCTATTCTCCAACCCCTCACCAATCTCTTCTTCGATTTCACCTTGAACAGAGATATGGATATCGAGTGGCTGATCACGGGGAAGAAGTTTCAACCTCTCCAGATATTGCCGGGTATGACTGCATTCCGAAACTATCGTTTCTGCAAGACTGCCGGCCCGGGCTGTAACCAGCGAGGTCACACGACTGAATTTCAAGCGCCCATCCTGGATATAGGTCTGACGCAGGCCACTCTGCAGTTCCAGGTTCAGCAGCAGGAGATGCGGAATCTGGTCAAGATGCTGAAATCCGGCAAACAACTCCATCAACCACGGGACAGAGAGGATCCCTTGCAGGGGGACTTTTTGCGCAAGTATGAGCTTGACCCAGAAGGCAATCTGTTCATTGTTGGTCAGGGCACTGAACAGTACCTGATCATCCCGCCGCCCGCTTTCCTCCCGCCCCTGAACCCGGGCAGAGCGATATTCAGTAGTACGGAAGAACTGGGCAAGTTTTCTCTCCAACAGCGCGCTGCGGTCTTTACCAAGGACATGGGCGACATTCTCCAGACGGAAGTCCTCTTCAATAACATCAGCAACAAGATACAGAGGGCTATCGGGTGGGGAACTCAGATAACGTTTGAAGTCGTCCTGCCCCTGTTCATCGGCAGCAAACTTCCCGGTTGGTATAAGGACACTGTCCTGCCAGGTGAAGGCACGCAGCTCCTGTGAGGTCAGAAGCAGAACGCGGACGGTGGTCGAGATTTGAAAGAGGCCCATGGGATCACTCACATCTTGATTTTACTGATCGTATCGTAGATCGGACCCAGCACCGAGAGCATCACCCAGCCCAGAACCGCACCCAAGACAACGGTCATGATCGGCTCAATCAAGGCCTGGACCTTGCCAATAGCATCCTTTATATCCCGGTCATAGAAATAACTGATATTCAACAGGGCATTATCAAGGGCTCCGGTGGACTCTCCTATCTTCAACATCCGCACCACCAGAGGCGGGAACAGGCCACTGTTTTCAAATCCGGAAGCAATGCCAATCCCCTCACGGATACTTGTTTCCACTTCCTGCAAGGCCTCTTTAATGACCATATTACCCACTATTCCTTCTGAAATCTCCAGACAATGGAGGATTGGAATCCCCGCCGCATACATCATGGCAAAAAAATTAGCAAAACGAGAAAGCAGAATCTTTTTCAGCACTGGGCCAATCATCCAGATTCTCAGTTTCCAGTCATCAAACAGGTAGCGCGCCTTGGAATTGGTAGCCGTCAGGACCTTGATACCAAAGAACAAAGACAAGGGTACGATCAAGAGCAGATACCAGTAATTCACACAAACATTTGACACCGCGATCAAGGCTCTGGTATGAAAAGGCAGCGTTCCCCCCATCTCCTTGATAAATCCCACCAACTGCGGTACCAGATAGACCATCAGGAAAAAAGTAACCCCGAATACCACCGTGCCGACAAAGGCTGGAAAGATCAATATCTTCTTGGTTGTGGATGCCAGCTCATCCTGCCATTTAATGGTCTTGGTCAGGGAGGCAAAGACATCCCCCAATTGACCGGTAATCTCACCAGCCTTGATCAGATTAACAAACAAGACATCGAATACCACCGGATGTTCGGCCATGGCCGCAGAAAGGGTCTTCCCCCCTTCCACTTCATCAATAAGATTGGCAATCACCTCGCGGAAGCGGGGATGCTCCATGCTATCACGCAGATCAGCCAAGCCCTCCAGCAACGGCACTCCTGCCTGAATCAACTGCTCCATATGAAAGCAGAAGTTGATCAGGTCTATCCGCTGTACCTTGCGCACACCCAGCGTCGGTATCGTCTGATTGCGAATACGGCAGGTAACCAGATCAAGCCCCATGCGCAGCAACCGTTGTTCCAGATCGGCAACATTGGCGGCATCTATGTTGCCCGTTCTGACTTTTCCTCTGCTGGTGATGGCCTTGTATTGAAAAAGTGGCATGGCAATAAACAGGTTGTTTAGACTGTAGGTTGTTTAGACTTTAGGTTATCAGAACTTCGAAAAGAACGAATCAATGCCCCCAACACTTTTTCAGCCTCTACAATTTTTAACTCATGACCGGCAAAACCATCTTCACTAACAAATCCTAAGCGTCTCGACAAATCAAACTGATAATGTAACTCCCGTAAAGAAGCAAAAGCAATGTCAAGAAAACGGACAAACTCTGCCTGACTTCGCCGCGCGCATCCCTCCACAATATTTGAAGGCACAGAAACCGCCGCTCTTCTCATCTGCGAAATCAATCCGTACAATTCGTCTTTAGGGAAATCTCTCGTTGCAGAATAGGTAAGAAGCACAACTTGATCTGCCAGTTCAAACGCTCTAAGCTTTCTGTGGTCTCGCATGTTTCTCCCTACTAATAGTCTACAGACTAAGCACCTTCAGACTAAACAGAGAGCCGGTACGTCAAATCCACCACCCGGCTGATCTCATCCAGACTGGTAGTGCCATCCAGCACCCGGCGACAGGCATCATCGGCCAAAGGCCGGAAGCCCCCGGCCAGGGCCTTGTTCAACAGCTCACGGGTGCTGACCCGCCGGGCGATCAGATCTTCCAGCTCCGCATTGATTCGCAACAGCTCCATAACCGTAGTTCGGCCTTTATATCCCTGTTGCTCACACGCCTTACACCCCACCGGCTGATAAAGGACAACCTCTTTCCCTTCCGCCGCATCGACCCCAAGCAACTTCAACTCCAGTTCCCCTGCATAATAGGCATATTTACACTCTGGGCACAGGCGTCGGATCAAACGTTGGGCCACAATGCCGATGATATTTCCTGCCATGATATCCGGCAGCACCCCAATATCCAGAAGACGGGGAATAGAGCCAACCGCCGAGTTGGTATGCAAAGTGGAAAACACCTGATGCCCGGTCATGGCGGCACGAAAGGCCATCTCCGCTGTTTCATGATCACGGATCTCACCGACCAGAATAACATCCGGGTCCTGCCGCATCATCGACCGGATGCCATCAGCAAACCCCATCTTAGCCGACTCATTAATTGAGGATTGACGGATCATAGCCATGGGATACTCAACCGGATCCTCCATGGTCATGATATTCACCGCCTCGGTATTGACATGACTCAACACTGAATAGAGGGTGGTGGTCTTGCCGCTGCCGGTCGGACCAGTCACCAGGATAATACCTTCCGGCCGGGCCAGCATCAATTTGAGTTGGTCAAGATTTTCATCGGTCAGCCCCAGTTTATGCAAAGGGACAAGACCTTTCTGACGATCAAGGATACGGAGAACAATATTCTCACCATGGAGCGTGGGTTGGGCCGCGACCCGGAAATCAATCTGGCGGCCGACAAGAGACAGAGAGATGCGGCCATCCTGGGGAGCGCGAGATTCAGCGATATTCATATTGCTGACCACCTTGAGACGCACTACCATAGCCGACCAGTAGCTTTTGTGCAGACTGCGAACCTGACGGAGCACGCCGTCAATCCGGTAGCGGATACGCAGGAAACCCGCCTCCGGTTCAAAGTGGATATCAGAGGCCCCCCGCGACACCGCATCCGCCAGCAGGGCATCAATGAGCCGCACCATGGGATGACTATACTCATCATTGCCCAGTTGCAGGCTCTGGTAGTCAATCTCACCCGTCTCAATCTCCTGAAGGATGCCGTCAATAGAGAGTTCAAAGCCATAAAACTGTTCAATGGCGCGCAGGATATCAGCCTCGCCACCAAGCACGGCAGTAATCTGTAATGTCCCGCCATGCAGGGCTCGGATCTGATCGATGGCCACGACATTGAAGGTATCCGCCATGGCAAGGACAAGCTGATTTTTACTTTTCTCAAGGGAAAGGGGTAAAATATTATGCCGGCGGGCCAACTCCTGGGGTACCATCCTCAGCGTCTCGGCATCAATAACCGTATTGGTCAGATCAACACTGCCTTGACCGATATTCTCACTCAAGGCATCGCGGATAATGGCATCGGTGACGAAACCCAGTTCGATCAACACCTTACCAAGTGGTTTATTCGTCTGTTTCTGCTCCAACAGGGCAATACGCAACTGATCCTCAGAGATAAATCCCTGGTCGACCAGCACCGCGCCCAGCGGTTTTTTCTTTCCTGGCATGGTCATGGCCTCTCTCCCTGTTCAAGGATCTTCAACCTGGCGCGCAGAAGATCCGGTTCAAAACCAGCCGACCGATCCACAGCACACTGCAAGGCTTCCCGGTAGAAGCTTGTGGCCGATTTTAATTGCCCCATATGTTCAAGGCTGACGGCCAGATTAAAAGGATAGTCAGGATGAACGCAGGGCTTGGATATTGCAGTACCGCTCGATCCAGTCGTAGCCCCGGAAGTACCCATGGGGTTCAAAGCGGCGTTCTTTGCCGCCTGCAAGGCATTAAAGTAGGCCTGCTGCGCCTCACTCCACCGCTGACCGGCAGCATAGACATTCCCCAGAGAAAAGAAAAGTGGAGCGATATTGGGGTGCCGCTCAAGAAGCAGTTTCAACTCACTTTCCTGCTGCACCAGATCGCCCATTGGCGCAATGGCCAGTAAACCGGCCCTGGCCAGGGGATCGCCGGGATCCTGATCCAGCACCCGCAGATAGAGATCCCGAGCCAGAGATTTCTCACTCCAATGCATGGCAATATCAGCCAGACCAAGCAAGGCAGCACGATGTTGCGGGTCGGCCTGCAAGACCTGCTGATATTCTTGTCTTGCCTGTTCGAAATCACCCTTCTGATAAGCGCCATATGCAGCGGCCAACAACGGACTCACCTGGGGTTGCGCCGCACGATGGGTTATGACAATTGGCATAGAAGCAGGGCTTTCAGGTTCATTGACTGAATCTGACAACAACGGTGTCTCTGATTCACCTCTGCTGGGTGCAGACACTCCCTGATTCACCGGCAAAGATGGAGACGCTAAGGTGGCCACGGATGCAGACACAGATGTTGATACGGCACCCGGTAAAAGAGCTGCAGCAGGGGGAGGAGAGAGGTCTGGTGCACTCTGAGACGTAGAGATACCGGGGACACTCGGCAGATTTTGGGAGGTAGGCTCAACATCCTTGCCAGCAGATTCAGTTTCAACTTTTCCAGCTCCAGCCCCGGAAGAAGACAAAGCAGGTGCCTCCCCTACTGCAGGTAGCGATTCTGGCCTCAGCTCTGATACGGCAGCATCTCCTAAACCCTGTTGAGAAATATTTGTCTTCTCCGCAACAACAGAAATGGCAGATGTCATCATGGTATGATAGGCAAAATACAAAAATCCAGCCATAGCGAAAAGCGCAACTCCACCCACAAACCCCACAATAAGCAAACGACGATTACGACTACGGCGCTGATACTCTTTTTTAGCGGTAAAGACCGTGCGAGCAGTCCTCCTGGAAGACTCCGCCGAACTAATGGCAGGATAAATGGCCGCAACTTCGGGGACACCCCGCTCCGGCAAGATTTCAGGCCCAGATTTTCCCACATCCTCAGATGACGATGCCGCACCATCTGTCACTGGGATTTCAACAGATAATCCAGGTTCACTAGCCATGCCGACTTCCCGTTCAGGAGTTCCATCCAGATCGGATGGAGCGCAGGCATCCACCACCATCATATCTGCCACCTCCCCATCAGCCGCCAGAACACTCTGCTGCCCACCGGCACCTGCTTCTGCCTGTTCAATCTTCCCGTCTGCACTCGGGCTTGCCTGACTTACCTGACGCTCTCCACCCTGATCATTCGCCACCGCGTCAACAGCAATGGCAACATTCACCCCAGAGGGGCTACCTTGAGGGTGATCCTGCCGTTCCAGAGAAAGATGCAGCTCAGGCGATACCTGCTCCTCATTCTGACCTACCGGTGAATCACCAGATGTAGCGACAGGGGCCCCTGCAGCCTGTTTTTTGGCCTGTTCCGCCTTTCGCAAGGCTTCCATCAATAGGCTCATCCGTGCCTCACTGTCATTTAGGAGCCTGTCGGCCCGGCAAAGGGCAGAGAAGGGATGGGCTGTTGTGGGGATAAAAACTTCCTGAACTGCCGCAGGTCGCCTTCACCATTCACATCAGCCTGTTTAATCACCACCGGCCGCAAAAAGATAATCAACTCGGTTTTCGTTGCGGTATCATCCCGATAGCTGAAGAGACTCCCGAACCAGGGAATCCTGGAAAGACCTGGAATCCCGTCAGTTTTTTTGTCCAACGTATCCTGCATCAGCCCACCAAGCACCCCGATCTGGCCACTCGCCACCTTTAAAATCGACTCCACTTCCCGAACCTGCACCTCCGGCACCAGACTGATCACATCAGCTTCGGCCAAAGCAGGGCTTGGATCCTCAACATAGCCAATAATCCGGGAGATGGTTGGCCGCACGTTGAGAGTTACCTGTTCCCCTTCACTGACCTGCGGGGTCACCGCCATCACAAACCCGACCGGCACACTGTGAACGGTGCTGGTATAGGTGATCAATCTGGGGCTGGTATCAGTGGCCGCTTCAATATCGACCTCTATGGTGAAATAGACCTTATTGTCCACCACCTTGAGCATGGCCGTCTGATTATTCAAGGCCATCACCTTGGGGCTGGACAAGACCTTGAGATCACCAAACTGTTCCAGCAACTTGATGGTTCCCGTCAGGGCATCTGGATCAGCACTTTTATCGATGGTAAGCGTCGTCACTGGCGGAGCTGCCATATTGACTCCCAGAAGACTCTGGACAAAGCCAAACCGCCCCCCGTCTCGAGCAAGAGAACTCCAATCCACCCCGGCCTGATACCGATCGTTCAGCTTCACCTCAACCACGGTGGCCTCAATCAATACTTGTTGCAGGGAACGGGTCATCACCAGATCAATAAATCGCTGGATTTCCTCGTGCTGGCGGGTTGTGGCCCGGACTGTGATCAGTCCACTTTCAGGATTACTGATGATAGAGCTGGACGTGCCTCCTGCTGCAGCCTCGGCACCGCCTGCTGCTCCTCCATCTTCACCAAGAATGGCATGCAGATTGGCCACCAGAGTAGCCCAGAACATATTATTAGATTCCTGACTGAGAACCGTTGTTGAGTTATTGCTGCCGGCAGCCCCCCCTCCACCACCGCTATCCCCCACTGCTGCAGAACCGGTGGTGGAGATAGAGGTGGCGACGCTCACCTCTCCTTTCGACTTCCGGGCTATATTGACATAATCGATACGATAGGTGCGCAGGATTGGTTTGTCCGGCTCGACAATGAGATTAGGGCGATCCAGATTCCAGCGGATATCCACCTGTCTGGCAATCCTGGTCAGGATCTGTGGCAGAGTCTGATCAATAGCATTCAGGGTAACATTGCCGGTAATCTCCGGATGGACATCAATATTAAGGGAGGCATCGCGGGCTATGGCAAAGAGCAGTTCCCGCACCGGAACATTCTGAACAACTACGGAATAGAGTTCAACCTTCGCCTCAGGTGCAGGAGGAAGAACGAGGGAAGGAGTGCGAACCACTTCCGGTATGGACGGCACTGCCTGAGCATCAGAAGCCGCAAGATGCCGACCATCGACAGGACGCTCAGGCAGGTTGGCACTACAACCCACGACAAGGGCCATCAGGACGACTAAAAGAAAACAGTTAAGATAGAGTGCTCTTCGCATGACCATTTATTTCTCCAACTTTCTCCGAGTAAAGGAAGATATGTAGCAAGACAAAATATTCTATTTCGCACTCTCGCCGCAAGCGACTCAAGGTTCAACCCTTAACGCCATCAATATTACCGGCACGCCACGCTTTATCAAAACGCCGGACAAAAGGTTGAAATCGGCGCAACTCTGGAGGCAAGGCCTCAATGGCCTTGCGGGCAGGAATAAGCTCCGGGAAATCGTCATACACAATCACCCACATATGACGTTCCTCTCGCGAATCCTGACAGACATAGATCCGATCCAGCAAAGAGACTGGCCGGACTTTTTGCAAAAACCTTTCAACCTCCACATCAACCTCACTATTCATTGCAACTGCCATCAACTGAATTGTATAGTTCTTCGCCTCTCCTTGTTCCATCCACTGACTACAGGCCTGACGGCGCTGTTCCATCAAAGTTCCGGCAGATTTGTCAACAGCACCCTGAGACAGTTCAGGAGTTAATGTTTCGGTTGCTTGAGCATCCACCACAAGAGATGATATGTTGATCGTTTCCGGTGACAAAAAGTCAGGAAATACGGCAAAGGTAGGAATTGCTGAAGCAGTGAAGGCTGATCTGTTGCCAATTTCAACTTCTGCGGGAAGAGCAGAAAGGTCAGCTTCCTGCTCCTTAAGCTCGGCTGGGACCCCTGAAGCCACTCCCTCCTCCTCGATCCCCTTTCCAGGACGGGCCTCATTTCCAGCCAGGGCCGATTCAGTCTGCCCCCCCATCTCAACAGGAGCCGACAATAGTGGATTTCCCGTCCAAAAGACTGAAAATCCCTTTGTTGAGGAGAATTGGTTCCATCCAAAAATAAGCGTTAGCACAACAAGCAGAGAAATCAAGCCAAGAGCCGTAACCCAGGCCGAACGGAAGAATGGTAGGTGAAACTCACTATCACGAATCGCGGCCCGCACATGACGGGCATGAACCATTGCCCGCGTGGAGCCTGAGATGCTCCTGACAGCAGAATCAGCATAGGCAGCGAGCATGGCCTTGTCTGCCAGGATATTGATCCTGCGGATAAGGCCACAGGACACCCTGGAGATCAACCGTTCCGCACCTGCACTGAAGACTCCCGACTTACCACAGCCAGCGGCCTGGAGTCGAAAACGCATATACTCACTGGTCTCTGCTGTGGTCAAGGGTCCTAAATGAAAACTGTGGGTGATCCGCTCCTTTAACTGACGGATATCACGTTTCCGCAGATTTTTTTCTAGTTCCGGCTGTCCAAAGAGCACAATCTGCAACAGCTTATGTCGATGGGTCTCCAGATTACTAAGTAAGCGAATCTCTTCAAGAGTATCCAAGGCCATTCCTTGGGCCTCTTCGATAAAAACAACCACACTCTGATTGGCAGCATGCTGGCCCAGAAGATAGAGCTGTAACTGCTGCATCACCACCAGACGTTCGGTCTCAGAGTTTACTGGAAGTTTCAGCTCAAAGGCAATAGCGTAGAGAATATCACGGGGTGACAATTTCGGATTGGCCAGATAAACGATCTCCACCGATTCCGGCAGACGCTCTTCCAGAATACGGCAGAGCATTGTCTTACCGCTGCCCACCTCACCCACCACCTTAACTATGCCCTCACCAGTGGTAATGGCATAGATCAACGCATCCAGTATCTCACCACGCCCACCGCCGGGACAAAAAAGAGTCGGATCAGGAGTAATCCGAAAGGGATGGCGTTTCAGGTCAAAGTAGTCAAGATACATGCAAACCCTTTACGGTCTTAACGGAAATTTGTGCCACTTCTCTCCGCACCAACCGGTACAGGACATTTTACACCTGATTTTTTCCATGACACGTCACAAGAAGGGGAAAAATACGAACAAGCAACAACAAGGCAAAAGCAAGAATAGAGCAAGAAACCATACAAGAGTATCGACCAAGCAACCAAAACCGTTAAAATTTAAAATCGGAATGGTAAGGTTTCATTTTCTAATTTTCATGATCGGGAAAATCTAACCCCCCATATCAAAACAACAAAGAGTATCAATGATATTATCAATTTTGTCAAGAAAGACAATATCTTTTCCGTTCGGTTAAGCCTCTTGTATAACTAATCAGAAACGTATGCACAAAAACATCCGGACTGAAGACTGATGATTTCAAAAAAAGTTGATTTATCCTCGTTCCGACACTATAAAAGATTTAGTATACTCTTCAAAAAGACACTATCCCAACCGCTGCAAAAAGCTCCACACAGCCCCAACCAAATGACAGACGAGCAGACAGTGACCAGACAACAGGACAAGAAAAGTGTAACCCTGACCGAGATGGCGGTGGTGTAAATTTGAAATACCCAGCAATAAATTTCAACAATAAAATTTTCAAAAGGCTGCAATCTCAAGAAGGTGCGGCGTTGCTGATTATGTTTTTAACATTATTCATGGTCAGCGCAGCGGTATTACTTAAGGGATTGGGAAGTAGAAACCCCATCCTGAAGCAACATGCCTCTACCACCAAAGCACTGGCAATGGCTAAAGAGCTGGTAATCGCCCATGCCGTTACCAACACCCTAACACCAGGTGGCCTGACGTTTCCAGACCGCAACAGTGACAATAATTATGACGGCAACGGTGACTGCGTCTCGTCCGGCTTCAACGAAACGCTGCATCTCCTCGGGAAATGGCCTTATCTAGACGAGCAAGGCTGCGGTGTTGCAGTGCCTGCCTTTGATAAACCACTACAAGACGGAAGCGGCGAAACCCTCTGGTACGCCGTTTCGCGTCACCTGGTAAAAGTAAATAGCTCTTATCCAGTGCTCAATTCGGAAATTTTGAACCAAAACAATGGCTGGCTGACAGTGGTCAACGGACAGGGTACAGTGTTAACCAACCGAGCGGCAGTGGTGATCATGGCCCCTGGAGGCGTGATCCAGACCCAGGATCGCGCAGGGGCAGCTCCCGCTGCTACCCAATTTTTAGAGGGAATCACCATTAATGGAACGACCTTCACCAATTATGCCTTCGAAACCGGGGATACCGGTTTTGTGGCACGACCAGCCGACGACACGACAAACGACCAACTTATCTATATCACCATAGATGAACTGATGACTGCGGTGGAACAACGGGTAACTGGGGAGTTCAAAAAACTAATAAATGATTATCATACCGCTTGCGGAAAATACCCCTGGCCGCGGCCTTACTCCGACCCCCGGACTGCATCAGATTTTAATAGTGTAATCGGCACAATGGAAGGTTTACTACCAACAGGAACTGCCTCACCCAGCAACTGGGGGGACGTCGGCATCACCGTCCCGACATGGTTGCTGCTCAACTACTGGCACCACCTCTGCTATTACGCCTTAGCATCTACTACCGTCCAAGATGGCGGCACGTGTACACCTGGCCTCGACTGTCTAACCGTCGACGGGCTAGATCTACCCAATGACGACAAAAAAGCGCTCGTCATTCTGGCTGGCAAAGAATTGAGCGGCCAAACCCGTAACACCTTTACCGGACTGACTGATTATTTCGAGGGCCAGAATGCCAGTTCCGGCGACAACACTTTTGAGACTAAAGCAGCTGACTCAACTTTCAATGACCGATTGGAGGTAGTACAATAAAGATTAATACTTACACAATACACAACAGGAAAGGCTTCACTCTCGTTGAAATGGCCATTGTTCTGGTAATTGTCGGTTTAATGCTGGGTGGCCTGATGATGTCTCTCACTCAAACCCGCGAAGGCACCAACCGTAGCGAAGCTGTCACCCAGCTAGCTGAAATAGAGGAAGCTCTGTATGGTTTTACTCAGGCCAATGGCAGACTGCCATGCCCAGCCACTCCCACCAGTAACGGTGCGGAGGCTCCGGCAGGAGGTGGGGTCTGCACACTACAACATGGTTTTGTACCTTCCATTACCCTTGGCCTCAGAGGGTCGGTTAATGCCGATGGCCTGTTGCTCGATCCATGGAACAATCCGCTACGCTTTTCAGTAACAACTGCCAACGGCAATGCCTTTACCACCAGTAACCAGATAAAATCAGTTGGCATGACTGCCTTAACTCCTAATCTGCGCGTTTGCCGGGAAGCTGCCTGTACCAATAACATTACCACTACCGCTCCGGTAATAGTGCTATCCATGGGAAAGAATTGGGCTATCTTCACCCATGCGGACGAAGTAGAAAATGCTGGTGAAGCTACTTTAGGTGGAGGACCATCAGGACTGACTTATCGAATTGGCAACGACAACGACTTTGTCTCTGCCGGGTACAGCGAAACCAATTTTGATGATCTCATTACCTGGCTATCACCCAATATCCTTTACGCCAAGATGTTCGCCGCAAACCAACTTCCATAAACCCCAGACACCAAGCGTACCTGGTTTCCAGAACCCCCATACCGCCGGCTTACACCATCCACAAAGCTACCGTCCGGCAATTTGCAGAGCAAATCGCCCTCTCTAAAGCAGGAAAATTATTTGACAGCCATCACCCTGCATGTTGTATGATTAGTTATCAGGATCCTGTCCCGGGATCGGTCATCATTCTTTTTCGCCAAAAAAAAAATCATCAAGGAGGCCAAACATGTCCCTCTCCATCAGTTCACCAGCATTTGTAGATAGCTTACAAATCCCGGTCATCTATACCTGCGACGGCCGGAATATCTCTCCTCCCCTGCAATGGACCGGGATTCCTGCAAGCACTAAGAGCCTGGCGCTGATCATTGATGACCCTGACGCCCCTGATCCGGCGGCCCCCAGGATGACATGGGTACACTGGCTCCTCTACAATATTCCGATCACGACCTCCGGCTTGGCGGAAGGCATTGCCCCCAATGCCCTGCCGAAAGGAACCCTGTCCGGCCGGGGTGACAACAAGAAAACAACCTACGGCGGCCCCTGTCCACCCATCGGCTGCCATCGCTACTTCCATAAACTCTATGCCCTGGACATAATCCTGCCGGATCTGCAGCAACCCACGAAAAGCACCCTGCTCCAGGCAATGGAAGGCCACATCCTTGCCCACGCGGAGATCATTGGTCTGTACCAACGACCTCCCAAATAGTCGCTATACGGACTAAGGGTTGTGAAGAAACAACCCTCAAAGATGCGGTTGTTCCTGAACAGCCCCTGCATAAAACCGCGTTGCCATCTCTTCCAGGCCGAGGAGATGGAGCAGTTTCTCCAGACGCTCACTTGGGCGTCGGCGCGGCAGATCTTTATATGTGGCAATAATCAGCTCATTTTTCATCGAGTGCTCCCAACCTACAAGTTCTGTGACGTTCACCTGATAGCCATGAGCCTCAAGCTGCAAGCAGCGCAGGACATTGGTGACATGACTGCCGAATTCCCGGGTATGCAGCGGGTGTCGCCAGATTTCAGTGAGGACATCGCCGCCCAGTCTCTTACCCTTGTTTTTTCTCAGTACCGACGCCACTTCCGCCTGACAGCAGGGCACCAGCACCACAAATTGCGCCTCTTTCTGCAAGGCAAATTGGATGGCATCATCGGTTGCTGTATCGCAGGCATGGAGGGCAGTTACCATGTCAACATGCGCCGGCAACAAGGAGGAATGCGTTGAATCCGCCACTGACAGGGTTAGAAAAGACATGTTGGGAAACCCCAATCGCAGAGCCAGATCCCGAGATTTTTGCACCAGCTCATCCCGAGTCTCAATGCCATAAATGTGTGACCCATCCTCCAGCATTTTAAAAAAAAGATCGTAGAGAATAAATCCCAGATATGATTTCCCGGCCCCATGATCAACGAGCCGAATATCTTGCCGCTCCTTCTGGATCTCCTGCAGGAGCGGCTCAATAAACTGGGTGAGATGATAGACCTGCTTCAGCTTACGCCTGCTGTCCTGATTCATCTTCCCGTCTCGGGTCAGAATATGCAGCTCTTTCAACAGTTCGATAGATTGGCCGGGTTTTATCTCATGCATGATATTAAAAAAGTTTTAAGTTTTATATGGTAAATGTTAGAGTGAAGGGTCTATAGGTGTTTAGGTGGATGATGAACAGAGAGACGATCCTGACAGAATAAGCCGCTGTCCAGCAAACAACATGGCTAAGCGAATGACCAAGACGGCATAAGGGGCCGTAAAGAAATAGGTATAAAAGACCAGGTTATTTCTTAACGGCCTCTAAAAATACGATAAACTAAACAACCTTGCATGCAACGACTCATTCAATCATTCCTTCTGCTCTGCATCCTGATCACCACAGCCCCTAGCCCTGCAAATGCCGCAACCGTTGAGCTGCCGCTTTTTCTCCGTACACAGATTTTACAGAACGCCCTGGTAGAGTCTCTCACCCCGCAACCTGACCGCCCCACTGTACTCTTTCAGGAGGGCTCTTACAACTATCTTCATATTTCTGAACCCCAGTTATCCATCCGTGATGGACAGCCCTACTTCAGTTGCAATGCGACCGCCGGCATGGGGTTCGACTCTCTCGGTCTCCTGCCGTCGGTGGTCAAATGGAGTGGCTCCATTCTCATGCGATTGAACTTTTATGTGGATCCACAATGGCAGTTACGCTATCGCATTATTGACTCCGCCATCTACAATGAAAAGGGCGGCAAGCCAGTGGTAACCGGATTTGCCTGGGAGCTCTGCAAGCGCTTCCTCCATCCACGCCTGGAACAGTACGCATTTGATCTTGCCATGCCTCAAAAAGAAATCATGATCTTGCTTCGTGCCTGCGCCTCCCCAACTGATACAGCGCCACTTGAGGCAGCTCTGAATACACTCACCGTTGGAACCCTGCGAACCAACGCTGACGGCCTGATCGTTCCCCTGCTCCTGACGGTGGCTGACACGCAGACACAGACAGTAGCACCTCTGCCTGCTCAGGCCCCGCTCGGCTTTGAAGAATTAGAAAAGCTCCAGCATGTCTTTGAACCGCTCGATGCCTTTATGGTCTTTGTCATCAAAAGTCTCAGCGGCAACATGGGTAATTCTCTGCACCAGGAGCAGCTCTTTGACCTGCTGATCACCAGCCGCTATCAACTGCTGATGATCCTGACCGGCCAGACTCCCGTAGAGGCCGAAGACCCACTACGACTTTTATTTATCGATGCCTGGCAACAATTACGACCCATCATCGAAAGCAGCAGTGGGGAAAATGGACTGATGCAGAAACAGCTGCTGCGCTTCATGACCTTTATCAATGCCGGAGACGCCCTGCTGGCATTGGATGCCGCCGCCCCTGGCCTTGGAATACATGTTACCAGCAATGGCCTGCGGCGACTGGCGAGGATGCTGCAACCAGGTACAGGAGAAGACCCCCTGCGCTTTGACTGGCAGATCGATCCTGCCCTTCGCGATCTGTTTCAATTTCAACCGGAAGAACCAGAACAAAAGACTCAAGAGGCACTGCCAGAATTACCGCCAGAGCTACTGCAACAAAACCCACCAGCAGAATTACCAGCAGAGCCTCCGCAACAAAAAACACCAGTAGAATTTCCACCGGAGACGCCGCAACAAAAACCACCAGCAGAGTTTCCACCGGAGACGCCGCAACAAAAACCACCAGCAGAATTTCCACCGGAGACACCGCAAAGCTCAACAACAGGCCGCCGCCTTCTTGATTTTCTGGTGGGAGTCGCCTATGCCACAGAGCCACCGGCCCCAGCCCTTACCAATTCGAACAAACGTCTGGATAACTGGATACCAAGTTCGGATGAGCTTGATGAATACAAACAAATTATCGAAAAACTACTGGCAACATCTGCCCTCAGGCAGGTAAAAAAAGCCAACCTTGATCCTCGCTATGCCACGATCTACCAGCATCTTATCCCTGCCACAGCCATGATTGAAAGCTGCTGGCAGCAATTTACACGAAAAGACGACAAGATCATCACCCTGCGATCTCCAGCGGGCGGGATTGGCATCATGCAGATCAATCAGCATGTCTGGCGGGGCTTTT
The DNA here is from genome assembly GCA_018821985.1 of Pseudomonadota bacterium. Lineage (GTDB taxonomy): Bacteria > Desulfobacterota > Desulfobulbia > Desulfobulbales > Desulfocapsaceae > UBA2270. The sequence goes on from JAHJKP010000012.1 coordinate 84,867, forward strand.
ACGACATAGAACGACTACAAAGGGACGTGACCTACAATATCCAGGCAGGAAATCAGATCATGATGCGCTACTTTCAGCAATATGGCATTCAAATAGCCAAAGAGAAAAACAATCCCCACCTTGCTGCCCGCGCCGCCTATGCAACATACAACGCCGGACCACGTGCCAGCCGCCGGTTTTTAAAAGCAGAGGCCAGTGTGCGCCAGAAACGGGTGGATGAACACCTATGGGACCTCTATCAGAAGGTCAGTGCTGGTGGTAGCGCCGATTTGCAAAACTGCAGTATTTTGTAAGAGGGAATGAGTGAGTAGTGAACGGTGAGTAAGTAGTGGGTTGAGCCCCTTCAATCCTTAAGCAAGATTAGGGTGAGCGATAGTTTGGATGAGATGAGACCAAAGGGCGGGTGTTCTATGCCAACTTACTTTTCCCAGCCATACTCCCCGACCAGATTGACAAAGCGGACACGTTCCAGGATTTCCACATGAACAAGGCCATCTTTTTTGGTGACAAGTTGTAATTCCTGGATTTCCTGATCACCCACCGGAATCACCATCCTGCCGGGATCTGCCAGTTGGGCTACTAATGGCTCTGGGATCTCAGGACCTCCAGCCGTCACCATAATGGCGTCATAGGGAGCATGATCCGGCCAGCCCAGAGTACCATCATCAAGTTTTGATTGGATATTATAACAGCGAAGGCGGTCAAAGAGTCGACGAGCCCCGGAGAGCAGGTTATTGTGCCGTTCAACCGTATAGAGCTTGGCGCAGAGCCGGGAAAGAATAACCGACTGATACCCTGATCCTGTCCCGATTTCCAGGACGTTCTCCATCCCTGTCAACTGCAGGGCCTGGGTCATGTAGGCCACAATAAAAGGTTGGGAAATGGTCTGCCCGTCTACAATAGGCAGGGGATGGTCGCCATAGGCATTGGCCTGCATGGCATCATCCACAAAGAGATGGCGCGGCACCTCAGCCATGACCGTAAGTACCCGTGGATCATGAATACCGCGGCAGCTCAGTTGCTCCTGCACCATCCGCTGGCGAATAGTCTCAAAACTATCTGTCACTGGTCAGTCTTTTTTTCAGGTTTCTGATCAATCTTCTGCCAGCGATAATCATCCTGCCAGTCAAATTCATCCTTATCATAAGCGCCATAACGACTACCAGCAACGATATCGCCATTCAGGAGCAGAACAACCGTATTATACCCTTTGGAAGAAAAAGCCCCGCCCATTAAAGGCGTCTTCTGCAACAGGGATTTATCCTCATCATAGTAGGTCCACTCTTCAGTGGTGGCAGAGACCATCCGCGTGGAATCCGGATCTCCCAGCAGGGAAATAACCTCCTGACGAGTGGTTTCGCCAACCTTGATCAGACCGACATCCGACGCCAGATGACGCACAGGATGATTATGACAGCCAGAGATGGCCATAAGGAGCAAGACGCTTATCGACAAAATAACAAAACGACGTATAGAGACAAACAGCATGCAGGTGGACATTGCATTCTCTCCGTTAAAAAGGGGAAACTAATAAATAAAACAGGTAACTACTCAGGTAGATAAACTATAGCCTTGTAGACTGTCAGCTACCGTCTATAGACTATCTACCTGAGCAATCACCTTTTTTCAACAGTTATGTCATACTCCACCCACGGCGCGGTTCAGGATCTTATAATTCCGCTCCACCATGGCCAGAGGATCAACCACCAGTCCGGCCTGGATCATGGCATTATCGTAGATCTGGGCAGCCACCTCTGCCGCAAAGGACTGATCGCTTTTCTGCAATTCCGCCAACTGCTTGATCAGTGGATTGGCGGTATTGATCTCCAGATTCTTCTTACTGCTCGTCTGCGCCTGCCCTTTTTCCCTCCGACTGGCAGCCATAATCCGCTCCATGGAGGAGGTCATATAGCCATCGGGATTGACAATCATGGCCGGGGCCTCAACCAGACGTTTGGATTCAACAACATCGGCAACCTTATCGCCCAGAGTCTCTTTCAACCAGCTGATCAAAACTGCCTTGGCACCCTGTTCCAGCTGTTCTGCCTCCGGCTTGCCAGCCTCTTCCTTGCCCTCAGACACATCCCCCGTACCCAGATCCAGATCGGCCCGGTCGGCAGAAAGCAATTTTTTGCCATCAAACTCGGCCAGATGACTTAGTACAAAGTCATCAATGGGTTCCATAGTGTAGAGGATCTCGATATCTTTGCGGGTGAACATCTCCACATAAGGCCCGGCTTCGATGGCCTCACGACTGGGTCCATTGATGTAATATATGGCCTCCTGCCCCTCTTTCATCCGCTCCACATAAGCGGCAAGGGATGTGGGTTTCCCCTCTTCAGAGCGGGAAGACTCAAAACGAACCAGCTTACCCAACTCTTTCTGAAACTCATAATCAGAGGTAATGCCTTCTTTCAGATAAATGCCGAAGGTATTCCAGAAGACAAGGTAGGCCTCCGGATCTTCCTGGGCCTGCTCATCCAGGAATTTAAGAAAACGCTTGGTGATGACTTTGCGCAGTTTGGCCAGCAGGGCATTATCCTGCAGGGACTGGCGGGAGATATTAAGGGGCAGGTCCTCGCTGTCCACTACGCCTTTGAGGAATCGAAGCCATTCAGGCAGCACATTCTCCGAATGCTGATCGATGAGAATCCGCTGACAATAGAGATTGACCCCGGAATCAACACGGCCAAAACCCATGATCTCAAAATTCTCTTTGGGCACAAAAAGCAGGGCATTGATGGCCAGCGGCGCATCGGCGGAAAAATGGAGACGGTACAGGGGTTCATCATGGGCCGTACCGATGAATTTGTAAAAATCAGTATACTCCTGCTCGGTGATCTCGCTCTTGCTGCGGGTCCACAGGGCCTGTACCGTATTCACGATCTCCCCGGCCAACTTGATCGGGAAAGGCACAAAGGATGAATATTGTTTGATAATATTCTCAACCTTCCACTTCATCGCATAGTCATGGGCATCATCCTTCAGCTCCATGATGATCCGGGTGCCCCGATGCAGCCCCGGCAACTCGCTGATTGTATAACTGCCCGTGCCATCGGAGACCCACTCATGCCCTTCCGATCCGTCCCAGGAGCGGCTCTGCACCCGAACCTTTGTGGCGGCCATAAAGGCGGCATAAAAGCCCACCCCGAACTGACCGATCAGACTCACATCCTTCTTGGCCGCCTCGGCAAGACCGGTCATAAAGGTGCTGGAACCGGAGTGGGCAATGGTGCCCAGATTGGCCTCCAGTTCGGACCTGCTCATGCCGATACCGGTATCGGTAATGGTCATGACATGCTTCTCTTCATCAAGATCAATGGTGATCTCAAGAGGCATATGGGAATCAAAGACATCGCCTGCGGTAAGACTCTCGTGCCGAAATTTTTCCAGGGCATCCGAGGCATTGGAGATCAACTCCCGGACAAAGATATCACGCTCGGTATAAAGTGAATGAATAACGATATCGAGAAGTTTTTTGGTCTCGGCCTGAAATTCATGGGTTGTGGTCTGACTGGTCATTGAAGATACCTCTTTTCCTCTGATTTCTCTGATTATGGTGCGGAACAGCGATATTCCACTGTTCGCGCGAACCAAGGGTGACAAAAAAGCGACACCAGGTGACAGCCATCATCATCCTATTCCGTTGCTTTTTTACCTGAATTCGGCCAAAATGATAAACATCGAAGCCAAAGTGTCAAGATTTCTTCCCTATTCACTTTTTCACAGCTGCTCACGAAAACCATGGATACCCTTATCATTGGCGGTGGACTCTCGGGCCTGACCGTGGCCCATAAACTGCAACAGCTCTGCCCCGGTCAGCAGACCCTTATCCTGGAAAAATCCGGCAGGGCAGGCGGGGTCATCTGGAGCCATGCCGAAGATGGTTTTCTGGCCGAAAACGGCCCCCACGGTTTTCTCGACAATTGCCCGGAGAGTCAACTGCTCTTGCAGGAAACCGGCCTTGACCAGGAATGCGTGAAGGCACCACTCAGTAAATTTGTCCGCTATGTCTGCATGAATGGCGACCTGCGCTGTATTCCGCAGAGCCCGCCAAAAATCATCATGGCTCCCTTGATCTCACCGCTGGCCAAGCTTCGGGTCTTGGCTGAACTCTTCAAAAAACCACTTACGGGCGAACCGACGGTGGCTGAATGGGTGGAACACCGTTTTGGCCCGGCCCTGCTGCCCTATGTTGACGCGGTCTTCACCGGCACCTACGCCGGCGACCTCAACCGACTGGTTATCGACGGGGTCATGCCGGGAGTGCGCCGCCTGGAGATGACGCATGGTTCGGTGCTTCGTGGCCTGATTGCCAAGATGAAACAGGCAAGAAAAGATAAAACCAGTAAGAGCGGAGAAAAAAAGGGGCTACCTGCCATGACCAGTTTTCCCGGCGGCATGGGTCGGCTCCCGGAAAGGCTGGCCGAATCGCTGCAAGCAGGTCGTGACATCCTGCTGAACTGCGGAGTTCTGGCCATCCGCAAGAGCCATTCAGGCTGGGTAGTGGAATCAGAGCAAGGAAGCCATGAGGCCAGAAATCTGGTACTGGCCCTGCCGATCAATCCGTCTTTAGGCCTGCTCCACACCTTTACGCCACGACTACCCCAGAATTCTGTCCCTGAGGCCCGGATTGTAACCATTGCCATGGGCTTTGGCCCCGGATCGACACTACCACCCGGATTTGGCTATCTGGCTCCGGAACAGGAAAAACGCTTCTGCCTGGGGGCACTCTTTTCATCCAATATGTTTCCCGCCAGAGCACCTCAAGACCATATCCTCCTTGAGGCTCTGGTCGGCGGACGTAGACATCCGGAACGGCTTGACCTTGATGATGCCACCCTGATCCGCCATGCTCTGCAAGACCTGCGAGAGCTGCTGCCCCTGCAGGGAGAACCCGTCTACGCCAGAGTTCTGCGCCCCAAAGGCGGAATCCCCCAACTGGAGACAGGCTACCCCGCCTTGCTGAGCTGGCGTGACCAGTTGATGCAAGAACATCAAGGGCTGTTCATTCACGGCTTTGGCTGGGAAGGTATCGGGCTCAATGACATGATCAAAAGCGCCAGCCGGGTCGCTGAATCCATCAAGAAGAATTCCGGGACCGCCAGAGAAGAGGCCGCAGTCAAAGGAATCTATTTTTAGGGGCTGGTAAAAATATAACCTTAACAATTTCAGCTAGTCCCTTACGGCCCCTTACGTATAGAGCAGGGATATTCCAGTGTCGCTCGCGAAGTGGACGCCCCGAAGGAAGTGCCTTGGGGTATGGATGAAAAGCGACTGCCGTTAATACTTCCGGAATGTTACAGTTATTTTTTTAACAACGGCTTAGTTCCCTTAAACTGACAAAACAACTCTCTAACGAACGACCATGACCATAGCAAACCTTGCAAGCCCCTCCCGCACGGGAAACAGTCCCCAAGGGTGGAAAAGAATAAAACATGAGGGCCGCACCATTTATATCCAGCCGGAGACACCGGACTGGCTGGTGCCAACCGATTATGGTGATCAATTACTACAGGCGCTGGCAGGCACTGAAAGCCTCGCCGATGCATTCAGAAATCTGCAGGATACCTTTCCCCGCACAGGATCGGAAACTCCAAACAATGAACACCAGCTCCTGCTTGAGCTGGACCGCCTGCGACAGACACTGAACACCAGCAGACAAAAAGGCTATGCTGGACGCGGCAAGGAACTGACCCTGGATCGCCTGAAGGAGTGCTGGTTTCATCTGACCGACCGCTGTAACCTCAGCTGCAGCCACTGCCTGTTTGCCTCCTCTCCGGCCAAGAGTCGTACTCTGCCCATGGCCCATCTTGACAGCGCTATCCGTCAGGCCCTGGAACTTGGCTGCCAACTTTTTTATTTCACCGGCGGCGAGCCCTTTCTCTATCCTGATTTTTTCCCCTGGCTGGCCCTCTTTTTGTCCGAGACCCCCCTGGCCCATGCTGCTATTCTGACCAACGGCATGCTCCTGGCAAAAAATATTCACCTGCTGCAAGGCCTTGACCGCCTGCATCTGCAGGTCAGTCTCGATGGGCTGGAACAGGCCCATGACAGCCTGCGAGGCAAGGGTGCCTATCAGATACTTCTGACCAATCTCACAGCCCTGCATCAGGCGGAAATACCCTTTACCCTCTCTATTGCCATCAGTCGGGCCAATGTTACAGATCTGGCTGATCTGGTTGACTTGGCGTCCAGCATCGGGGCCGCGAGCATCCATCTTCTCTACCACTTTATCCGCGGCAATGGCAGCCGGGAACAATTTGTCCCACCGGCAGAGATCTTCTCCCATCTGAAACAGGCCTGGCAACGGGCCGAGCAGTGCGGACTCCCCATTGACAATATCGAGACCATCCGTGCTCAGGTCTTCTCCACCCCCGGCACCCGTCATGATCTGTCCAATAGTGGCTGGGAATCCTTGGCAATAGGGCCGGACAGTATAATCTATCCCTCACCTGCCTTGGTGGGACTGGCAGAGACCGCCTGCGGCGATCTGGCAGAGGGGCTGGCCACGGTCTGGCGGACCAGCCCGGTCCTTACGACCCTGCGCAACACCTCCCTGATCGATCCCCCCCACTATCAGGACAATCCCCTGAGGTTCATCATCGGCGGCGGGGATACTGATCATAGTTTTCTCACTGGCGGTGAGTGGGTCGGCCATGACCCTTATATAGTGCTTTATGACAAGATTGCCCTGCACCTGATCAGCAAGCAGACTGAGGCCTCACAGGGTGAGAGCCGTGGTGCCATAACCCTGCGCATGGGAGATGTCCGTCATGACTGCCCTGACCCCGAGGCAGCGGGCCGTAACGTGACCCTGACCCACTGCAACTGTTTGATTTCGCTGGCCTCAGACCATGGGCATGCTCAGGTGCGTGAATTTTATGGCCAGGCAGCCCTCTCCGCCAATGAGGATATTGTCAACCCCCTGGCCCCGGCGCAAGGCCTGGCCGTCTTTATTCCCGAGGATTCCCGAAAACGCTCTTACGGCTGCGGCAGTCCGGTGACGGACGCGGCCCCGCAACCAGGCGAGACCCTGGTGGATCTGGGTTCCGGTTCGGGCGTCGAATGCTTCATGGCAGCCGCTGCCGTCGGTGCCCAGGGACAGGTCTTTGGCATTGATATGACTACGGAGATGCTCCGCCTGGCCACCGCTTCAAAACAGGAAGTAACAGCCCGTCTTGGCTATGATAATGTGGAGTTCCGCAAGGGATTTCTGGAGCAGATCCCCCTTGATGCTGATTGTGCCGATATTGTTATCTCCAACTGTGTCATCAACCTCAGCCCCGATAAACGCCAGACCTACCGGGAAATCTTCCGGGTTCTGAAACCGGGCGGCAGGATGGTGATCTCTGATATCATTACCGATACCCCCATTCCTCCGAGCATCAAGAACAACGTGCTCTATCGCGGAGAATGTCTGGGAGGGGCCATGCAACAGGAAGAGCTGATGGCTATGCTTACGGCAGCCGGATTCGTGGCTATACGTCTAGTGAAACGTTTCCCGTATCGTCAGGTGGAGGGAATGGATTTTTTTTCTCTCACCTACCAGGCACAACGGCCAGAACAGGAAGAAAGACAGGGGGCCGAAGGCGTTGGTAACTCTTCGGCCATCCCTGGCACCCGCGACACTAGGCCATCCCTGACCGTCGTCTACCGGGGGCCGTACGGGGCCGTTTTTACTGAGAATGGTATCCTGTTGGTCAAAGGCAGGCGCACCGTAATCCCTGATGCCGACGTTGCCCTCCTTGATGATTCGGTTTTCCTGCTCAATGAAGAAGGGGCTGTCACCAATCTAGCCATGACCAATTCCTGCTGTGCCCCACCTTCCAGCCCCGCTTCCGCAGCCTCCTGCTGCACGCCCACGAAAGATGCCGCAGCACATACAACCCGACAGAACTCCGGCTGTATGTGCTGCGGCGAAGAACTACACTATTTTACTGAACCCCGGGAAATGGCATGTCATTATTGCGGTAAGACACGATTTGCCGATGGTTGCTGCGCGAAAGAGCATTTTGTCTGCAACCGCTGTCACCAGGAAAACGGACTGGAGGTCATCAAGTCCATCTGTACCACCACCAATGAACAGGATATGATCGGACTGCTCAAGCTCATCCGCAGCCACCCGTCGATCCCTATGCACGGCCCGGAACATCATGCCATGATCCCCGGAATTCTGCTCGCCTGTTACCGTAATTGCGGCGGTGCGATCAGTTCCAAAGAGATTTTGACTGCTATCAACCGTGGCGCCGATGTACCGGGCGGAGTCTGTGGCTTCTGGGGTGCATGCGGTGCGGCCATTGGTATTGGCATTGGTGTGGCCACAATTTTTTCGGCAACACCTCTAACGCCTGGACCGCGTCAACTGGCCCAGGAATTCTCCGGCCGGATCCTTCTGGCCCTTGCCGCGCGCAAGGGCGGCCGCTGCTGTCAGCGTGAGACCTATATCGCCCTCAGCGAGACAGCCAGACTCTCAACTGAAATGCTTTCCATATCCTTGCGGGCCGAAGCAGAGCTCCACTGTGATCAGTATCTGCACAACAAGGAGTGTATCCGCAAACAGTGCCCGCTCTGGGAGCAAAGGGCACACATCACTGAAAAGACAGCCATCCCCATGGCGACCTCATTTTCCTGAAAGGAGTTTCAATCCATGGCACAGTCACTGCGGGACCAATTCTTAAAAATGGGGTTGGTCGACAAGAAACAGGCCACTCAGGCCAAAAAGACCACCTATAAAAAAACCAAAGAACAGGACAAAGGTCGCATTCAGGCCCCGGACGAAAACAAGATCCGAGCTCAGCAGGCCCTGGCAGAGAAAAAGAAACAGACACAAAGCGCCAACCAGAAACAAAAGGAAGCAGCCAAAAAAGCTGAAAAGATCGCCCAGATCAGACAGCTCATCACCACCAATCGTCTGCCCCTGAAAGATGCCATCATTGCCTACCGCTTCACAGACAGCAACAGGATAGCAAGGATCTTTGTGCCGACAAAGGAGATGGTGGACGAATTGAGCCAGGGGAAACTGGCCATCGTCAGAGAAAAAAACAGTTATGCCGTAGTGCCGTCAACAATTGCCGAAAAGATCCGGGAATGGCAGCCGGAGCTCATTGTCCTCTCCAATGCTGCGCCACAAAAGTCAGAGGAGGATCCCGACGATCCCTATGCAGCCTACAAAATTCCGGATGACTTAATCTGGTAATCCGGCGTTCTGAAACCAAGAAAGTGATCGACAAAACTGGAAAAAATTGTTCAACTATCGAAGCATAAAGACAGTGAGCGTCAAATAACCTTAAAAGCAAACAAACGGGAGAGGAAAGATGAGTGGACACGAGCATCATGAGGTAATTGTGCATGAAGAGGATCATTCAATCAATATAAAGGTTGGTGTTTTTTTTGTTTTTGTCCTCATATCACTCTTTGTTATTGCCATGATCAGTTCATGAGAAGAATGCAAGGTGGTTTGGTAGTGATCAAAGAAACCGTTCGGGCAAGGATAGACTTCCCGGACGGTTTTTTTGTTACCAGGAAGTTTTCATGACCAAAAAGAAGGTTTATGCCGTTGCCGCCGGACTCAAACCCGGAATTTACGACAACTGGCCAGAGGCAGAGAAACAGGTAAAAGGCTATGCCGGGGCCAAATTTAAAGGCTTTACCGACAGGGATGAGGCCGAGGCCTGGCTCAAGAATCGCCAATACAATTTTGCTCCAGTAAAAAAAGAGGGCAGGGAAAAGACGGGGCCTATGGCCGTACGTCCACCCCGCGACGGGGAGATCAACATCTATACCGACGGGGGCTGCAGCAACAACCCCGGTCCTGGCGGCTATGGCGCCATTATCGTCTCTGACGGCCAAGAACAGGAGATTTCAGGCGGCTTCCGGCTGACCACCAATAACCGGATGGAACTCATGGCCTGTATTGTCGCCTTGCGCTCACTGGAAGACAGGGATCGCCCGATAACCGTCTGGTCCGACTCCAGTTATGTGGTAAATGGAATAAGTAAAGGCTGGGCCAGAGGGTGGCGTAGGAGGGGCTGGATAAAATCCGACAAACAACCGGCAGTCAACCCCGACCTCTGGGCTGAGCTGCTGGAGCTGGTGGAAGAGTTGGATGTCACCTTTCAATGGGTCAGAGGGCATGCAGGCCACCCCCTCAATGAACGTTGCGATCAATTGGCGGTGGCGGCTTTAAAAGAAAAAAACCTGCCGGTGGATAAAGGATACCCAGGACAATGAAAGATCTTGCAGCAAATCCCGGGAAACATGCCTTTCACGGACTGACCCCGGATACGATCATCACCCTGGCGGAAAAGGCTCTCGGTGTGCGCTGTACCAATCTCTGCCGCCCCTTGAACAGCTACATCAACCGGGTTTACGAGCTTGAATATGAGGACAGAACAGGTCTGGTGATCAAGTTTTACCGGCCAGGACGGTGGGCGAAGAACGCCTTGCTCGATGAACACACCTTCCTTCTGGAACTCCAGGCCATGGAAATCCCGGTTATCGCCCCCCTGAAGATGGCAGATGGCGGAACCCTGGGCCAATTCGGCAAGATCCTGTTTGCCTGCTTTCCCAAGTGCGGCGGCCGCAGTTATGACGAGTACTCTGAGGATCAATGGCTGGAGCTTGGCCGCCTCATCGGCCGCGTCCATGCGGTCGGGGCCACCCATCTGCCCCAGGACCGGATCACCATGGCCCCCGGCAGTTCCACCCAGGCCCAGGTTGACACCCTGCTCGCCTCCAATCTGATTCCTGCTGAAATGCGCCAGAAATTTGCAGAGCTGACCAGCTCCCTGATCAAGGAAATCAGTCCCCTCTTTGAGAGCACCCGGATGATCCGCATCCATGGCGATTGCCATTTCTCGAACCTCATCTATCGGCCTGATCAATCCTTTTACATCATCGACTTTGACGATATGGCCGTGGGGCCGCCCGTTCAGGATTTCTGGATGCTGCTTCCCGGACTCGTGGAGGATTCCTGGCGAGAGATCAACCTCTTTCTTGAGGGCTATGAGACCTTTATGGATTTTGACCAACGCAGTCTGGCCCTGATCGAGCCCCTGCGAGCCATGCGCTATATCCATTATATTGCCTGGTGCGCCCATCAGTTCAGCGAGGACGGGGAATCGCGGGTGGCCCCCAATTTCGGTACCCGGGAATACTGGCAGCAAGAGATGGGAGACCTGGACGATCAACTGGAACGCATCCGTAATACGCCCCAGCAGACCGGGAATATGATCTAAAACCGTTGTTTCTAGAGCTGTTCTCCTTACTTTTGCAAGCTCAGTGTCAGATAGACACTAAAATCATTCACTCCAGAAGTCCATTCTTCATATAGCTCATATACATTGCGCTGATAATGGCCATTTCCAACTTCCTGCATATTATCGTCGGACCTTCAGCCTTTCACCTCACGTCTTCGCTTCCTTAAATTTAATAAGAATAGTGAGAGCCGGTTTTATGAGCAAGGTCACCACCAACACTCCTGTTGCCAGTACCCCCAGGGTAATAAGGATTTCATTGGCGGTCGGAGTATAATCAACAACCTCACCCATGGGCGAAGGGATAAAACCAGGAATAATAAGACCAAAACCTTTTTCAATCCAGATCCCGGTGAACAGACTTATTGCTGCTACCATAAGGTAACGGGGGTTACATTTTGTCGGATCAAAGGCAAAAAGAAGCGTTCCCAGGATGTTGAGACTGATGGCAGTCCATATCCAGGGCACGAGGGAATTATGTCCTTCAAGCCCGAAGAAAAGGTATTGGGCAGAAAGACTGTGGTGCGTGAAGGTATAGAATTCCTTAAAAATCTCAGAAAACAGCATCAGCAGATTAATGACTGCAGAAACAACGATGATTCTTTTGATTTTAAAGAAAATCTGGATATCAACCGGGTATTTGCTCCACTGTTTAATGGCAATGAGCACCATCATAATGACCGCCGGTCCTGCAGCAAAGGCTGAGGCCAGAAAACGGGGACCAAGGAGCGGGTTGTTCCAGAATGGTCTGGCCGGCAGCCCCTGGTACAGGAACGCAGTGGTCATATGGATGGAAACAGCCCAGAGAATGGAGAGGAAGACAAAGGGCTTATACTTCCACCCCACAGGTTCCCTATCGTGGTAGTTGCAGTAAAGAATATAAAGCGGTACCAGACTGTTTAAGGCCAGATAGCCATTCAACACAAGCACATCCCAGGTGAGAATGGAGGAAGGCCAGTTAAACAGGCCGATTCCCGGCATCATATGCCATACCTTCAATGGCCCGCCCATATCCATGGTGATAAACATCAGACACATGATCAGGGCACCCACAGCCACGCATTCACCGATGATAACGACTTCATGCAAGTCCTTATCTTTTAAGATATAGGCGGGGACGATCAGCATGACTGCGGCGGCGGCCACACCGACAAAAAAAGTAAAGTTGGATATATACAATCCCCAGCTGACGATATCCGACATGCCGGTGATAATCAGGCCTTCCTGAAACTGCTTTACATAGGAAAAGAGTCCAGCGCCCATAACAACAAGCAAGGCAACAAGGTAGACCTTATATCCTTTTCCCCCAGACAGTGACCAGCACACGCAGTCCGAGATAAAAGCAGAGATTCCTTTTTTAGGGTTCGTAATCATTATTTCTTCCTTAGGGTTGCTCAATACAGAATAGAGTAGTCTCTTTTCTCCCGGTGCCATCAATCAATGAAATACCAGAATTTTGGATCAGTGCCTAATTCCTCCTTAAACCGGAAAACCCTCTTGTTTTTAAGGACATAACGGATCTCACTATTTGGATCAAGGAGGTTACCGAAGACCCTGGAGCCAGTGGGACAGGCCTCGGCACAGGCCGGCAGCTTACCCTGACGGGTTCTCTGCACACAAAAGGTACATTTTTCCATGACCCCTTTCATCCGCATGCGGTTGCCGAGATAATGCTGTTTTGTGTTCATCTCTTCCTTGGGCACTTCAGGCTCACCCCAGTTAAAACGGCGCCCCCAATAGGGACAAGCAGCCAGACAATAACGGCAACCGATACACCAGTCGTAATCAATGACAACGATACCGTCCGGCTCACGCCAGGTGGCCTTCGTCGGGCAGGCCTTGATACAGGGGGCATTCTCACAATGAAAACACTGGACTCCCATGTAAAACTTCCCCTCCACCGGTACCTCGTGAAAGTATTTGCCATCACCGCTTGTGGGATCAAGTTGACCGGAATCCATCTCAAAGAGGCGGATGTATTGGGTCTTTGATTTACGGTCAAGATTATTCTCTTTTACGCAGGCCTCAACACAGTCCATATACCCCTTGCAGCGTGAGATATTAAAGGCATAGCCGTAAAGAACATTTTCCCGTGGCTCCTGATTGGAAATCTGGATATCCGCGTCGTTCTTGATCTTAGCCAGTCGTACAAGACGGGCAACGGTTTCATCCTTTTCTTCCTGGGTCATCAACCGATAATTTTTCTTAAAATATTCTTCCCACTTCAACCCCATCTCTTCGGTTTTTCCGAGGGAAACACATCCTCCGGTCACAAGCCCTGCAGAACCTGCAGCCGCCGCAATGGACAGATTCTTCATGAAGGATCTGCGAGTACTTTTCTTTTCAAGGATATCTGTTATTTTCATCTCGTCTTCTTTTTTACCGCTGGAATTCATGGCTACCCCCTACTTGTCTAATGGCAGCGAGTAGGTCGCCGGCATTTTAGTTTCAAAGGCAGGGGAGTGCGGGCTATGACAACTGGTACAATTTCGCACCACCCGTTCTCCAGCCCAATATGCCTCGCGTTTCCCATGAGCACCACCCAACCAGTCCCGCTTCTGACGGAAATGGCATTGTCCACAGAGTTGGTAGCTGTGATCAAAATCTATCTGCTTTCCCTCAGCATCTGACAAAAAATCACGATTTTTCTCGTCATGACACTCTATGCAAGCCAGCCTTTCGTTCCCTCTGCCATGGTTGATTACAATATCACCATGGGTAAAAAGGATGCCGTCACTGACCAACACCTTTTTATCAGTATGACAGACGCTGCAACGAAACCGGGTTATGAAATCCTTACGGGCAAGCACTCTGAAAGTGCCTCCCTGATAGGATTCCTGTGCCAATACAGTCTTAACCGGCAAGTGATACGCTGTTTCAATTCCCATGCTATCAAAGGGTTTATCCGCGGCATGAATGCGATCCATCACCGAACTGCCTGAGGCCATGACCGCCTGAGAGGAGAGGAGCACTGTTCCCAGCACCAAAAAAAGCAGACCAGAACTCAAAAATATTTTTTTCATAACTGTTCTCGTCCTGATTATTTGTTTCTGGTAAACTCTTTCCTGGGCTCGGTGGCTATCATGGGGACATGACATTGACGGCAATTGCCACGCGATGCATGCTCAACCCGAATCTCTGCCACTGCTGCATTCCCTGTATGACAGGCAATGCAATCTTCCCTGAGCTGAAGGGTGTGAGGGATTGGCGGAGGAGATCCTCCCATTTCCGACCTGCCCAACAGCGGCGGATTTATTGATTGCCAATCGGTTTCCACAAAAAGTTTTTCCGTTCGCCGTGGAACATGGCATTGGAAACAATTTTCATACTCATGATGCGGTGTGACTGGTGCATAGGCATCGAGAGTGACATCGTAGCCGCCTCTGCCATGACAGGAGAGACATTTCAAGGTGTCCCCTGAAAAAGAGTCAGGGACATCGTGCGGGACCCGTGGTGGAGAGCCTGGATACTGGCGGAGTTCGTAGTACGTATTCAAGGTTCGTGTGCCATCTGTTCCAGTCGTGGCTGCCAGAGGAGTCTCATTAAATCTGTTAAAGATTTTTTCGCCGCCTGAATCAAAGCCCTGGGCGATATCAGGCGCTCCCTTTGCCGGAAGCGCCATAAAGGCTCCTGATAAGCAGATAGCGGCAAAACCCATACCAACTTTGCCCAATATTGTATCTGCCTTTTTCATCATACTTTCTCCAGACGGACTGCACATTTTTTGTAATCAGGCTGCTTTGAGATCGGGCAGAAAGCATCCAGGGTAACCTCGTTGATCAGGTAAGATTCATCAAAGAAGGGCACAAAAACCATGCCTCGGGGCGGTACACCACGACCATTGATGGAGGCCTTCATGGTCACCGAGCCACGCCTGGAGATAATTTTCACCTTTTCACCGTTTACCACACCAAGATCCGCCGCATCCTCGGGGTTTATCTCCACATACGACTCTGGCATGGCATTGTGGAGGACAGGGATCCGCCGGGTCATGGAGCCCGTATGCCAGTGTTCGATAACCCGACCGGTATTGAGCCAGAAGTTGTATTCCTGATCCGGTGACTCGGCAGCAGGCTCATAGGGACGGGCCCAGATCCATGCCTTGCCATCTTTTTTACCGTAGAAATCAAAGTCGGTTCCCGGCTTACAGGCCGGATCATGCTTGGTGTTAAAACGCCACCTGGTCTCTTTGCCGTTGACAAAGGGCCATTGCACCCCCGACCGTTCCTTAAGCATCTCATATGATGCCATGTTATGTTTTGGACTATCGTGGAAGCGTCTGTACTCTTCCCAGATCTTCCCGATATACTCATCCTCTCCCCAGGGGAACTGTTTCTGGAAACCGAGCCTTCTGGCCACCTCGATGATCTGCCAGGTATCAGACATGGTGTCGCCGGGGCCAGGGACAATGCGGTCAAAATGCTGGGTACGGCGTTCGGAGTTACCAAACATGCCTTCCTGCTCAACCCACAAGGTTGCCGGCAGAATAACATCGGCAACAGCCGTGGTCGGGGTAGGATAAACATCGGAGACAACGATAAAACGGTCATCCTTCAAGGCACCGTTCCGGTAGCGGTTCAGATTGGGCATGGTGACCATGGGGTTGGTCACCTGTATCCACATGAATCTGATATCACCACGATCGAGGGCACGGAACATCTCCACCGTGTGATAGGTGGGCTTCGGGTCGATATTTGTTACCGGCACATCCCAGATCTTGGCGGCCATCTCCCTGTCATGCTCGTTCATGACGACCCCATGGGGCAGGGCATGGGTCAGGGTTCCTACTTCCCGGACCGTGCCGCAGGCGCTTGGCTGGCCGGTGAGAGAGAAGGGACTGTTACCGGGGGTCGATATCTTACCGGTGAGCAGATGGATGTTGTAGACCAGGTTCTGGATCCAGGTTCCCCGCACATGCTGGTTCATTCCCATACACCAGAAGGACATAACCTTTTTGGTCGGATCACCATACAGAGAGGCCATGTACTTAATATCCTTAGCAGACACCCCGGAGATTTTTTCCACCTTTTCAGGGGTATAATCCGCCAGGAAGGTCTTGTACTGCTCAAAGGAGATATCTTCAGGTACATCCGTGAAGCTGAAATGATCCTCGGTGCCATAGCCGATATTGGTTTTTCCCTTATGAAAGGTGGTATGTTTCTTCACAAAGTCCCAGTTCACCCAGTCGTTGCGAATAATTTCGTAACAGATGGCGTTGGCAACCGCCAGGTCCGTACTGGGCTTAAAAAGAATCGATTTGTCGGCTGCCTGACTGCTTCTGGTGGTACGGGTGGCAAAATCAATGATGGTGACATTTTTTTTGCGCTTGCGGCTGGCCAGCATCCGGGAGAAAAGGACAGGATGCATTTCCGCCATATTATTGCCCCAGGTAACAAAGACATCCGCATGCTCGATATCTTCATAACAGCCCATGGGTTCGTCTATGCCAAAGCTGGTCATAAATCCGGTGACCGCGCTCGCCATGCACAACCGGGCATTGGCCTCAACATTGTTGGTGCCAATGCAGCCCTTAAAGAGCTTGGAGGCCACATAGCCATCAGGGATGGTCCACTGGCCGGAACCATACATGGCAACGGAATCTTTCCCGTGTTTTTCAATGGTCTCTTTCATCTTGGCGGCAATGAGATCCAAGGCCTCGGTCATGGGTACTTCGACCATTTTTCCATTCCTGCGGACCTGGGCTTTTTTGATCCGATCCTTGCCATAGAGGGCCTGAACGGAATGAAATCCTTTCACGCAGCACAATCCTTTATTGACACTGCAATTGGGATCACCTTTAACAGCAACGGCACGATCACCCGACACCCCGACCAGGACACCGCAACCGGTGCCGCAGAAACGGCAGGGAGCCTTCTGCCAGCTTATTTGCCCGGATGCGCCTTCCTGTTGCTGCCAACCGGCAAAGCTGATACCAGGGAAGATTGAACCAGCGGCTACAATCGCACTGCCTGCAGCGGCAGACTTAATGAATGCTCTTCTGTTTAGCTTCATATTTTCCTCTTTTCACTCCCTCTTTATTGTTCTGCGTTATGGCCAAAGGTCATACTTATTGACTGCAGCGAAGGTAAATTTTTCAGCATTTCCTGCAGCTTATTTTCTGCTTCTTCATCAGGGGTATCGGTCACCAGCACCACTACCTCCTGATTATCGGATGGAATGATTTCACAGTGCTCCATGGCTGACAGGTCAGCACATAACTGTTCCATCGCTCCTGCCTGGGGCAGCACCAGAAAACTTAAAATCGGCATATCGACTCCCTGAAATTTGTATTTTATCTCTCTAAGGATCAATTCAATCAAGAAAGAGGTGGTTTAATAAAAAGGCTATCATATTATGGAAAGATATAGCAAATCCTGTACCAATTTATTTTTCTCGCTTCTTCAGGGGATTACAGCAATGTCCTCAACGCCATGCGCAACCAAAAGGTAACATAAGGCACCTTAATCGCTACCGCGCGGTAACGCCCATGGCCGAAGCTGACGATGGCGCCTCCGGATCAGCTTCGCTCTGCCAGGGAGATGGTGATTTTTATAGTGATCAGTAGAGCAGAGTGGCAGAAAAGATTTGCCTGTTGGCACATGGATGAGCCGCCACCTGACTGGCGCGGATTTTTCATGTTATCAGCAACCAGATGGAGTTGAGGGGATACAGAGCCATGAATGTACCGGTGGACCTTGAGGAAGGAAGGTTTTGTCAAAAACAGGGAGAAGGATTTTGATTACTTCGTTACGACACCTTGTCTGGTATCTGCCAGACGCCACTCCAAGAAACAGCTCTAAAACCCCCTCCTTTTTTTAAGGAGGGGGCTGGGGGTGGTGCTGTTTCTTGAAAGCGGCATAAGGTGCCGGTCGCTCTTTATCCGTCCATGGAGCGAGCGACACTAGGCCATCCCTGGCCTGTGTAATAAAATAAGCAAAAAAAGAATGCTTATTTCATAACAACCATTTGCCTGGTATCTGCCAGGCGCCACTCCAGGAAACAGCCGGAAAAAATTGGCTGTTTCCTGGAAGCGGCATAAGGTGCCGTAAATTCGAAGAGCAAGAAAAGGACCTTGCTCTTCGAATAACGGCACCTAATCAGTCAGCCAGTAAAACTTGTATGGCGGAATCACCAGCTCTTCCTTGAACATGGCGGGCCGCTCCCCGGAGTACAGATCCCTGACCGAACCATAGCGGAAATATCCTTTCCGGCCTATATCCTCCAGATTCAGGTGCTGGGGAGCACTGTCAAAATTCGCCACCACCAGCACCCGGTTGTTCGGCTGGTCAAAGTCAAAACGCGAGAAGACAAAGAGGTGCGGATTACCCACATCCAGCAGTTCGCGGTTGTTGAAATCGGCAAAGGCTGCCACCTCCTTGCGGACGGCGATCATCTTTTTGATGGCGGAGAACAACCGGTATTCCACGGTTCCCGGGACATTGCGTAATTCCGCCTTTTCCCAATCCATCCGCGGGCGGTGGGCCCAGCGGCTGTCGTTGGCCTTGGCCGGGTCGTCCAGATAGGTGCGGTCATTGAGCGTACCGACCGCATCACCGTAATATAGCAGCGGAATACCCCCAAAGGCCATGATCATGCCATGCAGCAGCAGGATGGTCTTGATGGCGACATCAATCTGCTCGGGGTCATCTGCCTCCAGGGCGCTTTCCAGTCCCGCCAGGGATGCCAGCGAACCGGAGATCCGCGTGTCGCCGGTCTTGTCATTGTGGCCGAAGGGCAGCCCGCGGGCCGGGGAGTCCTCGTAATTTCCGGTATAATAGTCAATCAGAAACTGACGGTGCGCCTGGGGATCATACTCCACCGCCCGGATGTCATTATCGTCAAAGCCGAGCCCGATATCATCATGGCAGCGCAGGTAATTGAGCCATGTAGCGCGATCCAGCTTGTCGGGCAGGCTCTTGACCCCCTGGGTCAGCAACCGGGCATTTTTGGTTGCCACCGCATCCCAGAGCAGCGCCATGAAGGTGGCGTTGTAGGCAATCTCGCACTCCTTGGCATTGATGGCGTCTTCACCGAAATACTTGATGATCTCCACCGGGGCGACGATGGCCTCGGCAATGAACAGGACCCCGGGGGCTGTCACCTGACAGCAATCCTTCATCAACTGCAGCAGCAGATGGGCCTCGCGCTCATTCTGGCAGATGCTGCCGATCTTTTTCCACAGAAAGGCAACCGCATCCAACCGCAGGATGTCGGCGCCCTGATTGGCCCAGTAGAGGATGATATCGAGCATCTCAATGAAAACCGCCGGATTGCTGTAATTCAGATCCCACTGGTAACTGTTGAAGACGGTCATCACCCATTTGCCCATGGCCTCGTCCCAGGTGAAATTGCCGGGGGCGGTCTCAGGGAAGATCTCCGGCATGCTGACCTCAAACATATCCGGCACTTCACGGTTATCGAAGATGTAGTAGTAATCCTGATAGCGGGTGTTACCTTCCCGCGCCAGCTGTGCCCATTGATGCTCGTTGGAGGTATGATTGACCACGACATCGAGAGTCAGCAAGATGTTGCGCTTGCGCAGTTCCCCTGCCAGTTCCTGCAGATCTTCCATCTTGCCGAAACGGCTGTCGATCTGGCGAAAATCACTGATCGCATAGCCGCCGTCGCTGGCACCTTGCGGGCACTGCATCATTGGCATGAGATGGACCATGTTGACGCCGAGCTCCGGAAAGTAATTGACACGCTGGATCAGGTCAGGCAGGTCGCGGGCAAAACCGTCAGCATAGAGCGCCATGCCCACCCACTCCTGACTGAGAAACCAGTTATGGTCCTTTTCCCGCTCAAGGTCGGACTGGCGCAGATAATCTGGCCGCTGCACATACTGCCGGGCCATGGTCTCCACCAGTGACTGTATCTGCGGTCGGAAATCGTCACGCCTGCCGTAAAGGATGGTGAAGAGGGAATAGATGGGGTAAAAATTCGCCCCCAGCCGGGTATAGAAATAACGCAAGCCATCCCCTTGGATTTCCGGGTCGAGTTCGCTCAGGATGTCGTTCAAAAGGGAATGGGATACTTGTTCGTACATGGTTTGTCCTCTAGGTAAGCTGCCACGCTGCAATGAATGTCTGGTAAAAATCACGCTGCCGGCTGGTCGCACCCCGCAGGCCGACCACGGCAGCGGCAAACTGCTGGGCACAACGCAAAGTCTGTTCCATGGGCCAGTCTTTCAGCAGTCCCATAATCAGTACACTGCTGAAAGCATCACCAGCCCCGACGGTGTCAACCACCTGCACTGCCTCTTCCGGTCTAACCTGCAGACGTTCTCCATGTGCCGAGACAGCCAGGGAGCCTGCTTCCCCTTGCGTCACGATCAGCCATGCCAGCGGCAGGGTATCAAAGAGATGGTGGATACGGCTCTCGGTGTCGCGGACTTGCGGGACGATCTGCGCCAGCTCATCCGCATTGATCTTGAGCCAGTGCACGCCTGCCAGCAAATTGCCGATGGTTTCACGCTCCCACCATGGTTCACGCAGATTGATATCGATGAAACGGGGCACGCTGCTCTGTTGTTTCAGCCATTGCCAGCTTGTGCGGGAAACCACCTGTCGCAGGGCAAGACTACCATGATAGAGCAGGCCGTCTGCAGGAAATACAGGCAGCCCCTCATGGCGGATATAATCCCAGGCGCTGTCCTGCACGATATGATACTGCGGTTCACCCTGATGGAAGCTGACATCGACCACACCGGTAGGATAATGCGTGTCAGTCTGCAGACCGGAGAGATCCATTCCCCACTCCTGCATGGCGTGGCGAACCTGCTCGCCCAGGGGATCAGTACCGACGCTGGAGATGAACAACGGTTTCAGGCCGAATGCCTGCAGGTGCCAGGCCACATTGAAGGGTGCGCCACCAAGAATGGCTGTGCCATCGGAAAAGCGATCAAAGAGCACTTCACCGAAGATGAGCGGGCGGGAAGTGGTGGCTGATGCGATCGCGTCCCTGTCCATTTATTCACTCTCCAACCGTGTCGTTATTGCAGAGTGGTAATGAGCCAACCCCTCCAGAATACCTGCCGCATAATTCCCGTTCATGTTGTGAAAGCCGCCCCGGGCCAGGTAGAGTGCCGCTGCCGTACCCGCCATCTTCGCCAGCTGCAGGGCCTCCAGTTTGATTTCAGGACTGGCATTGTGAACCAGAATGGCAGGAATCGGGCTGACCAGAACCGGCAGGTCGTTGCCACTGTCGCCGGCAAAGACCGTATTCGCCAGACCAAAACCCTGCTGTTCCATGAGGAACTCAATGGCATGGCGCTTGGTGGCGCGGGCTGGCAGGACATCCAGCAGCCCAATGTCGGCAGGTTCATCAATGCTCCAGATCAGGCTGGCACGGATACCCTCTTGCCGCAGACGCATCTCCATTGCATCCATCAGTTCCCTATGGTTGACGCCCAGACTGACATAGTAGCTCAGCTTGTGGGTGTTCTGTTTTTCTTCTTCCTGAAGCTGCAGGGGCGGCAAACCTTGCAGCAGAGTGGCCAGTTCAGCATGGCTACGCCCTCCCCAGTCGGGAGCGATGTGCGCTTCCCATGCCTCCCAGTGCTGCCAGTTCCAGCCTTCGCAGGCATAGATGGTGGAACCCACATCCCCAAGCACGAAAGCAGGCAGGGGCAGCTCATATTCTTCGACAGCTTCCCTTACCAGTCCTTGATCACGCCCAGTGACATAGGCCAGTACGATTCCCGGCAAGGCTGCCAGCTTATGGAACCATATGCGGGCCTCGGGTGATTCCGCGTCAACCCCGTTGGGGATCAGGGTGCGGTCCAGATCGGTACAGATCAGCAGGCGCTCTCTCATTTTGTCACCAAATAACAGCTCTGAAAGAAGTTGTAATGTTCAATGGCCTCCAGAATCCCTTCGGCGCAGGGGCGCGTGGCAAAGAAAATCTTCTCTGCGTTTTCCAGATCGGAGAGCTCTTCGTAATGACGGTTGGCCACCACGACGGCAAGGGTGTTGCCACGCATCATGTCTTCGTCGCTGCCGGAACCGCCTGCGGCCAGGACTCGTTCCAGCGGAATATCCCGTTTGTCGGCCACCCAGCGCAACGCCAGCCCTTTAGAGGCACGTACCGGCACAATATCAAGGTATTGTCCGAATGAGAGCACGGCATTCACCGTCTGGCCCTCCTGATGGAGCAGGCTATTAATCTGCTGCATGTCCGGTGCGGTTTGCGGGTCAATATAATAACTCACCTTGAAACGGTTCTGTTCACTCTTGGGCTGCAGTTTCAGCCCCGGCAGTTCACTCAGGATGCTACGAATGATGCGCGGATGCCAGAGATGGTCGATATGCCGTTCCCATGCCGTATCCGGCACCAAATTTGGGGCGTAATGGATCTCCGTGCCAAGGCTGGTAACCAACACATCCGGCATGGGAATCCGCTGTTTCTTCAGGATCTTGATGGCGGAATCCAGCCGCCGTCCGGTGGCAATGCCGAACAGGACGCACCTGCGGTTAGCCTGCAGGGCTTCGATAAAGCAAGCAAGCCCCTGAGGGTCCCCCAGCAGGTTATGGTCAAGACTGGAGAACAGTGCCCGGTCATGATGCAGCTGTTGGCGACGTCTGGTGCGTAACGACGGGGAGGCTTCTGTCCGGGCAATCAGCGGCCGCAACACCTCAAGATATTTTTCCGTATGCGCCTGCCATGAATAATGCTTGCGCACCCCCTGCAGCCCATTAGCAACGAATTGCGCCCACTGTTGCGGTTCACTCAGTACGCACAGCAGTTTACCAATAATATCGGTACGGTCCAACGGGTCGATCAGATAACCGTTCCGGCAGTTGCCGATGATGTCGGTGGGACCACCGTCTTCAGTGGCGACAATCGGTACCCCGCTGGCAGCCGCCTCGATCAGGGTCAGTCCGAAAGGTTCGGTCAGCGCAGGATTGACAAAGACGCCTTTACTCAGAGCCGCAAGACGGTAAAGAATTGACACCTCAGAGGCTTGGTGATGCTTAGGATAGGCCACTTTCCCGTACAGGTCATACTGGTCAACGGTCAGCAGAATATCATTCAGTACCTCCTGGGCGCCGGTATCCATGTCGCTGATATCATCACGGTTCCCGGCAATGATGACAAGATTTGCCAGCTGCTGCAACTCTGGTGATTCCCCATAGGCGCTGACCAGTTGCACGATATTCTTGCGCGGGTCAGGCCGCGACAGGGCCAGGATCATCGGTTTGGCGGGATCTTGCAGAAAACGGGCAATCTCGGCGGCAATCGCCGTGCTCTCTTCGTCACCCTGGGGGGCATGAAACTGCTGCAGATCCGTCCCCGGCGGCACGACACGCATCCGTTCGGGCTGATAGTGGTCGTAGAGCGCATACTGTTCCGTCACCTCCTGCCGGGTACTGGTGATAACGCGCTCGGCCACACTCAAGGTGGTCTCTTCGGCCTCGATGCGGCGGGTGATATTGTAGCGAGTTTCCAGGGATGCCTTGCTGTGCCCCGCAGCCAAGAGCTGGCGGCGCTTGCTGCGTCCTAGGGAATGGCCGGTATGAACCAGCGGAATGCCAAGCTGGTGGGAAATACGGGTGCCCACATAGCCGGCATCGGCATAGTGGCTGTGGATGATGGCGGGTTTCCTGACCTGCTGTTTGAAATAATCAAGGACTGAGTCGGCGAAGTTATCCAGACAGTCCCACAACTGTTCCTTCGGTAGATACATTTCCTCACCACAGTCAATACGGACGATCTGCACATTATCACCAAGCCTTTCAACCGGCTGAGCGTAATCCACACTGACAGAAGGATCAACCACTCTACGGGTCAGAAGATCAACATGTCCGACATCAGGATGCGCCCCCAATGCCCGCGCCAGTTCCACCACATATTTGGTTTGACCTCCGGTATCGGCATCGCGCCCGAGTTCAAGATTTTGACCGCGGATCAGACCGTGGATGCTGATCAGGACAATGTAAGGTTTGTTGTTATCATTTGTCATCTCAACTCCGGAATGGATTATAATTCACGTACCATTTATTTCTGAACAGTCATCTGACAATCAGGTGAGATACTGGGGAGATGCAGATCATAACCCGACGGGTACTGAAATATCCGCAGACCAAATTCAGGGGCAATTGCCAGGAGATGGTCAAAGATATCAGCCTGAATCTCTTCGTAATTCGCCCAGACCTTGTCAGCACTAAAGACATATATTTCCAGAGGCAGCCCCTGGGGGGTGGGGGCAAGGTGACGCACCAGAAAAGTCAGATCCTGATTGATTTTAGGATTATTGTGCAAATACGATTTGATGTAGGCGCGGAACACACCGATATTGGTCTGCCGCCTGCCGCCGAGTTTCTCGGGCTCCGGATGATGTGTTCTGTTGTATTCTGCAATTTCTTCTTCTTTTTCTTTAAGATAGTTTTCCAGAAGGGTATATTTTTTGAATTCCTCCAGCATGGTATCGGTACAAAAATGAATAGAGTTTGTATCGATATAAAGGGCACGCTTGATACGCCTTCCCCCTGATTCAGACATTCCCCGCCAGTTTTTAAAGGCATCATTCACCATCTGATGCGTCGGAATGGTAGTGATGGTTTTATCCCAGTTCTGGACCTTCACGGTATGCAGTGAGATATCTATGACATCTCCATCAGCACCATATTTTTCCATTTCAATCCAGTCACCAACATTAATCATATCATTGGCCGTCAGCTGCAGATTGGCCACAAATCCCAGGATCGTATCCTTGAAAATAAGAAGGAGAATGGCAGTCAGACCGCCAAAGACACTGATAATACCCCATGGGGATTTATTGGTCAGAATCGCGATAATGAAGATGAAAGCAAGGATATATGAAATGATTTTAAAGGCGTCGAGATAACTCTGAACAGGCCAGTCGCCGGCAATCCCGCTTGTATGATAAATATCCTTGCCTGAACGTAATACTGCGTCAAGAATACGGAGACCGGCAAGGACAAAACAGATAAGCGAGGCCCGGCGCAAAAATTCTGCTGTGCCTGGGAAGTCGGCAAAAACCAGATCCGCAGCCGTATGAATCAAAATAAGCGGAACCAGTATAGCCAGACGTTTGAAAAAAAGATTATGGATGAAGATATCATCCCATTGAAATGTACTTTTGTGGGCAATCTTTTCTAGAATCCCGACGAGATACTTACGCGATATCCAGTATGCTAACAGGACGGTTATGGTCAGCAGGAACAACAAGACAAACAGATGCGTCATCGGTATCAGGGACGGGGGAAAAGCAGACTGCTGTAAAAACGTATCAAAACCTTGAAACATGAAACCTCATTGTCAATGAATTAACATTCCTGGATGGCAAACTGCTCCCACATACCTTGCAAGGCCATAATCAATTTTTCTAACAAATTTTGTTTACAGGGCAAACAATACGGGCTTAGCCAAAGGAGATCCTGGCACTTTTACAGGAACAAAGGAACAACATTCAACCAGCCTGAGTCAGGCTTTTACCCTGACGATTCGTAACAGTCCTACTTATTTTGCTGGGTCACCACACGATGGAGGATGATAAAAAAGGCGTGAGGATCCATGTTGATCGATCCAGCGATCTCCCGGATCGTCTGCTCCGGAATGGCTGTGATATTCTCTCTGGCCAGACCCTGAACAATCACGGCTGGCTGGAGATTGTACTCAGTACAGATCTCTGCCAGGGTCTTATGACCGAATCCTGCCATCGGTTCGTCCGGGAAGCTGGCCGAGCTTGTTTCAACGGCAGTTGAGGCAGGCTTGATAATATCATACAGAGCCTTGGGGGTCAGATGGTTACGGGCAGCAATGGCAGCGATGGTCTCTTTATCATTCTCCATGATAATTTCGGCCTTGGCAAGCAGCTCCAAAGCCTTCACCGGATCAATCTCCGCTTTCTTGAAGAAAGAGTGCAGAGGGGAAAGTTCGGCATGTCCATAAGGTGGTTCGCCATATCTTTTCGCCGCTGCATCCTTGAAGGAATGGCCGACATTCAGGATAGTGGACAAGGGGGGTATCTGCCAGTAGGTGCCCAGCCCCACCACTAGGGTCAGGATCAAAGCGACATTAAAACTGGAAGTAAAGATCTTCATTTCCCTGGCCTTGTTTTTCATATAGGCGGCAACCACACTCCAGTTATAGAAGAGGTGGAGCAGGCCGGCGACAAGAAAAAGAAAGCCGAGGTTGATATGAAGGTTCCCCCACTCGCTCTTGGACAGACCCCACAAGCGCCACTCTGCCCAGTAGGCAATTCGCCCTTCCGGAACAATATAGAGAATGATACTGGTGAGAATACAGAGCACGAAGGAAAGCAGCATGGTCAACGAGGTGATTTTCCGCAGATTCATTGCTATTTCCCTGTTAGTTCAAATAAAGAATTATGCCCTTCATAAATAAGGGGAACATCATGTGTGAATACTCACGATGTTCCCTGGAGTTCATTCAAAGTTTTTGGTTCAACTTCTGATCATCTCGGCAATCTGAAAGGCAACCTCCAGACTCTGTTCCGCGTTCAACCGGGGATCACAGGTGGTCAGGTAGTTGTTGGCAAGCTCAGCGTCAATGATGTTACGGGCACCACCGGTACACTCGGTCACATTTTCACCGGTCATCTCCAGGTGGATGCCGCCGGGGATGGTCCCCTCGGCCCAATGGGTCTCGAAAAAGCAGGTAATCTCAGAGAGGATATCGTTGAAATTTCGGGTCTTGTGACCTGACTCGGCGGTATAGGTGTTGGCATGCATGGGGTCACAGCTCCATACGATTTTATAGCCCTCTTTCTTTACCTCACGGAGCAGGGGAGGCAGCACCTTTTCAATTTTTTTCATCCCCAGACGGGTAATCAGGGTCAGCCTGCCCGCCTCATTATCTGGGTTCAGGATCTCGATCAGCCGCTTCACATTCTCCAGATCATAATCAGGCCCGATCTTGACCCCGATCGGGTTCAACACCCCACGCAGAAACTCCACATGGGCGCTATCCAGCTGTCGGGTGCGTTCACCGATCCACAGCATATGGGCAGAGCAGTCATACCAGCCGCCGCTGGTCGAATCTTCACGGGTCAGTGCCTCCTCGTAACCAAGGAGCAGGGCCTCATGCGAGGTAAAAAAATTGGCCTCATTGATCTGGGGGCTATGGGTGGGAATACCGATAGTCTCCATGAAGCGGATGGCCTGGCTGATCTGTTTGGCCAGACGGTCATAGGAGCGCCCCATGGGTGACTGCACCACAAATTCCTGGTTCCAGGCCTGGACCCGGTGCAGGGCGGCAAATCCCCCGCGGGTATAGGCTCGCAGCAGATTCAAAGTGGCAGCGGCCATATTATATCCCTGCAACATCCGCTTGGGGTCAGGAATACGGGCAGCGGCAATGGGCTCCGGACTGTTGACCATATCCCCCCGATAGGAGGAAAGCTCGACGCCATTGACCATCTCCGTGTCGGCCGAACGCGGCTTGGCAAACTGACCGGCGATGCGGCCAAGCTTGATGACCGGCTTACCACCGGCATAGGTGAGGACAACCGCCATCTGCAGGAGCACCTTCAACGTCTCCCTGATCTTGGGAGCCGTAACCTGGGAAAAATCTTCTGAGCAGTCACCGCCCTGGAGGAGAAAGGCATCCCCCACCACGGCCTTGGCCAGCATCGCCTTCAGATCACGAATCTCGCCGGCAAAGACTAAGGGAGGCAGACGGGCAATATCTGCAAGGACCTTGTCATGCACCTCGAGGTCCGGCCATTTTGGCTGCTGCAGGGCAGTAAAATTCTTCCAGCTTGATTTTGTCCAATTTTTCTGTGCTGTTACCATGATTATTCCTTACGATTAGATATCAAAAAATTACCTATTTGATGCTTTCCATGCACAACAAGTACTTATAATACGCGAGTATTTTCTTAAAACAGTTCCTTTTCTCATCCTGTGACAAACCACCAATTCGCGAAAAAATTTCTTTTTTCCAAGCAGTTATTGATGTCTCATGATCACCCTATTCCAGCTGAATATGTGAAGGAGCGTATTTTTTATTATCGTTCGCCCTATTTTGTTACTTTACCATGAACCTCTTCATTGTCAAACAGTTACAATCCAGCTCTGCTGCACCCGCAACATCACAATTCCTTATCTTGCCCGATGTTAGAGTATGGACAATAAAGACCCGGATCAAGTGGGTGTTCACCCTTTTCCCCCATCGGGTAAACTATAGCCAGACCCGATCGTTGCCACAGATATTGACAAAGAGACGTTCACGGACAACATCATGAACAGATCAAGAGCCACTCGTTAGCCTTGACAATAAAATTTTTCCAATGGATACTCCTAGCGAATTCATCAGATCAGGTGGCGGGACTAAACCAAAGATACGCTTCAGCCAAAGCCCCTTGCTATTCGGCATCTGCCTACTGTATTATTATTATTCAGTATCCATTCAGGACTGGTCCTTCACCCGCTTTCTGAATGGACACTCAACAAGCTTTTCATTAAATTTTTCGCTAAATGGCCAATGCTATCTACCAAGGTGCAAAAAACAATGATCATACAACAAGCCTTGCAGGAAAAAAATGCTGATGGCAGAGGCGCAGCCTTCTTGTTTTTATTATTTCTCCTGTTTTTGAGTTCCGCTTCCCTGGCTGATTCTGCTGACGCCGCCGTCATTGATACGTCAAAAGACAGTTGGGGAGTGCTGGGCGGCTATGGTCAGAGTTTTCCCGGTTGGGGCCAAACCACCCAACGGGTCCAAACCCTTGATCTTGTCCCGCGTTACAATCATCTCATCTTTGACGACATCGGTTCCGGGTGGTATCGCGGCTTTCACTCCCTCTTGCTGGAAGTTCCCCTTCACCTTGTCGTCAGCCCCGATGTCTCCAGCATGATTGGTATGAATTTTCTGGCCACTTATACCTTTACAGCCGGTCGAGAGATGCGTCCCTATCTTTTTGGCGGCGGTGGCCCTGTCTACAGTTTTGCAGATATCCCCGGCATGGGAGCCGACTTAAACGGCAACTATCAGTTCGGAGTAGGGCTTGAATATGAGACAATCCCGAGCCACAATCTCTTGTTTGAACTTCGCTACCATCACATCTCCAATGCAGGAAGTGATGAACCCAATGAGCCTCTGAACTCCTGCAAACTACTGTTCGGCATCACCTTTTAACTGACACACATAAGAGACAAGAAAACCTCATGATTATTACGCTGTCTCCCTCAAAAGGACTGGACTTTGAAACACCAACACCTTCGAGCATTCATACTATTCCTGATCAACTCGAAGACTCACAACTTCTTGTCAATGAAGCTAAAAAGCTTGATATAAAAGCCAGTTGCGAATTGATGGATGTCAGCGAAAACATTTCTATTTTAAATGTTCAACGCTTTAAACAATGGAATATCCCGTTTACTACCGACAATGCAAAAGCTGCCTTGTTTGCCTTTAAAGGCGCTGCTTATTCAGCCATTGAAAAAGAAAAATACGACGAGAGCGATCTTGCCTATGCCCAGGATCACCTACGTATTTTATCCGGACTCTATGGCATACTGCGTCCTATGGATCTAATCCAACCGTACCGACTGGAGATGAAAACCAGATTAGAAAATCCGCGCGGTGATAATCTCTATCTGTTCTGGGGTGATCGGATCACGCAAAAGCTCAATGAGATTCTGGAAGAGCAAACTGAACAAGTCTTAGTTAACCTTGCCTCAAATGAGTACTTCAAGTCTGTTAACCCAAAACTTCTCAATGGTAGACTACTCAATATCACTTTCAAGGAAAGTAAAGAGGGTCAAACTCGAGTAATCGCCATTTTTGCCAAAAGAGCTCGTGGCATGATGACAGACTTTATTCTTAGAAACCGATTAGAGCATGCTGAAGATATGAAGGACTTTGGGACAGCTGGATATAAATATTCCGCAAAGGAATCGACGGAAGACAATTGGGTTTTCACCAGACCACAAACTGATAAGAAATAACATCTATCTCTTCGTAAAAACATTCTATCCCGCCCCTACTACTCCCAGTCATTCAAGATCACTCGCGGTATCACGTGACCAGCCTGATTCGGGCATCACCATTATTCCGCATAACCACAAGGAATACTATAACATTTCACAATCAGATTTTTGACACTACCGAATTGCAGGCAGCAGGGACAGAGTGGAAAGCATTTGCCTGGTGGACTGAGTAATACGATTTTGCGCTTCGGCCATCGTGTGGGTCAGAAGCAAAACATCCTGTGTGGCGTTTTCAATGGACTGCCGCCGCTGCTCCAGACCAGTATACAAAAGAATGACCATGGCAGACAGAACCGCAAGCATTATCAATAGAGCCAGTTTATTATGATATCCCAGCTGGACAAAAACATACGTACCTCCAAGCCTCCAACAACGGCCAGACAATCACTATTGTGCGTTCTCACATGAAACCGCGTAGTAATAACGGGCAGAGCCCTGAAGATCACGTTTTTTCTGACCAGCCCGCTCAATCTTCCGCTGGAAACGATGCCTCGAGAGTAGGCGTAGAGTACGATCTTAAGAATAATTCCGGGAGCAAGAACGACAGCTCAGCTGGCGTCCTTCTTGATACGATCATCAAAGCGGGAAGGGTCCATCTCGTGATCCATGAGATGGTTCAGGGAATATTCGACGGTACCAAGGAGAATCTCAAGAAGGATCTTGGCGCCGGAGATAAGACAATTATGCCCTTATTCTTATGGAGAGGGGAAAAAACTCTGCCTTTTCCCTGACATAGTCTTACACTTTTATTTCTTTTTCTGCGGCAATCAGCTGGTGTTGGATCTCCTTGAAATTTTCAGCTGAAATTTCACTATCTGGGGTGTGAGATACACGTAGATCATGAAGACCATCCACCGCCTGCTGGAGATAATCCCGGGTTGTTGTAATTTTTTTTTCCAAATAAGCTGACATGATATTAAAATCATGTGCCACCATGTGCAGGGGATCAATTCGACGAGAATGAATTACTTGAGGAATCAAATGCCCACTCATTGTATCAAGATGGGTGGAAAATCGTCGTAATGATCCGGAAACAAGCCTTAAATGAAAAAATATAAAGACGATAGTCAGAAGAGTAAGTAGTGCCATAAAAGACAGATTAATCCAGAGAAGAGCTGGCCCTAGTAGTTCTCCGGAACTTAAAGCTGATACATGCGATGAATAAAGTTGTTTTTCAACAATTTTATTTAAAACCTGATAGGAGACAGTAGCGATAATCCCAGTCGACAACAACATAATGCCAATAAACAGCCCGACAAATTTCAACTGAAAGGTCCTATCAATTAGATAAATACTTCGTTTGAACTTTTGCCCCACAATCTTCTGTTCCTTTATCAAAAATATTATCCCTTAAACCTCTTCCTGCTTTCGTCTTCTTTTATCTCTTATGACAAGTCAGACATAAGCGACTGCCATAGTTTGTGACCGTGAGCAGGTTTTCCTCTCTGGCGTACAAGTTATGACAAGAGACACATTCCACCTTGCCATCCGGCAAAAGAATAGTTCGCGGGAGCGATGAGATCGCATTTATTCCCCGCGGATCACGTCTGAAGGCATCATTGTAGTCAATGCCGATGGGGTGACTGGAGGCCCCTCCATAATTTTGACCTTGACCTTGATGATCCCACACCCCACTACTGCGTTGCATACCATCCACACCTTTCGTCCCACTATCACTGGCAATGGTACCATCATGACAACTAAGACACACAGAGGATGAAGCTCCCAGTAACTCTCCAGTATCAAACTCACTGAATTGTTTAGTGTGGGCAACATCAGTGGCCAGGGCGTGATTCAGTCCTTTCTGGTTCAGAAAACCCTGTTGATGGCATTCAAAGCAGAAATCCTTTCCTTTTGAATCTCGCCGTAAATACATATCATTGCCGCCAGCGTAAACACCATCCTTCTGATGATGCATATAGTGACAGGTGGTACAGGTCATTTGTCCTCTCCAGTCCAAATACATATCCACGGGGAGCGGAAAGGTTGGTTTCATCCCGATAGGATGAGACATTGACAGGGTCATGTCTGTATGACAGCCCAGGCAAATTGTTTCAATATCGGCAAGGAAAAGGTTCGTTCCACTTTCTTTACTGGTAATCGGTACAGGGTCACTGAGATGGCAGTCATTGCAGGCGCTCATTTTATCAATGTGTGGATTAGGGCCATCTGCAACAGCAATACAGAGCCACCAACCAGCACTACATAATACAATAAACAACAAGAATGCTTTATTATGGTATTTGTCTCTACCATTCATTGTTATCACCTGTTCTCTTCATCTGCTCCAATATCTTATGAAGACGTGCCTCACAGTCTTGAAGTCTGCGTCCCGTTTCATTTGAATCTTGCTTGGAACATTCTTCAGCTAACAGCTCGACCTCACACCTGATCGCCACTATTTCCTTGTTTATCCGAAGAAAACGATCCCTGACTTGTTGCAAATAGGAATTAAATATTGCCGGAATGGTCTGGAGTTGGTCAGCACTCCTGAAACGGGTAACAATGGTAAGATCTCCGGTTGCAATTTGCAAAAAAGACTTACGCAGTCGATACAATGGGCCGGCAATTTTATGGGTCCAGAGAATCGATGCAAACCAGATAAGAAGAGTAAAAAAAAGAGACTGAGCCATTACAGAAAAGATTATTCCGTAACGCATCTCCCGGTTCAGTTGTTCAAGGGTTGACAGAACGTCAATATATTTATCATCAAATGATTTATCAAAATGTACATAGAACGCGACAGCACTGACCAAAATAATCAAAATAAAACCAAAGCAAATCTTGAAAAGAAAATCTCTTCTATAGGAAGGCTCAAGAATATTTGTCTGTTTTGGTGTCATAATATTTGTTTAAATTATATTTTTTGAAGAATGGTACGAAAACTGACCGCCACTGTTCCATATGCAGCATGAATAGAAAAAATATATCTATTACACATAGATGGACAGCTAGTGGAGAGTTTCCTTGGAAAATTATTTTCAGCTGGGCAAATCCCTGGGATTACTCAGCCTAAATATTCTACTTTAAGCAATAACCACGAAACTTGTTCTGTCAAATATCGTGAGAAGCTGGATTTTATGACACCCGTTCTCTGGACGGACAAATTCCTGAGCAGAACCAGCAGCTACCTCCCTTCCCGCTTCCTGGCTTCCATCCTCTCGCGAAAAACCAAGGTGGAAAAAGGTCGTGCGTCTGCAGGTAATCAAGGGCAATAAGGGGGGAAAGACTATGTTTTCTGGCGTGATATAAAACCGTGGTGCTTTCTATGATCCATTAAAACGAGAGAACCCGATCACTGTTGACTATTAATTCATACAAATCATTCTGTTTACCGCGACTGTGATATCCATCCTCCACTCCATGGAGGTCGAGGCACTTGCCTCAGGCCAGCAAAACACCTTCAGAGAGAGTAAAGAGTTTTGCAAGATCCAAAAGAGGAAATTCTTGAGTAGCGATCTGGCTGTAAGAAACTGAAGGCCCATTAAGAAAAATGGTTACATCGTCCATTTTTTCAAGCATGAGATTTCCCAAGCGAAATACATTCCATAAAATTTCCGGATTATCACTACAGGCCACCAAGGTGATATTCAAGATTTTCCCTCCTGTAAATGAGTTGAGATGAGAATTTTATAAAAAACTGGTGGGGTCGGACCAAGCTATCCATTCACTCTTTCAGGATATTGATCCTATAACTAAGGCACCGACCTCAGATTATCTAATAGTCTCACAAGACACCGTGGTCTGTCCACCGATATTCTACTATCCTCCGTTTTCTAGATTCTTAATGGCTAGAAGAGAAGTGGCCCGGACAGAACTGACTGCTCAGGTCGTGCTCATGGCTCGCAGCCTTTGCAGGAGGGGGGGATGGGAGTAGTGGAAAAAGACATAGGCCGGGTGCGGGGTAAGGTTACTGAGGTTGCCCACGGAAAGCTTTTTCAAGGCCGATCCCAAGGCGGCAGCGTCAAAATGGTGGGCGGCAAAGCAGTCCGCCTCATACTCATTCTTGCGGGAGAAGCTGTTCATGGCCAGCCCCATGACCGTGGAGAGTGGCGAATAGAGAAGAGCAAAGCTGATCAGGGCCAGATGGAAGCTATGGATATCGGTGCCCAGGGCCGCCGACAGCAGCGGGTTGGCAATAAATAGCGACAGGATATAAAGCATGATACCGGTCTGACAGAGCGCGAGGATAATACCCTTGATGGTGTGCTTTTTCTTATAATGGCCGATCTCATGGGCCAGCACCGCCACCAGTTCCTCCACCTCCAGGTCGTTAATCAGGGTGTCATAGAGGACAATGCGCTTTTTGGCACCCAGGCCGGAGAAATAGGCATTGGCCTTGGTGGAGCGGCGGGAGCCGTCAATGACAAAGACATTATCCAGCTGAAAACCGGCCTTGGTGCTGAAGGCCTCGATTGCGTCGCGCAGCTCACCCTGCTCAAGGGGGGTCTGCTTATTAAAGAGGGGCACGATCAGGGTGGAGTAGAACATGGTCATGAAGATCATGAAGCCACTCATCAACAGCCAGGCAGAGATCCAAAAATTGTCCTGGGTGAGCTGGTAAAACCAGATCACCGCCGCCAGCAAGGGGCCGCCTAGGAGGACGATGAGAAGCCAGCCCTTGATCTTGTCGGTGATAAAGGTGACAAGAGTGGTCTTGTTAAAGGCAAAGCGCTCCTCAAGGACAAAGGTGTGATAGAGGGCAAAGGGCAGAAAGAGAATTTCCGAGGCAAAGAGAAGCAGGGCAAAGAAGAGCAGGGAGACCAGCAACTCCGCCTGCACCATGCCCCGGGCCAGCCCGTCTATAAAGGCAAAGCCGCCACCCATAAGCAGGGCCAGGAGGAGCACAAGCTTCAGGCTGGCGGTGACCAGCTCAAAGCGGCAGTTTGCCCTCTTGTACTCTTGGGACTGCTGATACTTCTCCTCACTGTAAATCCCCTTCACCTCCTCAGGCAGTTGCGTGCTAATACTCCGGCAGTTGAGAAAGCTGAGCCCCCTTTCAAGGAGATAATCAGCAAGAACGATGGCGATAATGACAGAAAGGATGGTGGTGGCATTCATAGCATGTTTTTATAAAATATTAAGGTGCTTGTCTGGAACGACTCGTCAACACGTCCATGCCTTTTCAAAGATTTAGAAACCAATCTTTATCAATTGTTACTTTTTCAACCATCTCTATTTCCACGCCCAAACTCAATTCTTTTAATTTTTCGGCGAGATTATCACCATCAACTAAATCAATTGGTGGTGCACCATCTCTTGTAGCTTCTTTAATTGCTGCTGGTGTAAATGTACCCGTTGTAATAAATAGCCCTTTATCTGCTCTGCCTACCATAGCGCCACGAAAATCTCGGATTGCACCTGCCGAAACAGAACCTTGATATTTCTTACATTGAAAAATCACATGAAAACTCATTAAGCCATTAATTCTAGCAATACCTTTCCCATCTATTCCGCCATCTCCAGTTTTTCCAGTAACCTCTACTTGAACAAAACCTGATTCTCTTAATAGTCTTTGTGTGAGGCGTTCGAATGCGTCAGGGCTGATTTCCTGCGTAAGTAGGTGGTGCAACTCTTCCCTCCACGCTTTGGCTTCTTCTGGGACATCATTTTCTGCTAATTCAATATTGCTTTCAGATTTTTTCTTTTTTTGATTTGGTTCCTTTTTATCTAATTGGCGAACGTACTTCACTACTTCTGGTGGTATTACGTCTTTTTGTTCTTTGGCCTTCTGTGTCAGAGTCCATATTCCTCTGCTTGAATTCTCAAGGAAGCCATACTTTCTCAAATAAGTTCTTGCCCACGCTAACCTATACGCAACCTCGGTTTGATTGCTTTTTTCTGGATTATGAGGAGTTGAAAGGACTTCTTCTTCAATATCTTCTAGCTCTGCGACCTTTTCATAAATTTCATCGATTGAGCCAGAGCCACCAAGATGGCTTAGTGCATTCAGTAATGGATTCATCAATGAATCAAATGTTGGTATTTCTTTCATGTGTTTCCTTTCAAAACATAATGGCTAAGCTAAGGGGCACGAAGCGCTCCAGTATCATGCACACAGCACATGAAAACTTCAAGAAATCCTGCTAAACCCTCTATCTCCGACAGCAGATCTCCACATCAAAGGTATTGAGAATCCGCAGTTCCCGCTCCCGCTTCTTGGATTCCATCCCCTCGTGAAAGACCAGGGTGGGAAAAAGCTCACGCGCCTGCCGGCAGTCAGGGATGGCCTCCATGCCGGTTGCCATGACCTGGCCAGTGGCGGTATCGAGCAGCTCCGCGTCCCGGCCGTTGGTGACCACGGCCAGCGGGATCTGATAGTCATTTTCCAGCACCCTGGCCGCGGCAATGGCCGAACGTTCGCGGGTGACCAGGGAACCGGGGCCGTAGCGGATAATCATGAACCGCTTTCCCTCGAGGCTGACCACAAGCTCAATGGTGGAGCGGACAAACTGGCTGGAAAAGAGGGTCTCGATAAAGCGGCGGGGTTCAAGATCCTCCTTGGCATAGCCCTTTTCCTCAACCATCATGCGGGCCAGCTGCTGCCTGTTCCGCTCGTCATCGGTGTCAGTCAGCTCCTCACCGGTGATATAATCCCGGAAAGAGCCATAGACGAGATGATGTGATGAGACCCGCAACATAGTTTCCGCCCTCCTGAAACGACGATGCCCCTTGGCATAAGCGAAGGGGCATCGTCAAAAAAATGTATCAGTTAAATCTTACAGCTCAAGCCACGACTCGGAGAAGACCGACTGACCGGACAGGGCCTTGTAGGTCTTGTAGTGCTGTATAGCCACTTTGTCGAGGGTTGAAGGATCGGGATCATCACCATCCATCATGGCATGAACCATATCGACATGGGCCTGACGCTCGCCCTTACAGATGGCCATCAGCTCGGTATCGTAGGCATTGACGATGGCGGTGGTGATGCCGTATTTCATCAGCATGATCAGATAAGTGCGATCCAGATACTTGCGCAGATGCTCGGCCACGCCGTTGGAGACGTTGGACAGACCGACGGTGGAGCCGGCGCCCGGAGCTATATCTCCAAGCATCATCATGAATTCAAGACCGGAGGCAATCTGGTCGGCGCCAAGGGTAATGGGGGTGCCGATGGGATCAAAGAGCATCTTCTCATTGGGAATACCGGCCTCGCTCAGGGCCATCATCAGGTCAACTGCCATGGAGGCGCGCTCGTTTGAATCGCGGGGCATACCCTCTGGTCCCCAGAGCAGGGCGATAACATTGCATCCGGCCTCGGCAGCCACCGGGATCAGATTCTTCATCCGCTCGGGCTGGGCGGAAATGGAGTTCATGATGGTCAGTTCTTTATTTTTCACCACCTTGAAACCGGCGGTCATGGCATCCATATTGGTGGTATCGAGACAGAGAGGGACATCGGTAACGGCCTCAACGGTCTGTACAACCCAAGGCATCAGCTCAACACCATCTTTCCGTGCAGGTCCGATATTGAGGTCAAGGTAGGAGGCACCGGCCACCGCTTCTTCCTTTGCCATCTCCTGAATAGGACCCTGAATCCGCTCTTTCATGGCGGTTCCACTGCGTTTTCCCATGATATTGATGCTTTCGGCTATTGCCATTACTTTCTGTGACATACTGTTCTCCTTGTCTCGATGAGTTATCTCGTAATTATCTCTTAAATAGAGGGATTGATATCAATAAAGCTCTTTCTTTTACCCATTATTCACTCTTCTGTCAATGTCAGGGCCACTCTCAGACCAGGCCGATTTAATGGTCTTTTAAAAAGTCCTCAAGGGGAAGGCTAAGCTAAAAGGCCAAAAGACGAGGCACGCCAATCCTGAGGAATGAGGCGTACTTTTGGGTACGCCGCAGTGACGAAGGATGCAGCGCAACGAAGTATTTGGGCCTTTTGGCGACGCCATTATTTCTTGATTTTCACCGATGGGAATAAACTCATGTCGGTGTGGGGCAGAAAAAGGGCGGCCATATAATGATTCATAAAATCAGCATTCTCTGACAACTCGATATTGGTCATCAGCTTGCGAACATCGACCCGATCGCGGAAACGACGATGATCAAGCAGGCTGATCTGGCAACCGAGCTGCGAGGCATTGCCGATATAATAATAACGTTCCCGCTCGATATCCGGCAGCAGCCCGATGCAGATAGCCCGTTCCAGATCGATATAGGCACCGAAGTTGCCAGCCAGGATAATCCGGTCCAGATCGCCGAATCCCAGCCCCACGGACTCCAGCAGGGTCTGGTAGCCTGCATACATGGCGCCCTTGGCCCGCATCAGGTTATCAAGATCCACCTCGGTGATGACAATATCCTCACCGGTCATGGAGTTCTGCCCCCAGGCCAGCACATACTCCCAGCGATCCTCGCCCTCACGGATGCGGGGATTATTCAGCTCCCGGTTGAATTTTCCCTGGGGATCAATAACGCCCGCCTCAAGCAGTTCGGAGACAATGGAGATCAGGCCGGAGCCACAGATGCCCCGGGGTTTGGTCTGACCGATGGTGACGATCATCGGATCCAGGGTTTCCGGCTCGATATGGAAATTTTCAATGGCCCCCTGACTGGCCCGCATCCCATGTTTGATCCCGCCGCCCTCAAAGGCCGGGCCGGCCGAGCAGGCGGCACAGACCATCCAGTCCTCATTGCCGACCACGATCTCACCATTGGTGCCGATATCAATGAACAGCGAGATCTGATCACTTTTGTGCATCTGACAGGCATGGACCCCAGCGACAATATCGCCCCCCACATAGGAGGAGATGCAGGGATAGAGGAAAAGCCTGACCGAGGGATGGGCCATGATACCGAGCTCGGCGGCCTTGGTCAGGGGAAACTGACTGACGCTGGGCACATAGGGGGCCTCACGGATATAGCGGGGATTGATGCCCAGCAGCAGATGGGACATGACCGTATTGCCGGCAGTCATGATATAACTGATATCGCTGGGACTGATCACTACCTTGCGGCACATCTCTTCAATGATGCCGTTGATAGTGGAAACCACCTTTTCCTGCAGGGTCTTGAGTCCGCCGGGACGTGCGGCATAGATCATGCGGGAGATGACATCCTCGCCATAGCCGATCTGGGCATTATAGCCGGAACCGTCGGCAATGACCTCACCGCTGCCCAGATCAATGAGGATTCCGTTGACCGTAGTGGTACCGATATCAATGGCCAGACCATAGAGACGGTCGGTGGTATCCCCCGGCTCGACGGCAATAATCCGGTCAGGCTCGGTCGAGCCCTTGCCATGCAGGAGGATGACCGTGACCTCCCAGTCCGCCTCGCGCAGGATGCCGGAGAGTTCCCGGATCAGCTGGGGGTGGTCATAGTTCGGTTCGGGATTATCCGGCAGCGCGATTTTAATGGCGCGCATCAGGCGCTGCATATCAGAGACATTGTCATCCATGGTTGGCGGCGGCAGCTTGAGAAAGAGCTTGCCCACCGGCGGATCAATCTGCCAGGTACCGACCAGGGTTTCCATGGAGCGGGCCGAGATAGCGCGGGTGGTCTTGGGTTCCCGTTTCAGGGCCTTGCCATCCGCCTTGATCGTCTCGGGAATGCGTATAGTAATATCAGAGATGACCCGGGTTTTACAGGCCAACCGAACCCCCCGCTCATAGTCGGCCTGTTTCAGCGTGGCCGCATGATCAGTCTCCACCTCTCCCTGTTCCAGATGCACCTTACACTTGCCGCAGACCCCGTCTCCTCCGCAGTAGGCATGGATATAAACCCCGGCGGCAGCAGCGGCGGTCAGTAAATTTTCTCCGGATGCCACTTTGACACGGATATCATCGGGTAAAAAGTGTATGGTATGTTCCATAACGTCTGCCTTTTTGTATTTGAACAACGGCGTAGTAAACAATCTGTTTATTAAAGCATTATTTGGGGAAAAATAACAGTTAGCAGTCCCTTGTCAAGAAATATCCTTGATAGTATTTATAAAAATATTTGATCAAAGCAGACGGCAGCCCTGTAATGGCAGCTGTCACCTCAATACCAGGAGAACCTACAAATGACTTCAGAGCAAGACCAAGGCCGCCAGTGGCTCAAAATTTCGATTACCACCGACCCGGTTCTCATTGATGCCATTGAAGATTTCATGGTGGGGATAACCGACGCAGGAGTGGAGTTGAGCCTCGACCAACCGGGAAACAAGGCCCTGATCAATGCCTATTTCGACAAGGGCCAGGAGGATCAGCCGGGAACCGACCTCACCCTGAGCCAACTCAACAGCTATCTTCTCGATCTGGCCGATATCTTTGAGGTGGCCGTACCCACCGTCGAGACCAGCTTTATTGAGGATGAGGACTGGTCAAAAACCTGGAAAGAACACTTCAAGCCTTTTGCCATTATTCCGGGCCTGATCATTGCCCCCACCTGGGAGCCCTATGAGCCTCTAGAAAACGAGCAGGTCATTGTTATGGATCCGGGCATGGCCTTTGGCACCGGACATCATGCCACCACCAGCCTCTCCTTGCAGCTTTTGCAGGAAGCGCTGAGAGGGAAATCCAACAGCAGCGTCCTCGATGTGGGTACCGGTACCGGAATATTGGGGATGGCCGCCGCCCTCTTTGGTGCCTCCAGAGTCATGGCCATTGACAACGACCCCCTTGCGGTGACCGCGACCAGAGAGAACATTACCCGCAACCAGCTGCAACGGATCATGGAGGTAGCCATCACCCCGCTCGCCACTCTAACAACACCTTATTCCCTGGTGATCGCCAATATTGTCCATGACGTGTTGCTGGAGCTGGCCCCTGATCTTGGCCGATTAACCGAGAACGGCGGCCAACTGCTCCTCTCCGGTATCCTCCACGGACTGCAGGTAACCAATATCATCGCATGTTTTGAGAACTTAGGTTTTTCCCTGAAGCGGCAGGAAGAAAAAAAGGAATGGGCTGCCCTGCTGTTTGCCAAGGGATAATTGAGACATTCAGTATAGATACTCATCTCCGGCAGTGGCACGGAGACACAAAGATGCAGAAAAAACATGCGTCATTAGACATCTTTGGTCCTAATTCTGAAAAACGGCTTATTCAGGAGTAGGAGTAGACACCAATTCAGTCTCAGATCTGCGGATGGGGGAAATCCGGTAGTTCTGATCAAAGATAATGGCCACCCCTTCTTTGTCCACCCGGATCACCACTCCGGTGGCAGTGACCCAGGCCCGTTCACCTTCCCACACCTTGAGGCTTTCCTTGGCCACGACAAAACGCAGTTTGGCAAGCTCTTCGAGAGAGAGGAAGAACTCCAAGCGGACCTTGCTGGCAATGGGCAGCGGACAGCTGGTTACAATAAAGGCTCCACCGGCACTGATATCGGCGGTGACAAAGTCAAGCAACGGGGTTGATCCGGTACGGGATTCCGCCGTGATCTTGGTCTTTAAGCTCATAGAGAAACGTTCCTGTTCCCTTTTGTCTTCTTGTACCATCCTGCTCATCCCTCGTTTTAGGAGCTGTTGGGCAACAGCCAACGTTTTTTGCTTATTGAGTTTACAAATCCTTATGGCGTTTTTGCCATCCCAATAATGGTATTATTTTTTGGAAGCGGTTTTTGTTTTCTCTTTCTTCTTTCCCCACAGGGGATCACTGCCAAAACGGTCCATCCACCAGTCTTCAGGATCAATCTTGTCGCCATCATCCGGCACGAGCGGAATACGAAACTGATCGCAATAACGCATGAGCAGATCATAGCCTCTGGTGAGTTCCCGAATGATTGCAGCGTCGGCTGGTGATTCTTCACCGACAAGATCAGGATGATGAAGCTTACACATCTGCCGATAGGCCCGTTTTATCTCCCCCATGGTGGCCCGCTCAGCCAGATTCAATAATTGTCTGGCCTCATCAATGGCCTGCCATTCGTCCTTGGTCATGGTTCACCCCTTCTTCCAGCTCTTTTCCTCACCACGTAACAGTCTGCTGACATTAGAGCGATGTTGGAACCAGATAAGAAGGACAATAACAAACGCCACTGCCAATATTGCAGAAGACTCACCCAGAATCCAGAGCCACAGGGGAATCAGGAGGGAGGCGGTAAGTGAACCCACGGAAACATATCCGGAAACGGCAACCGCAGCGACAAAAACAAGCAGACTGATCAGGACACTTCCGGGAGAAATAAAAAGGAAAACACCCAGAGCAGTGGCCACCCCTTTTCCACCCTTAAATTTGAGATAGAGCGGAAACATGTGGCCGACAACCGTGGCCAGGCCACACAAGACCACAAACAGCTCTCTGGCCGCTGTTGTTTCGCCAAGCAGAAGAGTGATACCCCAGACAGGCAGAAAGCCCTTGGCCACATCACAGAGCAAGGTTACAATACCCAGTTTTTTCCCCAGTACCCGACCCACATTGGTGGCGCCAATGTTGCCACTCCCTTCCAGACGCACGTCAGCGCCGACAAGTCTGCCTATAAGCAAGCCAAAAGGAATGGCACCGATCAGATAACTGGCCAGGATATAGATAATTTCCATAATCATTGTATCAAAATGTTTTCTGTGAAAAAAAAGCCACCCTCCCCAGGTCCTCCTGAAGACAGTTTTCAGCCTACCCCACTTTTTTCTGATTGGCAAATAGAACGAAACTCTCATTGCAAGAAGCAGAAGACATAAGCTCTATTCTCTTCAGAATTCCGGCACATTCCGTAACATAAACTCGATATCAATGAACTCATAATTGATAAGAGAGTGACCTTCAGACTTCCTCGCGGAAGGTGATGGTAAACAAGGCTTCCTGGTCACGTTCAAAGACAAGATGTTTTCTGAAAATATCCAGATGTTCGTCTTGTCTGTGACTGATAAATAACATGGTGGAAACGCCCCGTCCGGCAATACGTTCCAGGCAAGCGAGAGCCATCAGACGATTCTTATCATCCAGACCCAATGTCGGTTCATCAAGAATCAACAAAGCAGGGTATTTAATCAGTACACGAGCAATGAACACGAGCCGCTGTTCCCCTAGGATAACTCTCTGAAGGTAATACCAGCTTTTTCTTCAAGGCCGACAAAGACAAGCCATTGACGAGAGATGCACTTTTCTTTGTCAGAAACGGGACGATATAAACCAATACTATCGTATAGACCTGATGCAACAGCAGTTAATGCATTCCCTGATACCCGAAAATCTTGATGCAACTAACCGGAAACAATCCCTATATGTTTATTGATATCCCAGATGCTTTCGCCGCGGCCCCACTGATAGCCAAAGACTGTCAAGCCGTTGCTGAAACACTGAGGATGATCTCCGGAGTCCAATTGCAACAACGTGGATTTGCCTGAAACCATTCGGCCCGGAAATGATCGTATGCTCACCAGCTCGCAAGACCCATTTCATATTTTGAAATTGAATAATCTCATCATACCTTACCTTGCAATTTCGTATATGAAACAGGGGATAAAATATGACGTGTATACTCAAAGTAGGAGGCAATTCCAATTGACCTCCCGAGTCAACGTGAAACAGAGTTTGCAGAGAATCGTTATTCATGATCCTGTTTTTTTCAGCCTGAGCCAACATGCGTCCCTTATGAAGCACGCCAATGTGGCTATGCTAATCTTGAACCTCTTGCAGCTGGCTGACAAACATGATCACGGCCTGTTGTTCTTTCAAGTCAACCAGAAAATCTGCAAGTGTTTGAGAGGATTCCTCATCCAGACCTTCAAAGGGTTCATCAAGTATGATGAAATCTGGCTTTGCCAGGAGGGCACGAACAATCAGCAGTTTTCTGGTCTCACCGGACGAAATAACCCGGAATCCTTTTTCCAGCAAATCTTCAATCTTGAATTATTCAACTACCTCCCAGATCGCAGCAGTCTCCGCCCGGGTCTGCTATAATAATTCCAAACCGGTATGTCCCTGATCTATCTGATCCATGAAGTCGGTGTCATCGTCATACAATTCCGCTTCAAATTGAGCCTGCTGTGCCTCCAATCCGACACACAGACAGGATGGAGGTAATTCAAAGAGTTGAGATTGAAAAACCATTTTTTCAGGTTCCTGAAAAATACGGACCAGCTGACTCTTCCGCGAATCGGTCCTCCCGATCAGACACCAGTGCTGCTGAGTCTCTATGGTCCATTGGCTGACATTGACTCACTTGCTGACTAACTCTCTGAGAGAGAGTCCATATCACTGATATCACACCCTATAATTCTTCTTTATTTTTTATTTGTAACTATTCAGCATAAAATGGATAACT
Organism: Pseudomonadota bacterium; assembly: GCA_018821985.1. Classification (GTDB taxonomy): domain Bacteria; phylum Desulfobacterota; class Desulfobulbia; order Desulfobulbales; family Desulfocapsaceae; genus UBA2270. The sequence goes on from JAHJKP010000012.1 coordinate 129,301, forward strand.
ACTTGTTTTGTAATATTTTTTCCGCACAGAGTCACTGAGAAAAACTTTTTTGTCCTTCTCAGTGACTCTGCGCGAGATCAATTGTTAATCTGTAAACAAGGTGAACAGATCCCCTGATGTTCACATTTTCCCAAGGGGAATTCCCTCTTTATCAAAGGGGAATATCATCGACAATTTCCGCCGCTTCATCAATGGAATCATGAGCAGTATTGCCAACAACTGGAATAATTGAGATCACCGCACCGCCAAGCCGCATGGGCACGGTCACGACCTTGGTCAAAATACAGCCATTGAGCAAAAGAAGTGAGGTCAACAAAACAAATACTTTTACAGCGTGCATAACAATGCTCCAGATAAAGGCGGAAATGCGCCTGAGAAAACTGACTGACCGGGAAAGTTTGTGTGGATCTATCCCAAACCGTATTTCCCTGAGGAACCGTCAGGGGAGAAGCAATCCTTTCCTAACCATCTCCTTACGACTTCGTCGTGCCGACCATAACATTTCAATGTTACGGTTTGTAAACAAGGGCTGACTTTTCTTTTCCTATAATAAACACACAGGAAAAGAAAGTTTTTTCCATTCCTGCAGAGAACGAGGACAAGCATGGCCCCAGAGAGTAAAAAACGAAGAAGCACCAAGGCCCTGGAAGATGCGGCCAAATACATCTGCACCATAAAATGTGGGATGTGCCCTATGGCAGTGGAGAAATTCACCTGCCCGTACACATATTCTGTGGAAGTCCGGCCCTGGCAATACTGGATCGCCTATTTTCAAAGCAAGGAGTACCCCTCTCCGAACACGAGTGAATATTGAGTCCTTCCTGCACTCAATGTGCCAATACAAAGCACCACGAATGAGCAGAAAGGACGATTGCAAGAGAAAGGCTCAGAATTTACGATACAAGAAATCTTCTCTCGACAATCATTCCCGGTCATAACCATGCAAAAAAGGCTACCCTCTACGGACGGTCTCATCACCCAGGTCTGCGCCCGATCTAGGTAGTGCCTGTCCATAACTCGCTAAATTCAGAGGCAATCCCAACTAAACCGTCATGATGAAATAGGCGAAATTTTCCATAACATCCTATACACCCGTTTGCTACGCCACACATATCTTCCTCTGTAAAGCCTCGACCTTTAGAAAAACAAGCATCCTTGATGCCGTTCCTCTTGGCTGTTTCCAGGTTTACAGGAGAGGCACTCCATCAGATACCACCTTCAGGGTGATAGCGGCCATAAATCTCATCCTGCCGTGCCAGCATCACCTTTGTCAGTTCTGAATCAACCAGATTACCATCAAACACAACACAGTCAAAAATCAGGTTCGAAGAACCACTAGTAATACAAATCTTGTGACCATAGTATGTGTCACGGCGGTCTTTGCGAAAAGATATTTATTAGGGCTCGAAGATTAAAACAATCTTTTACTGGGCCGGCACAGACTCTCCCGAAAAAACTCTACGCCGGGTTTGACATAAGACCTGACGAGCAAGGGGCAGGTACTGTATTAACTGTTCAATAACCTTGGCCTTCACGGCGTAATCCCTCCAGAATAGCGCGCTATATGTGTCATTTAGTTTTGCATCCCTTTCTCGGCATAGCCGATGGTCAGCAAAAGAGAAAACTTATCCCTTGGTAACCCTTTCATTGTTATCAGTGGAACATGGATTTCCGAGAGTTTGTCAGGGATGTAATTGCTTAGACACTGGCAAATTAATGAGAGCGTTATCCTTATCGAGTTCGGTTATTTCTCATTGACCACACGGGCTGGTCGTAACCCTCATACCGGTAATGAAATTTAGATTGCCGGGAAAAGGTCGAGAAATTCAAGGTTGGTAAGAACCTGAAGGATTCAGTCTGTATTAAGGTGAAGGCCGGTTGTAGCTGTGGATGCAAAACAGGTAAGGAGAAGAAGAAATAACAGGTGTAGTTGACCTCATTAGGGACTGGCAATTGATCCCTGGGAAACAAAGGAGTAACTAGTTTACCTAATTTGTAGTATGATTTTGCAGCACGACCAAATTGTTTCTTTCTGTCGAAAAATTAGCGTGTTATTTAAGAAAAATTTGATTTTATTATCAAATAAAGGATAGCCTATGTTATAATGACATGGTAGCTGTTAGTTTAAATTGATGTAGCCGTTTGAAAAACGGTATGACAAGATCCACAGGCTGGATACTTAATCCTTTTGCAAAATGTTCAGTTTGAAAAGAACAATGAATATTTTGCAAGAAACTCACTGGCGTCTTATTTCTGAAAAATGAAAGCGTTTGAAACAATCGTTTACCTTGAGAGGGCTTTTAGTTAACAGACTCCGGATTCTTCGGGTGAACAATGTTCGGGGTGTTTCCACTGGCTGAACTTTCTAGAAGGTACTTTATAATATGGTAAATGAGACAGTCCGCCGCAGGCACTCTTTAACTTACTTTGTTGTTTTCAGTATTGCCATGGCGTTAATAGCCAGTGGCTGTAATACCCTCAAAGGCTCTAAAGCCATCCGGCCGATCAAAGAATACGAAAACATGATTATCGGCAGGTTTGACGCGGACTATGTCGGCACTGCTAATTGCCTGAGTGCCTGCCATGAACATGACCGGTTGAAGCAGGATTTTGATGCCAGTACCATGGGAGCTCAGTTGAAGCAGGAATCCGGGTTACCGTTGGTGGATTGTGAATCCTGTCATGGACCAGGAAGTATCGCAATACAGGGGCTGACAGCCGAAGTTGTCAAACAAAACAGCCAAAAAGGCATGAAAACTAAATGTGACGCCAATGCTTTAATTAATCTAAAATTATTGCCGGCACCGGCACAATCCCTTATCTGCCTCAAGTGTCATACTGCCAATGCCACCTTTAACCTGCACAACTGGAGCGCCAGCACCCATTCAATCAATGACGTTTCCTGCTTTAATTGCCATCATGTACATGGTAGTCCCGATTTAAAAGTCAAGCCGATCAAGACTGGCCGGATGTGCTTCGAGTGCCATAAGGCAACTCAGGTAGAGTTCGTCTTGCCGAGCCATCATCCCTTAAATGAGGGCCGGATATTCTGTACCGACTGCCATGATGCACATGGCGGTTCAGCCAATAAACTTTTGAGAAAAGAAACCATTAAGGAAACCTGCACTCAATGTCATCCTGAAAAGCGTGGACCTTTCTCTTATGAACATGCCGATGTCATGGAGGATTGTCTAACCTGTCATAGCCCGCATGGCACGGTTAACAATAATCTGCTGGTAGCGCGGGAACCATTCTTATGCCTCCAGTGCCATGAAGGGCACCGGATCACTTCCAGGACTGGAGGCAATACCTCAGCCGAATCCCGCCGGGCCTTCTATTCTCGCTGTACAGACTGTCATTCCCGGATACACGGCACTGATCTGCCCTCTGCTTCCGGGAAGGGAAGGTTTACGCAATGAGATCCCTATTGCTGGGTCGGATACTGCGAATCGCCGGACTCTTCTGTTTTTGTCTGCCGTTTTTCGCTATGCCATCAACCGCCGGCGAGCCACTGCCTGTCGAACCGGAAGATAGCCTTACCCAGCAAGACAGAGGCACCGAAGAAGAACTTCCTTCGCGTGAGGCAGAAGGTTTTTTTTCCTTAGGTTATCGGAGCTTCTCACTGCATAACTCAGAGAAAGTGGAGGAATACCAAGATCCTTATTCCTCCTTGCTTGGAGAACTCGATATTTCCTCGTATCTGTTGCCACATCGCTTTCATATAACGTCAGAATATCTGAGTGCCGATAATTATTATGGAGATGCCGGATATGCCTTTAGCGATTTACTGCTGATGAGGGATATTTTTACCCGTACCTACCATAACTTGGCTGGCTACAACTATCAGTATGCCGGGGAAGCGCCAGCCATAACCTATGATGACAGGAGTGCAGGTGAAGAGTATCACGTTGACGTCTTTAATAATTTCTTCTCCGTTAGGCTCAAAGCCCCGGATTACCCCTTCCATACTTTTTTGAAGCACAGATACCTTGACAAGGGTGGCCTCTTTCAGCAACGCTTTGTGATTGGTAGTTTAGGCAGCGTTAAAAAGGTATCACAGTCCCGGGAAATAGATTGGCAATCGAAGGACCTGACCATCGGAACCAACTGCCATCTGGGGCCGGTGGAGGCCGAATATTCCAGCGAGTTTACAAAATTTGATCCAGGAAGAAACAATATTCTTTATGATTTATATCCCGCTACTTCAATCAGGCCAGCCGATATCTATCCGCATGACGTTATTCCGGAGACAGAATCGGCGGCAAATTCCCTGAAGGTACATTCCTCCTACACGGGTGGGCTTGTCGCGGCGGCGACATTAAGCACGATCACTCAAAAGAATAACTACAGCGATTCGAAATCGGACACCTGGCAGGGAGTGACCGATCTGAGCTATATATTTGATCCGAATTTGACTTTCTATTTCAAATACCGGCATCGTGATATGGAGTCCAGTAATCCTGATTCTGTAACTCTGAGAGGGCTTGTCAATACAACTAGTTATCCCGTCAGGCAAGCGATTTCCTATAAAAAGGACATCCTTTCCTTATCCGCGAGATATCTGCCAGCCAAAAAGGTTACTATCACTTCAGACTATGAATTTTCTTATCGCGAAAGGACAAACACTGATCAATGGCTCCTCCTGTCGGATCACTCGGAAACTAACCGTATCAAGCTGGCTGCCCAAGCAAGTCCGTTTAATAGTCTGAAAGTCAAACTTAGCACTGATTATTGCTTTCTTCATAACCCAGCGTTGAACATCGAACCAGACTCTTCCAATCAGGTGCAATTTTTGACCACCTATCTGCCCGCGTCCTGGGTTACGGCTTTTTTTAGCTACAATCGGGCCATTACGGAAAGAGATAATTTGCGTTACTTGAACAATGACCCTAACATTGTTGTGGACGGGGGAAGGCGAGAAACAAAGAATGATAGATTTCTGGCCAGCCTGTCTTTTTTGTTTTCTCCCAAGATAACTTTGACCACAAGTTTTGCTCATTACCATAGCACGATCGAGCAGAATCTCGCCTACGCGAGGTGGAACAGTACCGGGACAGCCGGAGATTTGCCATTTCTTGATCCTGCAGTACCGTACACGGATGACGCTGATAATTATTCTTTGAGCTTGTTCTATGTCCCCCCGCTCGAAGGAGTCTCTATTACGACCACTTTCAGCTATACGTTATCGGAAGGTAATTTTATGCCTAATCTGACCGAGGCACAAAATCCGGTTTCTCTTGCGTCCTATTCCGAACTCAAAGTGGCTGAAACCGCCTGGATATTAGAACTGACAAAGTCTTTACCCAACAACTGGGAGATAGGTCTCGAGTTTCTGTCAAATCGATACAACGACAGGTATGATAATAGTCAGGTCGGCAGCTCTTATACCTCAATCTGCACGGTAAAGAGGTATTTTTGACTTGAAGAGAAAGATCTCCATAACTTTTTTCTGCCTTCTGCTTTTTTGTGCCTTCTTATATCATGAAACTGCTGCTGCAGCGGAAGAAATCCTGATCGGGGTTGTCATGACCGGTAAGACCCCGTATTATGAAGCCATGCATGAGGCCTTTTCCGATAGCCTGAGGGGTAGGACTCCGAACGGCAAACAGATCAAGATTATCGTGCAGAGACCTTTCCCTGATCCTATTGCCTTGAGTAATGCCGCCAGAAAGCTCATCGCCGCTGATGTTGATCTTATCGTTTCTTATGGCTCTCCCGCCACTCTGGCCGTCATCCAGGAAAAAAGCGGTATTCCTCTTGTCTATGCGGGAGTCTATGATCCTGAGTCCCTTCATATTGCTGAGCCGGAGGTGACAGGCTGCGGCTATAAGGTGCCTATTTCCAGCCTTCTCAGACATCTTCGCAGTCTCAAACAGGTCTCCATATTGAGTGTTGCTTACAGCAGCCTGGAGGAAGACTCCGTGCGGCAGCTCGATGAAATCTCTGCCCTGGCCATAGAACAGGGAGCCTCTCTCCAGAAGATTAATATCAGATCTCACAAGGATCTCACAAATATTGGACCCAAAAAGGTCGGTGATGCCTTGTTTGTAACAGGCAGTGCGATTATCAGTGAACTGCTTGATCCTCTCCTGTTAGTTTTTAGAGAACACGGGCAGCCTTCGGTAGGTATTTTCCCAGATGTCAAGGACTCAGGAGTCATCATTACTCTTTATCAAATCCCGAAGGAACAGGGAGAAAAAGCGGCGGAAATGATTTACAAGTTGATGCTTGGCTGGCAACCCAATAGTGTTAAAAGAGAAATTCTTAGAGATACGGAGTTGGTTTTTAATCTCAGGGAAGCAAAGATTCTGGGGCTCAAGCCCCAGATTAATCTCATTTCTGAATCTACCAAGGTTATAAAATGACACTGAAGGTGAAGCAAGAGAACCGTGGATTCAGTAGGTATATCAGTTATGCCGTGTTATTTTTGTTGCTTTTTATTGTTCAAAACACGGGTGCTTCAGAAAAGCAGGAGGAACTGTTAATCGGCATAGAGCCTGAGCACAACATATTCGACCAGGTCGAAAAATATAGGCTACTGGCGGATTATCTTTCTCGGAAGTTTGACATAAAGATCCGACTGACGGTGATGAGCCGATACGGTGAAGTCTTAAAAAGGTTTAAGTCTCGTCGGCTTGATGGCGCCTTTTTAAGCTCGTATACCGCTACCATGGCCTTAAAGCAATTAAATCTGGCCCCAGTTGTCAGCCAGGTTAATCTCCAGAACATTTCTAGGTGTCAGAGTTACATTTTTGTCAGGCGGGACAGTGGAATCAAATCAGTCAACGACATGAAAGGCAAGAATATGGTTTTTGTGGATCCAGCGACGACCGAAGGGTACCTTTTTCCTGCGGTATTATTGCACAAAATTGGCATCACAGAAATGAATACGTTTTTCAACCGCTATTTCTTTGCCGGCAGTCATGCCTCGGCGATTTTTAATGTTTTGGATGGCAAGGCGGATATCGGCTGTGCAAAAAGTACGACCTTTAACAGGCTGACAGCTAAAGACCCTTCCATGAAATCCGAACTCCTGATTGTCGCTGAGTCCCAACCTTTCCCGGAGACAACGCTATGCATCAGAAAAGATCTGCCGGCTGAACTACAACAAAAACTAATCTCTGTTCTCTTGGCAATCGATGCCTCTGAAAGCGGCAGAGAGATTTTATCTAAAATTGACATGAATAAGTTTATTAACGCCACAGAATCAGATTTTGATAGTATCTCCAGCATGATAGATATGGTTGCTAAACCCTAATGTCTTTTAATACCGGCTGATGAAGAAAAAAATTCTCCTCTTATTTCTGGTGTTGTTCCTTGTCTTTCTCGTGGGCATCGTAATCACCCTGCGTATGATTTATCAGACAACCGCGAATCTTGATTCCCTGATTGCCTTGCATAAGGTTGAAATTATCCGCCAGGATCTGGTGATCAATGTGCAGAGCGTCCAGTCAAATCTTTACACGACCGGCACCATGTTCGGTAAAGAACTTGATGGTATCGTTGATAATGTCTTAAAATTACGCTTGGCGGCAAATAACTGCAGCAACTGCCACCATGAACCAAAGGTCGCCCAAGATATAAAAGAGTTACAGTCTCTGACGGAACAATATAATGAGGCGCTCAGTTTTTTCATTACCTCAACAGCCGATGTGCAAAGGATTGAAAGGCTGCAGTCGATTGCCGCTGATATTGGTGACACCATTATTGAAAAATCCCAATTGATGGCCTTGACTGCTAACGACAGTTTACACAAGCGCTCACTGGAAGCGGCCCGGAAGGTCATTAGAACAAAAATAATTTTGGTGGGGACTATAGTGTTGGCATTTTTCGTGGCCTTCGCCATTGCCGTATATCTCATAAAAAGCATCTCGAAACCAATATATGAGCTGATCGAGGCAACCAGGAAAATAAAAAAAGGGGAATTGGGGTACACCTCTTCTTATAGCGGTACGGATGAATTTAGGGAGCTCATCTCCTCTTTTAATGCGATGAGCATCGCCTTGAAAAAAAATACCGATGAAATCTTTGCCCACATGGTTCGTAATCAAACCATTCTGCAGGCGTCAATTGATGGATTTGTCCTCTTTGATGTAACAGGCCGTATTCTTGACAGTAACCCAGCATTGTCCCAGATGTTGGGCTATTCCAAAGAAGAACTGCTACAGAAAAACATTTCAGACATTGAGGGGTTTGGCTCGGAGTCCAAGCTCGAAGGCATCTGGACACGGGTAAAAGAAAATAACTCCATGATCTTGCAGATGGAACAGTGCTCGAAAAGCGGCGAAATGACTTCGGTCGAGATCAGTGCCACATATGCTGAAATGGAAGACGGGGGTAATTTTTTCTGTTTTATTCGGGACATTTCCGAACGTAAAAAAATGGAAGCCGATCAACTGAAGATACAAAAACTTGATTCAATCGGTGTTCTTGCTGGAGGGATTGCTCATGATTTCAATAACATACTGGCTGGCATCTTGGGTTATATTGATCTGTCCCTCATACAGCTTGATCAGAGCAGCAAGATCCATCCGTTTCTATTAATTGCAAAAAAAGCATCTCAAAGAGCTCAGGGTCTCACTCAGCAACTGCTTACCTTTTCAAAGGGCGGAGCGCCGGTCAAGCAGTCAGTGGCGCTTGAAAAGCTTATTACAGAATCCACTTCTTTTGTTTTAAGCGGTTCCAATATTAAAGCTGAATATCAAATACAAGAAAACCTCTTGATGATTGAAGGTGACAAGGGTCAGCTCAGCCAAGTCATTCAGAATATCACCATCAATGCCAAACAGGCCATGCCAGACGGTGGAAACCTGACGATAAAAGTAGAAAATGTCAAGATTGCCGAGCATGATCCGCTATCTTTAGACCCAGGAGATTATGTCAAGACAACTATTATTGATCAAGGGCCAGGCATTGATTCTAAGGCCCTTGCCAAAATTTTTGATCCGTATTTTACGACTAAGCCGACTGGAAACGGTCTGGGACTGGCAGTTTGCCATTCCATAGTTATGAAACATCATGGCTGTATGACGGTTGACTCAACAGTTGGCGAAGGCACTTCTTTCTCCATTTATCTTCCAGCCTTGATGCAACAAAATCAGATTGCAGGTGTCTTGTCTGGCAGTCCTGTTCAGATGGGGGACGGCAGAATTCTGATCATGGATGATGAGGTATGTATCAGGGAAGTTCTTAATGCTATGCTTTCGTATCTCGGTTATCAAGCAGATTTCGCTAAGGATGGTGAAGAGGCAATTGCCTGTTATGCGAAAGCCAAGCAGTCCGGACAATCTTATGCCGCTGTCATCTTGGATTTAACGATTCCTGGCGGGATGGGCGGCAAGGAGGCTATTGTAAAACTGTGTGAGATTGACCCGGCGGTCAAGGCTATTGTCTCAAGTGGATATTCCAACGATCCGATTATGGCTAACTACCAGGAATATGGCTTCAGGGCGATGATCACTAAACCCGTTGACACGGACCAGCTGAGCAGAACTCTACATGAGGTAATCAAGGGGGAATGGTCGTAAAGCATAGCGAATCCGAGTTATAACCTCTTCACACCCTCTGTCGTCATAGCCCGGCACACTCGCGTCTTTCATCATCGTTAGAATGGTGATGAGAATAACACAGCTCAAAGCCACCCGACCCGACCCTGCAAACAAAACAATGTACGACACACTGTTTCAGCTACATCTCTTGTTGAGAATTGCAGACGGCCTTTTCACCAAGGCAATATAAGAGAGAGCCTTATACGTCCCCTTTATTTTTCACATTTTCCCCAAAGAAAATTCCCTACCCCCTATCCGAACAGGAGTGAATATTGAGTCCTTCATGAACTCAACTTGCCAATACAAAACAGCACGAATGGCAATGAGGCCGATTGCAAGAGAGAAGCTCAGGATTTACGACACTAGAAATCTTCCCTCGACAATCATTCCGGGTCAGGACCATGCAAAGCAGGCTTCGCTCCGCGGCCGGTCATCACCCATGACTGCACTCGATCCAGATAATAGTAGATCACCGGGGTGATATACAAGGTCAGAAACTGCGACAACAGGAGCCCGCCGACTACCGCCAGTCCCAGCGGTCGACGTGATTCAGCTCCGACGCCGATGCCGATTGCAATGGGCAGCGTGCCCATCAGTGCCGCGAAAGTGGTCATCATGATCGGCCGAAAACGAACCAGGCAGCCTTGATAAATGGCATCCAGAGGTTTCTGATTCTCTCTCCGCTGCATCTCGAGTGCAAAATCAATCATCATGATGGCGTTCTTCTTGACGATCCCCACCAGCATGATAATACCGACAAAGGAGTAGAGATTCAGATCCTTACCAAAGAGCAACAGCGTCAACAAGGCCCCGAGGCCGGCGGAAGGCAGACCGGAGAGGATGGTCAGCGGGTGGATATAACTCTCGTACAGAATACCGAGGATAATATAGATCACCAGGATGGTCAGAATAAGGAGAAGCGCCAGCCCGGTGGTCGATTGTTGATACACCTGCGCCGTCCCCTGAAAGCTGGTAGTGATCGCCGCCGGCAATGCCCTGGCCTCTTTTTCGATGGCCTTCACGGCCTCCCCCAGCGGTACATCCGGCTTGAGGTTGAAAGAGAGGGTGACCGCATTGATCTGTCCCAGGTGATTGACCGACAGCGGTCCCAAGCCGAGTTTCAGGTGGCCGAGCGATGCAATCGGCACCATCTGGCCGCTGGCGGAACGGACGAAGAGTGATCCGAGTACTGCCGGATCTTTCTGATATTGCGGATCAAGCTCCAGCAACACCTTGTACTGATTGGTCGGGGAATAGATGGTGGAGACCTGCCGGGTGCCGTAAGCAAGATAAAGAGTATCTTCAATCTGCTGGGCCGTGACCCCGAGGCTCGCCGCCCGGTCACGGTCTATTTCCAGGGTGAGCTGCGGATTTTTGATCTGCAGATCGCTGGTCACATCCTGCAACATCGGCAGGTCACGGACCTTCATCTCGAAGGCCGTGGCCTGATGGTAGAGTTCCTCGGTGTCAGGACTTTGCAGCACAAACTGATACTGGGCCTTGGAGGAGGTCGTATCCAACTGGATAGGCGGTGGATTCTGCATGAACAGGCTGATCCCCGGCACACTCATCAGCTTGGGCCGCAGCTTCTGGATAATCTGGTCGGCGCTCAGTTCCCGCTCACGGCGCGGTTTCAACTTCATGAACATAAAGCCACTGTTGGAGCCGACCCGGGAACCGCTGGCCCCGACCGCTGACATGAAGGCCTCCACATTGGGTTCCTGCAGGACGATCTCAACCAGTTTCTGCTGGTTCCGTTTCATCTCTTCAAACGAGGCCCCCTGGGCACCCTCGGACATACCGCGAATGGCCCCGATATCATCGGCCGGCAGCAGGCCCATGGGCATCCGGGTAAAGAGCCAGACCGCAAGGACGGTGGTCGCCACGGTAAAGAGGACAGCGCTGCGGCGATAGTTGAGGACGAAGGACAACGACCGTTCATAGAGATGCAACCAGCCATTGAAAAAGCGCTCCATGCTATTATAGAGCCTGCCGTGGCGCTCCTTTTTCGGGGAGCGGAGAAAACGGCTGCAGAGCATCGGGGTCAGGGTCAAGGATACGACACCGGAGATCAGGATGGCAACGGTGATGGTGACGGCAAACTCATGCAGCATCCGGCCCAGCATCCCCGACATGAAGAGGACGGGGATAAAAACCGCCACCAGGGAGATGGTCATGGAGATGATGGTGAAACCAATCTCACGCGACCCGCGCAGGGAGGCGGTGCGCGGCTCTTCACCGGCCTCCATGTGGCGGACAATATTCTCCAGCATGACAATGGCGTCATCCACCACAAAGCCCACCGACAGGGTAAGGGCCATGAGGGTGATATTATTGATTGAAAAACCCAGGGAGTACATGGCGGCAAAGGTGCCGATAAGGGAAATCGGCAGGGCCAGGCTGGGGATGATCGTGGCCGAGATCTTGCGCAGGAAAAGGAAGATGACCAGGATCACCAGGCCGATGGTCAACAACAGGGTGAACTTGACATCGGCCACTGAGGCGCGGATGGTCTCCGAACGGTCAAAGAGGACATTGACCTCCACTGAGCCCGGCAACTGAGCACGGAAGGCCGGAATCTGGGCCCTAATGCGGTCCACCACCTCGATCGTGTTGGTGCCGGGCTGCCGCTGGATAGCCAGGACAATGGCGCGGGTCGACTTCCCCTTGGTGTTGTACCAGGCGGCAACCTTGTCGTTTTCGACACTGTCGCTGATGATGGCGATCTCGGACAAGCGGACCGGGGCATTGCCACGGTAGGCTACCACCATCGACCTGTAGGCCTGGGCATCAAATAACTGGCCAGTGGCAAGAAGGGTAAAGACCTGCTTGTCTCCCTGCAGGCCGCCGGTAGGGAGATTGACATTCCATTTGGCAATGGCCGTGGCCACTTCTTCCAGACCGATTTTGCGGCTGGTCAGGGCCTGGGGGTTAAGTTGCACACGCACCGCATACTTCTGCGAGCCGTAAACCATAACCTGGGCCACGCCGTTGATCATGGAGATGCGCGGCGAGATAACGGTGTCGGCAAACTCGTTAATCTGCGACAGGGGCAGGGTCGGTGAACTGAGGGCGAGATAAATAACCGGCGAGTCGGCCGGGTTGACCTTCTTGTACGATGGCGGATTCGGCATATCCTGAGGCAGCTGGCGGGCCGCCTTGGAGATGGCCGCCTGCACGTCCTGGGCCGCGGCATCGATATCCTTTTGCAGGGTAAACTTGAGAACAATGATCGATATACCCTGACCATTGGTGGAGTTCATCGAGTCAAGGCCGGCGATGGTTGAAAATTCCCGTTCCAGAGGGGTGGCCACTGCCGAGGCCATGGTCTCCGGGCTGGCACCCGGCAGGTTGGAGGTAACCTGGATGGTGGGATAGTCAATGCTTGGCAGATCGTTGACCGGCAGCAACTGGTAGGAGAAGAGACCGAAGACCAAGACCGCCAGCATGATCAGGCTGGTCATGACCGGTCGTTTTATGAACAGTTCTGAGATATTCATCGTCCTGGAGTCACTTCTTGGGCGGCAGACTTGGCTGCTTTTAGCGCCTCAGCTGATTTTTCCTGGGGCTCCGGTTCCGGCTTCTTTACCGTCTTGATCTCCACCTTGGAGCCGGGGATAACACGCATCTGGCCGTCAATAACGACCTGCTCTCCGACTTGCACTCCACTGTCAATCACCGTTATCGCCTCGTAATCCGGACCCGGTACAACAGGTCTGACTTCAGCGGTCTTATCCGCTTTGACCACAAAAACAAACTGGCCGCTCTGTCCTGTCTGAACCGCCTGACGGGGAACAACCACGGCCTGCTCCCTGACCTCCAGGATAAGCGAGAGGGTGACAAACTGACCCGGCCACAACCGCCTCTGCTCATTGGCAAATTGCCCTTTGAGACGGATGGTGCCGGTGGCGGGATCAACCGCATTGTCGAGAAACGACACCAGCCCTTTTTCGCTAAAACCTACCGTTCCCGGCACTTCAGCTGCCACCGTCATTGGACCTGCGGCCAGCCGTTGCTGGACCAGAGAGAGACTTTGTTCAGGAATGGTGAAGGTGGCACGAATGGGTATCAATTTATTAATGGTGACCAATGGTGTTTCATTGGCCTTAACCACATTGCCTTGATCGACAGCCAATGCCCCCAACCGGCCGCTGATGGGCGCGGTGATGGTGCAATAGGAAAGCTGGGTGCGGGCGTTTTCGACTCCAGCTTGATCAGCAGCAAAATCGGCCGCCGCCGTTTCCGCCCTGGTGCGATACCCCTCGGCCTGTTCCTGACTGACGAGACCCTCTTTGGCCAACTGCAGGTAACGTTCATAGTCCTTGCGGGCATTCTTCATGATAACCCGATTACGAGACAACGAGGATTCAGCCTTATTCAAGGCCGCCTGATACGGCCGGGGATCGATCTCAAAAAGGAGCACGCCCTCCTTTACATCCTCACCTTCCCGAAAAGCAACCGTGGTCAGTTCGCCGTTCAGCATGGGTTTGATGGTAACGCTCTCCGAGGCCTCCATAGTACCGAAGGTCTTGATCTCAATCGGCACATCCTGATGCCGGGCAGCAGCGATCACTACCAGGGCTGGCGGCAGGGATTTGTTTTTTTCTTTCTTCTTGGGAGAGCAGCCAGGAAGTGCCAGAAATAAGATGAGAAAAATGGGCATACAAAAAAAATAACTGCGGTGCAGCATAGTAATTCCTCTGGCACTGGCCTTCAACAATATTACTCCATAACCATTCAACATCTTAACAAAGATACGACAGATCACATTGTTACACATGAGTGATGGACAAGGATAGAAAAGGTACTTTCTCAATGGAAAAGATTGACAATCGTCTAGCAGTCGGACCAGCAGGACAAGTACCCCTAAAGACAGAGACAGCGTACCGGAAGCAGGACAAATTTTCAATGAGTTCCAGCAATATCACTAAGTGCCTTCGCACAATATTTCGATAAGCTCTTCAGGATACTACGAGGTAGCTGTCAGCCATGATTCGTTCAAATTCACACGAGCCATCACAGAGACTTTTTTTCAATACCCACAGAAATATTAAATTCCAATCGAAGCATCAGCTTGGAACAGGCTTCATATCAAAAAATTTGACACTCCTCAAAAAATCGGGTTATATTACTCGAATCTCAGCCCCTTATGGTCTTGTTACGCAAGATCCAGGCGCTTCAACATCTTTACCTCATCTTCACGGAGAGTCATTTTGAAACACAGATTATCCCACGTCTGAGCAATACCCCGGCGCACGCCGGCCGTCCCGGTTCGGGATGGACGATATTGCGACTCTCCTGCCCCCCATGAACGGTCCCAGGCGCTAACCAGGTAGTTCCCCTCCTTGTTCGCTGACGTTGTTCGCGGCTGATTGCAGAGAGCCGCAGCAAGATCCGGAAATATTTTTCCGGTATAACGTACAGCAAAGGAGGAGCTATGCACGCTTCTATTTCCACTCCCTCCGCTACACAAGCGGTCGGTGCGGTTCTCGTTGTGGGTGGCGGAGTTGCCGGAGTCCAGGCCGCCCTTGATCTCACCGAACTCGGTCTCAAGGTCTATCTTATCGAAAAAAGCGGTGCCATCGGCGGGGTCATGGCCCGCCTGGACAAGACCTTTCCCACCAACGACTGCTCGCTCTGTATCCTGGCTCCCAAGCTGGTGGAGGCGGGCCGCGATCCCAATATCGAGATCCTGACCAAATCGGAATTGATCTCACTCGATGGCACTCCCGGCAACTTTACCGCCAGGATCAGAAAAGAGCCCCGTTACATCGACGAGGAGGTATGCACCGGCTGCGGCCAGTGTACCCTCTACTGCCTAAAGCAGATCGGTGATGACTATAACGAGAATCTCGGGAGCTCCAACGCCGCCCACATCGATTACGCCCAGGCCGTGCCCACCAGCTATTATATCGATGCCAAGGCCTGTCTCATGCTCAATTACCAGACCTGCGGCCTCTGTGCCGTGGCCTGCCAGGCCAACGCCATCCGTTTCGACCAAAAAGAAGAAATTCTCGATCTGGCGGTCGGTTCCGTCATCCTGGCACCGGGCCTGGGCCGAACCAGCAAGGAGGTGCTGGGCCGCTACGGCTGGGGCAAGTTCGCCGATGTACTCAGCGCCTTTGAGCACGAACGGCTGATGTGCGCCTCCGGCCCCACCAATGGGGCGATTCTTCGCCCCTCGGACAAAAAACACCCCAAAAAGATCGCCTTTCTCCAATGCATCGGCTCCCGCGATCAGACCTGCGGTAACAACTACTGTTCCTCGGTCTGCTGCATGTATGCCATTAAGCAGGCAACTCTGGCCCGCGAGCATGATCCCAGCGCCGAGATCACCCTCTTTTACATGGATATCCGCACCCACGGCAAGGGCTTTGATGCGGCCAGAGAGCGGGCCACTGCCGAGAACAACTTCCGGGTAATCTATGCCAAACCGCCTCGAGTAGAAGACGTCTTTGACGGTGGACTACTGCTCACCTGGGCCACCGAGGA
This sequence comes from Pseudomonadota bacterium, assembly GCA_018821985.1. Lineage (GTDB taxonomy): Bacteria > Desulfobacterota > Desulfobulbia > Desulfobulbales > Desulfocapsaceae > UBA2270. The sequence goes on from JAHJKP010000012.1 coordinate 145,341, forward strand.
CGGCAAACATCATTATGAGAAGTTCGACATGGTCGTCCTCTCCCAGGGGCTGGAGTCGCCGGACGACGCGGAGCAGCTGAGTCAGGCGGCCGGGATCGATCTGAACAACTACCTTTTTGCCCAGACCAGCAACTACGCGCCCCTTGCCACCAGCCGCCCCGGCGTCTATGTGATCGGCGCCTTTCAGGGGCCAAAAGATATCCCTGACTCAGTTACCCAGGCGGGCGGGGCCGCGGCCCTCTGTTCGGGGCAACTGGTCACAGCGCGCGGCACGGAGATGACCAAGGCGGTGTTTCCGGAGGAGCGTGATATCTCCGAGGAAGAACCCCGCATCGGCGTCTTTGTCTGCCATTGCGGCATCAATATCGCAGGCGTTGTCGATGTGCGGGCGGTACGCGATTATGCCAGAAACCTGCCCGGCGTGGTCTATTCCACCGACAACCTCTATTCCTGCTCTCAAGACACCCAGCAGCATCTCGTCAACATCATCCGCGAACACCGGCTCAACCGCATTGTGGTCTCCGCCTGCACTCCCCGTACCCATGAACCGCTCTTTCAGGCCACCCTGCGGGATGCAGGCCTGAACCGCGCCCTGTTCGAGATGGCCAATATCCGTGATCAATGTTCCTGGGTCCATATGCACGAGCCCGAGGCGGCCACCGCCAAGGCCAAGGATCTGGTGCGCATGGCCGTGGCCAAGGCGGCCCATCTCACTGCCCTGCCGGAACAACGGCTGCCGGTCACTCCGTCGGCCCTCGTCATCGGCGGCGGTCTGGCCGGGATGACCGCCGCCCTTACCATTGCCGAGCAGGGATTCCCCACAACCCTGATCGAACAGGGGGATACTTTAGGTGGCCAATCCCTGTTGCTCACCGCCGACCGTTTTGGCCGCAATCCGCGTCTGGCCTTGGCGGAGTTGTCCCACAGGGTGAAAAACCATCCCCTGATCAGTGTGCGTACCAAAGCCACGACAGCCAGTGTCTCCGGTTATGTGGGCAATTTCACCACCACCATTGCCGGGAAGGCCGGCAGTGAGGTGGTCAACCACGGAGTGATGGTGATCGCCACCGGCGGCAGACCCTACGAGCCAAAGCAATATCTGCATGGTGAGTCCGAGCGGGTGCTGACCCAATTGGAACTGGAACAGCGGTTGGCATCCGGCCGCCCCCTCTCCGCCAAGATGAAACAGGTGGTGATGATCCAGTGCGTGGGCTCGCGGGGCGCTGATATGGCCTACTGCAGCCGGGTCTGCTGCGGTCAGGCCCTGAAGAACGCGTTGCGCCTCAAGGCCATGAACCCCGACCTGACCATTTTCGTCTATTACCGCGACATGCGGGCTTATGGTTTTTTAGAAGACGATTACCGTAAGGCCCGAGAACTGGGGGTGATCTTCATCCGTTATACCCCGGAGAATCCGCCGAGAGTTAGCCGGGGGCGCAGCAAGTCGAGCCCGTTGAAGGTGGTCGGCTACGATCCGTTGCTGGCTGAAGATGCGGCACTGGATACCGATCTGCTGGTGCTGTCCGTGGGCATTGTCCCGGAAGATCCGTCGATCTTATCGAGGATGCTCAAGGTGCCGGTAACCGCTGACAAATTTTATCTGGAGGCCCACGTCAAACTGCGGCCGGTGGATATGGCGGTGGATGGGATTTATGTCTGCGGCCTGGCCCATGCCCCCAAATCGATGGATGAAACCATTGCCCAGGCCCAGGCCGCAGCCGGTCGGGCCTGCCAGCCCCTGGCCAAGGGATCGATTTCTCCTGAGCCCATCGTCTCCCATGTCGATCCGGATCTGTGCATCGGCTGCGGCGCCTGCGAGACCTTCTGCCCCTACAAGGCCATCACCATTGACAAGGAGGTCAAACCCCGTAAAGCGCAGACCCTGACCGCCTCCTGCAAGGGCTGCGGGGTGTGCGCCGCCCGCTGCCCGACCATGTCCATCGACATGGGCCGTTTTACCCTGGAAGGCATCCGGGCTCAGATCGCGGCCTTTGGCGAGAGTGTTTAGCCGGTATGCGCACAAGTGACTGGAACCCCGTACTGGTGTGCGGCGCGGGCTTCAAACCCGTGATGCCTCTGTCTGATACACAGATGAGTTGTGGGTTCGATTCCCACTCCAGTCTCCACTATTCATAAACAACAACGACGACTTTTCGGATTGAAAAGTTTTTCGTATTTGGAGCACGCTATGTCAAATTATCAACCAAAAATTCTTGGTTTCCTCTGCAACTGGTGCTGCTACACCGCTGCCGATTCAGCAGGGGTGGGTCGCTACCAGTACCCTCCCAATCTCCGGGTCATCCGCATGATGTGCTCCGGCCGCCTCGACCCCTCCTTTCCCCTGGAAGGACTGGCCCAAGGTGCCGATGCCATCTTTGTCGGCGGCTGCCATCCGGGAGAGTGCCACTATCAGGATGGTAACTACCATGCCCTGGTCACCGCCGCCCTGGTCCATGAGACCCTGGCGCGGTTGGGAATAAACAAACGGCGGTTCCTTATCGAATGGGCCTCGGCCGCAGAAGGTCCGAATTTTGTCAAGATCATCACCAAGTTCACGGAACATGCCGCAACCCTGGGGCCTCTGGGGACAAGCGAAGGCATCGACTCAACGGTATTGCGCGAAAAACTTGCCCTGGCGGCTGCCACAGCCAAAGATCGCAAGCTCAGAATGAACCTGATCAGCGCCTCCAAAGAGATGATGAAGGGTGCAGATTTCTCACGCCCAACCATTGCCGGACTGGTGCATGACAAGTGCGACAAGGTCTTGACCGAGCTGATAGGAGAGTCTCCCCTATAAGCAGGCCACAGAATGCCTGGCTTACTAAATTTACAGCGGGAAGGATTTAATTGAGAATTCTTCCTGAAATGCATTGGTGGGATGAGCCCATCACAACAATAAAAAGGAGAACACCATGCTTGAAGTAACAGAATCAGCGGTTAAAAACGTCAAAGAATATCTGGCAACAAACAACATTAACTCAGCCATCCGGGTGATCATGCAGAGCAGCTGTTCCGGGACAAGCCTGGGTCTGGGACTGGATGAAAAAAACGACTCTGACAAAGTGTTTGAAGAAGACGGGGTCACCTTTCTGGTTGATAACGGAATGTTCGCCACCACCGGTGCCATTAAGATCGATTACATCAAGCCTTCCAGCTGCGGTTGCGGTGGCGATAGTGGCAGTGGTGGTTTCCTGGTAAGCTCCGAGAACAAACTGGGTCGTGGGGGCTCCTGCTCTTCCGGTTCTTGTTCCAGTGGTTCCTGCGGCTGCTGAACCAAACCAACAATAAAATTTTCCTGCCTTGGCCACCACCCTTGGCAGGAAAAAAAGCAATTGACAGGCAGATGAAAATCACAACGACACTATTTGAAGGAACGACCTGCCCCGAAGGTCAGATCCAGGAGAAACAAGACAGGGATGCAGTCGTGGGAAAAACTTCCATCGCAATTCACCAAACCCGAAAATTTTCCAAACGAATGGCTTACATGGCCAGAGCCGGAAAAAACGAACGCATTGTTGCAGATCGGGCCAAACAGATCCTTACTGATCTGCAGGCTAATCCTCTGCATGAGGAAGCGGAATGCAAACGTACCCGCCACGGAGAATTACGCCTCAATGATTGCCGTAAATATGACCTGTCTTGCGGATTCCGGCTCATCGCCCTGAAACGGGACAACCGGCTGATATTCACCTATATCGGCAGCCACGACGATTGTCAGCGCTGGATAGAAAACAACCGCGACTATCAGGATGTGATCGAATCCATGCTCGTTCCTCTGACAAATACGAAAGATCAGCAAAAAAATGATTTGGAGGCAAAGAGAGAACAACCAGACAATTATGACGAATATGAAGAACAGTTGATGGCAGAAATTGATGAACGATTGTTACACACAATCTTCGCAGGATTTTGCAAGAAATCCTGATCAAAAATAGTTTTAAATAAAGATTAGCTCAATATGACCGATTAATATATAGTATAAAAAATTCTGCTATCGGACCGAAACCCTCTTTACATGGTTACAACCACCAGACACAACCGCTGGAGAAGGGAATCTTAATCCAGGAACCAAGAGGCAACTTGATATGAGAGGTATCGTTGTTCCGGAAATCACCATTCCTTTAAATCAGGCAAGAAGAAACACCTCCACATCAACCACTGCCCAGCGCCAGCCTGCTCAAAAATTTCACGATATCCTTTCAGAGGCAAGCAGGCTGCAAAAGGACACAACGCTCCCAGTAGTACTGGACCCTATCGCATCTGACAAAAGCTATACTATTCAGCAAGGCGATACCTTGTCCGAGATTGTTGCCTCAGAATCCAAGAAACTTGGATTCCATCATTCAAGGCACGAGCTGTATGACATGGTGAGCCAGATCGCCGACATCAACCATCTGACTAGCCCGGACACCATATTCCCAGGACAGAAAATTGATCTCACCAGCCTTCGCCAACCGTTATCTGAATCAGCTTCTGAACCGATAACTGAGTTAGCATTTGGCCCGATATTTGAACAGCTAACTGAACCGGTACCAAGATCCGCAACTGAACCCACTGCCATAACAAAGAATACACCTGAGTTTCTACCGGAAGCCACATTCCAATCCCCCGTAATCGGGAGAATAACCTCCCTATTCGGCATGCGCCGTCATCCGATTCAGGGTGAGACACTGCACCATGACGGGATTGACATCAGCCAGCCAACCGGCACTCCGGTCAAACCCCTTAGCTCCGGGACAGTTACTTTTTCTGGCAATAATGGTGGCTATGGCCAGATGGTAGAGGTCGATCACGGAAATGGTCTTACGTCCCGTTACGCCCATCTTTCCAAATTGTTTGTTCACACAGGAGAACAAATCAGTTCGGAGCAAATCATCGGTCAGGTTGGTCAAACGGGCATGACAACCGGCCCCCATCTACATCTTGAAATCCATCGCCAGCACACCCCCATCGATCCACTCACCGTCCTTAACCGCCAGCAGGTTGAACCCAATCTCATATTTGCCGAGACCCGGAAAACCCATCGTATTTAGCCGTTGAGACCAAACGACCTTACCATTTCAAGGGCAAGAAACGTAGAAAAAGAGCCGTAACCACCTGATTTTCTGTGGATGGCCGTCAGCACCTCATCACCCCCCACGTTGAAACAAAAGATCGATATTTCTAACGCTCATTGAGAGCGTGCGGAGTTATTGCATCTAGCGGCTGAAGTCGCTATAATAAAACAGCTCTGGACAAAAGCAGAGGTTTCTTATTATAGAACAACCCTATGAATACAAGGTGACGACTTCATGCTGGATCTTAATACAACCCTGGCCTTTGAGGTCAAGAAAGAGCTTGCAGATCGTTATTTTGGGTTTCGTAAGATCATTGAGGAGGATACCAACGCATATCAACAAAACATCATTGCCTCGGCCCTGGAGCTGGAAAACAAGATCGGTTTTGACCTAGTCCGTCTCTATGTTCTGCTGAAAGACAACGCTCTGATCGATGATCTGTTCAAAATCACCGGCTTGGGCGAGGTTCTTTTTTACGACCAATACATAAACAAGTCACCCACCATCAGAAAACGGGTGTTGGCAGATATCCCCGTCCATGGTCTTACCAGAAAATGGCGCTTTCAAAATATGTTTTTTGACATTTACGACTCTCTGGAAGGACATGTTGCCGAGTATCGGCAACATGTCCTTGATCTGATGGAAGACCGAGAAACGATCAAGGAAGAGATTAATCTCTTTTACCAAAAAAATGATATCAGCGGTATCATGCTTTTTCTCCGCGGTATGGACGGGGAAAATCCTGGCAGTTCCGGTCCTATGGCGGGCGCTATTGACACTGATAACGTTATCACCATGGAACAGAAAATGCGCATCCAGCCTCCTCAACCCGTTGAAAAAATCCTGCCGTTCCTCTCACCTATCCCTCCGGCCAAGGAAATTAAGAACGAGCTACAACGACTTATAGACACAGCCTTTTCCAGACAGCCTGAGTTCGACCCCAAAAAGTTATGATCATTCACCATCAAATAAACATTTTTCCCTAGACTGGCCGCCATGACTGTGAAAATTCTACTGGCTGGGTCACACCATGAGGATAACTCTGTCCTGGCAGAAACAGTACAGACCCTGAAGACTGAGCTCTTTGCCGAAATCTTTCGGGCCACTGATGCAAAGGGAATACAACGCCTGTGCGAAGAACATGATTTTGCCCTGCTCATCTTAGATGAGACCATGCCGTCAAGAAATGAGCTTCATATGCGTTCACTCGCTCCAGCCACAACCATACTGTATATTGTCTCCCCAGAGGAAATGCATTCCAGCTCCGGTACCGGGCAAGAGGAAGAGTATATTGATTATATTTCTCAACCGCTCATTGCCTCTCTCCTTCTGGGTAAAATCCAAACCCTGCTCCATATCCACCACTTGAGGCAAGAATTGCTTTTCTGCCAAGAGGCGTTACAGGATCAAAAAAATAAAAATCACCAATGCCAACAATCTCTGAAACAGCAGAACCATTATCTGAATATGCTGTCAGTACGAGATGGACTGACCGGACTTTTTAACCGTAGGCATCTGAGCCAGACGCTCGAAAAAGAGATACTCAAGGCCAGAACTCAGAACAGCGACCTGACCATGCTCCTCATCGACATTGATTACTTCAATGAGACAAACAGGATATCAGGTCAGCTCTTTGGCGATTCCATCCTCAATGAATTTTCAGCACGACTTACCCAGAATACTCGGGATGACGATCTCTGCTTTCGTTTTGGTGGGAGTGACTTTATTGTTCTTCTTCCTAAAACAGACATCACAAAGGGCAAGGAGTATGCGGAGAAACTACGTCTGGCATGTTCGGATAAACCATTCACCAGTGGTCACCATAGTCGTTCTGTCACCGTGTCTACTGGCATTGTCTCCTTACAGGAACATCATCCTAAAAATCAGGATGAATTTATCAACATGGCTGACCAGGCGAGATATCAAGCCAAATCCGAAGGACGTAACCGAGTCATCGTCTACGACCAGAACCATGTTATAAAAGACGGGAAGATCGATACTGTTGCCTTATTGCAAGAGACTCTGCAGCGGATCCTTGCAAAAACCAAAGACAGCTCCATTGCCTCAATCCAGATCCTGACCCAGAATGTCACCGGCAAACATCAGGATGAACATGCACAGAAGGCCACACAGTACATCCACCTGCTCTGTGAGCGCCTGGGGCTTCCCAAGAGCATTCTCGAAACATTTACCAATGCCCTCATGCTGTACAGCTGTTTCCGTTTACTGCTTCACCGGGAACTGCTCTCAAAAAAAGAGAAATTCAGCTATGATGACAGGAAAGTGATCAATGATTTGCCTTATAAGCTTGCAGAGCTTACGCAACACTTTGACTATTTCTCCAATGAACGTAACATGTTGTTATGTCAGGGGGAACATTATGACGGTAGCGGCTATCCAGAGGGACTGGCTGGAGAGGAAATCCCCCTTGCCTCCAGAATATTCAGCCTGGCAGATGGTCTTGCGGCCATGAATTCTGACCGTCCACACCGGAAGCGCCTTAGCCCGTCTGAGATCCTGCAGGAACTCGCCCGGGGAGCCGGGACTCAATGGGATCCGTCACTGGTATTATTGACGCTCGACATTCTGTGCGAACAGCAATTTTTCCCTCTTGACAAAAAGCTTCTCTCACAAACAAGATTGCTGGTCTCAGAAAAGATCACTCAATCATCCGGTCACGCTCAGTGACCGATATCTCTCAAAACAGGCCATGTCCATATTATGACCAATCCAAATATCGCGTTAATTATCAAGCAGATAGACTCATTTCCCGCACTTCCAAGTACGGTCATCCGGGTCTTAGAGATTACCGGCAACCCGGAAAGTTCGGCCCATGAGCTTATGCAGGCCATCCTTCCTGATCAATCCATCTGTGTCTCCATCCTCAAAGTAGCCAACTCCGCTTTCTTTGGCAGACCACGGGTGGTATGCTCCATCGAGGAAGCTGTTGTGGTTCTCGGCTTCCAGGAAATCCGTAACATTATCCTGACCCAGGCAGTTTTTAACTCTTTCCGAAAATTCAGAAATACGAACAAACAAGACATTGACACCCTTTGGCAGCACTCTTTAACCTGTGGACTTGCAGCCAAAATTATCGCTTTGCACACAACAGAATATTCACCGAGCCAACTCTTCATCGCCGGACTCATCCACGATATAGGAAAACTTACCCTGCTCATAAGCTTTCCCAACTACTTTAGCCCGGTGCCGGAAACCTCTGAACACCTGTCCCTTTCTCTTTCTTCTGCCGAAGAGGAGAAATTTGGAATCAGCCATGACAATATCGGCATGCGTCTGCTTCATCGCTGGCTCTTTCCTGAACAGCTCTGTGCCTCCACCGGCTATCACCATCACCCCAAGACCGCTCCAGGCAACACCGAATTCGCGCTGATCGTCCAGATGGCCGATATTCTCAGCCACTGTGTTTGTAGTACCGAAGCTATGAATGGCCAGGAGATCCTGGATCTCATCAAAAAGCTCACTCCGGAAAGCACTCTTTTATGGAGCAGTTACAACTTCCACTGGCAACAGGAAGATATCGACAATTGGCTGACCGATCTGCGAACAGACCTGGCAGACGGAGCTCTTCTCAATATATTCAACGCTTGATGATATCTCGTAGGAAAGAGGCGAGCCTGGCGAAACTTCGAAAAAACATGAATGGGAGATGGAAGCGAAAAGGCCCAATGCAAGATGAGAAAATTCAGAGGAATAAAGGATAATTGAGTACATCGCAGTGACGAAGGACGTAGCGTACTATTTGGGATGTATCTGCCCCCCATTAACGATTGAGTAGAGAAGGACCTGATCCCCCAATGAAAATCCCTCTTATTCAGCAAACACTCCGCAGCACCCGGCGACTGGCCGAGATCCTGAAGGTTTTGTCCACGTTCGGTTTCAGGGAGATTATCATTGACTTGGGATTGGATACCTGGCTGCCCGGCATAAAAACAGAAGAAAAGCCGGGTATCCCGGCTCAGGCGACAACACTCTCAAGAGCAGTACGAATGCGGATGGTCTTTGAGGAACTCGGGCCCACCTTCATCAAACTGGGCCAACTCCTGTCCACCAGACCTGATCTGGTCCCACCGGACTGGGCGGAAGAATTCAAACAACTCCAGGATAACTGCTCACAAGTACCCTATAGAGAGATTCAAAAGGTCCTGGCTGACGAGTTCCCTGGCCGCCTCACTCTTCTCTTCTCCTCCATCGAAGAGAAAGCACTGGCCGCAGCCTCCATGGCTCAGGTACATCGAGCCAAGCTGGTTAATGGAAGCGAGGTGGTAGTCAAGGTCCTGCGCCCTGGAAATCGACAACTGATCGAAAGAGATATGGCCCTGCTGGAAGGCATGGCCCAGTTCGTGGAACATTATTTTTCCAACCTGGGCTACAGTCCGGTAGCCGTGGCCAAGGAGTTTTCCCGAGAACTGTCCAAAGAGGTAAACCTGATCCATGAAGGACAATCTACGGAACGGCTGCGCCGTTACTTTCAAGACGATCCCAACATCTTCTTTCCCAAGGTCTATTGGGAGGCAAGCACCAGAAATGTCCTGACCCTGGAAGAGATCCATGGCCGACTGCTCTCCACTGTAAGCCCCAAGGAATTAGGAGCTGACGCGCGCAGGGCCATTGTCGCCAGCGGCACAGACGCCATCTTTAAACAGTGCCTGCGTTTTGGTTTTTTTCATGCCGATCCCCACCCCGGTAATATTTTTCTACTACCAGGAAATAAACTCTGTTTCATTGATTGCGGCATGACGGGACAACTGGACAAAAAAACAACTGAGCACTTGATCGATCTGGTCGCCGGGGTAATGAAGGGAGATATTGACAAACTGTGCCGAGTGGCCATTGAACTGACTGATATTGATCCGCTGCTCACAGACCGACGTGATTTTCGTTCCGACCTACAACAATTTGCTACTCACTTTCAGGAATCGGACCTGCGACACCTGGATATTACCAAATTACTGTCAGATTTTTTTGCCATGCTCCAGCGCTATCAAGTCCACTGCCCAAGCGACCTGATTTTTCTGATCAAGGCCCTGACTACCATTGAGGGCGTAGCTGAACAGTTCGATCCGGGATTTGATGTTCTGGCCCATGTTGAACCACAGATTCGAGAGATTGTCACCAAACGCTATGGTTTTACGGCCATACGTCAGCGGATGGAAGACAGTATGGCGGGCTATCTCGATCTCCTGGAAAATATGCCCCAGGAGATTCAACGCTTCCTCAATCAGTTCCGCCACAGCCAGTTTACCCTGAACCTGGAGATAAAACGCATTGATCATCTGGCGGAGAAGATGGACTCTTCCAGCCGACTCACAGGGATCTCCATGATCATCTCGGCGCTGATTGTTGGTTCCTCCATCCTGATTCTGGCTGATCGGATCTCCGGGTCCCCTGGTTTTTTAGGTACCCTTGGCATCATAGGACTGGTGATGGCAGGCATCTACTCTGCCGGTTTTGTTGCCGCCTTTCTCTGGCCCAAGAAGCGGAAATGACAACGGCACAATTACGAATTACGAATATTTTAATTCTTAATTCGTAATTCTTAATTCATCGAACCCGCCATCTGCTCGCAGATAGCAAGAAACGAATCCACCTCCAGGCTGGCCTGACCGACAAAAAGTCCTGCCAACTCCGGCACATGCAGGTAATCCTTGACATTGTCGGCCTCCAGGGAGCCGCCATAGACCACCGGCCTGCCCGGCTGGATCTGGGAGATAAAGCGCGCAGTTTCTGCAGCCTTTAACGGTGGTTCCGGGATCCTGACCACCATGGCCTCCACCGGCCCATAAGCAATGATCATCTCCTTGCTGTCAATATCATTCAAGGCAAGAAGCTGAGACATGGCATAGGGCTGATCCACGCAGACAATGGGAATCAATCCCACATCCACCACCTCGCCCATCTTCCTGGCCACATCCTGTGAGGTCTCATGAAAATAGCGCCTCCTTTCAGAATGGCCTATAATCACATAATCAACCATATCCTTGACCATATCCGCAGCCACCGCCCCGGTATAGGAGCCCTTGGGGAAAGGTGAAATATCCTGGGCAGCCAGGGACACGTTTTCAAGCCCCAGAGCAGATACATATTGAGACAAAGACTGCAGACAGATAAAAGACGGGGCAATGATGACTGTAAGACCGTCCACCGGCCGATACCGTCGGGCAAATTCAGAGAACCAGCTCCTTGCCTCGGCAGCCCCCTTGTTACACTTCCAATTACCAATCACATACTTTTTCACAATCACACCCTTTTCCCGGCAGACATTCAAAAGCTCGTTAGATTTGGAAAGGTCAAGGTTCTTTTCGAGCCACATCCTTGCCCTGAAGTCCTTCCAAGATTCTTGCCCTGATAACCTCTTCACTCAGCCCGCCAATAATGATCAGCTTGCGACGTGACTGGTGACCTCTATGAATACTAAGTTGCTGACGTGCGACCTTAAAAAAAGAAGAAAAAAAAGCAATGATCGCCTTGTTCGCGGCGTCATCAACAGGAGGCGAGCTAATGGCTAGTTTAATGGCCTGATCATGGATACAAACCAAACCTGTACGGGAGGCCCTGGGCTGGACATAGACAGCAAGCAGTGATCTTCCATCCGGCAAACATGACAAAAAAGGCATACCTGTCAGAGATCAGAAATCCGTTGCCATACTCCCATGCAATCAGATCCTTTCATCATCTTCATTATCAGTGTCTGATTCATCCCCGCCAAAGACAGACAGAAGTTCCCTCTCTCCATCTTGAGAAGAAAAAGGAGCAGCTTCCATATTAAGCGCAGCCAGATCTTCAGAAGCCAGCGACCCATCTTCCAAAATCTGAATTTTCTGAAACAAGTCCCGATTCTCCCCTCCAGAATCCTGCACATCCTCACCGGCAGCGAAAATATCCAGATTCTGCAGATACGACTCCAGGGTTGTACGCAATACCTTCCGCACCTCTTCCCGTTTCTCTTGCAGTGTCTTAATCTCTTCAGGCAGGCGAGAGAGTTCGGAATGCGCTGCCTGGCGAAGAGCTTCTATCTCGGTTCTGGCTGCATCAAGAAGCTGATCCGCCTCCTGCTGACTCTTCTCCTTCAGCGAATCACAGAATTTTTGCGCCGTGGCCAGTGTTGATTTAAAATCAACCTCATCTTTTCTGGCTTCCCGCTGCTGCTCTTCCATGAGCTCAATTTTATGGCCCAAAACCTCTTTCTCTGCCTTTTCTCGCAGCAGCTCCTCTTCCACCTCATGAATCCGAGCCTCAGCGCTGGTCAGCGCTTCCGCCTGCACCTTTTTTTCCTGTTCAAGAGTGGTGATCCTTTCTTGCAACCCTGCCGCTTCTTTCCCCAGGAGAGCAATTCTCTGCTCCAGCCGTAGCCCTGACTGTCTCAGTTCTTCTGCCATCTTTCTGGCCTCGGCACTGCTGGCTTCCAAAGAGGCTTTCTGTTGTTCAAGTTCTTCCCGTTCCTCATGAAACGTCTGTAGGTCATCAACCTGAAGCCGACAACGCTCCTGCAATTCAAAAAACTCGTCAGCGATTACATCCAAATAGGCATTGACCTCAATAGGATCAAATCCTCTGAATTTAAGCTGAAATTCCTGATCCTTGATTATCTGTGGCGTTGTGGACATAATACTCCTTTGTATCCTCTGCGAATTAAAGAGTTAACTTGTTGCGTGCCAGACCTCAACCCATCGCCCTGGCCATCTGTTTCAAAGTGGGAACCAAAAAACTCTGGAGAAACATTATCACCATAATGAGAATCATGGGAGAAAAATCAATACCCCCCATACTGATAGGAATCCACTGTCGAATTCGACTCAACAGAGGTTCCGTAATATCATACAAAAACCGAACGACGGGATTATACGGGTCGGCATTCACCCAGGAGATAACGGCCCTGCCGATAACAACCCACATATAAGCGGAAAGCAGAAAGTCTATCAACTGGGCCAGGGCCATCATAAAATTATTCACCACAAACATTGTTCGTACTCCTTTTTATGGAATGCCCCAGATACTCAAAGGCCAATTACCCTGTTTTCTCTTCCTTTAATCCGGATTCCGGCCTACGCCACTTTGCTGCCGGCTGTCACCAAACCGCTTACCGTGGTCAGGACCAGACGTTGTTTCCCCTCAACCTTAGTCTTAGCGGCCAGGACCATGCCTTGCGACTGAACCCCCATCAGCTCCACCGGTTTCAGGTTGGCGACAATCAATACCAGCCGACCAAGCAGTTCTTCCGGCGTGTAATATTCAGCTATTCCGGCAACAATGGTGCGCGTGTCCGGGGCCTTGACCGTCAGCTTAAGCAGTCTGTCTGATTTTTCAATGCGCTCAGCATGCACCACCTCAGCCACCCGCAGATCGATCTGCTGGAACTGTGCAAATTCAATAACTCCAATTTCTGCGCCTGCCACCTTCTTTTTCTCTTTTTTTGGAGAGTTTTTCTGAGCTGAGGCTCCAGTTACCGCCATGGTACCACTGCCTTTCTCGGGCTTGTCCATCCGCGGAAACAGGGGTTCTATTGCCTGTAATCTCGTACCGGCAGAACTCAGTCCCCACTGTGCCCCTTGCAAAAAATTGCTCATCCGGGGATCATCACCATCCAGGCCCAGCCCTGCCGCCATCTTTTGAGCTGTCTCCGGCATCACCGGACGCAGAACCAGGGCCAGCAGGCGGAGTGTCTCCACCAGATTATAAAGCACCGTGTGCAAACGCTTATGCTGTGCCGGTTCCTTAGCCAGGACCCAGGGTTCACTTACAACAATATATTTATTGGCATGGCTGATCAGATCCCAGACACTCTGCAAGGCACGATGGAACTGGAACCGCCTCATATTTTCGTGATAGCCGGACAGCATCTGCCGTGCCGTCTCTTGCAGTATCACATCTGATTCCTCAGTCGCACCCGGGGCCGGAACCTGTGAATCTGTATATTTCTCCAGCATGGCCATGGAACGGCTGAACAGATTACCCAGATCATTGGCCAGATCAGAATTCTTGCGCGTCACAATGGCATCACTGGAAAACGAGGCATCAAGGCCGAAAGACATCTCCCGCAGGAGAAAATAACGCACCGTGTCCACACCGTACTCGGCAACCAGATCCGCCGGACGCACCACATTGCCGATACTCTTCGACATCTTGATCTCACCCACATTCCAGTAGCCATGGACATGGAGCCGCTGATACAGGGGGAGATCCATGGCGAGCAGCATGGTGGGCCAGTAGATGGCATGGGGCTTGAGAATATCTTTGGCGATCACATGTTCGGCCACTGCCCAGTATTTATGAAAGGACTCTCCTTCAGGATAACCGATTCCAGTGAGGTAATTTATCAGGGCATCAAACCAGACATAGGTGACAAAGTTCTGATCAAAGGGTAAGGCAATCCCCCAAGTCAATCTTGAGGTGGGACGGGAGATACAAAGATCCTCCAGAGGCTCACTGAGGAAGGAAAGAACCTCATTTTTATAACGCTCTGGGGTGATAAAATCAGGATGCGCCTGAATATGATCAATCAACTGCTGTTGATATTTGGACATGCGGAAGAAATAATTCTGCTCCGTGATCGCTTCGGGAGGTCGCTGATGATCGGGACAGTTACCGTTGACCAGTTCTTTCTCGGTCAGAAAACGCTCGCAACCTTTACAATACAATCCCGTATATTCACCAAAATAGATATCACCTTGGTCGTACACCTGCTGCAGGATACGCTGGACCGTCGCGATATGCACTGCATCCGTGGTCCGGATGAAATTATCAGGGCGGATATGAAGCTGCGGCCAGCTCTCGCGGTAGAGAGCGCTGATCCGATCCACATACTCCTTAGGCGACACCTGCTCTTTTATTGCCGCCTCGGCGATCTTGTCACCATGTTCATCGGTGCCCGTCTGAAATCGGACGTCGTCACCACATAACCTACAGAACCGGCTGTAGACATCGGCCACAATCGTGGTGTAGGCATGTCCCAGATGGGGCTGGGCATTTACATAATAAATCGGGGTTGTAATATAGGTTGTCATCGTTCACATCGTCACATGCGACGAGTAGATAGTAGTTAATTTTCAGTAGTTAATGGTCAATTACCCTTACTTCTTTTCCTTCTTCCCGCTCTCCTCAACTTTTACAGGTTCACAGCCCTGCCATTGTTCTTTGCTCAACAGATGACTTTCTCCTTGGCTGTCACTGACAAGGATGGTTTGCTGCAAAGGATGCTGCCGTCTTACCTGAAACTGATCTTCTCCAATCTTGATCCGTTTGCCGGGTTTGGGCATCCCTTTCCGCTCTCGCCGATAAGTGGAATATTCATAGGTCAGACAGCAAAGCAGACGATTACAGACCCCGGATATCTTGGTTGGATTCAGAGGGAGGTCCTGTTCTTTAGCCATCTTGATCGACACTGAATCGAATTTATCCATAAAGACAGAGCAACACAACTCACGGCCACAAGTGCCAAGGCCGCCAATCATCTTGGTCTCGTGACGTACCCCCACCTGCCGCATCTCAACCCTGGTATGAAATTCCAACACCAAATCCTTTACCAGATCCCTGAAATCGATACGATTATTAGCAGTGAAATAAAAAACTATTTTACTGCCGTTAAAATAACGTTCAGCACGCACAAGTCGCATGGGCAATTTATGCTGCTCAATAAGTAATTTGCACGCCCTGAAAGCCGTTTCTTCCCAGGGCGTAATGGTTGCATATCTCCCCATCTCTTCCTGATTTGCCCGTCTTACCAAGGCATAGGAGGCCCGGCGTTTCTGTTCACATCCATGACAGGACGCAGCTCTACTTATAATGCTTGCAGGTTCAGCACCATGATCTGTTTTGACCATCACCACATCCTGAGCCTTCAGATCAGGCAGCTCTGACGATACCGTAAACTCCTGCCCTTTCTCCCGAAAACGGATACGGTAAAAAAAGATCTGTTCTTCCTCGGCCCGCTCCTGCTCCACCGCTTTTTCGCCCTGCTGTTTCGACATGAATATATAATGTTTTGAGATTATTATAACCTGAATGATTCAGGTGGATAGTCCGTAATCTTCTAAGCTGTCAATTAACAGACTGAGCAAGCTGCACCGCAAGGAAATCTTTATAAAGAGACAAATTATTTCGTAACGGCTCCTAAGTAATTATTGCTGTAACTGAAAAAGAAGCACCTCGCACACCAGGATACGGTTACAATTCCTGCCGAGTTCTTTTTCAGCCCTGTCAATAGTCTGCAGTTTATCAAAAAGGTGACGGGAATTCCAGCGTTTCCAGTTATTCCCCTTCGGCCCTTCACCCGTGGACTGTAAATTATCTTTCTCCTGGCCCAGAGAATCCGCAACCAGTAGGTCTCTCAACCAGATACGCAAGAGACCAAAAAGAGGCAGCAGATCTTCCTTCAAGGCCGCCATTTTCTCGGCTGCCTGCAGCAGCAACCCAACATCTCTGTTACCGTCATTCTGCGGATCAGAGACCAGAGCCACCACCTCCCGCCAGAGGGCAACCATCTCACTTCTGAAGAAGAGCAAGGCCTGCCCGGGACACCCCTCAGAAAGCCTGGCCAGGAGCCCGGCAGTTTCATGGTCGAGGTCAGGCTTTTCCCGCAAGAGAACCTGAACCGTCTCCTCCTGCCCCAGACTGAAGAAAGGCACCACCTGACACCTGGAGCTGATGGTGGTCAAGACCTCCCGGGCGGCTGCCGCAGTGAGGATCAGTAAATTATTATCAGGCGGTTCTTCCAGGGTTTTCAGCAGACTATTGGCCGCCTCCGCCCGCATGGTATGGATATCCTCCAACAGAACCACCCGGACGGAAGACTCATAGGGCGGATAGGAAAGCGCCTGGGTCATCTCGCGGATACGGTCGATCTTGATAGTCCCTTTTTCTGGACTGATCACCAGAAAATCAGGGTGATTCTCCGAGCTGTATTTCCGGCAGGATGAACAATGACCACAGGCATCCATCCCCTGCCGCTGCCGGCAGTTCACTGCCGCGGCCAGACTTCTGGCAAAGAGCTGTTTCCCTACCCCGTCCGGCCCCCGGAACAGATAGGCATGTGCCAGTTGCCCAGACTCCAGTGCTCGACCCAGCAACGTCCTGGCCTTCTCCTGCCCGACCAGACGGGAAAAAGAAGGAGTCAGTTGTTCTGGTCTTATGCCCATCCTCTTACCTGTTCTCTGCTTGCTGTTGATTTCATAGGCACCTAAAAAAGCGTCTGCTGGCGCGATGGCAGCGCCCCCACCCGCCGCTCAGCCAGGATTTCTTCCACCTCTACCTCTCGTGACTCCAGAGGACCGAGGTAAAGATATCTCTCGAGAGATCGCTGATACTCGGTCCACTGCAGACCTGGCTCCTTCATCTTCTTCCGCAACTGTTCCATCAGATTCATCTTGGCATCCAGATCATCGACAAAACTGAGAAGAAAGGCCTCAATGGTCATGGGCACAGTGGGCGATCCGAACTCCTGACGGCCATGATGACTGAGGATCAGATGTTGCAGTTGGGTGAGAAGTTCCGCCGGAAAGTCCTTAATATGCACCGCCGCCTCGGCCACCATCTCGCTGCCCATGACCAGATGGCCTTTCAACCGGCCCTGGGCAGTATAATTAATCAGAGCCACATCCATGGCCAGCTCTTCCACCTTGCCAATATCATGGAGCAGAGCACCAGTCAGCAGCAAAGAACGATCCACCCCGGAATAATGAGCGGCCAGGCCATCGGCAATACGGGCAACGGAGAGAGAATGCTCAAGCAGGCCACCGACATAGGCGTGATGAATCCCTTTCGCTGCCGGGGCATCCTGAAAACGTTGCCACATGGGCTCTTTTTTGAAAAAAAACTGCAACAGTTTTTTTAGAAAAGGATTTTTCACCGAGGCGACCAGGGCCTGCAGGTCCCTGGCCAAACGCGCACGATCCTGATCACAGACCAGGATAAAATCAGCAAGGTCAACCTCACCACGATCTACAGCCCGGACATAATCAATCTTAAGTTGCAACTTAGCCTGATACGTCTGAACCTGACCTGTCAAATGGACAAAAGCACCGACCTGACAAATCCCCTGATACTCCTCGGCCTGATCCCAGATAGGCCCGCCGATCTCGCCGCTCCGGTCGACAACCTCAAGAATCAGGTAGGGTTTGCCGGCCCGGGTCTCGGCCAGGCGCGCCGTCTTGACCAGAAAAACATCCTCCAACCGGTCGCCCTCTTTCAACTGATCCACAAACTGTATCTTGTGCATGGCTAGTTCGTCTTAATTTTATCGCTTAATTTTGGCCATTAACGGGGCAGACGCCACTCAAGGAAGCAGCCGGAAAAGATTGGCTGTTTCCTTGAAGCGGCATAAGAGGCCGTAAACAAAACTTGCAAGAAAAAGACCCTGCTAGTTGCATAACGGCCTCTAAACATTAAAACGGAAAAGAAGACAATCTCCATCGGCCACCACATATTCCTTGCCCTCAGAACGCATCAAGCCTTTCTCCTTAGCCACCGCCTCACTCCCGCAGGCAATAAAGTCCTCATAGGCAATGGTTTCTGCCCGGATAAATCCACGCTCAAAATCCGAGTGGATCTTACCGGCCGCCCCAGGTGCCTTGGTTCCTTTGGCAATAGTCCAGGCCCTGGTTTCCTTCTCACCCACCGTATAAAAAGTGATCAGACCCAGGAGTTCATATCCCGCCTTGATCAGCCGGTTCAATCCAGGCTCGCTCATCCCCATATCAGCCAGAAATTCCTTCTGTTCTTCAGCCGACAACTGGCTCAGTTCCTGCTCGATATTACCGGAAATAATCACCACGGAAGCCCCCTCGCGGCGGGCGGCCTCTTCCAGGGCCCGCACATGGGCATTACCTTGCAGGGCGTCTTCTTCGGCCACATTGGCCACATAGAGAACCGGCTTGGTCGTAAGAAGACAGAGATCTCGCAGCAGATCACGCTCCAGATCACTATCGGCCACCACAGTGCGGGCCGGTTGTCCAGCATCGAGTGCCGCATGCAGTTTCTCTAAGAATACTGCCTGGGCCTTGAAGACCTTGTCCCCTGACTTGGCCTGGCTGAGGGTCTTCTTCAACCGCTTATCGACAGTGTCCAGATCGGCCAGGATCAACTCCATATTGATAATCTCTCGATCACGCTCCGCATCAATGGAACCGTCTACATGGACAACATTCTCATCTTCAAAACAGCGCACCACATGGATAATGGCATCCACCTGCCTGATATGACCAAGAAACTGGTTACCCAACCCTTCACCCTGGCTGGCCCCTTTAACCAGTCCGGCAATATCGACAAACTCCATTTGGGTAGAGATTTTAACTTTGGTTTTAGCAAGAATTGCTAGAGCATCCAGACGGGAATCAGGCATGGCCACAATCCCGACATTGGGCTCAATGGTACAAAAAGGATAATTGGCCGCCTCAATACCGGCGGCAGTCAAGGCGTTAAATATTGTTGATTTTCCAACATTTGGCAAGCCGACAATGCCACAACGAAAGCCCATGAACTACTCCTAAAAAAAGGATCGCCGTATTTCAATAAACACGTAGATCTTAAATCTTAATGTTTCTTAGTATCAGCACTAGCAACAGTTACAAAAATTCTTAAATAAAGTATTATACCCTGCGACCATGGAAAATGCCCCTCTTTTTAACCACCACCCCATCTCACCCTTCCCATGCCGGACACAATGACAGATTCTATTCTTATTCACAACTGCACTCTGCTGACAGCTCCCAATGCCCCTCTCCTTGCCAATGCGTCGCTACAGACCAAAGGTGATACGATTGTAGCAATTGGCACAACGGAAACCATGCCGCAAGCAGATACATCCCAGGCGACTACAATCATTGATGGCCAAGGCAAGCTGCTGATGCCGGGACTGATCAACGCCCACAACCACTGCGCCATGACCCTCTTTCGTGGTATGGCCGATGACCTGGAACTTGCCACCTGGCTGAGCAAATATATCTTTCCTGCAGAAGCAAGGCATGTAAACGAAGAGATGGTCTATCACTGCTCCAAACTGGCAGCCGCCGAGATGATCTTCTCGGGCACCACCACTGTGGCCGATGGCTATTTCTTTGAAGGACAGGCAGCACAGGCCTTTGTTGACACGGGATTACGGGCGATTGCCGCCCATGGACTCATTGATTTTCCAGCCCCCGGCGTACCGAACCCTGCTAGAAACCTGGAGACGGCAAGCGAATTCCTAGATGAATGGCAAGACAAACATCCCCGAATCACCCCCGCCATCTTTGCCCATTCACCCTACACCTGTTCCTCTGAAACCCTGCAACAGGCCAAGAGAGTCGCAACAGAGAGACAGGTGCCCTTCTTTATCCATGTGGCGGAAAGCAGCCAGGAACAGGCAATGATTCAGGCTGCTCGTGGGACAAGCCCGATCAGACACCTGAACGCCCTCGGCCTGCTTGACCCGGGGACAATCTGCATCCATTGCGTCTGGCTCGATGAAGAGGATCTCACCCTGCTTGCCAAGACTCGGGCCGGAGTGGTAGTCTGCCCCCAGAGCCATCTGAAATTGGCATCAGGTACAGCCCCGGTGTCTGCTATGATCGAGCACGGAATCCAGGTGGGCTTAGGCACCGACGGCTGCGCCAGCAATAACAGCCTGGACATGTTTCGAGAGATGGATCTGTTGAGCAAAACCCAGAAGCTCCATACCCTGAACGCCACATCCATTTCGGCCAGACAGGCGCTGACCTGCGCCACCATCAACAACGCCAAGCTGCTGGGACTGGGCAACATTGGCCAACTGCGTCCGGGATACAAGGCCGATCTCATTCTTCTCGACATGCAGCAGCCCCACCTGACCCCCTGCTACAATCAGGATCTGCTCGTTTATGGTGCCAATGGTGCCGATGTCCATACCGTCATCATTGATGGCCGCATGGTCATGGCTGATAAAAAAATCCAGACCTTCGACATCGAGACAACCATGCTGGAGGTACGGAGACTGGCAAGACAGCTGGCCGGCTCCCTGCACTGATCTATTTATAGGCACTTCCGATCTGAAGATTGAAGGACAAGAGGAATGGAGTTTAAGGCAGAGTGATATTTAAGAGATCCGCAGTTTCATTTACCAGCAAAAAGAGCTGAACCGAAAGCTGAAAGAGATCAAAGTTCCGTACCACCTATCTTGGATTTTCATAGAAAATATAGGATGTTGAATAATCACTGAACTCAAAATAGACTTTCTTTTCATCGCTATCGGTCACCCCATTCAGATTTTCGTCCAACACACCATATCCAAAACGATAGGGACGTTCTTGCTTGCCATCAGTGGCAGAAGCAGTGGTAAGCTTATCAATCTTCAAAAAACGCTTCACCAACTTTTCCCCCGCATAGACCTCAAGAACCCCGTTTGTTCCTGTCCAATTCTGAACAGCCCTGCCAAATTTATTCTGCGTCTCCTGAGTGCAACCATCAAGAAGTAAAAGGGCAAGAATAATTAAAGATACATTTCTCATAAGTTCTCCTTTCATGGGCAACATATTGTACCCATTGGACATAAAAAGTCATATTTGTACATTTATTCTCATGCAGTGAAGAATAAATGTACAAAGAAAATATTATTTATCCTTCACTGCATCACTCCATCTCTGCAGGGAGCCCTCTCTCTTAACGGGAAAATATCATACTTAAAATCCGGTAAATGAGTTTTGCTGCCAGGAAATCGGCTGCCGGATGGTTTGGCTGCGGCACCAAGCCAATCACGTCCAGACCGACAATCCTTTTTTCACTGGCCACCTGGCGAATAAGCCTGATGAGCATATACCAATCGATGCCGCCAGGTTCCGGTCGTTCCACTGAAGGCATGCAAGAAGGGTCAAGGACATCAAGATCAATAGTGATATAGACGGTGTCACTGAGCATGTCGAAGGCATCGCTCGCCGCGCTCACCCCGTGATAATGGAGATCACGGGCAAACACCATACGATCCAGATCAACCTTAGCACGCTCATCCTTATCCATGCTGCGGACTCCAACCTGTACGGAATTACACATCTCATTCACCCTGGTCATAACGCAGGAGTTGCCGTACCCGGCCTCAGCGTCAATGGGGCGCAGATCGGCATGGGCGTCAAATTGAACCACACTGAGTTCGCTGTGGCGCTCCATGGCCGCCTGGATCAGACCGATACTCACCAGATGCTTGCCACCCATGCCTACCACCAGCTTACCGTCACGAAAGAGAGGATTCGCCTGCTGCCGCACCTCATCAATCATATCGAGGGGATTATCCCGAGACAAAACCGGGGGCAAGGTGCAGATCCCCTGCCTATAGACCTCAAAATTGGTTTCAAGATCAAACAAAGCAAGACGGGATGACGCCGCCAATATGGCTTGCGGCCCAAGATCAGAGCCTTTGAGCAGAGTCGCTGTCCCATCATAGGGGATGGGCAGAACCGCTATCTTTGCACTTTTATATTCGGTATATTTTTTAGGAAGAGCAGTAAAATCCATTAAATCACCAACATTGCCTTAAAAACGGCAGCTACCCCTGCCGCAGGTTTGCTGTCTCTGGTACCCTTCCTTGCACCACAATCCGGGTCACCTTGAAAATCATCCTTCACAATTCCTGCCAGAGACATCAATCTTACAGAACAGTTTTATTGTACACTCTGAACCACATGCATCGCAAGCAACCATATCATCCCTGTGAAAATAAAAAGGAGTGATAAAAAGAATCGTTACACGATCTTTTGTTCCTCACTCTGCCCCCCGCTTTCACCAGTTTTCCCCTGTCCCTGCGCTGAATCCATGTTTTGTAGTACCACCAGCACCTCAGGCGAAATTGATTTAATATGCAAATCTGTCTGCGGATAAGGGATGGCAATTCCCGCCTCCTTCAATTTCCGAAAAAGGACAAAATAATAGTCACTAAGCATACCTGACTGGGCATGTATCTGATTCATCCAACACCAGGGTCTGATCGAGAAGTCCAGACTGCTGTCCCCAAAACTTTCAAAAAAGATGCGCAGGGGATGATCACTGTCTTCCTTGGTAAAATGGACTTCCCGGGCTGCCTCTTCGGCCAGGCGAACCACCTCAATGGGGTCGGAATCGTAGGAAACCCCAAAAGGGATCTTCAATCGCCGCCAATTATCTTCATAGCTCCAGGTATTAACCCGGTTGGTAACGAGTTCAGAATTAGGAACAATGACATCTTCACCGTCAAAGGTCCTGACAATGGTGGCCCGAATTGAGATCTTTTTGACCTCGCCGGTCACCCCTGTTTCCAACTCCACATAATCGCCAACCTGGATTGGCTGTTCCGTGAGCAGGATAATACCGCTGACAAAATTATTGGAGATGGTCTGCAGACCAAAACCCAGGCCCACACTCAGTGCCCCGAAAATAATGCCCAACTGGCTGATATTAAAACCAATAGTTGAAAGAACAATAAGGATACAGAGAACCAACGCGGCATAATAGACAAGGGTGGTCATCGAATTGACCGCCCCCGGCGTCATGGCAGTTCTCTCAGTTAAAAGATTCGCTGTCTTCCGGCGGATGGCCCTTAAGAACCGCACCCCAATCAACAACAGGAAAATCACCTTACAGATACTGATCAAGGTAATTGATGTTTCACCAATGGTGACCAGAGGATAAAACAGGACGTTCCTGCTCAGCTCCCAGTTATCGGCCAGATAGGCCATCCCCCAGCTCAGCAACCGCTCACCGCTGCCCATCCTGTTCCGCAGAAGCTGCAAAATCAGCTCTATCTCTTCACTTAACCTGGTCAGATCATGAATATTATCAGCAATAGCAAAAATATAGACATCAAGAGTCCCTGTTGACTGTTCTGCCTGCCTGGCAAAGGTGCTCATCTGGGAATCCCCGTTAATGGAGGATCGCACCTTGTTGGTGATGGCCACCAGACGCTGGGTCAGATCAGCTCTCTGTTGAGTGGCCAGAGAGAGGTCCCGAACCAGGACATCCTTTTTGGCAATCAGCTCCTCGCCATTTCTCGACCATGTTTCTAAAAAAGCAGAGGGCTTTTTCCCTCGGGCCATCTCGACATAGGCAGTGAGCCATTCCTGCCTGAACATCATGCCCTTGACCACCAGATCCAGATTCATTTTTTCCTGAATAATGGCCTTTTGGCGGAACCTGATCGCATCGAGCAGCAGCTCAAGCCGCTGCTGCTCGCCCTCCTTGACATCTGCGCCCGTCTCTTCTTTCGCCTCCTGGCCAATGGCAGTAAGGGCTTTATCCAGTTTTGATTCGGCAACCACACTCTGCTTATTCAGCTCTAAATACTCTGCATTCAATCTTGCAAGACTGCTGACATGACGCTCGTTCAACGAATCTAACCTTTTTTTCAGGGCGCCAATATCATCTTTGCTAATCTGTAATTTCTCAAAAACCTGCTCCGACAGGTTTGCGGCCTCTTTGGCAAGACTACGTGTATCAGTCAAGGCCTTGTTCAATTTCGGCTTTTTAAGCTGGAGAATGGCGTATTCATGTTGCAGACTCAGGATATACGCCAACTTTTCATAGGCCTGAGTCCTGCTGCTCCCTTCTGTTCTCATTTGGGAATAAAGAGGCATCAAAGTCGTCAACTCATCCTTCAGAGCAGCAATCCTGGCCACTCCATATGCAATATTTTCTTCATACAGCCCAAGTTGCTGAGCAGCTTTCTGCTGAAAGGAGGCCATTGCATCAAATAAGGCCAGATTGTAGGGTGGAGAACCAAGGGCTGGAGCCTGCAGGGACGGAATCTCCGGCCTGGCCAACTCAGCCTGCAGATTTTTCAACTGAAAGGAAAGTCCCTGGAACAGATCAAGAAGAGCAGTAAAAACAACCTGATCCTCCTCCCCTTTCACCTTCTGCATATCGGTCGAGAGCTGGGCAATAAGCCCATCAACCTGGGCCTGCCGCTTAGCAATAAAGGCGGTAACTTCTTCCACTGTCCCTTGATACAGCTGTGTTTCAATGGCAGCAGGAATATCCGGCAGATCAGCGTGAGCCGCAGACAGAAAGCAGATAAGAGAAAGTAAAAGGGAGAGAAGAGAAAAATGGAAGAATCGCATAAGTTCAAGTTCTTATAATAAAGGAAAGGAACTACTGACCGCATCAGATTGAAAACTGAAATTTTTTATTATTCCCACACTCCAAGCATGGGAATAATAAAAGCCTCTTCAGCCTCTCGACCTCAACACCCAAGGCCTACTTCAGCTTAATCTCGGTCCATAACTTATTTTTCAAGCGCCGAACCTTAGTGTTGGTAGCCTCCAATGTTTCCAGAGTAGCCAAGACCTTCTGATCAGGGAAAATGGCGGTAAGCTGCTTAAGCTCCTGATTAATAAAAGGCAAAGCAGCGGCATTAGGGTTACCAGCGCCCACATCATTACTGAGACCGGCTGCATTTTTGCCATCCATCAAAAAATCAATAAACTGGATGGCCAGTTTTTTATTCTTGGCTCCCTTGGGGATGACCATATTGTCAAGGGCCAGCACCGCCCCTTCTTTGGGCAGGATAAAATTAACCGTAAAATCCCGCTTGGCCTCCAGGGCATCATTACGGGCCTGGACCATATCGCTGGAATAGCCATGGGCAACCCAGATATTACCAACGGTCAACTCCTTGATATAGCTTGACGAATTAAAGGCAGCCCAATACGGCTTTGCCGTCATGATCACCTGCTGCGCCTCCCGCAGATGCTTCTCATCCACATCATTGACCGAATAGCCAAGGTATTTGAGGGCTGCGGCGAACAGTTCATCAGTGTCATCCATGACCGTCACTTTTCCTTTGATCTTCTCCAAGACCTGAGGATCAAAGATGACCGCCCAACTGGTGGGATCGATCCCCTGCTCCTTCAGGCGTTGCTCATTAAAACCAATCAGGGTGGTGGTATAGGCGTAGGGCAGGGAATAGACATTGCCGGGATCATAGGAGCGATTGAGAAAGCCGGGATCCTGATTTTTGATATTGGCCAGGGCGCCTTTATCCAGTTTCTCGAGAAAAGCCTGCTGAATCAGGGCCTGCACCGCATTCTGAGTGGGAACGACCAGGTCATAGCCACTGGCGCCAGCCAGAAGCTTAGCCATCATTTCTTCGGTGCCGGAATAATAATCCTGAACCACCTTGCAGTTACAACTTTTTTCAAAACGGGCAACCACCTCTTCCGACATATAGTCATTCCAGTTGAATATATGCAGTTCCTCACCGGCAAAAACAGGGGAAGCCAATAGCAGTAACAGTAAACCCAGTAAGCTCTTCATGTCATTTTCCTCTTGTTAAATGGATCTCTTTCCGCTTCCATTGAAGAAACGAATTTAAATTTATTCGCCACGAAAAATTGCGGGAGACAACCTTGACGCCGTGGTAATCACCACCAGAGTGAGCAGCATCAAGAGGGTTGACACCGCATTGACCTCAGGGGTCACCGCAATCTTGACCATGGAATAGATCTGCAGCGGCAAGGTTGAACTGCCGACACCAGCCGTAAAAAAGGTGATTACAAAATCATCAATAGACAAGGTAAAGGCCATAAGTGCGCCGGCCAGGATTCCGGGTATCAGCAGAGGCAGGGTAATATCCCGGAAACAGCGCCAGGGCGAGGCTCCCAAGTCACGAGCCGCTTCCACCAAAGCCGGATCCATGCTCGACATCCGCGCCTGCACCGAAAGAGCCACAAATCCTATACAGAAGGTGATATGGGCCAGCATGATGGACAAGAGGCCCAGGGTCATATTCACCATGATAAAGAGAAGCAGCAGACTGACCCCCATCAGGATATCCGGCATGGCAATGGGAGAGAGCACCAGAAACTGCAAGAGACGCAAGCGGCATTGAGACATGGCCATCCCCGCCAGGGTGCCGAGGATAGTGGCCACCCCGGCGCTGACAGTGGCAATGATCAACGAGTTCATGGCCGCTGTCAGCATCTCCCTATTGTGCAAGAGCTTCCCGTACCACTTCCAGGTAAATCCGACCCATTCCGCGTTTAACTTGGAGTCATTAAACGAGAAGACCACCACCAGAACCAGAGGCAGATAGAGAAAGAGATAGACAAGTGTGGCGCTGATCCACAAAAGCAAGTTTTTCTTCCGCATCATCGCCTCAACGTCGCCTGCCAAGCCAAGAGCCCAGCAGGACTACGGCCACTGCGGTCACGGTCAGCACCATTGACAGGACGCTGCCAAAAGGCCAGTCTCGAGACTCCATGAACTGCTGCTTGATGACATTGCCAATCATGATTCCATTGGTTCCACCAAGCAGATCGGGGATGGCAAACATGCCAAGGACTGGAATAAAGACCAGAATTGAACCTGCGGTGATACCCGGCAGAGACAAAGGCCAGGTGATGAGCCAGAAACGCCGCCATTTGCCAGCGCCTAGATCCTGGGCCGCATCGAGCATATCAAGATCATGTTTTTCGAGATTCGCATACAAGGGCAGAACCATAAAGGGAAGATGCACATAGACCAAACAGACAAGCATCGCCGTCGGACTGTACATGAGGGTGACCGGCCCCATGCCGATGAGGCCAAGGACCCCGTTGAGCATCCGGGTCAAGGCCCCGACCGGACTGAAGATGATCATCCAGGCATAGATACGAACTAGAAAATTACTCCAGAAGGGCAGGATCACCAACAGGAGAAGGAAATCGCGATTTTTCCGGCCACTGCGGGCGATCATCAGGGCCAATGGATAGCCCATGACCATACAGATCAGGGTAGTGGCCACGGCATATCCTATTGACTTCAAAAACAGTCGCAGATAGATATCCGTCTCCAGCAGACGCTGCCAGTTCTCAAGGGTCAGATCCAGAGTTAGACGGCCACTCTCATGAAGATACCAGGGTGCCAGTCCACCATATTCCCCGGCATAGCGGAATGAGGCCAAGAGCATGATCAAGGTGGGAGTTGCAAAGAATATCAACAGATACGCCATAGGCGGCAGAGACAAGAGATACTTATACCAGGCCTTTCCCTGCATGGTACTACTCCAGCACCAGATGGCCGGCGTCACATGACCAGGCGACCTCAACGAAATCACCGACCTCAAAGAAGTTGGTCCGCCCGGACGAAGAATTGGCCAACAGGGCTTCAAGCAGGAGGCCATTAGACAGGGCCACAATATAGACGGTCACATCTCCCAGATAGAGCATGTCATGGACAGAGCCGCTAAAATGGGATTCATCGCCTGTGGGACTCACGTTGGCGGCAATCCGAATCTTTTCAGGACGCAGGGTCAGGGCGCAACGACTACCGGCGACACATTTCGTCTCTGACCTGCATACATGCACCATTCCTAACCCATCCAGCTCCACTGTGACAGAATCCCCCTGCTGTTCGTGAACATACCCTTCCAGCAGATTGCATTTCCCGATAAAATCAGCGACGAAACGACTGTTGGGAAATCCATACAACCGCTCAGGGACATCCACCTGGACAATCCTGCCCTGATCCATCACCGCAATCCGGTGTGAAAGGGCTAGGGCCTCACCCTGATCATGGGTCACATAGACAAAGGTAATCCCGATATCCTTCTGCAGGTTGATGAGCTCAATCTGCATCTGTTCACGCAACTTGGCATCAAGCGCCGACAAAGGCTCATCCAGCAACAAGAGCCGGGGACGATTCACCAGGGCCCGGGCAATGGCAATACGCTGTTTCTGACCACCGGACAAGGCATCCGGATAATGCCTGACCTTGTCGGGCAGACGCACATTTTCGAGGGCCTCTGCCACCCGGAACTGGATATCTTTTTTGGTGATTCCTGCCATCCGCAGGGGAAAGGCAATGTTCTCGGCCACCGTCATATGGGGAAAGAGGGCGTAATTCTGAAATATGGTATGAAGAGGGCGCTGCTCGGGGGGGGAAGAGATAATACTTTTGCCTTCAAGGAGGATGTCGCCGCCATCCGGTTGATCAAATCCGGCAAGAAGACGTAATAAGGTTGTTTTTCCACAGCCAGACGGCCCAAGCAGGGTGAAGAACTCCCCAGCTTCTATGCGCAGAGAGACCTTATCCAAGGCGACGAAGTCATCGAAGTGGCGCGAAACATCTACTATTTCCAGCAACGCGGTGATCTCCATTACTGCGTAAAACAATACCATATCCCCTGCCCTGGAAGTTAGGGAGAGGCAGAAACAATCCAAGGACCAGCCAGGAGGTAAGACATTGCAGCCAGACACATCCCCATCTGCTTCCTCAACGGACACCCGCATATTTTCATAGCAGATAAGAGCATAAAAATCAAGCGGCCCGTGGAGACACCACGGGCCGCTTGATTACAAAAAAAGAGAGTACACAGTCCCTGAAAAGAAGGAACGTTATCGTTTCCCCCCTAGATCTGTTTCACTTTTCTGTTCAGCAACTCCACTTGGGCCGAGACAGAGACATCACGCGTGATACGGTCTGTCACCACCTTGATTGCATGCAGCACAGTTGCATGATCACGTCCAAAGGCCTTGCCGATATCTGCCAGCGACTGCTGAGTATGGCGCCGACTGAGATACATGGCAACCTGGCGCGGAAAGACGATGGTCTTTTTACGGGTACGTGACTGCATCTCCTTAACACTGACATTAAACTGGGTACTGACAAACTCACCAATCGTCATCGCCGAGAGATTTTTCGGAGCTCCAACAATTCCTTCAACCACTTCACGGACAAGGGCCATCTCAACCTCACCACCCATCAAGGCAGATTTGGCCCGGATAGCAAGAATGGCCGATTCAATCTGGCGCACATCACCCTTTATGTGTTGAGCAAGATAGGCGATAAACTCCTCAGCAAGTAAAAGCCCCTGCAACTCTGCTTTCTTATGCACAATCCGGTGGCGGGTCTGAATATCAGGCGCTTCAATAGTGGTAACCAGCCCGGAGGTCATACGTGAACGAAACTCATCATCAATACCATTCAGATCCCGAGGAACGCTATTAGCAGTAAGGATAACCCTTTTTCCACCTTTAATCAGGGAATCAAGAAGCTCGTTCAACTCCTCCTGGGTCTTTTTTTTACCGGTCAGCGAATGAACATCTTCCACCAGCAGGATATCACAATGATCATGATATTTACGTTTAAAATGATCCATGCTATTGGCTTGAATATTGCGCACCATCTCAGCCGAAAATTGCTGAGCGGTGAGATAATGAAGCCGGGCCGAGGGAGAGGTGGACAGGATCTGATGGGCGACAGCATGGGTCAGATGACTCTTACCAAGCCCCGTGGAACTGTTGATATACAGACAAGGGCCAACGGTATCAGTGCCTGAAACCATAGACTTACAAGCCGACAGGGCCAAGAGATTACTGTCGCCTGCCATAAACTCATCAAAGATATAACGGGGGTGCAGTGCCCGTACCGACGACCCGCCGACAGGGATATGAGGCAGACGTAACTGACTTGCCTGTGGAGAGGCAGGCAGGGCCTTCTGGCTGGCCTCACATAACACAACCTGCCTCTGAGAGCCATCTATCGTATTCACCTGATCCTGAATCAGGCCAAGATGATGCTGGGCCAGATGCGCGCGATAGAATCGATCCGGACAGGCAAGTCGTATACTTTCGTCATCACACTGTACACACACAAGGGGTTCAATCCAGAGATTATATACATTCTCAGCAAAGACATCACGCAAGCTCTCTTTTACCTTCTGCCACACCATGCCAGTTCCTCATAAAGTCTTACCTTACAGCCGATAAATAGCTATTTGAGACAATTTATCGCTATAAAATATACACATACTCTTTTCTGAGACTTAAAAAAAACATACACTAACAAACGCTGCTCAACAAAAAAACACAGACATTCTCGACCATATTTTTTAGAATCAGGAACATTTACTCAAATCACAGCCCGATATAAAACCTAAATCCGGCATTCAGTCAAAGACGATTGATGCCCATTTTTCCATGCTCTCCATGCAATAATGGCATCTCCGTACGCGCCCATAACAATTGATCTCCAGCCCCACCCCCGTTCAGATCCCTTGCTTTTTGGGCATCGACAAACTCACTCTTTTTCTCGTGTTATCCTCGCATGTTACCCGACCAACTCACAAGTTATCAACATTTACTCCCAAGTCGTCATGTCACCATACCTCAACAAAACGACAATTATCTCAATATATCACCATTTTTCATATGATATATTTTGAATATATCGCTAAATCAACCACTCCCACAATAACCGTTTCCGGCAGTTTTTAACCGACATAAAGATGCATATGAACTGGAACGACCAGATCAAGAAAGAAGTGGCCCCGGAAATTTGAACAAGCCGTTAAGTGGAAAATCTGCTACAAATAATGCCCTCTAATGGGCTAGATTATGGAGCAGAAAATGGCAAAAGGAACGAGACGGAAACATTCATCAGCATTCAAGGCGAAAGTGG
>JAHJKP010000013.1 GCA_018821985.1 Pseudomonadota bacterium
CAATCGTCACGGCACACCGGAGATAGTCAACACCGATCAGGGGAGCCAGTTTACCGCTGAAGAATTCGTGAAAGCGGTCAAGGATAGGGGCTCCAAGATCAGTATGGACGGACGAGGAGCTTGGCGGGATAATGTTTTTGTGGAACGGTTATGGAAATCGGTGAAATACGAGCGAGTCTATTTGCATGCCTATGACTCGGTCAACGAAGCTCGCAAGTCGATCATGCAATACCTGGACTGGTACAACCGATCCAGGCCACATTCAAAATTAGGTAAAAGAACACCGGACGAGGCGTATACCGTGATGCTGCCGACGGTTGAACAGGCAGCATAGAATCAAGCAGCAATTTCACTTAAAAAACGTGTAATACTGTTCAAACGATCGGAGCCACTTCTACTTCACATCTATGTAACACTCTTTACTTGGTAGCAGCTTGTCCCTCTGGTTACAAGGTAACGGGGGGCTCAATAGATTGTGGTGCCGATGGAGTTCTTTTTTCTAGCAATAATCGTGCAGTCAAATATAGCACCAAAGCCTGGGGGAGTGAAAGTTGGGGTGGGAGTTGTACTGATCTAGTTGATAGAACAAAAGAATGTTCCCCTGCCTTTGTGGAAGCTATTTGTCTCAAAGTTCAATAACGAGATGGTGCGTTCCAGAAACAGCCCTCGCGCCATTAAGATAATTGGGGACATAAGATTAATTCAAAATGGTATTATGTTCACTGATTTCTATGTGGTTTATTGGCTGGTTATGCATGTTTTTCCTGACATGCTTCAATAAACATTTCTCCTAATTCAGTAAGTATTGTTGATGTATTAGTGTCTATTTCTACATCAAAATCAACGGATATTTCAGAATCCTGATCTCTAGCGGGTATATCGATACTATGCGTTCCTGCACTAGCTTTATAGACAACCTTAGCTATTCCTAAGCGGATAATATTTGCCATTTCAAATTCTTTTATATTCTGCTCCGGTATGTTTTCAGGTGCAACTATCTTTCTTTTTAGCATGAGCTCCTTGTATTCAAGTGAGTTGAGCTCCATTTTCGTTGAACGAATAGACGACCGTAGTTCCATAGCTTCCTTTGAAAAAATATATTTTCCATCAGGTGACAGACTATCTAGTTTTTGGTTGAGCTTAATCAACCTAGATTTGAGGTCATTCTCAATGTTCGATCTGTTAGTCAAGAAGTCGGCAAGCTCATTTTCAAGCTCGGATACGCGCCTTTTTTTTTCGATCAGCACAGATTCCAATAAATTAAATTCGTCCTTTGACAACTGGCTTAGAATATACGGAAATACATGGTTCTGAATGTTTTGTTGAGAGTCAACCATGTTTACCAACAGAATAGCCCACTTATCCTGAAGCTCGTCATCATCTTCCAAAGACGCATTCTCTAGATATGGGAAAAGTAATTTTGGTGGTATTGCCTTTACACTTATTTTATTTTTTTCACATATTGATTTTGCTTTGTTTAGTATCTTGATTTGATTGTTAAAACGCCAAAAAGATATTTGATCCTTTATTAAAAGACCAAGCTCTTCAATCGGTGGCAAAACCAATTTATCAACAAAACTTTTCGCAATATCTATTCCTTTCTCTACAGCTGTAGATGAAACATCGACTTTCGAAGTTTTTTTATCGTCGCTCATGTTTAGATCCAATTTTATGCATAACAGTGTAATAGACAAAAAATAGGGGGCGGAGATTTTCACACCACTATCAAAAAATATTATTCGACCTTAAACCCGTCAGCTGCTGCCAGTAGTAATGATACCAGTCTTCCGTTTCATGCGACGAAACACTGATGGGATAGTGTGGGATTCGCGTATTTGACGACCTCTGTCCTTGAAATTCTCAGCAGTTATCAATGGTTAAAACCGTAGCACAGTGTTCATGGCAAAGTCAAAAGAATACCCTCTCCATGGCCGGAGCTTGAAAACAAGTTCCGGCTATGAGACAAGAACAGATTGCAGCAATCCTCCGCTTAAAAATGAGTTTTTCCCTTTGTTGTCATTACACCGTCCGTTGTCAGCAGAGAGCAGAATGATTATATACAATCTCGCGGTATGTGCTTGACAACATGCTTTATCTTGATAGCTTAGGAGATAAGCTATTGTACTTCCCTTTTCCCAGGACAGGAGTCTTCATGATCACTCAGACGAACTCTGCAATCGTTCCTCCGCTGCCGGGATCTTCCCCGGGTCAACAGAGCGAGGATACCTTTATTTCCATACAGGCCATCAACGAACAGGTCAGGCACAGTTCAGCCTGGCTGGGGCTCCTGCGCCAGGAGATGGCCAAGGTTATCATTGGCCAGGAACATCTGGTTGAACGTCTGCTGGTGGGGCTGCTCACCGGCGGCCATATTCTGCTGGAAGGACTTCCCGGTTTAGCCAAGACCCTGGCGGTCAAAACCCTGGCCATGGGTGTGCACAGTGACTTCCAGCGGATTCAGTTTACCCCGGACATGCTGCCGGCCGACATCCTCGGCACCCAGATCTATAACCCGAAAGACACTGCCTTTGAGATCAAGAAGGGGCCGATCTTCTCTTCGCTGATCCTGGCCGATGAGATCAACCGGGCCCCGGCCAAGGTGCAGTCCGCGCTCCTTGAGGCCATGCAGGAGAAACAGGTGACTATTGGCGATACCACCTTCAAGTTGCCGGAACTCTTTTTGGTCCTGGCCACCCAGAACCCCATTGAACAGGAAGGCACCTATCCTCTGCCCGAGGCCCAGATCGACCGTTTCATGCTCAAGGTGGTGGTGGATTACCCCAGCAGGGGTGAGGAGCGGAGAATCCTGGATGCGGTCAATCATACGGACGCTGGGGCGAAGGTTAATCCGATTGTCGGCCCCGAGGATATTCTGGCCTCCCGGCAGGTGGTGGATTCCATCTACATGGATGACAAGATCAAGGACTATATCATCTCCCTGGTTTTTGCCACCCGCGATCCGAAAAGCTTTCATCTTGACCTGCATGACTATATCGAGACCGGCGTCTCGCCCCGGGCCACCATCAACCTGAAGGCCGTCTCCCGGGCCCTGGCCTTTCTGGCCGGTCGCGGCTATGTGACCCCCGATGATGTGAAATCGGCGGCCATGGACGTGATGCGGCATCGGCTGCGGATCAGCTACGAGGCTGAGGCCGAGGGGATTAGCAGTGAAGAGATTATAAGAAAGATACTGGATACCGTCCCAGTCCCCTGAATGGCGTCGCGCAAAGGCCCAAATACTGCGTTGCGCTCCCTCATACGTCACTGCGGCGTACCCAAAAGTACGCCTTGTTCCTCAGGATGGGCGCGCCTTGTCTTTGGACCTTTTCGCTTGGCCATTCCCGTTTCATTGATGAATGAAAATTAATTCGTAATTGTCTTCTCATGGAAACTCAGATCACCAAAGAAATTCTGAAGAAAGTCCGACAGGTGGAGGTACGCACCAGCCGGCTTGTCAACGACACTATGGCCGGAAATTACCACTCGGTCTTCAAGGGTCGGGGCATGAATTTTGACGAGGTACGCGAGTATGTGCCTGGTGATGATATCCGGGCCATCGATTGGAATGTGACGGCCCGGACTGGTGTCCCTCATATCAAGAAATTTACGGAAGAGCGCGAGCTGACCATCATGTTGATTATTGATATCAGCGCCTCCGGTGAGTTTGGTTCCGGTGCCGGCTCAAAACGTGAGATGATGGCGGAACTGGGTTCTGTCCTCGCCTTTTCGGCCCGGCGTAACAATGACCGCGTCGGCTTGATCCTGTTCAGTGACTTTGTCGAGTTGTATATCCCGCCGAAAAAGGGCCGCTCCCATATCTTGCGGGTTATCCGTGAGATCCTCTTCTTTCAGCCTCAGGGCACCAAGACCGATCTGCTTGTCCCCCTGGATTTCATTAACCGGGTGGCAAAGCGCCGCTGTGTCACCTTTCTCCTTTCTGATTATTGTCTGTCCGGTTCCTTTGAAGAGACCTTGAGCCGCCTGCA
This sequence comes from Pseudomonadota bacterium, assembly GCA_018821985.1. Lineage (GTDB taxonomy): Bacteria > Desulfobacterota > Desulfobulbia > Desulfobulbales > Desulfocapsaceae > UBA2270. Next base: position 3,987 of record JAHJKP010000013.1, read on the forward strand.
GCCAAAGCTGCAGATTACCAACCGACGTCATGATCTGATCTCCATGATTATCTCCGATCCCCGTGAGCATGAACTCCCCGATGTGGGTTGGCTGACCCTGGAAGATGCCGAGAGTGGTGAGCAGGTGGAACTGAACACTTCTGATCCGGCTATCCGCCGAGGCTATGCGGCGCTGGCAGCCAGCCGGCAGAAGGATCTGCACCGTGCCATCCGCTCTGCAGGTCTTGATCTGCTTGATTTGTCCACCGACCAACCCTATCTCCCGGCCTTGTTCAATTTTTTCAAGACCAGGCAAAGGAGGCAGAGATGAGAGGGCGAATCCTTTGTCTGGTCTTGGCTTTCTTCCTTGGTTTCGGGGGGATGGCCAGCAATGCTCTCTGTGCCGAGGGCAATCCACCTCTGCAGCTGGTCGCTCCCGCCAGCCCTCCTGGTCCGCAGCAGGGACAATCTGCTCCCGTGACCCAGGGGCAGCCGCAAGGGGCCGTCACCCTCCATGATATCCGGGGTCCGGTTGAACTCCCTGATTCTTCGATAATGCTGCTCTGGTTGCTGATCGGTCTTGCGCTTCTGGTGATTGTCGGCCTGTTTATTTATTTCTGGAAACGGCGGGAAAAAGGCGAAAAGCCGCCCTCTGCCCATGATGTCGCCCTGATAGAGCTTGGCCGTTTACGATCGATGATGAATCCGGAACAGGCCTTGCTCTATGCCGCCCAGCTTGCTGAGGTTCTGCGTCGCTACGTTGAGGTCAGGTTTCACATTCATTCCACCCGCCAGACCACCCGGGAATTTTTTCTCGGTCTTGCCGGTAATCTTCAGGCGGGAAACAGTTTGGACGAACATCACGACCGGCTGAAGGAGTGTCTGGAACAGTGTGATATGGCCAAGTTTGCCCATTGCATTCCCGAGCAGTCGGAAATGGAGGCCATGGAAGGGGCAGTGGAGAGTTTTATCAAGTCTACCGCCCAGGTCGTAGATGAAAAAGGAAAAAGATAATGCGTTTTCTCTATCCGCAACTCTTATGGCTGCTGGCCCTGCTGCCGCTGCTGGCGCTCATCAGAGGTAAACGCGGCGCGGCTCCGGCTCTGGTCTTTTCGACAACATCCCTGGTTGCTTTTCTGGCCGAAGGACGCAAGGCCCGGCCCGGTCGTCTGCTGGTCGCCCTCAGGCTCCTGTCCCTTCTCTTGCTGATCCTGGCATTAGCCCGGCCGCAACTGGGAAATACCACCACCGAGATCAAGGCCAGTGGTATTGATATCCTGCTGGCAGTCGATGTCTCTGGCTCCATGGAGGCCCTTGATTTTACCCTGCAGGGGCAACCTGCCAACCGGCTGGATGTGGTCAAGTCCGTGATCCGGCAGTTTGTCGAACAGCGCCCCAATGACCGTATCGGTCTCCTGGCCTTCAGCGGACGGCCCTATATGGTCAGCCCCCTGACCCTTGATCATGACTGGCTGCTGCAGCGTCTTGCTGCGCTCTCTATCGGCATGGTGGAGGAAGATGGAACGGCCATCGGTTCGGCCATTGGTATCGGGGTTAACCGCTTGCAGGATCGGGAGGCAAAATCGCGTATCCTTATCCTCCTCACCGACGGCATGAGTAATACCGGTGCCGTACCGCCGCTGGTGGCAGCTGAGGCCGCGCAGGCATTGAAAATCAAGGTCTATACCATCGGTGCCGGTACCAAGGGCGAGGCCCCGATGCCGGTGGTGGATAGCTTTGGCCGCAAACGAATGATGCGGGTAAAAGTGGATATTGATGACGAGACCCTGGGCAAGGTGGCAGAAATGACCGGGGCCAGGTATTTCCGGGCAACCGATACCGAGTCTCTTGAAAAAGTCTATGCTGAGATTAATAGTATGGAGACCACCACCCGGAGCATTAAAAAATTTGAGCACTACCGGGAGCTGTTTCCCTGGTTGGTGGGGGTGGCCCTGATCTTTATAGGGCTGGAGCTTTTGGGCAGTCACAAGCGGCTGCCGTAAACAGCAAGCCACTAATGTACCTGATATTTTTCAACATATAATGGACTAAGTGATACATTTTTCCCAACCATTGTGGATTCTGACAGGCCTGCTGCTCTGTCTGGGAATCATTTTGTTCTTGCGCAGGATTGAGCGGAGACGGCAGGTGCAGATGGAGAATTTTGCCACTGCCCACCTGCTGGGCCGTCTGACCAGGAATGTCTCGTCCCGCCGCCGGCTGCTGAAAAAAGGGCTGTGGCTGCTGGCCCTCTTTTTCTGCTTTCTGGCCCTGGCCCGTCCGCAATATGGATTCAAGTGGGTTGAGGTCAAACGTAAGGGTATTGACATCCTCTTTGCCTTGGACACCTCCAAAAGCATGTTGACTGAGGATATCCGCCCCAACCGGCTGGAGCGGGCCAAGCTGGCGATCATGGATTTTGTAGGCCAGCTGGAAGGAGACCGGGTGGGCTTGCTGCCTTTTTCCGGATCAGCCTTTCTCATGTGCCCCTTGACCATTGATTACAATGCCTTTGAGGCCTCACTGACAAGCGTTAACACCACCACCATCCCCCGGGGAGGAACGGATCTGGCCAGGGCTATCGATCTGGCGGAATCCTCTCTTGTCAACAATGCGAACCATAAGATTCTTGTTCTCCTCACGGATGGAGAGAATCTGGAAGGGGACGCGCTTGCTGCCGCCACCAAGGCCGCACAGAATGGCATGACCATTTTCACAGTGGGCGTTGGTACCACTCAGGGGGAGTTGATTCCGTTGTCGTCCGGTGGCCAGGGCAATTTTGTGAAGGATGAGTCCGGAAAATTTATCACTTCAAAGCTGGATGAGAGGGCGCTTACCGCCATCGCCGAGGCTGCAGGCGGGCTCTATGTGCCCTTGGGTAAAAATGGCGAAGGGCTGCAACGTATCTACCAGCAGAAACTCTCCCTCATCCCCAAAAAGGAATTGGCGGAAAAACAGCACAAGGAACCGATGGAACGCTTCAGCTGGCCGCTTGGCGCAGCTATTCTCCTGCTCATGGTGGAATTCATGATCAGTGGCCGGAAGTCAGAACGCTCTTTTCGGCTGCCTTTTATCAAGACGGCGGGGCGCAGGATTCGTAAAAATCTAACCCGGAAAAGCGTGGCCCTGTTATTATTGATCCCTTTGGCAGGGCTTGATCAGGCCCATGCCTCACCAGGGGAAAAGGCATGGGCCGATGGTGACTATATTACAGCTTCGGAATTTTATAGCCAGGCCCTGAAAAAAAATCCTGATGATCCCCGGCTGCACTATAATGCCGGGACAGCGGCCTATAAAAATAATCTCTATGATGATGCCATCAGCTCGTTTCAGGAGGCCCTCAAGAGTGAGGACCTTGGCCTGCAGGAACAGACCTATTACAATCTGGGGAACAGCCTGTTCAAAAAGGGGGAAGAGCTTGTCCAGAGTGATCCCGGGCAGACGGTCAAAGTGTGGCAGCAGGCGCTTGATGCCTATGAAGGCAGCCTCAAGTTGAATCCACAGGACAAAGATAGCAGAGCAAATCGGGATCTGGTGAACAGAAAATTGGAGGAGCTGAAAAAACAGCAGGCAGAACAGAAAAAAGAGCAACAGGAAAAGCAGGATCAGCAGCAACAGGATCAAGACCAAAAGCAAGACCAGAAGCAGGATCAAAAACAGGATGGCGATCAGCAAAGCCGGAAGGGTGAGCAGGGCCAGCCGGAAAAGCAGAATGAGAAAGGGCAGCAGCAAAAGAATGATTCCGCTGCCGGTCAAAAAGAATCACCCAAGCCGGAAAAGGATTCCGGGGATAAGGCTGGTGATGCTAAAAAACAGGCAGAGAAGGCTGCCGGACAGGAGCAGAAGCCAAAGCAGGACGAGGCTGCTCATGCCGCTGAGGCCGGTAAAGAGGATGGGCAGCAGAAAAACACTGCTGCCGCTCAACAAGCTCAGGATGATAAGCGAGGTCAGGCGGGTAGAATGACAAGTGAGGAAGCAAGGCAGCTTCTGAGTCGCCTCAAGGATGAGGAGGGCAAGCTGAATTTTGTTCCTCGATCGGAAAATGGAGAGGCAGAAAAACAAGGAACATGGAAAGACTGGTAAAAATTATACGATATATCAGACCTCACGGACAATGCAGGGGGATGGCTCTTTGTCTGCTTCTGGCCATTCTGGGGGCAGCCACTGTCTCCCATGCTGCCCCTATGGTTTCGGCGTCGCTTGACCCCAGGAGCTTTTCCGTAGATCAGGCAGCGACCCTTACCATTACTGTCAATGACGGAGACGGCACCATTGGTGAGCTGCCGCAGGTGGAAGGTCTTGACTTCCTGTATCAGGGGCAGAGCAAAATGCAGCAGATTGTCATTGGCTCTTCTTCATCTTCTGAATCTTCTGTTTCCACTAGTTATCAGGTCCAGGCCTTAAGGCCAGGAAGTTATACCATCCCGACCATTTCCGTAACCGTTGACGGCAAGCAGCTCCAGACGGAGGCGATTGCTTTTGAGGTGACGCCTGCTGCTGCCGTGGTGCCGCAGCAGGGCGGAGGGGTGGCTCCGTTGCCTCTGGCCGGAGATGAAGCGGGCCAGTTGGCTTTTCTGCGGGTCACTCCGGTCAAGCGAAAAAGTTATACCGGTGAGGTCCTGCCCGTTGAGATCAAGGCCTATTTCCGCCGGGGACTCAGGGCCAGTCTTAACAGCCATCCCCGGCTGAACGGGGACGGTTTTGTTCTCACTCAGCCCAATAAGGAACCGGCGCAGACTGAAGAGGTGGTCGACAATGTCCCCTATGCCGTTCTCACCTGGCCCGGAACCCTGTCCGGGATTAAGGAGGGCAGGCAGAATGTCAGTATTGCCATTGAGGCGACACTGCTCATCCCCGATAAGCGCCGCCCGAGTACTCCTCTGGGAGGAGATCCGTTTTTTGGCAATGATCTCTTTGCTGATTTTTTTAATCAGCAGCAGCTTCAGGAAAAAAAGATCCAGATTGTCAGCAAGGATATGGAACTTCAGGTACTGCCCTTGCCGATAGAAGGAAAACCGGCTGATTTCAGCGGGGCCATCGGCAAATTTGATCTCCAGATCAAGGCGCAGCCGACGGAGGTGGGGCCTGGCGATCCTATTACCCTGACCATGACTGTTCAGGGTAAAGGGAATTTTGACCGGGTCGAGGCCCCTGTTCTCAGCCAAGCTGAGGGCTGGAAGAGCTATTCGCCTTCCTCGAAAATGACACCGGGAGCGCGTGTGGGGCAGGGAAGCAAGGTCTTTGAACAGGCCATTGTGGCCAAAGATCTGGACAAAACAACGATCCCCCCCCTTTCTTTCAGCTTCTTTGACCCAGAGGCCAGGAAGTATCAAACCCTGCGGAGTGATCCCATTCCTCTGCGTGTGACTAAGGATGAGAATGCAGGGAAAAATGAGCAATTGAGTGGTGGGAATAACGTACAGGCGCCTCCTAATGGTGCGGGTACCAAAGATGACGGCAGCGGTGACGGACAGGGACGTCCTAATGGTGTGGGAGCGAGCGATGGCGGGAACGGTGACGGACAATCGGGACATCCTGATGCTGCGGGAATCAATCTGGCCCCACTTCATTCGCAATTGGGTTCTCTGCAAGAGGGCTTGATTCCGCTTGTAAGCCGGACTAGCTTTCAGATAGTTGTTTTGATCTCGTTCCTGCTTCTTGTTGCGGTTATTTTTCTTAAGATCCGGGCCAGAAGACTGGCCAACAATCCTGCCCTTTGCCGCCACCGGGAGATGATGCAGCTCCTGGATCACAGCTTAGGTCAGATTGAAAAGAGTCGCGAGCAGGGCAACACGCAGGAATTTCTGGCCGCCTGCCGCAAGGCCATGCAGGAACAGCTGGGATTTATCTGGCAGACAGAGCCGGGGGCCATTACCCTTGCTGATCTGCGTCAGCGGCTGGCCGCTGATGCCGAATTGATTGCGCTCTTTGCCACGGCGGAAAGCGGTGCCTATGTGGTTGAGTCTCATCTCAGCCAGCAGGAGATGGTCGAATATGCCGGGAAGTTGGAGCAGGAACTGAGGAAGCTTCGATGAAACTGAAAAAATCAGCCCTGCTTTTTCTCTGTTTTGTCATAACCTTCTGTATCTTCCTCGGCACGTGTCTGGCGGGAGACCTGGAGAACAGTCAGAATTTTCTTGAGGCCAACAGGGCCTATGAGGCCGGTGATTTGACCAAGGCCATCCGGATCTACGAGGATCTGGTGGCCCATGCGGGTGTGTCGGCTTCATTGTGCTATAACCTGGCCAACAGTTATGCCCGCAATGGCCAGACCGGCAAGGCCGTTCTCGAATATGAACGGGCCCTGCTGCTGGCCCCTGGTGATGCAGATATCCGCACCAACCTGGAACGGCTGCGCCGGGAAAAGGGGCTTTTTCAGAAGGAAATCCCCTGGTGGCAAAAGATGGGCGGACTCCTGGGGCTCAATCAGTGGGCAGTGCCGGCCGCAATCATCCTGCTGGCCTTGGCCTTGCTGCATCTTGCGACCCTGCGTTTTATGGTTTCACGCAGACTATCTTCTTCCCTGACCGCCGCCTGCCTGGTGCTGCTTTGTCTCTGTTCCGCCGGGGCGGCAATACAGTACCGGAACTGGCAGCAGGCGGTCATTATTGCCCCGGATGCCCGCCTGTTGATCTCTCCTTTTGAGGGTGCGGGAAGTACGGGTGTCATTGAAGAAGGCCGCCTGATCCGCATTATCAAACGCCATGACAGCTACGCTCTGATCAATGATGAAAACGGTCGTAGCGGCTGGGTTCCAGATTCATCATTTGCATTCATTGCCATGATTATGGCAGATAACAAGAAGCCGTTGTAACTAAATAACTATATATAACATGCTTATATCGTAAGCGGCATAAGGGGCCGTAACGAAATAGATTATAATGTAATGGTTGTTTCGTAACGGCCCCTAATCTTTAATAGAAGGAGGTTTCAAGATCATGAAAAGAAAAACACGACTACTGATTGCACCCTTGCCTATTCTGCTTCTTTTAATCTTTATGCTTGGCCTCTCCTGGCTCCCGGCAAACGGCATGGCGGCCGAGGATGAAAATATCCAGCTTTTGGACAAATCGGCCAAGGCCTTTTCCTCGGTGGTCAAAAAGGCAGAACCGGCAGTTGTGCATGTGCGGGTAGAAAAGAAAGGAGAGATGGCTCATGGGAATCAGTTTAATCCCTTTGATGATCCATTTTTTCAGCATTTTTTTGGACCATCCTTCAGGCCTCCAGCCACTCCTCAACAACCTGAGCAATTTAAGACCCAGGCTTCGGGCTCAGGCTTTCTCATCTCTGAGGACGGATATATCCTGACCAATAATCATGTTATTGAGAACGCCGACAAGATCACCGTGCGCCTGCAAGGTGAGCAGGAGCTGGAGGGTAAGGTTATCGGTACTGATCCGCAGTCCGATGTGGCCCTGATCAAGATCAGTGACGGCCGTAAATTCCCCTATCTGCCCCTTGGAGATTCCGATCAACTGGAGGTTGGGGAGTGGGTTATTGCCATCGGCAGTCCTTTTGGTCTGGACAGTACGGTGACGGTCGGCGTGGTGAGTGCCAAGGGCAGGAACCGCATGGGCATCAATGAGTATGAAAATTTTATCCAGACCGATGCTGCCATCAATCCCGGCAATTCCGGGGGACCCCTTCTCAATATCCATGGCGAGGTTATCGGCATCAATACTGCGATCTTTTCCCGCAGCGGCGGTTATATGGGTATCGGTTTTGCCATTCCGGTCAATATGGCCAAAACGGTGAAGGGGCAGCTGCTGACAAAGGGCAAGGTCACTCGGAGCTGGCTGGGAGTGGCGATTCAGGATATGACCGCTGACCTTGCCCGCTCCTTTAAGCTGAAAGAGCAAGCTGGTGCTCTGGTAAGCGAGGTGAGTAAGGACTCTCCGGCAGAAAAGGGTGGGATCAAACAGGGCGATCTGATTATCAGCTTTGACGGCAAGCCGGTGGTCGATGTGACGGATCTGCGCAACCGGGTGGCCATGACCCCTCCCGGTACCAGGGTTGATCTTGTTCTTATTCGCCAGGGAAAACAGCAGGAGCTGACGGTCCAGGTTGCGGAGCAGCCATCTGACATGAAAACCCTGTCTGGAGCTCCCGAGCAACAGCAGCTTTTTCAGAAGATGGGGATGTCGCTTCAGGATCTGACCCCTGAACTGGCCCGTCAGTTTGGTTATGCCAAGGGACAGGGTGTCCTTATTGCCGGAGTGACCCCTGGCAGTCCCGCGGCGTTGGCCGGTATCCAGGCGGGTAACCTGATCGAAGAGGTCAACCGGCAACCGGTGCAGAGCCTCAAGGAGCTGCAACAGGTGCTGCAGAAAAGCGGCGACACCCAGGACGTTCTGCTGCTGATCAGCAGCGGTAACCGTAGTTACTATGTGGTCCTGGGAGTGAAATAGGAGAAGCCAGGATGGCATCCATGGCCACACGCTTTAGGGAGTGGCCATGGACCTATGTTCAGATTCTAGAGTTACTCATGATTGCTGTGTCCTCAAAGTAGCTGATGTTGCGGCTACAGATCTTGGCGATCAGGGTCGTATCATGACTGATGACCAAGAGTCCCAGCCTCCGGCTTTGGGCAATGTTCAGGATAATCCGCCAGATATGGGCCTGGGTCAGGGCGTCGAGCATCGAGGTCATCTCATCACAGAGCAGGTATCGGGTACCCGAGCTGAGTGCCCGGGCCAGGCAGACCCGTTGCAGTTCCCCCCCGGAGAGTTCGTGGGGATAGCGGTCAAGCCATGCCGGTTCAATACCGAGATCCTGGCGGAGCTCTGCACTGGGTTCCTCCCCCTCCTGCAGGATTTTAGCCACTTTCCAGCGTGGGTTGACGGCCAGTTCCGGGTGTTGAAACAGGAGCTGGACCGGGCAGTGGCCTGAGCTGGGCAGGGGCAGTCCGTCTACCATTACACTTCCTTTAGCGGGGGGCAGATAGCCTGCCAGTACCTTTGCCAGGGTGGATTTTCCCCGGCCGCTTGGAGCGGACATCCCGACAATCTCCCCCGCTGTTATCTGCAGATCAAGATCGTCAAAGAGCCAGGAATGCTGCTTGCCATATCGGTACGCAAGGGTTCTGGCTTCAAGCATGATGACACCTCACCCGGCCTTCGCCTGAGTCCTTAAGTTCGGGAGTGCTTTGGCCACAGACGGTATTCTGGTCATTACAGCAGGGCTGGAAAGGACAGCCGGCAGCATCGGAGGTCCTTTCGATGGGTTTCATAGTGCCGATAAAACTATTGGCCGGCAGGGCATCCCAGAGAGCCCTGGTATAGGGATGGCGGAGTTGGTCAAGGCCTTTGAAATCATCGGCTCTGGCCACTTCCACGGTGGTACCGGCACAGAATACCGTCACCATGTCGGCGACCTGCAGGGCTGCCGCAATATCGTGGGTGATCAGCAGCACGGCCTTGCCGGTGTCTGCCAGTTCGCGCAGATGGGTGAGGGCTTCTCTGGCTGTAATCGGATCAAGACCGCTGGTGGGTTCGTCCGCCAGGATCAGGTCAGCCATACCCACTGTGGCGGTGGCGGTGAGCACCCGGCGGGCCATGCCCCCTGAGAGTTGAAAGGGAAAGCAGTGTGCAACCTCTTTCCGGAGAAGATACCGGCTAAAAGCGCGGCGGACCGTGGTTGGCACATCCTTTTTGCTGATCCCGCTCAGCCGCGCAGCCCTGGCCACCTGTACCCCTACCCGCAGGAGCGGGTTCAGGGCGGTTATCGATTGGGGGATCAGCGCAATCTCCCGTCCCCTTAAGGCTGAGAGCCGTTCAGGGGTCAAAGGTTTTCCTTTGAAGAGTATCCTTCCTTCCACCTTAGCATTGCGCGGCAGGATACCTAGCAAGGCGTGGGCAAGCAGGCTCTTCCCGGCCCCCGATTGGCCAATTACAGCCATCACTTGGCCCGGCGCAATCGACAGGTCAAAATCCCGGACGACGCAGACCTCTTTTTTCTTAAGACCAAAGGTGTAACGGGTGAACCGTATGGAAAGATTTTGTATGTCAAGCATCAGGGGCTTCCTATTCGCGTAAGGTTTTGGGGTCCAGCAGCGCCCTGACATTATTGCCGAGGACGTCAAAGGTCATGGCCGAGAGAATAAGGGCCAGCCCCGGAGCTACGGCCAGCCACCACATTCCCGTTGTGAGATAACGCATGGATTCCGCCAGCAATATCCCGATTTCCGGGGTGTGCGGTGACATGCCGAAACCCAGGAATGTCAGACCGGCCGCATGCAGGATGGCATGTGGGAAAAGGAGCAGCAGGCCCACCAGGAACTGGGGTACTACATGGGGCAGTAGATGGTGCCGCGCAATCCAGGCAGGACTTTTGCCAAGCCGGCTGGATAGCTTGATGTAATCGGAAGTTCGGAGCTGCATGACTTCGGCCCGGATAACCCTGGTGAGCGCGGGCCAATGCGAGGCGGCCACCGCAATAATGACCCCTTTGGCACCGCCGCCGCAGGCAAAGGAGATCAGGATCAGTAAGACCAGATGCGGGGTGGCCATTCCTACATCGCATAACCAGGTAACGGCAACATCAATGATCCTGCCCATAGTGGCGGCCGCCAGACCCAGCAGCAGGGCAATGATCGCCGAACAGCTAGCGGCAGCCAGCCCGATTTCCAGGCTGATGCGGAGTCCCTTGATGGTCCTGGCGAACATGTCCCTGCCCAGCCAGTCTGTCCCGAATGGCTGATTCCAGCCGGGAGGGAGCTTCCGCAGGGCCAGATTGGTCACCTGCCCCTGTTCGCCATAGAGCCAGGCAGCGATAAAAATCGCGGAGAAGAGAACGAGGCAACCGAAGATAACCATCATGGTGCGTGTTCGGCGGTCCAGGGCCAAAGGATTGGTCATCATGATATGGCCCCCGCTGTTTTTCGTAGTCGCGGGTCCACCAGATGATAGATGAGATCGGCCATGAAGTTGCCGGTAAAGACAAATATCGTGCTGAAGAGGACAATCCCCAGCAGAAGGGGGATGTCGCCCCGGATACCTGCCTCGACAGTGGTTCGCCCCAGGCCCGGATAGGCGAAGACCTGCTCTGCCAGTACGGCACCGCCGAACAGTTCCCCCAGGGAGGCGAACTGGAGGGTGACCGCGGGTAAGGCCACATTGCGCAGGGCGCGCACAAAGACGATCCCGATGATTGATTCCCCCTGGGCCCGGGCAAAGACGGCGTAATCACTCCGCAAGGCCTCGATGGTCTTTTCACGGGTGTGGAGCGTGATCTGGGCGATCCCGATCAGGGACAAGGTTACAGCCGGCAGCAGCAGATGATGCAGCCGTTGCCAGAGAGTTGCCTGTTCGGCGCTCAGTCCCGGGGGCCAGGCGCAGCAGACCGGCGTCCATCCCAGGGAGACGGAGAAGACCATCAGCAAGATCATCCCGACCCAGAAGGTTGGAGTGGAGGCCATGGTATAGGCATACAATCTGATCCCCCGGTCCAGAAGCGTATCTTCCCTTGCCCCGGCAATGAGTCCCAGCCCGAACCCCAGGGCTCCGGAAAGGCTCCAGGCAAGAGCCATCAACCAGAACGACGTGACAAAGCGCTTGCCGATGACTGAAAGGACCGGTTCGTTGAAAATGGTCGAGACTCCCAAGTTACCTGTTGCCATTTGCCCGGCCCATCTACCAAAACGTTCAACAGGTGGTTTGTCCAGTCCCCAGCGTTTGGCAATGATCTCTCGCTGATCTTGGGAGATTCTGAGCATGGCGGTCCCGACATAGGCATCGACCGGATTGACAGGTGAACTGCTGACCAGGAGGAACGACAGGGTAGCAACTGCGGCGATAAGCAAAATGAGCCGAAATATCTTTACCAGTAAAAACTGAGTGATCATTGAGTGCATTCTCTTCCACAAGATAACCGACCAATGCCATAGAGGAGCATCGGTCGGTGAAAGTCCTTTCCCGTCAACTTTCTATTTACAGGTCCATTGCCACTGGTTGATATTGGCCGTGATCGGCCAGCCATGCCCATGAGGCTCCATTTGAGATCTACCCACATCTAGACACCGGTTGATAAAGTAGGTATGATCAAGGTTGACCAGCCATGCCCAGGTGGCATCGCCGGGCGTAGAAAAACCTGCCTTACCATCCCATTGTGCTTTTTTCCACAGCGGCATAGCCTCCTCGAATGAGGGTGCCAGCAGAGCCTGATCCAGATAATCATCCACCACCGGATTGGCATAGAATCCAGCGTTCCAGTACATCGGCTCGGGGCCGTTGCTGTGGTACAGTTTGTACATCTCCAAAGGGCTGTGTCCCCCGAAGCCATAGATAATGACAAAGGCGTGGGTCAGCTCGTTCTTGATCCGGTCCCAGTTTTCACCCCGGGGAATGACCTTGATACCGACCGGTCTGAGCATGTCGGAGACGGCCAGGGCCAGGCCCTGACGCAGGCTGTCCTTGGTGTTGTAGAGGATTTCGAACTCGGCCTTCCTGCCATCTTTTTCCCGAATGCCATCGCCATTGCTATCGCGCCAGCCGGCCTCCTCCAGGATGGCCTTGGCCTTCTCCGGGTCATTGTCCCTGAAACGGATTTCCGGATTATCCCAGGGCAGATCATCTACAGCCCCAAAGGCCGGCCGCCCATGTCCGTCCAGCACACCGTCGACCAGTGCCTGCCGGTTGATGGCGTAGTTGACTGCCTTGCGGATGGCGATATCCGAGGTCACATTATTGCCGATAGCCAGACCGCGGGGGGTCTTCTGGCCGGTGTCCGGGACCATCGGAAACATCAGCCCCCGGTTGTCGACGCTTTTCACCACATGCAGTGTCATGCCGGGAATTTTTTGGCCGGCAAGGTTGGAAGAAACGCCCAGGATATCGACTTTCCCGGCCATGGCCGCCGCCATGGCCGCATTTTCACTTGCAAAGAGGAAGACCAGTCGTTTGATGGAGGGCTTGATCCCATAGTAGTGATCGTTGGCCTCGACGATCATCTGCTGTCCTTCATCCCAGCGTACAAGTCTGTAAGGGCCTGAACCGATTGGCTTACGTCCGTAACCGGGACCATAGATCTTTGCCGGAACGATACCAAGAGTGATGAGGTGCTGGATAAAGGTTATATCCGGATGCCTGAGTCGCAGGATCACCGTGCTCTCATCGATAGCCTCTGCCTGTTGCAGGTTAGAGAGATCGACAACCCCTCCGGCCTTGGCCGCCCTATTGAATGTATAGGCGACATCTTCGGCTGTTAAAGGAGAGCCGTCGGAAAAAATGACTCCGGTCTGGATCTTAACGGTCCAGGTCAGCTGTCCATCACCCAGCTTCCACTCGGTGGCCAGATCCGGAACAATCTTCAGGTCGGCATCGCGTTTGAGCAGCGTACTATGGAACAGCGGATTACCGTAACTTCCCCAACCAAGCGTCGGATCAAAACCTTCGGTATTTTCCTCCCCCAGAATCAGGGTCAGGGTCTTGGGCGTATCGGCAGAGACCTTTTGCTGCTGATCGCATGAGGCCACGACCAGCAGCAAGGGAAGCACCACGCCGATCAGAAAATGGCGTACGTTCATGATTCACCTATATTTCAATGCCGAGTCGCAGCCAGAAGGTTCTGGGCGGACTTACTGCATAGAGATTGGTGGGGCTCAAACTGCTATAGAATATGACGGCCTCGCTGTAGTGTTTGTCAAAGAGGTTGTCGATATCAACCCCGGCCCGCCATTTTGTGCCATTCTCGGTCTTGTTGCCATAGCTGATGGAGAAATCGGTTACATCGTACCCAGCATAACTGTGGAAATTTTGGCTGTCGGTATAGTCGCTGTCCACATGTTGCCATTTAATCTGGGTGTTGATCCCTGATTGAGCCAGATAACGAACTCCCAGGTTAGAGGTGTAGTCCGCCACTCCTTTTACCTCTTTCCCCACCAGTGTCGGGTCAACATTCTCTATGACTTCCGTATTATTAACCGTAAGATCAGCGAATACCTCAAAACCGGCAAGCCAGGGCCTAACCACTGCGGAGAGCTCCAGACCTTCACGCCGGGTCTCGCCAAGTGCCTCATAGATGCCGGAACCAGAATAAGTCTCCTGGATTTCATTTAGGTTATCAATGCGGAAGACCGCTAGGTCAGCGGTAAACATCTTGGAGGGTGTAAAGTTGAGACCGACTTCATACTGATTGATGGTCTGGGGCTTACTGCCGATCTCGCTATTATATTTGTCCGCATCTCCCGGAAGGGCAAAGCCCTGGGTAAAGCTTGTTCGGAAGTCCAGGGTGTTATGCAGTTCACTATGAAAACCGACTTTCGGACTCAGGTGAGAATAGTCGTTCATGCCCTCAGAAAAGGGCGAGGAACCGGGATCTCTGTTGGTATAGTCACCACCAAATGAGTCATAACGAAGCCCAAGCCAGGGCTTGAAAAGAGGATGGAGGGCATAATCCACCTGGCCGAAAAGAGACAAGGTGTCGATCACGAAATTGCGATCAGTAAGCTGCGAAGTACGGACCCGATTTGAGGTGCTATAGTCAAGGGTGTCGGTATCTTCATAAAGATATTCGATACCGGCAACGCCGTTCATATCCTTGCCTGCATATTTCCCTTCATAGTTGTAACTTGTCCCGGCACCATAAACAGAACGGTCATTATGTTTTTCCTTCTGGCCACCGGCAGCAATACCCATCTTTTGAAAGCGGGTGAAATCCTGTTCTGTCGCATAGGTCCAGGCAAGGAGTTTGCTGTCAGTCGTCAGACTGTAGCCTGCCTCAAGTTTCTGGGTGGTAAAGAGTTTATCACCGCCATCATCCTCGGCATTGACCGCCTGGTGGAAGGACGCTTCTTCGTCTCTGAATTGAGCCTCGGGAATGTACCCTGGTGCATCCCAGATGGATTTGTTCAAGCGAAACGAGAGGGCGAGATCGAGGTTGGGAGTGGCCTGCCAGCCGAAGCGGGTGCTGAAGTTGCCGCGTTGCCATGAGGAGTGATCCTGGTAGCCATCGGTTGTCGCAAACTGCAGGGCGGTATTGTTATGGACAGTATCGGTTAGGGAACGGCCCATGGCATACTGGGTATCGTAGGTGTCATAGGAGCCGATTGAGGTCCTTAACATGCTGTACTCACCATCTTTTTTTGTGTTAAAGGAGACAGCTCCACCCCTGGCGAAATTACCAAACAACGGGGAAGAGGGGCCTTTAAAGACATCAACATGATCAATTTCCAATGGGATGATGACATTCATGTCCGCGTAACCATCGGCATGGGACTGGCCTTCATTCAGGGAAATACCATCGATGGCGATGGCGGCATCCGAACCATGACCGCAGTTATTATACCCACGCATCGTAAATTCATTGGCCACGCCACCCTGGTTGTAGTTATGGATCTCGACGCCAGGCACCTGTTCCAGCAATTGTTCCGGCCGCAGCAGCTTGAGTCCGTCAATATCCTCAGAACTTATGGTATTGACGGTGATAGGTTCGGTGGCTGAGGTTATTGCCTCACCCTTGACCGTGATGTTATCCAGGACCACAGGTTCTTCCGCCTGAACAGCCAGAGGCATGGTTATGGTGGCGGTGAGTGCTGCCAGAAGCAGACTTTTTTTTCTGGTTAAAAAATTCATTCCTTCTATCCCTTCAAAATTTTGATGTTTGTTGATCGAACGATAAATAATCTTTTTTTCTTGATCTGAGTCCGGCTCGTTATGAGCTTTGTCTTGACTGTTTCTTCCTCCTTTGCCGAAAGTCCGCTGTGTGTTTTTATTGAAATATTTCTCATCGGATCGTTTGCAGAGAAACGTATGTCTGGGAAATGTTGTTTGTCACCAATACCCTCTCTGCTTGCCCCTTAGTTGAGCTGGAAGTTGACCGGCATGACCAGGATTGCGGCTATGGGTGGTGGCGGCGTAAAAGGGGCCGAATGGCGGATTGCGGCCAGGGCCTGGTCATCAAGCACGGAGAAACCGCTGCTGACCATGATTCGTAATTCACTGACACTGCCATCCGGGGTGATTTTGAAGGCGATCTTCACCTGACCGCTCCAGCCCCGGCGACGGGCAAGCATGGGATAGCGCAGATTGGCAAGGATTGAGTCGCGGATGGCGCCAAAATTGAGACAGCGATATTCTTCATCGGCTGGAATGCCAGGGGTATCGGTTGCTGACGCACTTGCGGTTGTACCGATGTGCTCTGCCACGACCGGGGCAGGTGCGGGGTTTTCGGCAACTTCCGGACTGCTTTGCTCCTGAGAGTGTTGTGGCACCGGTATGGCCGGCTGCGGAGCGTGCCTGATCTTAGTGGCGACCGGCGCCAGTTTTTGCGGGAGCGCCACGGGCTCCGGTTGCGGTGCTGGGGGTGTTGGCGTTGTCTCCGGAGGAGTTGGCGCTGCCACCGCTGCCGGTGCCTGCCGTGTTTCTTTTGGTGCCGGGGAGAGAGCTGGTTGCAGCATGGAGAAATCAAGTCGTATTGGCGGTGGCGGTGGAGTTAATGCCCCGGCCATGATGATTATGGCCCCTGTCAGCAGGCCATGCAGTACAAACGATTCGGAGAGCGCCCGTGCCTCAAGTTTCACTTTGTCGCCTCCGTTTGCAGGCTCATCTTTGTAAAGCCCAGTTCCCTGACCAGTCCCATGACATCGACAAAAGATTGCAGCGCCACCGCCCGGTCGGCCCGGATCAGGAATGGTGTTTGCCGATCTTCGGCAGACAGGGCAGCGTGAAGGGATGCCAGGTCGTATTCAGCTCCCCGAAAATAGATCTTTCCCGCCTGGTTGATCTCCACGGTCACCCCCCGTCCGTCGGTGGTACTGCTTTCGGCCTTGGGCAGGTTGACCGGGATGGTGCCGCCCGCGATGAAGGTCGCCGTGGTCAGAACGATCGTGAGGAGTACCAGCATGATGTCGATAAAGGGGATGACGTTGATGCCGTCAAAGCCTTTCTCATCCATGATGCGCCTCCCAGGTGAGCAGCAATTCCTTGGCCCGTCGCAGCAGCAGGTTGTAGAGTACTACCGCCGGGATGGCCACCAGGAGGCCGGCGGCAGTGGCCTTCAACGATAAGGCGAGCCCGGTCATGATCCGGGCGGAATCCACCATCCCCTCCTGCCCCATACTGTAAAAAATCAGCATGATGCCGAGCACGGTGCCGAGCAGCCCAACATAGGGGGCATTACTGCCGATGGTGGCGATCAGGTGCAAGCGGCGGGTAAGTGCCAGTTCCAGAAGTCGCCGATTGGTAAATTCGTCAAGACTGAGGCCGCGGAAGAAGCGGAAGCGCTCGATGGCAATTGCCACTGCGATTACGCTTAAACAGCCCAGAAGGCCAATGACGCCGTATTCAATAATAGATTTAAGCCAATCCACTTTTTCCTCCTATGCGGCCATGGCCGGTAACAATTCACTGTTTATGAGTCTGCTTTTGGGATATCCATGGTAGTGTGCTGGATTTTTGGTAAAAAAAAAGCCACGAAGGTTTTTGGTCCCTGGAATCGGGAACAAAAGCCTTCGTGGCTTGGATATTCTTTTCATATTGGCGGAGCAGGTTGCTGCTGCCTGATCTGCCATGTCTGTGTCTGCCCCGCGTCACCATTGGGTGGTGAGGGCACTCTGATTACTTCTGTAATCAGAGTTTATGTACTCCTGCTACCTTGATCCGGAAGTCAAATCAAGTTTCTACAAGAGGATTATGATGGGGGTAAAGCAATCCCACTTATTCTTCAAAGATGATCCGGTGATCCACCAGATTCATCAGCTTGATCCGGGCATGGATGATCTTCTGATCACCAAAGATCCCGACCAGACGGAAGATGTTCTCGCCCTGCGGTTCAATAATGTCCACTGATTCCATGATCAGTTGCTCTTCACCGTCTTTACTCAGGTATGCGCTTGCTTCACACATGATTGACCACCTCTTTCAGTTTTCCTGCTATCACGGCCTGCACCAGATGGGGCAAGGGTTCTTTGCTGACACCCACTAGCTCGATTCTTTCCTGGGAGAGCGGTAGCAGAATTTTCAGGGCTGGACAGGAGGTTATTGCCTCGG
Organism: Pseudomonadota bacterium; assembly: GCA_018821985.1. GTDB lineage: Bacteria > Desulfobacterota > Desulfobulbia > Desulfobulbales > Desulfocapsaceae > UBA2270. The sequence continues at coordinate 21,950 of JAHJKP010000013.1, forward strand.
CAATTTTCGGGGTCACCTCACCCAGCATGGAATTGGCCCAGGAGATGGTGATGGGGCCAATAATACAGTCAACCTCATACACCGTCCGGCAGATGGCGTTTTCACCGGATGCCCCCTTGTTGGCGCCGGATTTGAGCATTTGGGCTGTGGCAATGGCGTTGGTGCCCAGGCCGATCAGCTCCACCGATTCGCCGTAGGCCTCTTTGATATATTTGATCAGGGTGGCACCGATACCCCCGCCCTGACCGTCAATGATGCAAATTTTTTTTGGCAAACTCTTGCTCTCCATTCTCTGTGAAGATCTTCTTAACTCCAGGCAAAAAAAAACCACAAAACTCAGGCGAATGTGCCCAAGCCTTCGTGGCCTGAATGAATAGCGTTATTTTTTTCGAAGAAAGAATGCCTTCATAGCATACAATACGTTACTCATTACCGTACACTTGTTTTAGTGTCAACAAATTAGTGGATGCCTTGAGAAATTGTCTTTTCTCCCCATTGCTGTATGGTACATCACCTTTTATCCTTGGAAGATACACGATATACTTGTAGTAAAAGTTTTCGGGACCATCGTGAGTGGCTTTGGCCAAATTTTACAAAAGGCTCAGGAATCGCTCTCGGTTAATACTTTTTTCAGAGTGTTACTGGCTTCTTCCATGTTGAAAGGCTTGGGCATGACACCTTGAAATCCATAATCTTTGAAATTAGCCATTATTGGATCATTGGCATACCCGCTGGAGACAATAGCCTTAATTTCAGGGTCAATTCGAAGAAGATGTTCTATTGCTTCTTTGCCTCCCATCCCCTCTGGGATGGTTAGATCCATAATCACGGCATCAAAAGGTGCTCCTTGGTCAAAAGCCTGGCGGTACTTTTGTAAAGCCTCCTCCCCATCGGCTGCGAGTTCAACACTGTAGCCAAGATACGTGAGCATCTGTGAGGCTACTTCTCTGATAATTTGTTCATCATCCATGATAAGCAGTTTGCCCTGTCCCGATAATATCTTTGCTGTTGTTTCAGTCGCTGCGTTTTGCTGTGCTTGTTCAAGCAGTTGCTGATCTGCTGCAGGCAGGTAGAGAGAAAAAGTTGAACCTACTCCTTGTTCTGAGGCAACGGTGATAAGGCCGCTATGTTTTTTGATGATTGAGTAACAGATTGATAAGCCAAGCCCATGCCCTGTTTCTTTTGTCGTAAAATAGGGGTCAAAAATTTTGTCGAGATATTGACTCGCAATTCCCTCACCTTTATCTTTGACGTATATTTTTATATAGTTACCAGGCGTGAGTGAAATATCATCATTTTGGTCAATGATGATATTCTCGGCACCGATGTCCACCGCTCCTCCTTGTTTCATGGTTTGGTCGGCATTGATAACAAGATTCTGGATAACCTGGCCGATTTGCCCTTCATCAATTTCGACCTGCCATAAATCATCGGCAATGTCAAAATGGCATTTAATGTTTGAACCGCTGGAGGAGAATCTTGCTGATTCCTCGATGAGCTTTCGTGTTGAAGTGAGAGTCGTCACAGGGGCTCCGCCTTTGGCAAAAGTCAGCAGTTGATGGGTCAGGTTCTTGGCCCGGGAAGAGGCTTTTTCAGTCTCAGCAAGAAGGTTGGAAATTGCATCATTGTCCTTTGCCATTCTTCTTGCCAGAGAGATATTTCCCAGAATTGCAGTCAGCAGGTTGTTAAAGTCATGGGCAATTCCCCCCGCCACAATGCCCAGGGATTCTATTCTTTGGGAGCGGATACATTCCATTTCCATATTTTTTTCATGGGTAATGTCCCGAAAAACAAGAATAGAGCCGGTTGGTGAAGATCGCTCTTCCCTTCTTATGGGAGCTGCGCTGAGAAATATCAATCTTTTTTTACCACTTCTTGAAATCAGTTCGGTCTGGCTTACTCGTTTGAACGTGGGATCACTACTGAGGATATCGTTAAAAATGTTTGTACATGAATCGGTCTCGCTACTTTCTTGAATATTAAGGATTTGACAGGCAGATTTGCCCAGAGCATCATCAAGAGACCAGCCCGTCAGTTCCTCTGCAACTTCGTTCATGAGGGTTATTGAACCTTGCGCGTCAGTTGCCACCACTCCTTCAGCAATACTTTTCAGGGTTAATGAAAGGCGTTCTTTTTCATTGGCAACAGCTTCTTTGGCTTCCATCAGTTCGGTTATATCGATATAAAGTATGACCGCACGGACAATTTGGTCATTTCTGTCTTTAATCGGGGTGGTGAGGACATTGTAGTATCTTAAGTTTCGTAGACACCCGGAAGACAACGAAAACGTCTTTCCTCTTTTAAGCATCTCTTCAAAAGGACATATCTCGGGTCTTTGTCCCTGACAGATGATGTCGGAGCATGACAATCCATCCGACTGATTTTTGTCAATGTCGAACATCTGCTCGAGTGTCTGGTTATAGGAAATGATTTTTTTGTTGCTGTCCAGTACAAGAATTCCACCGCCAATAGATTCAAAAATTGCTTGGATCTCATCCTTGGCCAGCTCGAGTTGGTCATTTGTCTGGCGTTGATGATCAAGTATCTGCCTGAAAGATTCTGCTATTATGCCGATGGGGTCAAGATGAATAAGAGTTGCATTGTCGAGCTCTTCAGCACGCAGCGGAATTGTGCCGATGACCTGAAGAAGCTGATCAATTTTCTGACGAATATAGCCAACTGATGTCTCGTCGTTGTGGCGAAGAGATCTGTTTTCTTCCAGTAACTCATTTAAAAAGTCTGTGACAGGTGCGAACTCATCGTCAGGACGAATTTGAAGCAAGGAAGAGGATGGATTTTCTTTGATGTGTCTGGCTGATTGAAGAATTTTGTCTAAATTCATTGTTTTTTACTTATCCGGGGTAAAACGGCCGACACAGATCTGGTAAAAAGAATCTATTTTGGTGACAGTGACAGAGTATCCCATATTCCTGGCCGTTGTGGGGATAGTGGTAGTTGCTTCTCGATTATCAGTTATAATGCACAATTTCTCCAACCCTTTTGTGAGAGCCTCCCTGTGTTTGTTCAACGTATCCATTGCCACAAGAAGACAGGCTGGACAAATCTGCCCTCGCATGTCGATAGCAATGGTTTCTTGTATTTTCTGGTCACTCATCAGTTATTTCCTGTTGGTTGCATTGATTGTTTTAAAATGATGTGTGCAAGAATTTTACTGCCTACCCATGTCCCAGGAATAAGTCCAAAGAGAAATAGAAGGCTTTGTAATGCCAGGATAGGGAGTCCGCCCATCAGATGCCATACATTACATCCAGGAGACATCCTGGCAGAAATGCCAAGCAGAATGCCACCGACTAAACCCATGATGAGTTGTCTTCGGGGAACCTTGTATGTGATGGAAAATTCACCTAAAAGCATTGCGGAGAAAGTACTCCCGAGAACAATGCCTGCAATAAGGGGAAACTGGATTGCCCAGAGAGAATCAATCTGTGGCCCTGCTCCTCCCTGGAGTAATGCCCCGGTGGATGGGTGCGTAATATTTAGAGGGGTGAGCTGAAAAAAAGTGACGGTGCTGAAGTGCTCGGGAATCAACAAGCTTTCAATCATTGCTGCAATTTTTGCATAGGCGATCGTTATGCCAAGAGGCATACCGATAAGAACATAGGAAACAAGAGCGAACAGAGCAAGAGCTACTGCTGTCTTCCAAGGCTGAATATATCCTTTTACTTCGCTCTGCCTGACAATTTTATTTTCTTTGTGCCATTTTATAAAAATTAGTGCTGAAATGGATGCTGTGGGGAGGAAAAGCAGTGCGGGGTTTACCCCGAAAAGCTCGGGCAGGGTTTTAGCTGAGGGGAAAAAAATTGTCGCTTTTGCAAAAGAGGCCCACCAGGGATGAAATTCTGCATAAAGAGCGCTACCGGCAATTAATCCGATAAAGGCAACAGCGCTGATAACGCTGCCGGCACCCATTTTATAGAGTGTTCCCACCACACAACCGCCGGCCATTACCATGCCGATACCAAAAATAAATCCGCCTATTATATTGGCTGCGGAGGCAAATCCAAGGAGCGGAAAGGGGTAAAGAGGAAGCAGGCCTAACATTCTGAAAAATTCGAAAAAAAACATCGTTACAATGAGTTGTATGCATAGAAACCGCAACCTGAAGCTGTCTCTGAATAAAAAAGTATCACGGAACATGCCGGCAACACAGTAATCCGACCGATGCATGAGGAATCCGGCTAAAAGTCCAATAAGACCTCCAACTGCATATATAAGGAATGTTGAAGCAGTTAACATGAGCGGAATTTGCCTTTTAAGATTTTATCACCTGAGTTTAGCAGAGAGATGACAAGAAAATATACTATTATTATATATATCTTAAAGTGTTAAGAGCTAAGAAGTCAACTTTTTAAAAGCAGCTTTTAGTATGAAAGAGACGAGGGAGGGATGGGCAAGCCCTTCTATCTTGCCAAAATGAGCCGGTGATCAAATATCAATAAGCATCAATGTTGTCCGGGCAGTAATGAAAATCTCCGGGGAAAACCAGAATTTCAGGCGAACGTGGCCAAGCCTTCGTGGCCTGAAGGAATATCTTATGTTTTTTGCCGGTGCCCGATACCTTTATTGTATATTGGTATCGCTTTTTGCAGTCTTTTTTTTAACCTGATCCGGTTAAGATAGGTCCTGGGCGCCCTGGCCACCTCTGCCTTCCCGGTCAGAGCTTTCTCAGGGCTGACCAGCAGGTCGGCCAGATGAATTACCTTCATTCCGGCCCTGGCCAGAAAGGCCGTGCATCCGGCGCAGTAGGTAATAATCAGATCGTCATCAGCTTCTATCCTGCGCATCTCGACCCAGTTCCGGACCATGTCAGGGTTGATAGCTCCCACTGAACCTCCTTCCCCGCAACAGATGGCACGATTTTTGGCATGTCGCATCTCCCTTATCTTCAGGCCAAGGCGGGACAAGATCGACCGCACTGCTTGGTGCACATCCTTGTGATCACGCAAAGGGCATGGGTCGTGTATGGTGGTAATACGACCACGCTGAATGGCAGGATGGGTGGGTTCTTTTTTTGTTTCTGCAAAGATCTCCCAGGCAGTACGGACGGTTAATTTCTGACCATAGCCATGAAAAATTTTGTAGCAGTTGGGGCAGGCCACAATAATATGGCGGACGCCATGCCTGATTAACCAGTCTCGCATATCTTCGAACCAGGTCAGGAAGGATTGCTGCCGTCCAAGATCATGGGAGGGTTTATGGCAGCAATCCAGGACCACACCAAGATGCGGAATCTGTTCTTTAAGATCTTGATAGATCGACCATGTGGCTTCGGGTCTGGTGCCGGGCAGGGTGCAGCCCGGGAAAAAGACAGTATCGCAGCCAGTCGGCAGACCGTACCAGGAAAAGAGCCCGGAACTGCCGCGGCGTTCATATTTGAGGATGGAGGTATAAGGTCTGGATGGAAGCTTGTCGTGGATCACGACTTGCCGGCGCATCTCCAGAAAAAAATTCCCCGGCGCAATTTTGACTGGACAGACCGCTGCGCATAGATTGCACAGGCTGCATTCAAAGGGATTGATGGCGGAATTATCTGTCAGCAAAGACGCGGCAATGTCACCTGGTGCGCCGTTTTTTTGCAGAAATGCACACTGGCTGACACAGGCCTGACAGCGGGTACACTCCTGATGCACGGCCTGTGCCTGGTGATGGATGTCGACGGCCAAGGATGGCCTAGTGTCGCGGGTGCCATGGACGGCGCAAGAGCGACCGACGGCCAGGGATGGCTTAGTGTCTTTGTGCGCAGGTATTTTCATGGAAGAGAAAATTTGTTTTTAGCGGCTCACCAGCATCTCTTTGTGAGGCCATTTCCCAATACCGCCTTCAAGAATAAAGAGTTTTTCCTCAGGAATTCCCTGGGCCTTGAGATAACTGTAACATCTTTTTGCGCCCCCGCCACCCCGTGGACAGATCACTACTACATCGGTGCCTGCTTTTTTGGCGGCGGCAACTGCCGGGTCAATCATCCTCTGCTGTTCTTCTGTCTCTACTGGAAAGGCGTTGGTTTCGATGGAATCTTTAAAATGATGGAGCGAGAATTCATCCTTGACCTGGATATCGACCAGAACCATGGCCTTGCCGGAATCAAGCCACTGCTTGAAATCTTCAGCCTTGACGTAGTTGAATGTTTCAAACAGGGCCGCCATATTGAGCAGCCCGATTACCAGTACAACCAGGACTGCAATTCGTTTCTTCATGCTCTTTTCTCCTTGTTCATTTTGTTTATTGGCAAATAACCAGATATAATAGTGGAGACTAAATAATAGAAAGATCCTAATATGTAAAATAGGAAATTTCTATGAAGTCTGGTCGTGGTATCGGCTGCGGTTGCCTTCTAGGCTTTAGTAAAATGGTAGTGTCGCGGTGATCTATATGATACCATCAAGGAAGGTGTTAAGAGGAAAATGAATAATTAAATTGGCAGAGGGAAATTTTTTTCCTGCCGCTCGAGATGAGAGAGCTATGGTTATTATGACTTTTGCAGGAAGCGTAGCGGATTATCGAGCCATTGAAAAGACCTTGCACGCCTTTGATGAGATGATACGGAAGGTCTCAGCAGTGGATGCTTCCGAGGAAGTCTCTTTGGGCCGTGAGATTGCGCCAAGGTGGGTTTAAGCAGGGAGGATCTGGATAACCTCTTTGCACGTTGGGCGGGTGTCCCCCTGACCCGGTTCCTGCACTGTCTGAGCTTGAGTCAAATCAGGAAGAGGTTAGTGGAGACCAGAAGCCTGCTGGCGGCTTCTCTAGTGCCAGAACCTTCCGAGACTGGCAGTTTTATGGTGGAGCGGATATTCGCGCCCGCCGGGGTTTTCTCCCCGGAACCTTTGCCTCTACTCCTCAAAGGAACAGGATATTCAGCTCAGGGTCTGGCAGACACTGCTTTTTCTCCCCGGAGGTGCCATTAATCAGTTATCAGGATCTGGCCGTACGCCTGGGACATCCCACCGCCTGCCGGGCCGTGGCCGGTGCGGTTGCCGCTAATCCTATAAGCTATTTGATCCCCTGTCACCGGGTGATCCGGAAATCGGGGGAGATTCATAACTATCGCTGGGGGCACATTCGGAAAAAGGCCATGCTGGGCAGGGAGTCCTCTCGTCCTTGAGATTCTATTTTGCTTATGGTTACCAGTTTGTATGAGAAAATGATCCGCTGTCAGCGGGGAAAGGCGCCGGCAACACCGCCGTCAACGGGCAGGGTGGCGCCGGTGGTAGGGGTAAGGCCTGAGGCAAAAAAGACCACCCCGTTGCCCACATGGTCGGCCAGGACCTCGGTCTTAAGGAGATTGCGGTTCCGGTAGTACTCTTTCAGCCCCTCCGGGTCGAGATTGCGGGATCGCATCCGGTCAGGGCCGACCACATCCCAGAGTCCGGAGGAGATACCGTGATCGTCGAAGATCCCGTCGGCGTTGATCATGTTGACCCGGGTGCCGATCTCGGCCAGTTCCAAGGCCGCAATCTTGCCCAGCTGGTGAGCCCCGGCCTTGGAGGCCGAATAGGCACCAAAGGCGGCACCGGGGGCAAAGACGTTTTTGGAACTGTTGATGATGATCTGAGCGGGAATGTGTCCGGTTCGTGCCTGTCGTTTAAAGATGGGGATGGCAGCCTTGATCACCTGGAAAACTCCCAGCAGGTTGACATCAAGTACCTTTCTAAAGGTTGATTCGTCAAGATCGGCCAGAGTGGCTACATGGGCCAGGCCGGCATTGGGCACCAGGATATCCAGTCCGCCGCAGCAGAGGATGATCTGCTCCAGGCCCTGGCGTACGGAGGCGCTGTCGGTTACATCCATGGTGATCCCGCTTATCCGAGCTGGATCAAACTCCAGGGCCAGCAGCTCACAGACCTTGTCCAGGCGCTTGCGGTCAATGTCTGTGAGAAAAACACTGGCCCCGGCAGCCAGGAGTTTACGGCCAATACCGCAGGCAATAGCCCCCCCTCCTCCCGTCACCAGGGCGCTGCGCCCGGCCAGAGGCAAGGGGCGTCCTTTCTGCAGTTTGGCCTGTTCCAGACTCCAGTACTCCATGTCAAAGATATGTTCTTCGGCCAGCTCCTGATAGGGGGCAATGGCGGCACCGAGCGTCTTGGCCAGCAGGGTGTGTTCCGCAATATCGGCGGCGATGGCGGCAGCTTTTTCAGTGACTCCGGCAGTGATAATGCCCAGGCCCGGAATCAGGATGACCCTGGGTTTCGGATCAAGAAGGGTTCGTGTCACTTGTCTGGCTGTGACCTGGGAATGAAAATTATGAATATAGTTCTGTTCATAGGCAGCCATGGCCTCAGAAATGGCCTGGGCCGCCTGATCTTCATCATGGCCTTGCAGATCAAGCCAGAGCGGATAATTTTTGGTCCGGATTACATGATCCGGGGTGAGAACGCCGGTGGTGGTAAAAATTGTCTGACCATCGTTTCTGTTGAGACAGCACTGGATAACTTCACTGTCGCGTACGTGCAGGAGAAAGGGAGGGGTATTGCCAGGGCTAACGGGATCAATGGTCAGCGCGCCACGCAGCAGGGGCAGGATTATTGTGGGGTCGAGCCGTGAATGGATGCTGCTTGCCGGTTTCGCTTTTTTTACGACTTGATTGGCCTGAAGATACTCTTCCGCCAGGGTGACGTAGTGGATCATACGACCGTAGGCAAGCTCGGCGTCATCAGCAAAGGTGAAGATCCCGTGGTTGCGCAGGATGATGGCTTCAATGTCAGGTCGACTCTCGAAGCACTCGGCAATCACCTGTGCCAGCGGGAAACCCGGCATAGTCCAGGGGAGAATGGCAATCTTCTCCCCCAGGATACTTTTCAGGAGTGGCTCCGGGTCTGCCATATTGGTCAGGGTGACGATGGCATCGGCATGGGTATGGTCGATAAAACGGTGGGGAAGAAAGGCATGTACCAGGGTCTCAATCGATGGGTTGGGGGCACTGCTGTCCAGCATGTGGGTCTTGAACTGATTGACCATCTCTTCATCAGAGAGTGTTGTGAGTGTCCGCAGGCGACGCAGATAATTCAGGTCAAGAGCCGGAAAGCCCTGGGGCTCAATGGTTGCCAGATCCCAGCCGCTGCCTTTGATGAAGAGCATGTCTGTCTGGTCACCAAGCAACGTTGTCACCGTGGCCTTGACCGAGGTGTTACCGCCACCATGCAGGACCAGGGATGTCTCCCGGCCGATCAGGCGGGAGGTGTAAACGCGTAATGCCAGGTCTGAATGACAATGGGGATGTGTGGAGATAAAGTTCCGGGCATCATTGCTGTTGTATTGGTTGTTCATTTGTCTACTGATCCTCTTGGCCTTCGTAAGTTATCGGCCAAGAGTGTGCATCTCCTGCATGATTGCTCCGAACATTGATTCGTATTGAGGGATGGCCTTGCGGAGGATGAGGGCGAGTTGTGCCAGATCCTGGTCATTGACCACAAGATTAGCAGAACAGGCAAGGGCCTGCAGGTCATACAGGGTATGAAATTCAGGACCGATGAGCATGTAAAAAATATAACGGCGCTTGTTCATATTCATGGCGCGCATGAACTGATGAAAGGGACCGTTTTCCAGAGAGTCACCTTCATAGTGAGAGTGGAGAATAACTGCGGCGTAGGTAGCGAACTGCATTTTTTCCATGGCTTCTTCTGCAGAATAAACAAAAGAGGGTTGGTAGCCCAAGGCCTCCATGGCCTCAGTTACCAGGTGGAAATTGGGAGAGTCGGGCATCAGAATGAGCGCCTTGGGGACATCTTCGACAACTCCTTTTGCCTCAAATGAACTGGTGTCCAGGCCCGATAGATCAGGCGGCGCGGGTGGTGTAACCTGCTGACTTTTGCTCTGTGGCCGTGGAGAAGCAGCTGTTCCTGAGGGTGTTTCAGAGGCCAGCATTCCGCTATCAAGCAGAATCGCCCCCCCGCATTGAGGACAGTTGATACGGATGGATTTACCCGGGCTGAGCAGTCTGAGGCTGTCTTCAATCTTGGGGCTGAGTTTGAGCTTTTTCCGGCAATGGGGGCAGTCTGTTATCATGGGTGTCGTCTCTTTTCCGGTTGTTGATTGGTAACCGTTCAGATTGATCAATCTGCAGGTGTTTAGTGTCTGCAGTTTAAATACTCTGCGCAGTCCAGGTCTTTACCAGCGTCGATCTTGTTCTTCCTCTTCCATGGCAAGTCCGGAGAGGGTGGAGGTTGCCTCGCCGCGTGCAGCCTTTATGGTGTCCACTTTTCTTGCGATCTCGGTACGTTGGGTGCAGTAGTACATGGCTGTCTTTTCGGTGATAATGCCCTGTTCATAAAGTTCAATAATATGTTGATCAAAGGTGCGCATACCGACGGAGGAGCCGGCTTCAATGACCTTGTAAAACGTTTTTTCATCTCCTCGTTCGCCATGGAGAATCAGATCCTTGACCCGCAGACTGGTGCAGAGGACCTCGATAGCGGCTATTCGTCCTCCTGTGACCCTTGGCACTAAGCGTTGCCCGACCACCCAGCGTAAGGTGTCAATCAATCGATTACGGATCTGTGGCTGTTCTTCCAGATCATAAAAACCGAGGATACGATTAATGGCCTGACCGGCGTCAATGGTGTGCAGAGTCGAGAAGACAAGATGGCCGGTTTCTGCGGCGGCAATAGCAGTTTCCAGGGTCTCCCGGTCACGCATCTCGCCCACCAGAATAACCTTGGGGGCCTGGCGCAGGGCGGCGCGTACGCCTGAGGCAAAGGAATCGAAGTCTTTGCCTAGCTCGCGTTGATTGAAGGTGGCCTTCTCTTGCGGATGGACATATTCAATGGGGTCCTCCAGAGTGACCACATGTACCTGCCGTTCATGATTGATCTTGTGCAACAGGGCGGCAAGGGAGGTGGTTTTACCGCTGCCGGTGGCTCCGGTAAAGAGGACTAGCCCGTTTGCCTCACTGGCGATTTTATGGAAGATCTCAGGAAATTCCATGCCTTCGATGGTGGGGATAGTGGTTTCAAGTTTTCGCAGGACAATGGAGTAGCAGCCTTTCTGGGAGAAGATATTGACCCGGAAACGGGCCTCATCCCCAAGGGAGTAGGAAAGGTCACAGGAACCGGTGTGCAGCAGGTCTGCCAGGAGTCGTTTATCATTCCCAATCAGATTCAGGGCGAAGACCTCGGTCTGAAAAGGAGTGAGATTGAGTACTTGCGGCTGCACCTGTACAGGCATGAGTATGCCGGCGGCCTCCACCTGTAAGGGCTTGCCAACTGTCAGGTTCAGGTCCGAAATATTCGGATAGGATCTGAGCATTGCTGTGATCCAGTAATCGATCTCTGATTGTTTCATGGGTGTTCTCCTGAAAAAAGGTGCAAACGAACTTATTTTCATAGTATATTGGCATAAAAGTAACAAGAGATTCAAATGTTTTTTGGGTGTCGGGGTAAAATAACTTTTCCCCTTCCGATTCTTTCGCAATGACTCCTGATACCGTTTTTGTCATGCAGATGACTAGGTCCTGTCGGTTTGATGGTGTATTGATTCTTCTCTACCAGGTGAAATACGATGGCAATTCCATTACGCAGTGCGACAACAACCGTTGGTCGCCGGATGGCCGGAGCCCGCAGTCTCTGGCGGGCCAATGGCATGACCGAAGAACAGTTTGGCCGGCCGATCATCGGTATCGTTAATTCTTTTACCCAGTTTGTTCCCGGGCATGTGCATCTCCATGAGATTGGCCAGAAAATCAAAAAACAGATCGCCGAATTAGGATGTTTTGCGGCTGAGTTCAATACTATTGCCATAGATGACGGGATCGCCATGGGCCATGCCGGGATGCTCTATTCCCTGCCTTCGCGGGAGCTGATTGCCGACAGCGTTGAGTATATGTGCAACGCCCACACGGTGGATGCTATTATCTGTATCAGCAACTGTGACAAGATCACTCCCGGGATGCTTATGGCTGCCATGCGGCTCAATATCCCCGCCATTTTTGTCTCAGGCGGACCCATGGAGGCGGGTGTTGATGGTGACAAACGCTATGACCTGGTTGATGCCATGGTCATGGCGGCAGACCAGGCGGTCTCGGATGCGGAGGTGGATGTGGTTGAACGCTGCGCCTGTCCCACCTGCGGATCGTGCTCCGGGATGTTTACGGCCAACTCCATGAATTGTCTCAATGAGGCGTTAGGTCTGGCCTTGCCCGGTAACGGCACCGTGGTGGCCACTCATGACAGTCGTACCGGGCTCTTTGTCCGGGCGGCAGAGCGGATTGTGGAGATGGCCTCTGCCTGGTATGAGCGGGAGGACGCCACTGTCCTGCCCCGGACCATTGCCAGCCGTGCTTCCTTTTTGAATGCCATGACCCTTGATATTGCCATGGGCGGATCCACCAATACGGTGCTCCATCTGCTGGCTATTGCCCATGCTGCTGAGGTGGATTTCAGCATGAAGGACATTGATGCCCTGTCGCGTAAGGTGCCTAATCTGTGCAAGGTGGCCCCGTCCTCCCATTATCATATGGAGGATGTGAACCGGGCCGGCGGGATCATGGGAATTCTGGGTGAGTTGGCCCGAGCCGGACTGATTGACGCCTCAGTCTGCAGGGTTGATGCGCCGACACTTGCGGAAACAATGCAGCTCTGGGATATTGGAGGCGGCACCGCAGGTGAGGCGGCAAAACAGCTCTATCTGAGCGCCCCCGCCTCTGCCGGTCGTAATCTGGTAATGGGCTCCCAGAAAACCATGTACGCGGAGCCGGATCTTGACCGGACCAAGGGTTGTATCCGCGGTGTGGCCCATTGTTACAGTAAGGAGGGGGGATTAGCGGTCCTCTATGGCAACATTGCCGACAAGGGATGTATCGTCAAGACTGCCGGGGTTGATCCCTCCATCTTTCATTTTACCGGTACCGCCAGGGTCTTCTCCTCGCAGGAGACGGCCTGTGATGCCATTCTGGATGGGGTGATCAAGGCGGGGGACGTGGTGATCATTCGCTATGAAGGGCCGAAAGGAGGGCCGGGGATGCAGGAAATGTTGTACCCCACCTCCTACCTTAAATCAGTCCATCTGGGCAAGGAATGCGCTCTGGTCACTGATGGTCGTTTCTCCGGCGGTACTTCAGGGCTGTCGATCGGTCATGTCTCACCCGAGGCTGCAGCCGGCGGGGCAATCGGTCTGGTTGTTGATGGGGATATCATCGATATTAATATTCCGGAGCGGAGCATCAAGGTCATGGTCTCTGAGCAGGAACTTGCCGAGAGAAGAGAGCAGGAAGAACAGAAGGGACGTCGGGCCTTTCAGCCGACAGACCGCGACCGGAAAGTGTCGACAGCACTGCGAGCCTATGCCCTGTTTGCGGCCTCGGCAGATAAAGGAGCAGTGCGGATCTTACCCGAAGAAGAGAGTGTGTAGGCAGCTCTTTTTTACGTCTCTGCGTTTTGGTCTCCGGCCCCGGTCAGAGTCTTGATAAAGGCCGTGCACAGAGGTGACAGGGTCTGGTTTTTTCGGGTGACCATATAAAAAGGACGGATCATCTTGACTCCCTCAATGGCGACTTCCACCAGGCTGCCATGGGCAATATCATCCTTGACGGCCTGGGAGGAGAGGATGGAGACGCCGATAGAGGCCTTAATCGATTGCCGTATCGCCTCGGTGGTGCCCATCTCCGCCACCACATTCAGGTGGGCCGGATTCAGGCCATGCTGCTCCAGAATTCGACCTAGAGCGCGCCTCGTCCCTGAGGAGTGATCACGCATGAGGAAAGGTTCTTCGGTCAGTTGCTGCAGAGTAATCTGCGGTTGTTTGGCCCAGGGATGATCGGCGGCCACGGTCAGGATGAGTTCATCGCTGAAGATCTCCTGCCAGATGAGACCATTTTCCCGCCATTGTGCCCCCAGGATTCCCATTTCAAGTTCACCGGACAGGATTTCATTGGCAACAGTTCTGGAGCCGGCGATGCGAAGGGTTATGGTGATATCTGGATAGATCTTCTTGAAGGCACCAATCTTTTTCGGCAGGATGTAGGCGCCGGGAATGGTGCCGGCGCCTATGGCCATTCGTCCGGCCAGATTTCCCGAATAGTGTCCCAGGGCCTCTAATGCCTCCTGTTGCAGGCGGAGCATCTTTCTGGCGTACCCATAGAGAATATTGCCGGCCCCAGAGGCTCTGATCTCGCGGCCAAGCCGGTTTATCAGCCGTTGTCCAATTTCCTGTTCCAAGGCCCGGATATGTTCACTGATTGTCGGCTGGGACAGAAACATAGCCTCCGCAGCCCTGGTGAAACTTTTTAATTCAATGACCTTGCAATAGACGGCGAGTTTATGGAGATCCATGCTCTTTATCTCTGATTTTCAGGTTAAGGGACTATCTTTTGAGTATGCTTATATTTATTTTTACCATAAACGCTGCCCGCTGGATAGAGATTATCTATTTGACCAATAGTATGGAAGGGGGTATTTTTTTGAAAAAAAATAGCATTGAATCCTATAAGGGAGCGAGGTGGGTATGGCGCAGATAGACTGTAGAGGCTTGGCGTGTCCGGAGCCGGTGTTAAGGGCCAAGGCTGCGCTGGAAGAGGGCGCGGGATCGTTTGAGATTCTTGTGGACAATGAGGCCTCAAGGGATAATGTCTTGCGTTTTGGTCACAGCCGGAATTGCCGGGTGGAGTTGACAACGCTTAAAGATGGCTCCTTTCTCCTGAAATTTCTGGTAGAGAAGAAGGAAGGGGGGGAGTCGTCTGTGCCTTTTGATCAGGATGATTACAGCTGTGCCATTCCAGGCGGAGTCTCAACTGGCTGCAATCTGGTCTATGTCATTGCCTCCGACTCCATGGGGCGGGGCAGCGATGAGTTGGGATGGGCCTTGTTGCAGACCTATATTGCCACCATCAAGGAGATCTCGCCACAACCCAGCCGGATTCTTTTTTATAATGGTGGGGTCAAGCTGGTGGCGACTGCGGGTAAGGCCCTGGAGGCCCTGCAGGCCTTGGAGAAAAAGGGGGTGAAGATCTTGTCCTGCGGCACCTGCCTTGAGTTTTTCAAACTGGAAACGAAGCTGCAGGTGGGTACGATCACCAATATGTATGAGATTCTGGACAGCATGGCTAGCGCTGACAAGGTGGTCAGTCCGTTTTGAATGGTCTGATGCGAAAGCTGACGAGAACGCCAGTCACGCTTTTTTTAAGTTTCAGCCATTCATTCTTCATCAAATCGCATGATCCTGTTGATCTGACAGCCCGATTCCCAGAAGGCATCAATCAAGCCATCCAACTCTTCGCCATCCAGGCGGACGGTGAGTAAGTCATGTTCCGGGCTGAAATTCTGGTAGATGGAAATGGCGGTGATTGCAATATCGAATTGTTTGCAGAGCTTGACGACCTGGAAGAGCTCTTTGGAGCTATGACCTATCTTCATCTCAACGCGCGCTCCATTCTTGCCGGCACCCAGAATCTCTGTCAGTGCCCGGAAAATATCGGATTCGGTGATAATACCGACCAGACTGCCATCCTCAAGAACCGGTATTCCACCAATCTTGTTTTTACGCATCGAGAGGGCAATATCTTCAAGGGGATCCATGGGGTCTGCGGTGATGGGATTGTGAGTCATGTATGCCTCCACCTTGCTCTGGGACGCAATCAGTTTGGTGCTTTCATCGCCCCCGGCAGGGATTCCCTTCTGGATATCGCGTTGACTGATGATGCCGACCAAGGTTGGACCATTTGCTACAAGGAGGCGTCTGATCCTGTTTTGTTGCATTAATGCTTCTGCTTCAGCAAGGGTCTGGTCGGGGGCAATGGTAATGACATCTTTTTTCATCCACAGTTTGACGAACATGACGTGCTCCATTTTAATGATATGCTAGCAAGAAAGGGCAGTTACCCATCGGGTGAATCAGCTCAAATGTTAATCCTAAAAGAGTAAAAATACCAGAAATGATTGTCAATGATGAGTAATCTTACAGGCCTTGCGGATTTCTCCACTGCTATGGCGAAAGTGTATCCAAAAAAGCTGAGAGGTCGATCCACGTGTGTCCCACATAAACAGGATGTCCATTATGAGTTGATTGACGACGGCTGGCCAGGTTATGAAGAACCGGATATGCAATGTGATGGATTGAATGTTGTCTTTTAACTTAGCGTATTGTAAGATGAATTTAGGCCGTATGCTTATTGGCGTGATTGGGGGTGACCGTGTGTGGCGGTACTGTTTTCTTCTGGGAGGAGTAACAAAGATAGTTGGTCGGGCCTGATTGCGGTACGGGACATCTGCTGAAATCATATTTTTCGCTTTCTGCTGGCTGGCCGGAGAAAGCGATTTCTTATCACTACAATGACATCTCCCTTAGCAACCAACACAGCCAGGGACGGTGTTTTTTTCACCAACTACGCATGGAAACAATTTTCATTACGATATGTTACCTCTTCTCAGATTGATACAAGGTCGGGCGTTCCTCAGTCTTTTTCTCCTGGTTTCCATATACTCAATTGCCAACTATTTCATTATTAAGCTGATTGTCTCCCCGCGCCATCTTCACGTTGAACATCACCTGGCGCAACAAGAAGTGGAACGTCTTACTGAAGCACTACTGCGGGAAGAAGAGGCCTTGGGAACCATCGCCCATGACTGGTCGGCCTGGGATGACACCTATAAATTTGTACAAAACGCAAACCCGGAATATATCTCCTCCAATCTGCAAGATACCACCTTTGCAAATATCGAATTAAATCTGCTGTACATCTTTCGCCTCGACGGCTCGCGGGTATGGAGCCGACTGCTCAACTTTGAAAGAGAAGATGATCTGGGCCTCCCTGTATACCCGGTAACCGGTCTGGCCAGTAGTCATCCCCTGTTGCGCCATTCCGGAGTGAACAGTTCAATCAGCGGACTCCTCAAAACAGCTCACGGCCCACTATTAATCGTATCCCACCCCATCATCACCAGTGAGAATGCCGGGCCCATAATCGGAACTCTGATGCTTGGTCGCTTGCTCACCAAGGAATTCTTGGCAAAGTTAAAAAAACAAACCAAGGTCAAATTCAGACTCCTTGATCTCGATGAACAAGAGCTCCTTGCCAAAATTCCTGCCGATATATCTTCACTTGGCTCGGAGACACCCTTTGTCTTTTATGATACAGAAGATGGAATCACTGTATACAGCCTCCTTCGCGATTATCTGGGAAGCCCCCAGTGGCTTCTCGAGGTGCAGGCCGATCGCCCGATCACTGAACAATCCAGAGAGATCCTCCGTTATGTCCTGTTCTCAAACATTGGTATAGGCCTTATTACCCTCCTTCTTCTCCTCATCTTTTACAGAAATCAGCTTAGGACTGCGACCTCGACATTCCGAAGCCTTATCGATCAAGCCTTACCGTCTCGGACAAAGGCGCAACCAGAAAGTCCACTGTTGATAGATTTCAACACCGATGAATTCTCCAGATTAAGCGATGACCTCCGTTCCATGATCGCCGACTTTGAACAAACCAGCGAACAACAAAAACATATCATTAGTGAATATACGACTTCACGCCGTCAACTGAATGTTCAGATGGTCAAAGAGATCAAGGAGAGGCTGCAGATTGAAGAAGATCTGTACAAGACGCAGAAGAATCTTGAAAAACAGATCGAAGAACGAACCAGAGAGCTCCGTCAGACTAATACCGTACTGCAGAACGAAATCGTGACCCGCAAAGAGAAGGAAGACGAATTGATAAACCACCGGAAGCGACTTCGCGCCCTCTCGTCGGAACTCATGCAAATAGAAGACAAGGAACGACGTCAGCTTGCCACCGACCTTCATGACCAGGTAGGGCAGTCCCTTTCGGTTGTAAAAATGTATGTGGATGGACTCATCGCCTCCACATCGGACGATGCCAGCCAGGAGAGGCTTCAGCTCATAGGAGGTATTGTTGAGCAGACAGTGCAGGATGTCCGGACACTCACCTTTGAACTCAGTCCGCCCATTTTGTATGAGCTTGGTCTTAAGGCCGCACTTGAATGGCTCTCTGAAGATTTTCAAAAAAAATATTCTCTCAGGATTAAGTCCGCATGTGATGCGTGTCCCAAATGTACCACTCCCGCCTTCCTGGCCCTTATTTACCGCACAATTCGTGAATTACTGATCAATGTCGTCCGTCATGCCCATGCTAATAGTGCTGGGGTAGAAGTTCGATGTACAGGCAAAGGCGTCCGTATAACCGTAATGGATAACGGTTGTGGTATGGAAGACTGGGATCAAAAAAACGGAGAAAGCACAAACGGAGGCTTTGGTCTGTTCAGCGTCCGTGAGCGGGTAATCAACATCGGGGGCACAGTGGTGATTGATTCACAAAAAGGTCAAGGAACAACCATAACCATAACAATTCCAATTAAAGAGGCCTGCGCGGAATCCGGCAGTTAACGAAGATGATACTCAAAATTATTGTGGTTGATGACCATAAAATTGTCAGGGACGGACTCTGTTCACTTATCGACGGACTCTCCGGTTATACCATCGTCGGCCGGGCGGAAAACGGCAGGCAGGCCATCGAGGTGGCGCGTCGGGAAAAACCTGATATCATCATCATGGATGTGAGCATGCCGGAGATGAACGGTATTGATGCCACCAGCTCGATCATGGAAGAGATGCCATCTTGTAAGATCATTGTCCTGTCCATGCATTCTGATAAACGCTTCATTACCGGAGCTCTCCAGGCCGGAGCCGCAGGCTTCTTGCTCAAGGAGTGCGCTTTCCAGGAACTCAATCAGGCCCTTGACGCAGTCCGTAGCGGCCAGACCTATCTCAGCCCCAAAATTGCCGGAACGGTTGTCCACGATTACCGACGTCGCCTGCTTTCCGAGGCCAAGGAAGAAAATCTTACAACCAAAGAACGTGAAGTGCTGCAGCTGATTGCCGAGGGCCGTTCGACCAAAGAAATTGCCGACAGACTCTTTGTCAGCGTCAAGGCCATTGAAGGACGGCGACGGCGGCTCATGGAAAAACTGCAGATTGACACTGTAGCCGGACTGGTCAAATATGCCATCCGGGAAGGGCTGACAGATTTGTAACCCCAATAGTTTTGCCTGCAGAGTGCCCTCAAAAATAAACTGTATGCAATCAAACAGAGAAGGTGGGGACTCCGGGAAGTGTCGAATTTCGCCTAGTTCCTTGTCGTTCTACTGATCGAAAGTGCCTGTCCGATAGTCGACCTTCCCTTGCAAAGAGATTAATGGATTCCCGGCAACGACATTGATCTTTTGGTAGTAATTTCCCACGGTATCGAGAAAAAACCATCTTCTCCACCATTCATTTCCCTCTCTCCCAGACCCCTGGCCTCCCCCTCTACCCCTCATCAGCACATCACCAAAAAAACACAACAAGGTATTTCGAGGCCTACAAGTAGGGAAACTCCCCTTTTCAACTATCCTACATGGTGATACCATCAGATTATCGTACAAAGATTCCTCTTTTCATGATGATAACCATATTAATTAAATAGGAAAATTGACTCAGGGGGACAATGAAAAAAACAGTATGTATCTCCTTGTTCCTCCTCTCTGCCAGCAGTCTAGCACTGGTAACAAATGCCAGTCAACAGGAGCTGCTTTTTATCAACCCCGATGTGACAACAGAAACCAATATCCACTTCAACGAACACTACTGCACCGAGTGTCATCTGCAGCGACCAAGCAAGGGTGATGGCGCTCAGTTAAGATATGACAACTATACACAGACCTGCAGGTGTCATGGATATACTCCTGACACTTACACCCATCCTGTTGATATAACACTTTCCGCAGAGGTAAAGGCCACTATCCCGGCCGAGTTTCCCCTCACAGATGACAAAATCACCTGTTACACCTGTCACAATATGGTGTTGCAATGCGAACCGAAATACAAATTTAAAAGCTACAATAAGGCATTTTTACGAACAGACTCCTCCCTCGGACGTACCTTCCTTTGCTTTCAATGCCACAAAGAAGATCAGTACAAGATGTTGGACCCCCACAAGCAACTGGACGCCTCGGGAACGATAAATCCAGAGTCATGCCTCTATTGCCACGAAACCAAGCCAGACGAGCAACACGCAACACTTTCATCCCGGAAAATCGGAGAAGATACTGTCCATCTTGTCGGTGATCTTGAAGTACTCTGCCTGCGATGTCATAATAACAAAGCTGGAAACCACCCCCTCAACAAAAACCATCGCGTCAAACCATCGGAAAAGGTGTCCTCAAGAATGGCCTGGTCAGAGACAAATATCTGGATCGTGCTGCCGCTGAACGACGAGGGGAAAATTACCTGCATTACCTGCCACAACCCCCATGAACGGGGGGTTATTCCCACTGACAAAGCAGCCTCTGCCGGTGCAAGCGACAGAGGCCGGCTGAGAAAAGCATGGGGAGGGGGCAGTATTTGTGTGGCATGCCATGACATGTAAAAAGTGAACAATCCCTTTGCGCCACTGCGCAACCCATACAGTACAGTTGTTTACAGAATGTTGCATCCTATGAAACTGTTCCAAAAAAAGGAGAGGAGATGAGCTTGAAATCACGTTCTGCACCATTTGGTTACATTGGGGTCTTTGTACTGCTTACCATCTACTTCATGCCCGCAAGCGTGCTTGGGGCAGATGTCGGCAACTGTCTGTTATGTCACAAGTACCCGGGATTAAGCAGGGTCGACGAGAATGCACAGATGCGGCTTCTCTATGTCAATGAAGACATTTTTAGCAAGAGCGTCCATGGCAAGGTAAAATGTGAGGGATGCCATACAGATATAACCAAAATCCCCCATGATCCAGCCAAACCGGTCGATTGTCTTGCGCTTTGCCATATCATAGAACCGACTTCGGAACAGAAGTTCACCCACAAGAGTGTTGCAACCTCTTTGGAAGACAGTGTTCACAGCAAGACGGACAAGGACGGCAAGGAAAAACCTTTCAGCGAGGATATGCCCACTTGCAAGGACTGTCATGACAATCCAATGTTCAGACCCCTTTCTTTTGTTAAAATAGTCAGACCCGGTGTCGCTGAGGATGCTCTGGGGCGCTGTCGTGTCTGTCACACACAAGAAGAATTTATCAACAGGTTTTACAATCACATCACCACCAGGCTGCACAAGAGCAGAAGTCCTCTTAATATTGCAGAGTCGTGCGCTCGATGCCATGATGACCCGGAACTGGTTGCCAGGCATAATCTTGCCACTACAGCAGGAGGTTCCTATGGACAGACATTTCACGGGAAGGCAGCCAACCTTCTCGACGAATCGGTTCCAGATTGCCTGGACTGCCATGTGCCCAAGGGGAAATCTGTACATCAGATGTATAAAAACAAAGATCCCCGTGCGACAACCAATAAAGAGAACAGAGGAAAAATCTGTAATTCCGTGGACTGCCATCCGGGAGCCTCTGCACAATTTGCTAATTACAAGGTCCATGCCGAATTCGATAAGAAAAGCAACCCTGTAATATATTGGTTTACTACCTTTTTCATCATTCTCACCGGTGGCACCCTGCTGCCTCTGATGGCGATCCTGTTTCTTGACCTGCTTCGCCGCCTGTTTCCCAATGCATCTTTTAGTCGGAGGAAAGAGAAATAATGAAACGATATCCAGCCATAAAAATACAAGACGGAAAGAAATATTTTTTCAGATTCGATCTGGACCAAAGGATCCAGCACATCATTCTGGCGGCGACGGTCATTATTCTGGTGCTGACAGGGATGCCTCTCAAGTTCAGCGATACAAGCTGGGCCCCGTATCTCTATACTATCTTCGGTGGAAGTAAGATGGCGCCGACAATACATAAAATAACCGGTGCCATTATGCTCATCCTCTTTGTTTACCATGTCATCCGTGTTGTCGGCCAAATCCTGACTAAACAGATTTTACCCCTTAAAAAAGAGAAAAAGATGAGTGTTGGCCGAGTCTCCATGATACTGCTTAAGCAGCCTATGATCCCCAACCTGAAGGATGCCAAGGACATCGTAGGGCTGATGAAATATCTCCTCTATTTTACCACTGTACGACCTGATGGAGATGAATTCACCTGGAAGGAAAAATTTGATTACTGGGCACCGTTCTGGGGTATGTTTGTCATCGGTCTAACCGGCCTCGTTATCTGGAATAAGGTACTTGCCACCCAGATCATACCAGGCGATCTCATCAATCTCTGCCTGATCGCCCACAGCGACGAGGCGCTGCTGGCCGCCCTCTTTCTCTTCATATGGCACTGGTACAATGTCCATTTCTCCACATCGGTCTTCCCCATGGGCACAGTCTTTTTGACTGGTTATCTCCCTGAGGAGTTGATGGTTGAAGAACACTATGAACATTATGTCAGGGTAATGACAAGAGAGGGGCTGGAGGATGAAATCCTCCCACCCCATGGTGGACACAAGCCCTTCTGTGGTAAACCGTTAGCTGACGAAGACAGTCCGTCAACCACTACAGCCGCCGAACAGCCCAATGATACCATGCAGCCGGGAGGGCTCAGCTCATGAAATGTTTTTTTACCAAATTATACGTCCTTGCCTTTATGGGGCTGGTTGTTTTTTTTAGTGTGCTCATCTGGAAATTGACCTTTGCCCATCTTATCCATGAATACCATGCAAGAAAAGGAGATGTATCCGTCCAGCATACCGAAGAAGCAAGGCAGAAAAAGGAAAAAGGAAAACAGACATTTGATAAGATGATCCTTGAAAGCGAGGATCGGGTTAAACACTATCTCGGCTACCGTGTGCTGGAAGAGCAGCGAATAAAGGGCCATTTCCACCATATCGGTGTTGATATAGGTCCGGACAACAGATCCTATTGCCGATCCTGCCACGGTGATATGCCGCACGACTCAGTTAAGGATATTCGTGCCTTTTTGAATATGCATGCCTTCTTTGTCGCCTGTCAGACCTGCCATGTCAAACTCGGAGAAGATGAAAAGACAAATGTCTATAAATGGTATGACCGCAAAACCGGGGAAATTGTTGCCAGCCCGGTTAATGGGTCTGCGCCAGGAACCTATCAGGCAAAAATCATCCCTTTTGTTCGTGAGAACGGCAAACTCGTCCGCATTGACAGTGAAGAAATGATGCAATTTGCTACTGACTACAAGGAAAATGAAAAGGTCCTGAGCGAAGGCCAAAAATCCAAGGCCAAGAAAGTAATCCATAAGATTATCAGTAAGATCCCGGTGAAATGTGAAGAATGCCATACAAAGAACAACCCTATCCTTCCCCTTGCAGAGCTGGGCTATCCCAAGACGCGGATTGACTCAATCACCAGCACAGAGGTGGTAGGAATGATAAAAAACTATACCGAATTTCATATGCCGAAGATGTTGAGCCCCGGCGAGAAATCGGTCACGCCGCAACTGCAGGCGGAACCACTGCTGAAACAGCAGTCGGAAGCACCGCCGAAAGAACACTAACCGTCTAGGATAAATGGATAAAGATATTATGTTTGTATGGCATGCACCCCTCTTGGGGTGCAGCAGATGGCAACGGAGCATATCCTTCGTTGCCATCTGCCTCTGGCTTATTGCCTCTACCTCGACTGCCCATGGAGTCGAACTGACCATGGCAAGACATCTCTTTGATATAAAGGATACCTTTAACCAGCCAAGTGATGTGGCCGTTGCCAAAAATGGTACCATCTATGTGGTTGACGGGGTTAAGGGCAGGGTCCAGGCATTTTCTTCATCCGGAAGCTATCTTTTTACCATTGGACGCCCGGGAACCGGGCCCGGCGAATTTGCCTTCCCTCTGGGTATGGATATTGACGAATCAGGCAGGGTCTATGTTGCCGATTCCAGAAACCACAGGGTCCAGATATTCACAGCCAAGGGGGATTTCATCTCTGAGATCCCGGTTCCGGATAATAACGGTAACAAGGCAGACCCAACGGATGTGGCAGTGGATGATTCCGGCAAGTGGTTCTTTGTGGCAGACAACAATAATCACCGTATTCTCAAATTTGATATTGGTTCAAAAAAGCTTGTCAACAGCTATGGAAAACCAGGGGCTGAGAAGTGGGAGTTTCGTTATCCCTTTCTCATGCATCTGTATCATAACAAGGATCTCTATATCGTCGATGTGATCAACACCAGGGTACAGGTGGTGAACACAGATGGAAAATTTGTTACCTTAATCGGGGGCTGGGGCGTGGAAAAGGGACAATTTTTCAGGCCCAAAGGAGTCACTGTTGATAAAAACGGTCTCGCCTATGTCAGCGATAGTTACATGGGAGTGGTTCAGCTTTTTAATATTACAGGAACATTTAATTCTGTCATTGGTGATCCTGTAAGCGGTGGGGTGAGAAAATTCACCACCCCGGTGGGACTCTTTGTTGACGATTCAATGCGCCTCTATGTTGTGGAAATGCTTCCAGGGCGGCTCAGTGTTTTTAGCCTGGACAAGGCGCAATAACAGTGCATCGCCGACAAATAGTTTGCTATGAATAGATCCTCAGTCTGCATTCTTTCCCTCATCTTCAGCACCATACTCTTGTACCATACGTCCACTCTTGCCGATCAGGCACCGCCCCGCAACCCGAATTCGGCCAAAGAGTGTGCGATCTGTCACTATCGATGGATCGACACCTTCTTCATCGATGGCAAGGGAACTGACCTGGTTCCCTATCAAGCGACAAGGGTTGTCGCCGAACCTGAAATGTGTTTTTCCTGCCATGACGGCAGTGTGGTTGACTCAAGAGGAAAGGTCTATAACGACCATCGTCATCCAATCAATAAACCTCCGCCCCCGGGTATGGAAATCCCGGCCATCTTCCCTCTGGACGATAAGGGAAACATGCAGTGTTTCACCTGCCATACCGCCCACGGTGTATCCAGCGAGATGGGGATAGAGAGGGCGGTCTTTATCCGCGCTTCAAATAATAACTCTTCCATGTGCATGATGTGTCACAAGGGCAAGGACGGTGGCCCAGCTGCCGGTAACCATCCCATTGGCACAATAAAACGGACAATCCCCGAGAAGATGCTTGGCCGTGGCAGTGTCGAGGGAACTGACAAGAAGCAACTCATCTGCCAGACCTGTCATACCGTCCATGGCTCACCGTATGACAATTTCCTCGTGGACAACAACCGCGATTCGGCCCAACTCTGCCTCGACTGTCATGGAGAGAAGGGTGGCCTGATGAACACCGGACATGATCTGCGGCGCACAGCAGCTGGTGCAAAAAACAGCAAGGGACAGACCCCGGAACAGTCAGGGGTCTGCGGCGCTTGTCACCTGGTGCACGGGGCAAAGAAAGCGGCTCTCTGGGCAAGAGATCTTCCCGCCAATAGCAAAAACATGAGCCAGGACATCTGTATAAGTTGTCATAACAGGCAGGGACTGGCCCCTGAAAAGCTTCTCAATGGGTACGCACATCCCGTCAATATCTCACTCAAAGACAAGGGGATGAAGCCTGATTTACCAGTCTATGATCTTAAGGGCAAACGGGTCCCCTTCCAGTCAAAGGAGGCCCTCTTCACCTGCCTCACCTGCCATGACCCGCATCAGGGAGGAACAGGCGGACAGGCGAAGATGACGCCTCCCCGTTCCAGTTTTCTTCGGGTAGAGGGTGGTCAGCCGGAGAGGCTGTGCAGACAGTGCCATGTCCAACAGGCCCGCATTGCCGGGAGCGATCATGATCTGCGGAGCACCGGACCCACAACAAAAAATGATAAGGGCCAGTCGCCGCTGGAGTCTGACGTGTGCGGCGTCTGCCATCTGGTGCATGGAGCGCAGACAGAGAATTTGTGGGCCAGAAAGGTCCCTGGCAAGAGCGTCTATACGGCCCAGGAACTCTGCCTCACCTGTCATAAGAGCAAAGGGGAGGCCGCTAAAAAGGTGATCGGGGGGCATTCCCATCCCCTTGATATTGATCCTGCCAAAAAGGGGATCAGCACCAAGCTTCCCCTCTATAACAAGCAGGGGAAAAAGGCTGGTAACGGAGTGATCGCCTGTCTGACCTGCCACGATCCCCATCAATGGAATCCTCAAAAGCCAGGAGATCATGGCGGCAATACAGAAGGCAACGCCGAAAATAGTTTTCTCCGTCTTGAGGTTGCACCAAGGCCGGTGTTGTGTGGTAATTGCCATGGGACTAAGGCATATGTGGAAAAGACAGACCACGATCTTAGCATAACCGCTCCGACGGCAAAAAACATCCTGGGCCAGACGCCAGCAGAGTCCGGAGTCTGCGGGGTCTGCCATATCATCCATAATGGGAAAAACAAGGTGCGCCTCTGGGGTCGTGACTACGGCATCGGTAAAGGCGTTATGGACAGGATGTGTAACAGCTGTCATAGTGAGGCAGGGTCGGGAGGCAGTAAGGTGCCAAAGGTATCCACTCACCCGGAAAAACAACTGATTGCCAATCCGGGTAGAAACATCAAGGGCAAGCCAAACTACTTCCCATTGTTTAACAATGCCACCGGGGCTTACGTAACCGTTGGTGATATAGCCTGTGCCTCATGCCATGATGTACATCAATGGGACCCGAAGAAGGCATTAAAGGGCCCAGGCACAAATTCCGAAGGCAGGGTTGTCAACAGCTTTTTACGGATGCAGACCTACAACATGATATGCAAGGATTGTCATGGCCTCGATTCGCTGTTCCGATTTAAATACTACCATGACAGCAAACAAAGAAAATCCCAACCCGCAACTATAAAATAGGCAGGAAGGTTTCGTAGATGTACAGAGAGAACCGCGAGACAATGCTCTAACATGTGGAAATTTATTAATTTATTAGGTCGTAGGGGGTTCTGCAGGTGTGATGGGGGATGACCGTGTGTGGAGGTACAGTTTTTTTGTGATGAGTAATAAAGAGGCTTGGTCGACCCTGATTGCGGTGCAGAAAATCTGTCGGAATTGTATTTTTCGCTTCCTGCTGGCTTGCCAGAGATGCGAGTTCTGGTTGCTCAGAGGGGTGAATAAACTCTGATGTTTATCTTAAAAGAGTAACATTGCCAATTTTACAGAGGGAGAGGAATGATCTCTTGCAGATCTGCGGAGAGGGTAAATTTCTTAGAGCTCATGTTGGTTTCCAACAGTTTGGTCACGTTGCCGATACGCAGCAGGGTACCAGCGAAGATCTGGCCATGGACGGTGATGGTTCTGCTCCTCAGCCGTGTGGCCAGCTCTTCGGGTGTGTCGTTCTTGTTCCTTGTGGCCAGATTTATTTTGTGAAGGTCGCTATTCATCTCTTCCAGTTCCTCGGACATGCTCAGGTGAAAGGGCAACTGGCTGTTATGGCCGTGCAGTTGCAAGCAACGCTCCAATTCATCTTCTTTTTCCCTGATTTCTTGCAGCAGTGCTTCATATCTGAGATACTGCTTTCCATCCGTTCCTGCCGCGAGCAAGGCGGGGACGGCATTGTCTGATCCCACATTGCCCAGGCTGAGATTACCGCCTGCCATGGTAATACCACCAATGACCTTACTTTCTTCCTGGCAATGGATATCGCCTCCGGCAAAGATTCGGCCGTAATAGGCCTGCCTGCGGATAATGATGGTTCCCCCGGCGGTAATGGTGGCCTGTTCGACAAAAGGGATGTCAACGTCACCTGTGACCCGCATGACGGTCTGTTTGCCACTGACTCCTTCCTGGATCAGAACATTGCCTTGCGAGATGACGGTTGCCGACCTGACCCCCCCGCCAATTTTCAAGTCTCCATGAGCGTTTACCTGAAATCCTGGCAGGACCGAACCTCCTATGTTCACTGCGTCATTGGCCTCGATATTGCCGGTGCTGAAATTGATGTCGCCGGGGATAGTTAATTGGGAGCTGACCTTGATCGTGTTTTTTACCACTGAGAGGACGCCTGGTTTTATGGCGCGAATCTCACCGCTTTCCTCGTCATAGCCGGCATTGTCGACTGCGCTGACTGTGAAGTCCTGTCCCTGCGGCTGCGGAATGGGATATCCCAGGATATTGGTGCCTGGTGTCCCCGTGGTGGCCGGGACCTTTGTGGCGATGAGCTGTCCCTTATGCACACTGATAAACATCTTCCGTTCATGGAAATCAATCTTGCCGTTTCCCAATACTTTTCCGGGGATGGAGCCAATCTCTATTTCAAAACGGAGCTGGGCGTCAAGCCCGGCAATGGGCTGTGAACCCTTGGCAATCAAGGCTTCAGTGATAATCTTCTGCTCTGCCGTGCTCTGTTCCAGGCAGCCCTGCAGAATCTCTTTGTTCAGGCCGTAACGAATCCCTGCCTGCTTGAGGAGTTCTGTCAGTGCGTCAACCTGGAGTGGCGATGTCCCTGGCAGGGGTGGATAGAGGGTCAGGCTGGCCTCCATCTGGTCAGGGCTGATGGTAACTAGAGGCGTGACCGCGATGATCACTGTCTCTCCTTCGTTGCCGCTCTGTTTTCTTGTGATCTGGGGGTAGCCAGCGATTGTAGCCAGCAGGGAATCTCCTGTGGCAGAAAATTGGGTGTTGGGGCCGGGGATTAATACGGCATTATGGATCGACTGTGTGGCCGTGGTTGGGCTGTTTTCAGAGGTAAGGGTGGCAATGATCTGCCCGGGTCTGACTAGTTCGATGGTTTCTACCGCTTCCACGGATTCTTCTTTTTCAAGGAAGAGTGTTTTGGTGGCGAAGCAGATAGTGATGCTGCTTGCGGTAAATGTCGGTGTTTGTTCTGTGGCTTTCAGCATGGTCGGATTTCTCTATTTGCAGTTATGAAATAATGATTTGATCCAGTTCCTGCAAACAGTGATCCTCTTTTCTCTGGCCAGAATATGATGAATCCGTTGAGAGTTTTGCTGGAAGGTTAATCGCTGTCCGGGATGGATTGCCTCGCAGAAGAGGATGTGAAACCCCTGTGCCGTCTGGATGATTGGACTGATCTCGCCTGGACCAAGTTGGAAAAGGGCATGGTCCAGGGTGGCGCAGAGATCTCCGGGACTGATCCGTCCCAAATCTCCGCCGTCGATAGCTGTGATGCAGTCAGAATGAAGCTGGGCCTCAAGGCTGAAGCTCTGCGGATCACGCTGCAGTCGGGAGTGAAGATCTCGTATTCGCCGCCGGAGCGAATCTTTCGGCAGCTGCGAGGGAGTGTTCTCAGTGCTGATAAAGATGTGACGGGTGCTGCGTTGTTCCGGAAAACAAAATGAATCCGGATGGTTGTTGTAATAATCTTCTAGTTCTTGATGGCATACGGGCTCGGCATGAAAGGCAACTCTGGCCAAAATGGTCTCAACTTTCAGGTCATTGTGCAGGGCGGTGAGGTAGTCAGTGAGTTGCAGGTTGTTTCTTTGCAGGTGGTGAAAGAAATTTTCATCACCGCCATGTTCTGCCTTCAGGCGGTCGAAGGTTGCTTGAATCGTATTGTTCGGAATTATTACCCCGCAGGCTGCCTCAGACAGAAGGATCTTTTCCTGCAGGGAAATCTCGTGGCAGGCCTGCAGGTATGCCTCTGCATACTCTTCCATTGTCAGCTCCACGACCTTTTTTTCAAAGACCTGCAGGGCAAACTTCATGAGCGTAAAGGTCAGAGTCGGTTCAATTTGTCTGGGGATTCTGGATTGCATGGTGACCTCTTCCTGCTTGTATGGATATGATAACCATTTTTTTTATTGTAGCGCATCAGCGACAGGAAATAAAATTTTAAGTTCAGATAGGGTGTAAAATTTCTAAATGAGTACTGGGCAGGGGAATGTGGAAATAAATGTTTGATGGAAAACAAGTGAGAAAAGAATGGCTCAGGTTGGAGTCCGTTTGAGCTATCTGCCGGTCAGTCTCATGATAACTTCATTGGCGATGATAAGACCGAAAATACCGGTCAGGGTGGGCAGACTGCCAAGGCTGCGACGCTGGCGTCCCCGATCTGCCATGGGGTCGTCATGGTCAGCTGTTTCTTTTGGTTCATCATAATGGTAAGTAATTGCTTCCGTGGAAAAGACACAGGAGATGCCTCGTTCGATGCCGCCGCGTCTGAGCCGTTGCCGCAGACGTTTGGCCAGGGGGCAGTTTTTGGTGTCCATAATATCGGCGATGCGGATCTGGGTGGGATCGCTACGCAGGGCAGCCCCCATTGAGGAGATGATGGGGATGCGGCGCAAATGGGCGGCAGTCAGCAGTTGCACCTTAGGGTTCATGGAGTCGATGGCATCAATCAGGATGTCTGGGGCTGGCGACAGGATCTGTTCAAGGCTTTCATCGCCGGCAAAGAGTTGCAGGGCCTCCACTTGGCAGGCGGGGTTGATGGCCGTAATCCGTTCTTTTGCCACCTCGACCTTGGGGCGTCCCAGGGTGGTGTCAAGGGCCATGATCTGACGGTTGATGTTGGATGGCTGGATGGTATCAAAATCGACCAGGCGCAGCCTGTTGATCCCGGACCGGGCCAATGCCTCGGCTACATGACCGCCCACCGCGCCGATCCCGACGATGGTGATGAAGCTCTGTTGCAATTGTTTGAACCCTTCCTCACCGAGGAAGGATTGTATCCGTGAAAATCTCTCCATTTCTCCATATCTCTTGGCAAAATTCTTCCAGAACCATTCCTCGCATTCTCGCTGCTAACTGGTACAGATGACTGATAGCAGCAGGCTCATCAGAGAATAGTGTTTGCGGGTCGGGCAGCTGACCCGACGCGTCGGTCGCTCTCTTTCCATTCATGGCGCGAGCGACACCAGGCCGTCCTTGGCTGTCGGTCTCCAAGAGCAGGTTGGCAAGTGGGGTTGCCAGAAAACAGGGGTGGAGTTTACTGTCTGCAGCCAGTCTGCCCGAAAAGGAGATGAAGCAGCCAATCCGGAGCAAGCGCTGCAGGGTCTCCCGTGAGCCGGCAAAAGAATGGATCATCATTGGCGGCAGTGGGCTTGCGTATCCCTCCAGTATCTCCAGGAGTTTACCCCAGGCCTTGACGCAGTGGATGACCAGAGGCCGCTTCAGTTCCGAGGCCATTTGCAACTGGGTCTCAAAAATGTGTTGTTGTCTTGAGAAGTCAGCCCGGCAGCATCTATCAAGGCCGGTCTCGCCAATGCCGGCCGGGATCTGTGCCAGCAGGCCTTGAAGCCGTTTTTCCCATCCCGTCCCGGCATTTTCAGCAAACCAGGGATGGATACCCAGGAAGGGGATGACCTCCTGTCTGCTTGCTGCCAGATCGACCACAGCCTGCCAATCGGCTTCACAAGTGGCGTTGCACAGCATCCTGGTAATTCCAACGTTTCTGGCCCTCTCCATAATTCCATCCGTGACCTGGGACAGTCCTTTCTCCTGCAGGTGGCAGTGGCTGTCAAGGTATCTGGCTGGCGACACCATCATTATTCATTCCAGGAGAAGAGTCTGGCGGCAATAGTGAGGCAGATAAGGGTGGTGGCTATGAGTACAAGGCATTCGCTCTGGACATCGGCTAGAGAGGCTCCGTCATTCATGATCTTGCGTGCCCCGGTCAACAGGTGGGTCAGGGGAAAGATTTTGGCGATCCCTTGAATCCAGACGGGAGAGCCTTCGAGGGAAAACCAGACCTCTGAGAGAAACATCATGGGCCAGGAGATGAAGTTGAGGATACCACTGGTGAACTCTTCACTGGTGCCGCGGGCGGCAAGAACCAAGCCCATGGAGCAGAGACTGAGGCCACCGAGAAAAAAGATCAGGGCCAGGGCGCCATAGCTGCCGTGGACCTGGAAATGAAAGATCAGGTTGGAGCCGATCCAGACCACGACAATGGTGAACATGATGAGAAAAATGCGGGAGAGCATCTGGGCGCTCAGGTATTCCAGGGGGCTGAGAGGTGTGGCCTTGAGCCGTTTTAGAGCTCCATTTTTTCGATAGCGCACCACCACATAACCGACCCCCCAGAGGGCAGAAAACATCATGTTCATGCCCAGGATTCCGGGGAAGAGCCAGTCGATATAGCGGATCTGCACCCCCCTGACAATCTGTTTCTTGGCCAGTCCCTCACTGTTTTTTACCAGGGAGGCGAGGAATATCTGTTCCGTAATGTAGCCGTTGGGGGAAGAATCATTGATCCAGTAGTGGTGTTCCGTCGACTGGCTGTCGAGCAGCAGATCAATCTTGTGATGCTTTAGTTTCTGTTCGCCCTCTGCCTGACTGGGAAAATCAATGAACTGAAGATACTTACCTTGTTGAAAAACAAGGGGTACCGTGCTTTCCGTTCCCTGTATTTGGGGCGTATTCGTAAAGAGGCCAACTTTGAACTGTTGATGCTCCTTGCCTCCAAAGATGAGGCCAAAGCCGACAATGATCAGGAAGGGAAAGGCAAAGTTCCAGCCAAATGCGGCCCGGTCTCGGAAAAATTCGTGATTTCTGGCCGTAAACATGGCCCACATGCGTTTAAAGTTCATGGTGAAAATTTCATAATTATTAGGTGTAACTGACCGTTTTATTAGATCTTTACATGTGCGATGAAGAACGAGACAGGTTGCTTTTAATCCCTCAGTCCTTTGCCGGTCAGGCATAAAAAAACATCTTCGAGATTGGATGAGTGGATAGCCATGTCGGTCAGGTCGATATCGAGCTGCAGTAATTTGTTCAGTCCTTCATGGATATGAGCGGTTTCTAGGACAATAGTCTTGTCTCGCCGCTTCCAGGTAAAGGGCAGGGTGGCCAGCTTCATTTTAAAAGCTGACTCGGGCAGGAGAATGGAGTTGCCCTGGCAATGGGTCTGAATCAGTCGGGTCGGGGTGTCCCAGGCAATGATGCTGCCCATATCCATGATCGCCACTTCGTCGCAGAGGTATTCCGCCTCTTCCATGGAGTGGGTGGTCATGATGATGGTCTTTCCTTCTTCTTTAATCTGGCGGACAATATCCCATAGATTCCGGCGTGATTGTGGATCAAGTCCGGTCGAAGGCTCATCGAGGAAGACCAGACGCGGCCTGTTGACAAGAGCTAAGGCCAGCATCAGTCGTTGCAGCTGGCCTCCGGAGAGTTGATCGTTCCGTCTCTTTAAAATGGGAGAGAGATCGCAGCGCTCGATCAGGATTTGCAGGTCTTCCGGCTCCTGATACAGTTTGTGAAACGAGAGCAGGGTTTCTGCCACCGTCAGAAAGTTGAGCAGCGAGGTGTGTTGGAACTGGATTCCGATCTCTTCACGGAATGACGCACTTCTGGGTTGCCCTTTGTAGAGGATTTCACCACTGCTGGGGGCGATAATATCCTCCACGATCTCCATGGTGGTGGTTTTGCCGGCGCCATTGGGGCCAAGCAGGCCAAAGCAGATACCCTCTTTGACGGTAAAGGAGGCATCTGCAACTGCTGTATTCTCTCCAAAAACTTTTCTGAGATCTATGACTTCAATGATTGTCTTCATATAAGTGTAACGTTTCTGGTTGATCGAAGGCTGTAATATACCATAATGCAATGAGTTTATCTTTGGAATATTAATTCTCTATTCCTAAAATGCATCTCCTTCGGTTACCTGCGATAAAATTTGTCAGTAGGTCTTGAGCCTAAACGAACACCCTGATTTTTCAAGGTGTCTTGTAATAATTAGCCTTGACTTGATAATCATTACTAGTTATATGTGATTATCATTACTGACAAGGAGGCGATATGCCAATACGAATGACCAGCCAGCGTCAAATAATTCTTAAGGAATTACAGAAAAGTAGGCAGCATATGACGGCTGATGAGCTGTACTGGATTGTAAAGGAAAAAATGCCAAGGATCAGTCTGGCAACGGTTTACAGGAATCTTGAGTTTCTCTCTGAGGCCGGGATGATTGCGAAGCTGGAGGTGGGTGGTCGTCAGAAGTGTTTTGACAGTGATGTGCTTGGTCATGATCATGTCATTTGTGTGCAATGTCACAGAGTAGATAATGTGATTTTAAAGAGCGAAAAGGAAGATTATCCTTCACATGGGGTGATGGATGGGTATATTATAACAGGACGCAGGTTAGAATTTGTTGGACTGTGTCCCAAATGTCAGAAAAAAACAGAGCGATAGAAGGAGACGAGACGATGGGATGTGGATGTGGATGTGCGAAAAAAGATCTCAGCGATGAGCAGAAAACGGTTTTACAGGCGATGGCTGATTGTGATGGACCTTGTGCTGCCAAGGACGTTGCGGCAGCCACTGGTCTTGATGCCAAGATTGTCAGTTCCAAAATTACTGATCTCAAGAAAAAAGGCTATGTCGACAGTCCGGTGCGCTGCAAGTATGGAATCACTGCAGAAGGCCGGGCGGCCATGAATGGTTGAGCAGGATCTTGTTGAAATGTTCGGAGCACTGGCCTGAAGTGTTCTTTTTAATGATGATGAATCAATTAACTGAAGAAGGAAAAAGAATAAAATGAACCTGCTTGTAACTAACGAAGCTCCTGATTTTACAGCTATTGCAGTAATGCCTGATAACTCTTTTAATGATGCGTTTACTCTTTCCGGTCTGCGCAATCAATATGTTGTCCTCTTTTTTTATCCCTTGGATTTTACCTTTGTCTGTCCTTCCGAGATCCTGGCCTTTAACAAGGCGCTTGAGCAGTTCAAAGAGCGGAACTGTCAGGTGGTTGGGGTCTCGATTGACTCTCACTTTACCCATCTTGCCTGGAAAAATACGGCGGTGAATAATGGTGGTATCGGCAATATTCAGTTCCCTCTCGTGGCTGATCTGGATAAGAGCATTTCTCAGAATTATGGGGTGTTACTGCCCATGGGGATTGCCCTGCGCGGTCTGTTTATTCTCGACAAGGAGGGTGTTGTCCGCAGCCAGGTGGTCAATGACCTGCCGCTGGGAAGGAGTGTTGACGAGGCCTTGCGTGTCCTTGATGCCTTACAGTTTACCGAGCAGTGTGGAGATGTGTGTCCGGCCAACTGGAAAAAGGGTGATGATGCTATGACCCCGACGGCTGAGGGTGTGGCTCGTTATCTTGCTGATCATGCCAATGATTGATTCTGGCAGCTGTGGGCAGCACTGGTAATGACCAGGGGCTGCCTGATGAAAGAAACTTTTTTATGGAGATGTGATTATGGCTGATAAACTGGGTATCTACAAATGCAATATTTGCGGCAATGTTGTTGAAGTCCTTCATGCGGGAGGCGGAGATCTGAGTTGTTGTGGCGCCCCCATGGTCCTCCTGGCTGAAAACACAGTGGATGCGGCTAAAGAAAAACATGTGCCGGTGATTACCAAGGTGGAAGGCGGGTATAAAGTCAGTGTCGGCAGTGTTGCCCACCCTATGGAAGAAAAACATTATATTGAATGGATTGAGCTTATAGCCGGAGATTTCTGTTATCGTCAGTTTTTAAATCCCGGCGATGCCCCTGAGGCTTTTTTTGCCATAACCGCAGATAAGGTCGTGGCCCGTGAACATTGTAATGTGCACGGAGTCTGGAAGGCCTGATTTCTCGCTAACCATATTTAATCGAACTAACCTTAATTACATGGAATAAGGAGTTTTTTATGGCATCGCCGGAGGAAATGTATCAGTGCCAGACTGTTAATTGTGGGTATGTCTATGATCCGGACAGGGGTGATCGCAAGGGTAAGATTGCCAAAGGCACTCAGTTTAAGGACCTCCCTGATGACTGGCGTTGTCCGGTCTGCGGGGCAACGAAAAAGGCGTTCAGACCCCTGGCAGGACCGGGTTCTGTTCATGCGGAAAATGCAAAGGCTCAAGAGGCCTTCGAGCAATCTCCAGGGAGTAAGAGCAAGATGCAGAAATATCGATGTAATATTTGTGGCTATGTGTATGATCCGGAAGTGGGTGAGCCCGCCGCCGGCATTGCTCCAGGAACATCTTACGAAGATCTTCCAGATTCCTATGAATGTCCGGTCTGTGGGGCAGCAAAGGATGATTTTACCGCCATATAAATGTTTGGCCAGGGGTTGCTCAAAGGAAAATGAAAACTCTTCTGAGCAACTTCTGTTTTTTTGTGATCGCCATTATTGGAGATTCTTGGTAACAAGGGGTTGAATTATTATGCCAAAAAAGGTTTTGCTGGTCGCTTTTCAAGGGCAGCCCATGTGTTTTATCCATGTTCTGCTTAATGGTTTGGAATTGCAGGCGCAAGGACATCTGTGCAAGATAATTATTGAAGGTGAGGCCACTCGCCTGATTCCCGAGATCAGCCAGGAAGGACATTTTTTGAACGTCTTATATCGTCAGATGCTGGAAAAGGGACTCCTTGAGGGAGTCTGTCGTGCCTGTTCCTTGAAGATGCAGGTGCTTGAAAATATTAAAACAGAAGGCCTTTCCCTTCTGGATGACATGTCAGGGCATCCGGGGATGGCGAAATATATTGAACAAGGGTTTGAAATTATAAATTTTTGACAGGAGGGCAGGACGTTGAATCCAATTAAGCTTGCAGAAAATATTTACTGGGTTGGGGCTGTTGACTGGGATGTCCGTGACTTTCACGGGTATTCGACTAACAGGGGGACTACATACAATGCCTACCTGATCATGGATGAGAAGATTACTCTCATTGATACGGTCAAGAGTTCCATGAAGGCTGATCTCATCGCCCGTATCAGTGAGATTGTTGATCCGGAGAAGATTGACTATATCGTGGTCAACCATGTGGAGATGGATCATTCCGGTGCTCTTCCCGATATGATTGAGCTGATCAAGCCCGAGAAGATCATCTGCTCCACCATGGGTCAGAAGGCCCTGGTCCAGCATTTTCACCGGGAAGACTGGCCTTACGAGATTGCCACGCCGGGCAAGGATATCAGCCTGGGTGCTAAAACCCTGTCCTTCCTTGAGACCAGGATGCTTCACTGGCCTGATTCCATGTTCACCTATGTGAAAGAGGATAAGATCCTCTTTTCCAGTGATGCCTTCGGCATGCATCTGGGTACCAGTGAGCGTTTTGATGATCAGGTTGATCCGGCCATTCTTATGGAGGAATTGACCAAGTATTATGCTAATATTTTGACCCTTTATTCACCTCTGGTGAAAAAACTGATCGCCAAGGTCAACGAAATCGGTCTTGAGATCAAGATGATCGCCCCTGATCATGGTGTCATCTGGCGGAGTAACCCCATGATGGCCATTGAGGCCTATGACCGCTGGAGCCGCAATGAGGGCAAGGGCAATGCCATGATCATCTATGACACCATGTGGCATTCCACCGAGAAGATGGCCAAAGAGGTGGCTAATGGCCTGCAGGATGAAGGGATCTCCGTGAAACTGTATAACCTGCGCTATAACCATCGCAGTGATGTTATGAAGGAGGCACTTGATGCCAGTGCCATTATCCTTGGTTGTCCTACCCTGAATAATGGCCTGTTGCCGAGGATGGCTGGTTTTCTCATGTATATGCGCGGCCTGCGGCCCACGAATAAGATTGGCGCCGCCTTTGGATCCTTCGGCTGGTCTGGTGAGTCGGTGAAACTGCTCAATGAGGCCATGACCGATATGAAGTTTGATCTGGTTGATGACGGCATCAAGGTGAAATATGTCCCGGAATCCGGTGATCTGGCGAACTGTGTTGAGCTGGGTCGTAAGGTCGGGCAGGCATTGAAGGCAAAAAAATAAGGGCAGCCGTGCTGAAACCTGACCTGCAACGGCTCGATTGGACGAATGCAGATGAATGCAGGTCGGGTTTTATCCTGATGCAATATCTTTCAAGGAGGGATTATGAAAATACATATAGACAAGAATGTTGTTGAATTTCTACCGGAAAACGAACAGGAAACCGCATCCCTGGAGACCCTGTGGCGTGTTGTGGTCGATTGCGCCCATGAAAACAAGCGCCTGACCGCCATTGGCGAATATATCCCGGTGAAGCAGAATCTGGCCAGATTTGTGATTGAGGGAGTGCCAGGTGAAACGACCTATACCGAGGACAAGGTGGTCGAGGAGTGCACGGTGATCTGTACCACCTGCAATAAATACAAGCGGCTCAAAGGTGGAGATGCAGTGCCTGTATGCTGCGGACGCCCCATGGATATAGTTGACTGAATGAGTGTCAGCAACTCTCAGCTCGTGGCTCAAAATGAAGCATGTTTGTCAAAGAGGCAGGCGAATGAGAGTTACGGGTTGAGGGGTGACGCCTGAAAAGTTATGTACGCACCAGCCAAAGAAATAGTGCAGATTGTTGATCGGGACAACAGGGAGATAGATGCACTGCCCCGTCATCTCATGCGCAGTCGGGGGCTGATCCATCGGGCGAGTTATATCCTGGTCTTCAATGATCAGGAGGAGATCTTTGTCCAGAAAAGAACTACCACCAAGGATATCTATCCCGGATACTGGGATGTGGCCGCTGGTGGTGTGGTGCTGGCTTCGGAGTCCTATGAGCAATCTGCCTCCCGGGAGCTGGCTGAAGAGCTCGGCATCTCCGGCATTCCCCTGACCCCGCTTTTTGATCATTATTTTGAAGATGCCACCAATCGGGTCTGGGGGCGTGTTTTTCGCTGTACCCATGAAGGCCCTTTCACCCTGCAACCGGAAGAGGTGGAATACGGGCGATTCATGCCAATCCCGCAGATCCTGCAATATAGCCGGCAAGAACCCTTCACCCCTGATGGTATTCTCATCCTGCAGCAAATTTAGGAGTCGTTCCGAAATAACCTTCCCTTGGCAGCGGTAAACTGTCTCTCTGGCTGCAAATCACCATTGCACAAAGGCTTGCGGGTGCTCGTAATTCATACCGGGAGCGTGCGGTACAAGAGTACCTTCATCCCCTGTGAGTTCTTATTTTTCCGTAATAATCTGGAGTTTGCACTCTTAAAATGGTATGGTTTCATCCTCCGGGTGAAAAAGCTGTTCAGGCTGCAGGCTTTTCCCTTGGATATAGAGGCGTTCTGCTTGGTCTTTTCCAGCGGGAAGCCTGAATGATTTACCAACTTAACGTTATTGTAAGGAATTGAATGATAAAAGCATTTCTCAAAAAGGCCGGAAACAAACTCAGAAATATTGCCAGGAGCGGCAAAAAAGAGCATGGAAAATCGGCTGTTGCGGCGGTGGTACCCCAATCTGCTGCCCATCAGGAATTGCTACCAGCTCAGGCCCCGTCAGAGCAGCAGCACATGGAGTCTTCAGCACCAGAAAAGGTGTCAAAATCGCATCGTCCTCGGTCCAAGCGAGAGCGCCTGAAGCCCGAGTGGGATCTTTCCCAGTTTCAGGTCGAACCGGTGGCAGATAAGACCCGCTTTCATGATCTTGATCTGCCCCTTGCCCTGATGCATGCCATTGCTGATCTGGAATTTCAGTTCTGCACCCCCATTCAGTCCCAGGCCCTGCCGGATGCCCTTCAAGGCAAGGATCTTATTGCCCGGGCCAGCACCGGCACGGGGAAGAGCGCAGTCTTTCTGATTACTATTTTCACCAGATTAATGCAGGAGCAAAAACAGGGCGAGACGACTTCAGTGGGTACGCCGCGGGCCCTGATCATCGCCCCCACCCGGGAACTGGTGATCCAGATTGTCAAAGATGCCAAGGCATTGGCCAAATACACCTCCTTACGGATCGTCTCCGTCTATGGCGGCACTGATTATCGTAAACAGGAAAAAAGTCTGACAGAGCAGCACGTGGATGTGGTCGTGGCCACCCCGGGTCGGCTTCTTGATTTTGAGAGTAAGAAGATCCTCCATCTGAACCGGGCCACCATCATGGTCCTTGATGAGGCCGACCGGATGCTCGATATGGGTTTTATCCCCGATGTGCGCAAGATTATTTACAAGACGCCTCCCAAGGAACAGCGCCAGACCATGCTCTTTTCGGCCACCTTTACCCCGGAGGTCAGGCAGCTCTCGGCCCAGTGGTGCAAAGATCCCGTCACTGTTGAGACCGAGGCTGATCAGGTGGCAGTCGACACGGTGCAGCAGATTGTCTATCTGACGACTACTGCCGAAAAATTCACGGTGCTCTACAATCTGATCGCCAACACGGAGCATGAACGGATCATGGTCTTCACCAATATGAAGAATGAGGCCAGAAGGCTCAGTGAGCGACTGGAGCGTCACGGTATCAAATGCACCCTGCTGTCCGGTGATGTCCCCCAGGAAAAAAGGACGGCGCGCCTCGAGGCCTTCCGCGAGGGGAGGGTCAAGGTGATGATTGCCACCGATGTGGCCGGCCGCGGCATTCATATTGCCGGCATCAGCCATGTGATCAACTACACCCTGCCCTATGAACCGGAAGACTATGTGCACCGGATCGGCCGCACCGGCCGGGCCGGGGTCTCCGGGATCTCCATCAGTTTTGCCTGCGAGGAGGATGCCTTTGTCCTGCCCGAGATAGAAGAGTATATTGGTGAGACCTTGCGCTGCATCCAGCCCGATGAGTCCCTGCTGGCAGCCGTACCGCCAGGCAAGCCCCGGCCCGCAGGCACCGGTGGTCGGGAGGGCTCAGGCCATGGCCGCTCCAGCGGCGGCGGCAGCCGGGGTGGATCGGGAGCAAGGAGTGGATCGTACAAAGGAAGAAGGAAATAAGGACCGATGATTCATCTGACCAATATTACCAAGCAGCATGGCTCCCAGCTTCTTTTTCAGGACGCCAGCCTGCAGATCCTTGCCTCCAGTCGCGTCGGGCTTGTTGGTCCCAATGGTGCCGGCAAATCAACGATATTCCGTCTGATTGTCAGAGAGGAAGAACCGGACAAGGGAGATATCTCCTGTGCCAAAAAGACGGTGATCGGCTATTTTTCCCAGGATGTAGGGGATATGGCCGGCCGTTCGGCACTCGCAGAGGTGATGGCGGCCGCCGGTGAAGTCACCGCCCTTGGCGAGCAGATGCGGGAGATGGAAGCGTCCATGTCTCTGCCCATGGATGATGAGGCCATGGCAGCCCTGTTGGAGCAGTATGGCAATGCGGTGGAGGAGTTCGAGCATCGGGGCGGCTATGATCTTGAGGCCCGCGCCCAGGCCGTGCTGACCGGTCTCGGTATTGGTCCGGAAGCCTATCTGCGTCCGGTGGAGTCCTTCAGCGGCGGCTGGAAGATGCGCATTGCCCTGGCCCGGATTCTGACCATCAATCCGGATGTCCTGCTCCTGGATGAACCGACCAACCATCTCGATGTGGAGTCGATTGTCTGGCTGGAGGAATGGCTGGCCAGTGAGTTTAAAGGGGCGCTGCTCATGACCTGTCATGACCGCGATTTCATGAACCGGATTGTCACCAGGATCATTGAGGTAGCAGGCCAGACCGTGACCACTTACAGTGGCAATTACGATTTTTATCTGCGGGAACGCGAGATCAGGCGTGAGCAGTTGCTGGCCAGTTACCGTCGCCAGCAGGAGATGCTGGCCAAGGAAGAGGATTTTATCGCCCGCTTTGCGGCTCGGGTTTCTCATGCAGCCCAGGTACAGTCGCGGATCAAGAAGTTGGAGAAGATCGAGCGCATCCAGTTGCCCCCCGAACAGAAGGTTGTCCGTTTTGAGTTTGCTGAGCCGCCTCGCAGCGGTGATGATGTGGTCCGTATGGAAGATCTGTCCAAGGTCTGGTTCCAGGAGGATGGCCAGGAGAAATCGGTCTTTGGCGGCGTGACCGGGGTGATCCGCAGGCAGGAGAAAATTGCGGTGGTCGGGGTGAACGGTGCCGGTAAATCTACCTTTCTCAAGGTCTTGGCCGGTCAGGTCGAGCCAACAAACGGCACGGTAAATATCGGTGCCAATATCCTGCCTGGCTATTTCAGCCAGCATTCCATGGAACTTCTCAATCCGGACTTCACCGTTTTTGAGACGGTCCAGGCGGTCATCCCTACCGGTAATATCGGGGTGATCCGTAACCTGTGCGCCGCCTTTCTCTTTCAGGGGGATGATGTGGATAAGCGTATTGCCCATCTCTCCGGCGGGGAGAAGAGCCGGGTGGTGCTTGCCACGCTTCTGGCCCAGCCCCTTAATTTCCTGATCCTGGATGAACCGACCAACCATCTTGATATCCAGTCCAGAGAGGTGCTCCTTGAGGCCCTGCAGAAATTTACCGGCACCGTTATTCTGGTAAGTCATGATCGGCATTTCCTGCGCCTGCTGGTGGATCGGGTCTTTGCCATAGATCATGGCGCCATGCAGACCTATGAGGGTGATTACGGCTATTATCTGAGAAAATCTGCCCAGATGGAACTCTGAGAGATAGCAATAACTGGAGAGTGGTTGTCAGGGCAGTGATGCTTATTGGTTGAAAAAATATGCAGAGAAGGATAAATATGGTAGAGAAGAGGTTGGCTTTGTAGTTGAGAAGCCTTCTGACGTCGAGATGTCAGGGACAACAAGAAAAATATTTTTAATCATCAACCCCCTTTTTCACCAACACTATCATGGAAAAGTCTAGCCCCGGTGACAACACCGGCACTCCTGTCAGAAACTATCGAAACGTTCCCCATTATGAA
The DNA here is from genome assembly GCA_018821985.1 of Pseudomonadota bacterium. Lineage (GTDB taxonomy): Bacteria > Desulfobacterota > Desulfobulbia > Desulfobulbales > Desulfocapsaceae > UBA2270. Next base: position 64,113 of record JAHJKP010000013.1, read on the forward strand.
ATTCAGATCCTGTCCAGGTCACCAGAACTGGAGTTCATTGCCAGCACCATTGAGTCCGTCTTGTGTCGTCTGGGATTCTCAGGGCAGGATGTAGATTTTATGGATAAAGATGCCGCCAGGCTTCTCGAATTATTCATTGATCAATATCATTTCAAGGATCCGGAGCTGAAGTTTGTTGATGAGGCGCAGGAGCAGGGGTATGCAGTTCTCAGCGAGGTGATTGAGGAGGATCTGTCAGATATCCCGAAGGAGGATCTGGTGCGGGTCATGGCTACCACGTATCGTGCTCTCCAGCGGAGAACCAAAGGCGGTGATGAGTATCTCCGCTTTATCAATGAATATGTCGGTGACTGAGCAACGGCTCAAATCCCTTCATCTTTTCCTCTGTAGTTAAAATCGCAGATCAGCGGGGCATGGTCTGAGAGCCTGATGTCGGGGATATGGAACCCCACGGCCTCAAGCTCCGGGCTGTGCAGGATAAAGTCGAGTTGCCGATGGGGGGCATGACTGGGGTGGGATGGATAGCGCATGGGGTTTGCATCCTCCAGGCCTGTGGTTGCCTTGAAGAGGTCCAACTCTCTGCCGCCCCGGAAGGTGTTGAAATCTCCGGCCACGATCACTGGCTTGTCACTCTGTTTAACCAGGCGGTGCAGATGTTCAAGCTGTTGCTGCCGGTGCCGGTATTTCAGGGACAGGTGGACGATGAAGACGACAATCTCGGCCAGCTCCACCTCAATGACCAGTCGCTTAAACCCTTCCTCAAAATAATGAAACTGATGGGCGGTGATTTTCTCGCTGGTGAGCAGGGCGTTGGATTGTGTGTTGAGTACCGGCACCCTGCAGGCCATTGATTTTTGACCGTATTTTGTTTTGACGATATGAAATTGATGTAATTTTTGGGCAATAATATCGGCCTGGCAGCATTTCGCAGAACGGTAAGAACCCGAATCCACCTCGATCAAGGCAATGATGTCCGGTTTGATTGATTCGATGAACTCAATGATTTGATTCAGTTTATTGGTGGTGTGTCTGAAAAAGCCGGAAAATGGCAGCGGCAGATGGTAGCCCATACCGTGGCCGGTGGCGTAGCGTATGTTATAGAGGAGGAAGCGCATGCAGTATGATACCGCTTTCTTGATGGGTTGGCAATATTCAGAAATTCATGACGAAAAAGTAAACCAATGGAAGAGATCATGAGCACCATAAAAATAGGATCACGGAAAAGTAAGCTGGCCATGTGGCAGACAGAGACCGTTGCCAGCATGTTAAATGAGTTCGGGATGGAAACGGAGATCAGCTCCATGGAGACCAAGGGAGATAAGATCCTGAATGTCTCCATCGCCAAGATCGGCAGTAAAGGGGTCTTCACCGAAGAACTTGAGGAACAGTTGCAGAATGGTGTCACCGATATTGCCGTGCACAGCGCCAAGGATATGCAATCAATCCTGCCGCCGGGATTTGGCCTCATCGCCTTTACCGAAAGGGAAAAGGTCAATGATGTCCTGCTGGCCTTGGATACGAAGCTGAATCTGGATGACCCGAAGGCCAATATCCGCATAGGCACCTCTTCGGTACGGCGGATTGCTTTGTTGAAACACTATTATCCTCATGTACAGACCGTGGAGATGCGCGGCAACCTGCAGACCAGGATCCAGAAGATGCGGGACGGGGCCTGTGATGCCCTGATGCTTGCCTATGCCGGGGTCAAACGGATGGAGTACGAGGAGATGATCGTCAAGGTCTTTCCGGAGAATGAGTTCGTGCCGCCGGTAGGTCAGGGCTGTATCGCCATAGAGTGCTCAGATGGACTGGCTGCAGAGAAGAAGGCCAAGATCCGTACATGTCTGAACAACCCGGACAGCGAGGCCTGTCTTCTTGCCGAACGGGCCTATCTGCGCAAATTGGAGGGCGGCTGTTCGATTCCGGCCTTTGGTCTGGCGGTGCTTGAGAACGATATCCTCACCCTGACCGTCGGTCTGGCCAGCCTTGATGGAAGCACTATCCTCAGAAAGACGGAGCAGGCTCCTCGTCAGGATGCGGAACAACTGGGAGCGCGACTGGGCAATTATATCCTGGACAATGGTGGTCGGGAAATGCTGGCCGAGATCCGTCGCTGTCAGGGGTAATGGGTTTATAACAAGTCGAAACAGCAGACTTATTTTTACGTACTGCGAGTCTGTTTATGGTGTAGCTCTGGAGTTTTAATAATCTTATCCGGCTCGATACAATCATACCCCTATGCCCCTTTCCTGGAATGAAATTCGCAGTCGAGCCTTGGCCTTTTCCCGGGAGTGGGCGGATGAGTCCTCTGAAGATGCTGAGGCCAAGAGCTTTTGGGATGGGTTTTTCAACATCTTCGGCATCACCCGGCGGCGGGTTGCCTCTTTTGAGGCGCCGGTCAAAAAGGACGACGGCAGGGGTGGCTTTATCGACCTGCTGTGGCGCGGTGTGCTGCTGGTCGAGCATAAATCCCGGGGCCGCGATCTGGACCGTGCCGTAAAACAGGCCCTTGATTATTTCCCCGGCCTCAAGGAGCGGGATCTTCCCCGCTATGTCCTGGTCTCGGACTTCGCCCGCTTCCGGCTGCACGACCTCGACGAGAAAACCACCTGCGAGTTCACCCTGGCGGAGCTGCATCAGAATATCCGTCTCTTCGGTTTTATCGCCGGTTATCAATCCCGCACCTTTGGCCAGGAAGATCCGGTCAATATTCGCGCCGCCGAGCGGCTTGGCCGGCTGCACGACCTCCTCAAGGCCAGCGGTTTTGATGGCCACGCCCTGGAAGTCCTTCTTGTCCGCATCCTCTTTTGCCTCTTTGCCGAGGACACCGCTCTCTTTGAACGTCGCCAGTTTCAGGACTATCTGGAGATCCGCACCGGCGAAGATGGTTCTGATTGCGGTATGCATCTGGCCCAGTTTTTCCAGGTGCTCGACACCCCGCCGGCCAGACGTCCCACCACCCTCGATGAAAGCCTTGCCGCCTTCCCTTATGTCAACGGTCAGTTGTTCAGTGAGGCGCTGCCCATCGCCGCCTTTGACAGCGCCATGCGCGAGGCCCTGCTCGACTGCTGCGCCCTTGACTGGAGCCGCATCTCCCCGGCGGTCTTCGGGTCGCTCTTTCAGTCCATCATGGATGCCAAGGCCCGCCGCGCCGCCGGTGCCCATTACACCAGTGAAACCAATATCCTCCGTCTCATCGGGCCGCTCTTCCTGGATGAGCTGTGGGCCGAATTCGAGAAGGTCAAAAATAACCGGAGCCGGCTCGCAGAGTTTTTGAACAAGCTCTCCCGCCTCAACTTCTTTGATCCGGCCTGCGGCTGCGGCAACTTCCTGGTCATTGCCTACCGGGAGCTCCGGCTGCTTGAGCTGGCGGCCATCCGGGCCGCCCGTAAGTCGGGACAGATGGTGCTGGATGTCAGCCAGTTGATCGGGGTCAATGTCGACCAGTTCCACGGCATCGAGCTTGAGGAATGGCCGGCCCGGATTGCGGAGGTCGCCCTGTGGCTCACCGACCACCAGATGAACCTGCTGGTCTCCGAGGAGTTCGGCCAGTACTTTGCCCGCCTGCCGCTGGTCAAGGCCCCGCATATTGTCCATGGCAATGCCCTGGCAATGGACTGGAACGAGCTGATCCCGGCGGAGCGCTGCGATTTCGTGCTCGGAAATCCGCCCTTTCTGGGTAAGAATTATCAGAGCGAGGAACAGCGAGCCGATGTCGCCCGCATCTTTGCCGGTCTGCCGAGCAACATGCTCCTTGATTATGTGGCCTGCTGGTATCGCAAGACAGCGGAGTATATGACGGCCAACCCTTCTCTCCGGGCCGCCTTCGTCTCCACCAACTCCATTACCCAGGGCGAGCAGGTCAGTGTCCTCTGGCCCGATCTGCTCAGACGGGGGGTGAAGATCCACTTTGCCCATCGTACCTTCCAGTGGAGCAGCGAGGCGCGGGGTAAGGCGGCGGTGCATTGCGTTATCATCGGATTTGGCCTCCAGGATGTGACCGACAAACAGCTCTTTGACTATGAGACGATCCAGGGTGAGCCCCATGCGCTGAAGGTGGCCAATATCAACCCCTATCTTGTGGATGGGCCGGATGTGGTGGTGTCGAAGCGGCGCAAGCCCTTTTGTGCTGTGCCTGAGATGCGAAAAGGGAGCCAGCCAACCGATGGCGGCAATCTGCTCTTGTCCGATAAAGAGCGAGGCATCCTGCTGGCAGTCGAACCAGCCGCATCCGCTTGGATACGGCCCTTCCTGGGTAGTGAGGAATTCATCAACAACGTGAGCCGCTGGTGTTTATGGCTCCAAGACTGTCCGCCGGAGGAACTGCGCTGCATGCCGGAGGTCCTGAAGCGGGTGGAAGCGGTACGCCAGATGCGGCTGGCCAGTAAAAAAGCTGCTACCCAAGAATGGGCGAAACGCCCCTCCATTTTTACCGAAATCCGGCAGCCAAGCAGTGACTACCTGGCTGTGCCTAAAACTTCCTCGGAACGTCGGACGATAATGCCACTTGGCTGGCTCGCCAAGGAATGTATCGCCAGCACGGAAATTTTTACCATCCCCGATGCCAACCCCTACCATTTCGGCGTGCTCCAATCGGCCATGCACATGGCCTGGATGCGGGCGGTGGCCGGACGGCTGAAAAGCGATTATCGTTATTCCGCCTCCATTGTCTATAATACCTTCCCCTGGCCTGAACCCACCGACAAGCAGCGCGTCGCCATCGAGACCGCCGCCCAATCGCTGCTTGCGGTCCGCAGCCAGTTCCCCGATGCCACCCTCGCCGATCTTTACGACCCGCTCACCATGCCGCCTGTTTTACTCAAGGCCCATCAAGCCTTGGACCGGGCCGTCGATTCCGCCTATCTCGCCCCCGGCAGCAAGGCGTTCAGGTCCGAGGCCGAGCGGGTGGCCTTCCTGTTTGTCCGCTATCAGCAGCTTGCAGGCAGTTAAGCTTTTTTCGCTCCCTTCATTCTGTGGCAGAGAGACTCCCTTTGTCCTTTCTCGTTTTAGTGCTTAGTTGGTTTAAGTAATCAATCCACGCCTCAAACCCCTCGCCGCTGGTGGCGGAGAGAGCCATGACCTCTAACCTCGGGTTGAGGTGCAGGGCATCGGCCTTGGCCTCTTCCACCGGAAAATCAAAGTAGGGCAAGAGGTCGGTCTTGGTGATCACAAAGATCTGCGAGCTGATAAAGGCCTTGGGGTATTTGGCCGGTTTATCAGGGCCTTCCGGCACCGAGACCAGGACCACCCGCTGGTGTTCGCCCAGATCGAAGGTGGCCGGACAGACCAAATTGCCCACATTTTCAATAAAGAGCAGGTCCAGTTTGTCGCCGCCTGATTCCTTCTCCAGCAGGTGCAGTCCCTTGTGGATCTGGGCCGCATCGAGATGACAGGCCCCGCCGGTGGTCAATTGGATGACCGGCACTCCTTTGGCCCTGATCCGCTGGGCGTCGCGGTCGGTCTCGATATCTCCTTCAATCACCCCTATCCTGATTTTCCCTTTCAGCCGTTCTATGGTCTTTTCCAGCAGAGTGGTCTTGCCGGAACCCGGACTGGAAATCATATTGATGGCTACGACCCCCATGGCCTCAAAATGGGCCTTGTTCCCGGCTGCTATGGCATCATTCGCCGCTAGCAGGCTCTGGTGGACCTCGATGACGCTGGAATTGGTATCATGGCTGTGGTTGTGGCTATCTGTTGTCAGATCGCATCCGCAGGAATCACACATGGGGGGCACCTTTTGTTGAAGAAAGATTGTGGAACCATAAAGAGTAAAACTATTAAATTTATTATCTGTCGCCTGTCTGTTGCTTACTCCATCTCCACCTGATTGAGGATGATTGCGTCTCCTCCCTCGGGAATCAGAAGGGTCTCGTCGCATTCCGGGCAATGGTCGGGTCGAACGGCTGCTGATTGTCTGTGGCCACATTGGATGCATTGATAGGTCGCCGGAGAGTTGATGATGATCAGTTTTGCCCCCTTGGTCAGGCTGTCTTCTGCCGAGAGGATATCAAAGCCAAACTGGAATGAGTCAATCACCACCCCGGAGAGCGGCCCGATATCGAGAGTGACGGTGATAACCCGTGTCTTCTTATGCTCAGCGGCGAGCTCTGCCAATTGCGTGAACAGAGCCTGAACCAGCGACATTTCATGCATGGTGCACGACCTTCGCCGTTGCCTGAAGCTTTGCAATAATGGTGTGACCGGCCTTGCGCAACTGGTCCACGATCCGTTCGGCAATCTCCCTGACCCTTGGGGCCACCTGGGGTGACAGCTCCATGGAGGTCTGCAGGTCAGCGGGTACGACACAGAAAAACTCTACGCTCTCAGGTTGGCAGTCGCGGAATTTACAGATCTCCAGCATCTCCAGCAGACCGAGCTGGTGCGGGGACATTTTTCTGGGTATGGTACCGGCACCGATGTCTTTGCTGCTGAAGCAGTGCACGGATCCCGGTTCGGCATCCATGTCAATCACATCAATGACCAGGATCGGGTCACATTCCTCGAGAAAGGGGGCCATGTAGATGCCGGCGGTGCCGGCATCGTTGAGCCGGATAGTTTCCGGAAAGCTATAATTCTGCTCCAGATAATGGATCGTATGGATACCAAAACCTTCATCCGAAAGCAGCAGATTACCAATTCCGAGAATCCCCGCCTTTTTATGTTTTGTCATTTCTTTCATGATTTCAGCAGATTCGTGGCAGGGGGGCACCGTGCAGGGGTGTTATCACCCTTGTTCCCCCAATAGTTGTTTTGAGTGCGACCCGGCCGGGATCGCCGGCCAGGGACGGCCTAGTGTCGCTCGCTTCATGGATGGATGAAGAGCGACCGCCGGATGTCACGGTGCCGATAATGGCGGCCTCTGCCCCTTCTGGACAGGCCTGCATAAGAGCCAGGGCCTGCTCGGCGACTTCAGAGGCGACCAGGGCCAGGCATTTTCCTTCATTGGCCAGATAGAGTGGGTCAAGACCCAGGATCTCACAGGCGGCCCGTACCTCCGACCGCACCGGGATGCGGGATTCTTCTATTTCAATCATCAGGCCGGAGCTTCCGGCAATCTCGCAGAGGGTAGTGGCGACCCCGCCCCGGGTCGGGTCGCGCAGGGTGTGGATGGAGCATTCCGGCAGACCGGCAAGCAGGTTTCGGATCAGCGAGTGCAGGGCCATGGAGTCGCTGCGCAGATCTCCAGCCAGGGCAATGCCGGCCCTGCGGGTCATGATGGTGATTCCATGGTCGCCCATGGAGCCGGAAAGGATGATCTTGTCTCCCGCTTGAGCCCTGGTGGCAGAGATCTCCACCCCGTCTGCCACCAGACCGATCCCGGAGGTGTTGATGAAGATCTTGTCGGCCTTGCCTCTGGGCACTACCTTGGTGTCGCCGGTGACAATGGGCACACCGCTGGCAAGTGAGGCGTCGCGGATCGAGATGATGATCCGTTCCAAGTCAGCGAGCGGCAGCCCCTCTTCCAGGATCAGCCCCAGACTCAGGCAGAGCGGCCTGGCACCGCGCATGGCCAGGTCGTTGATGGTGCCGTGCACGGCAAGCGTCCCGATATCGCCCCCGGGAAAGAAGATGGGATCGACCACGTAGCTGTCAGTGGTAAACGCCAACCGGCCCGGCTGGTTTTCCATGACGGCGGAATCTTCCAGGGCTGACAGGACCTTGTTGCCCAGGTGCTTCAGGAAAAGGCTGCTGATCAGCTCCTGGCTGGCCAGTCCACCACTGCCGTGGTCAAGAAGGATGGTTTCTGCTCTATGTGGTGAAATATTTTGTGTCATAACAAGTGATTGTCTGAATAATTATCGAGTGTTGTTTCCATAGGTAAACCAGGCGCTGCAGGTTCCTTCGCTGGAGACCATGCAGGGGCCGATGGGGCTTGAGGGGGTACAACGCGAACCAAAGAGCGGGCAGGCGGGCGGCGTGGTGATCCCTTTGAGAATCTGTCCGCACAGGCAACCCGGCGGCTCCTTTGATTCCGCTATGGTAATCGATAAACGGGACTGGGCGTCAAACCCGGCAAATTCCTTCCTGATGGCAAGACCGCTGCCAGCGATGGTTCCCAGTCCGCGCCATTCCATGTCCACCGGTTCAAAGATGGTGTCCACCATTGCCCTGGCCCGGGGGTTGCCTTCCCAGGTGACTGCCCGGGTGTAGGCGTTTTCTACTTCCGCCCGGTCTTCACTGATCTGTCTGGCCATGAGGATTAGGGCCTGAAGGATATCGGTGGGTTCAAAACCGCCGACCACGCAGGCCAAGTGGTTCTCTTCCGCCAGAGGCTGATAGGCCGCCGCACCGATGATACTGCTCACATGGCCGGGGCAGAGCAGACCGTCAATCCCCAGGGCCGGATCGCCGAGCAGGGCCATGAGCGGCGGGAGCATGGTCTTGTGGGTGGAGAAGACCATGAAGTTGTCAATGTTCTGTTGCCTGGCGGCGAGGATGGTGGCGGCGATGCCGGGGGTGGTTGTCTCAAATCCGATGCCGGGAAAGATCACCTGTTCAGCCGGATTCTGGCGTGCCAGCTCCAGTCCATCCATGGCTGAATAGACCACATCAATCTTCGCGCCCCGCGCCCGGGCATGGGCCAGGGTGGCGCCATTACTGCCGGGTACCCGGAACAGATCTCCAAAGACGGCCAGGTGCGTTCCCGGTAGCTCGGCCATCTGCAGGAAGGCGTCAATATGGGAGGCCGAGGTGACACAGACCGGGCATCCTGGGCCGGAGATGAGTTCAATATCCGGTGGCAGCAAGGCCCGCAGGCCGCTGCGGAAGATGGCCATGGTATGGGTGCCGCACACCTCCATAACCCGGAACGGCTTGGTAGTGGCTGCGGTCAGCTCGTGCAACAGTTGCGCGGTCAGCTCAGGATCTCGGAATTCGTCAACATATTTCATGGGTTGGTTATGTTTTGCTCAGACTTTATCTGACTCGAGTTGATAATGTTTAGCTAATCTGGGTGAGCTTCCAGTTGTCCACTCCAACGCCGTTCTGAGGTGCCGGGTCACCTGAAGTTTTTCGCGTTTAGCGGTGCATACGATAACCCGGTCACCTCAATGAATTGGTTAGAAATTATTGTTGTTTTGGTTGTTGTGATTTAGACATTGCTTTCTGTAAGTTCTCGGCAATAATTTTTGATATTTCGGCAGATAGTTGAGGAGATTTTTCTGCGTAAGATTTTCCACTTTGTGACTTGTAAAAGGAAATTATGTCTTTAAGCTCATTCTCTGTAAAAGTGTGACTAACAATCTGTATTGTTGGGGCTTTCAGAACGTCCCATCCCATATATGCATTAAAAGATTCTCTCATTTTATCTTTATCTGCGTTTGGATTTTGGGCTGAAAATTGTTGGACATATGTTTCAATTGTCATATCTAATGTTTCTTTGGTTTTTGATAATTCTAAATATTCAATTGACAGTTTATCATTAGGATTTTCCGCAAAAGCTATGATTGGCAAGAAGGTTAAGGTTAATAATAGTATGCTAAGTTTGAAACACTTCATGTGTTCTCCTTTCTGTTGTTATTAGGCTTTTCCGTTTCTAACGTTGAGTTCTGTGAGAGCCGAGCTTTTTCGGCTTTCGCTGGAACGTTTTGTTAACATTTTAATATTTTATTTTCTTCTAGACATATCCAATACTTTTTTAATTTAATTGGAATTAAGATTGAAGCTGCCAAGCCAATGAAAATCATGATGCCCGGCATAATGTTGGTAGAATTAGCATGTATAATAAAAGCTAATTGTTCATAACCATCAAGATGGAGCTTTGGAGCTATAAAAGTATTTATGCCTTCAAGAGGGATTATAGGTAGACTGCTCAATAGCACTATTCCATACGTGAGTAAACAGCTTGTGATGGAAAATAATTTTCTGTTTTTTATCTCTTTTTCTTTAAACTTTAAATAACCCAAGGCGACAAAAAATGGTGCCATAAAGAGAATGATTGAGATCAGAGATACGCCTAAAATTAATGCAATTTCTTTAATCATATTGTCTTTTAGGTATTTTCGTATGTTAACAAATTATTATCCAGCTCTGTATATCATTCCTGAAGAATGTTATACAGAAAAACGGTATTCTTTCAGGAAAATTGATCTGTCCGGGAAAGTCCGTCGGTCATTTCCCGCATCAGTTTCAGGTTGATCTCCGCCTCGCCGGGGTCAAGGGTGTGGATGGCAAAGCCGGCGTGGATGATGAGATAGTCGCCGATTTCAGGCCAGCGGTCAACGATATCGAGACGGGTCTCCCGGCGGATGCCGTCGGCGTCCACCACGGCGATCTGTTCGCTGAGAAAATCATCGGCATTACCTCTGATTTCAATGACCTGCATGGGTATTGCCAGACACATACCGTAATCCTCCTATAACTGCCTGCCCCAGAGAGATTCCCCCGTCGTTCACCGGTACTTGCCGGCCGGTGAAGACCTGGAAACCGTCCTGTTCCAGGGCCTGAAAAAGACCTTCCATGATAATTCTGTTCTGCAGGCAGCCTCCGGAGAGCACAACGGTATGGATACCGCTGGTGACTGCAAGTTTTCTGATTGTGATCACAAGGCTGTCGATCAGCCAGGTGTGAAACGCCATGGCCAACTCGGCAATTGATTTCCCGGCCTGCAGGTCACGGAGCATTCTGCGGATGAACGGGCTGCTGTCAATGATGAAGAGTCCGTTGTCTTGCACCGGTTCTTCGACTCTTTGTCGGTGTTCTTCTGGCCGCTGCCATTGCCGGGCGAAGGCCTCAACTTCCATGGCGGCCTGACCTTCAAAATCGGAGTCTAGGCGGATGCCAAGCAGGGCGGCCACCGCATCAAACAAACGGCCGCAACTTGAGGTGAGCGGGCTGTTGAAACCCTTCTGCATCATGGTGAGGACGGCCGTCCTTTTTCCTTCGGTGACGCCAAGAAGTGCGGCCGGCAGTCGGGATGGCGGCAGGCCTTCTTCGCCAAAGCTGTGATACAGGGCCGCAAGCCCCATGCGCCATGGTTGCTCGGCGGCTGCATCTCCACCCGGCAGGGGCAGGGGGGCCAGACAGCCGCGGCGGAGAAAATCGGTGCGCGTCACCTCCAGGATCTCTCCACCCCAGATGGTGCCATCGGGGCCAAGTCCTGTACCATCCAGGATAATGGCCAGGACCTTATCCTGCAACCCATGTTCGGCCATCACGGCCACGGCATGGGCATGGTGATGCTGGACCAGTATCCGTGCTAAACCCAGCTCCCGTTCCAGCTCTTGCCCATGCCGGCTGCTCAGATAATCAGGATGGAGGTCGCAGACCACCAGTTGTGGCCGGGTCTCAAGAAGCTCCTGGAAATGATAGATGCTTTCTTTGAAAAAAGCCAGGGATTCCATATTGGCAAGATCGCCAATATGCTGGCTGATAAAGGCCATATCATCCCGCACCAGACAGAAGGTGTTCTTCAGACCGCTGCCGCAGGCAAGCAGAGGCGGCAGAGATTGGGTAAGCGGAATAGGGTTTGGCACATATCCTCGAGCCCGGCGCAGAACTCTGGGGCGGCCTTGCATGATGCGGATAACGGAGTCATCAATCCGGGTCACAATCTCACGGTTATGCAGGAGAAAGAAATCGGCAATATCGCCCAAGCGGGATATTGCCTCTTCATTGCCGGTGCATAGCGGCTCGCCGTTGCGGTTGCCGCTGGTCATGACCAGGGCCTGCGGGCAGCCGGGGGTGGCGAACAGCAGGTGGTGCAGTGGGGTGTAGGGCAGCATGATCCCTATCTCTCCCATGCCCGGCGCCAGATTGGCAGCCAGTGAAGCCGTCTCTTTTCTGAGCAGGAGGACAATGGGGTGGGCCGGGCTGGTAAGGGTCTCGCTGGCCATAGGTGACAGAGCACAAATCCTGCCTGCGGCCTCAAGGTCTGCCACCATGATGGCCAGGGGTCTACTCCTGCGTTGTTTTCGCTTGCGGAGGAGTGCTACTGCGGCTTCTGAGCCAGCATCAACAACCAGGTGAAAACCACCCAGTCCGCGGATGGCCACAATATCACCATTGCAGAGTGTTGAAATTGTAGAGGTTAGTGGATCGTCATTCGGAAGTTGTTTTCCGGTACAGTCATGCCAGCTGATCTGCGGCCCGCATTGGGGACAGGCATTGGGCTGGGCATGAAAACGGCGGTTGTCGGGATCATCATATTCGGCCTGACAGCTCCTGCACATGGGGAAGGAGTGCATGGAGGTTCCGGGGCGATCATAGGGGATGGAGCTGACGATGGTAAAACGAGGGCCGCAGTTGGTGCAGTTGATAAAGGGGTAGCGATAACGTCGGTCTGTCGGATCCAGGAGTTCCTTGCGGCAATCGTCACAGAGGGCGATATCGGCCGGGATCATGGTCTGGCTGGCGTGCTCGCTGCTGCTTTTAAGAATAGCGAAGGCTTGTCTGTCTGTTGTCGGAATTCTTTTTTGGCTGATAGAGGAGATGCGGGCCAGAGGGGGGGCATCCTCGCTCAGGGCCTGCAGAAAATTATCAAGGTCGGAGGCCAAGCCCTCAGCCAGAATCACTACTCCCTGACCGGTGTTGGCAATGGTGCCGCTGATCTTGAAGTCTCTGGCCAGACGATAAACAAAAGGGCGGAACCCAACTCCCTGGACGGTGCCCTGGATGGTGAGCTCCACTCCTTTTCTTTCCTGTGCAAGAGAATGCGGCTCTGTCCTGAGGCCGGACAAGGCTGTCATTTAATCCCGCGCGGCCTGAATTTGTTACCGGTAAAGATTGAGGAGGTAATCCCGTCCGAGTGCTTCACGTCGTTCCATATCACTAGATAAATATGGATAAAGGCAAAGATGATGAAATACCACATCAGAAGATGATGTTCAAAACGGGCATGCTGTTGCGTGCCAAAGAGTGTGACGCCCCATTTCTGCCAGAAAACACTTTCAGGCAGGCGCAGATAAAAACCGCTGGCCATCTGAAAAAGGGCAACAATGAGGGTCAGGATATAGATCATGCCGGCAATGACATTGTGACCCAGCCTCTCATGATCGTGATAGTCGCTTATATAGCTGTAAGAATAGAAGGTGGTGGAAGTATTTCTGATATTGCGTGAGGTGACGGGCAGCATATCGAGGATGCGTTCATGACGATTGCCGCATAGCAGGAGGAACAGTCTGACCAGAATGGCCGCGGTGAACAGATAACCTGCCAGACCATGGATATTGCGCATGGTCAGCATGGGATAAAGGCCGGTGCCTTCCAGGGTGGTCAGGGTCCAGGGCGAGTTGATGTAGAATCCGGTGATTGCCAGCGTGACAATGGAGCTGACAAGAGACCAGTGGTACAGGCGTAGTAAGATGCTCCAGACATAGTGTTTCTCATAAATCATGGTTGTCTCCTCTCCCAGAATTATAATGCCTTGACCTTGATTGTTTCCCGGCCTTCCGGATCAAGCATATGAACGGCGCAGGCGATACAGGGATCAAAGGAGTGGATGGTGCGTAATACCTCCAGTGGTTGTGCGGCATCGGCAATGGGGTTGCCTACAAGTGACGCCTCGTAGGGGCCGGGCAGACCTTCCTTGTCCCGGGGGCCGGCATTCCAGGTGGATGGTACCACACACTGGTAGTTTTTAATCTTTCCATCCTGGATGACAATCCAGTGGGAAAGAGCGCCGCGGGGTGCTTCGTGAATGCCAAAACCTCGTTGCTCGCCTTTAGGAAAGACTGGTTTGTTGAAGATGGTAAGATCACGCCTGCCAATATTATCCACCAGCAGTCCCCAGTGTTTCAGTGCCAGATCGGCAAGCATGGAGGCCCGAACCGCCCTAGCCACATGGCGGCCCAGGGTGGAGTGCAGAATCTCAGGGCCAACGGTGACCCCGGCTACGGAGCTGACCAGGGCCAGGGCATTGTTCACATTTTTGATAATCTCCTCATGTCCTTGGGCGTAGCCGACCAGCATCTGGGCCAGGGGCCCGACCTGCATCGGTTGGCCGGCAAAGCGCGGCGCCTTGAGCCAGGTGTATTTGCCGTCATCCTGGAAATCGGTGTATTCGGGGACGGTCTCTTCCTCATAGGGGTGTTTGGTCCAGTCCCCTTTGTACCAGGCGTGAGAGATGTTTTCGACCACGTTGTCGCGGAAGTAAGGATCGTTAAAGTTACTGATCGGTTTGACCGTACTCAGGTCGCCGCCCATGATGGTACCGCCCGGCAGGTCAAATTTGGTGGCCTTGGTATCGAGGACCATATCAGGCACGGCCAGGTAGTTGGTGACTCCGGCACCATAGGGGAGCCAGTCTTTGTACAGGCCACCGATGGCCGCCACATCAGGAAGATAGACCTGTTGGATGAATCCCCGCACCTCACCGATCAGTTGTTTGATCCAGTAAAGTCGTTCCATGTTGAGGGCGGAATCACTGTCCGGGTTCAGGGCTGTGGTCACACCACCCACAGAAAGATTCTGGATGTGCGGGTTTTTACCTGAGATGATACCGAGGGCCTGGGTTGCCTTGCGCTGATAATCAAGGGCCTCAAGGTAATGGGCAACTGCCATCAGATTGGCCTCCGGCGGCAGTGTCATGGCCGGATGTCCCCAGTAGCCGTTGGCAAAGGGGCCAAGCTGACCGCTGTCAACGACTCCCTGCAATTTTTCCTGTACCGCCTTGAAGCGCTTGGCACTGTTGTTCGGCCAGGAAGAAATGCTCCCGGCTAAGGATGCTGTCTTGACGGGATCGGCTGAGAGGGCGGAGACCACGTCCACCCAGTCGAGGGCGGAGAGGACATAAAAATGGACAATGTGATCCTGCAGGGCATGGATCGCCATGACAATATTGCGGATATATTGGGCGTTTAAGGGAATCTCCAGTTGCAGGGCATTTTCAACGGCCCGCACCGAGGCCAGGGCATGGACAGTGGTGCAGACTCCGCAGATGCGCTGGGTGAAGATCCAGGCATCCCGAGGGTCGCGTCCCTGAAGAATGAGTTCAATGCCGCGCCACATCTGGCCTGAAGACCAGGCCTTGGTGACTTTTCCCCCATCAACTTCGGCATCTATGCGTAAGTGACCCTCAATTCTGGTAATGGGGTCTATGGTAATTCGTTCAACCATGGGTGTATCCTCCCTGCTATGAATTCAGCATTGAAGCTGATCGATCAACTCTCTTTTTTCTCGTTCTTGCAGCCGCAGCCCTTGATGACCTTTTTGCCGATGCCGATGGCGGCATGGATGCCGACGGCGGCGGCGGCAACACCGAGGATCTTTTTGCCGGCGCTGTCAACGTCTGTAGAACCGCCGATTCCCGGAATCTTGACATTCGGCAGTCGTTCATAGAAGGGGGTCATGGTGTCCCAGAAGTTGGGTTCGGTGCAACCGACGCAACCGTGGCCGACGCTCACCGGCCAGACATCGACATCATTAAAGCGAGCGGAAGGACAGTTGGAAAAGGTCTCCGGTCCTTTGCAACCAACTTTATAGAGGCAATAGCCGTTACGGTGGCCAAAATCACCAAATTCCTCGGCGAAACGGCCTTCGTCAAAGTGGGCTCGTCGTTCGCAATGGTCATGAATCCTGCGGCCATAGGCAAAAAGAGGCCGGCCCAGATTGTCGGTTACCGGCAGTCGGTTGTTGAAGGTCAGATAGTGGAGGACGGTCCCCAGAAAGGAAATCGGATTGGGCGGACAGCCAGGGATATTGATCACCGGTGTCCCTGAGACCAGATCCTGTACCCCTTTGGCCCCGGTGGGATTGGGGCTAGCTGCCTGAATGCCGCCGTAGGAGGCGCAGGAGCCAATGGCAATGATGGCCGCCGCCTTGGGCGCCACCTCTGCCAGGATGTCAACTGCAGTACGCCCGGCGATCTTGCAATAGATTCCCTTGTCTTTAGTGGGGATCGCGCCCTCGATTACGCAGAGAAATTTCCCTGCATATTTGTCCAAGGTGTCGTGGAGGCTCTTTTCTGCCTGGTGTCCGGCGGCTGCCATCACTGTTTCATGGTAATCCAGGGAGATGATATCGAGGATCAGGCGGCCGATATCTGGGTGTGAGGCCCGCAGCAGGCTTTCGGTACAACCGGTGCATTCCTGGAAGTGCAGCCAGATCACCGGCGGTCGCTGCGCGGTGGTGGCTGCTTCGACAAGCTTGGGGATCATGGCCTCAGAGATGCCAAGCGCCGCTGCAACCATGGTACAGCCTTTGAGGAAACCGCGCCGGTTGAGTTGCAGCTCCAGGTCGTTGTTGTTTTCTGTGTCTGTCATATCATCCTCCTGTTGTGAAAACCGGAAACTGGAAACGATCAATAATATTGATGATACGTGAGGGTAAATGGGTTTGTCAAGGTCGTTACTGTTCAATAATATTGAACAATAATTTCGAATGGATTGCTGAGAGAGGAGAGAGGAACAGGGAAGGAAAAATGAGAGCTTATGATTTGTTGATTTTGCCTTTGGCAGGGAAATTCTTCTTGAAACCGAAGATGCCGCCGGGGGCATCAGAGGAAAAAGCCGGCCCGGTAATGCCGGGGCGGGAAGAACGTTTTCCGTTGGAACTGGAACGCGGTTTTGGTACTGGTATCGGGAGGGGAACAATATCCAGCAGGCTGTCGGGAACAGGCAGGCCGCCAATGGACTCCAGGTAAAAATGATAAAAAAGAAGACTGTTTTTAAAGTAGCTTTTCCGGGTCAACCAATGGGGCCAAGAGCCTTTTTCCTGATGTTGGAGAAAAATGGGCAGGCTGCTGATGAGGCTGATAATCTCTTGACGGGTAGCACGGGGAAGATTCAGTTGGGTGCCTATTTCCAGATCCAGACTGGCCCTCAGTTGTTTGCTGAACTGATATGCCGCAGAGCCTTTCAGCTCCTCTTTGATAAAGTTAAATTTAATGTTGGCCCAGGGCAGCAATACCAGAGCGAGCAGAAATTCATTTGGCAGCCGTTGCCCGATCTGTTCTTCCGTCATTTTAGTGCTGACTCGATCAACCACGGTAAACAGGTTGATCAGTTGCTCTTTGCAGGAGGGGTCTGAGTCCAGGATATCCTTGTATGGAGCCAGGATACTGACAAACAGACCTGAGTCACTGGCAAGGTGAAACCATTTCAGCAGCGAACCGCTGTGCAGGTCCTTGAAGAGTTCGTCACGCAGACGGGATGGAGGGCAGAGGGTGAGCTCGTGGTGGTGTCTGCAGATGGCCTGCCAGCTTTGTTCCTCGATGGTGAAGTTGATGCGGGCGGCATGGCGGATGGCCCGCAGCATGCGCACGGGATCGCGGGTGATTCGCTTGTCCGGATCGCCGATGATGCGGACGACGGAGTTGTTCAGGTCTGCAATGCCGCCCACGTAATCGAGGATGGTGTTGTTTTCTATTTCGTAGAACAGGGAATTGATGGTCAGATCGCGGCGTTGGGCATCTTCTTCCAGGCTGCCAAAGGTATTATTGGGCGCCAGGACGGTCTCCGGGCCATCGAGATCATATTCACTGAGTGAACGCAGGGTGGAGACCTCAATGGTCTTGCCGTGGCGAAAGAATACCTGGACCAGGCGGAAACGGCGGCCGATGGTGACGCTGTTGCGGAAGATCTTGCGTATCTGGCCGGGGTGGGCGTTGGTGCTGATATCAAAATCTTTAGGAATCTTGCCCAGATAGAGATCTCGAACCCCGCCACCAACCAGATACGCGGAAAATCCGGCATCATGCAATTTCCGCAGTACCAAGATGGCGTCGTCGTCAAGCATCCCGCGGGTGATGGGATGCTCACCGAGTGCAAGAATGCAGGACGTTGCAGGAGATGACGTCGCGGCTCTTTTCTCAGTTTTGATTTCCGGATTGGACATAAAGTAGTGTGTCGATGCCTCAGCTCGCAGGAGTGAAGCCGCGCCCTTCCTTATAAACGGATTCGGCCTGGGTAACAAATTGGCGGAAGATTTCAGCAACGGGCAGGATCTCTTTCATCTTGTAGGTGTTGGCCCCGGAGAAGACCAGTCCTTCCTGGACATTTCCGTTCCTGGCCATCATCAGCCGTTCGCTGATGCAGTAATGGTGGTCGCATTTCTTCAGGCACTTGTAATCGCATCTTTTGGTGGAGACATCTTCGCCTCTGGCCATGGCTTGAATAAAGGGGGTGTTGATCGCCCGGCCCGGCATGCCGACTGGAGACGAGGTGAGAACAATGTCTTCTTTTTTGGCATCGAGAAAGGCCTGTTTGAAGCTGTCAGCTACATCGCACTCCTGGCTGAGGACAAAACGGGAGGCAATCTGGATACCGTCTGCGCCATATTTGTCCATCATCTCGGCCATCTCGTAGCCATTGGTGATGCCGCCTGCGGCAATGAGCGGAACCTTGGTGATCACATCCCGGATCGGGGGGAATATCTCACGCAAGGGGCGATCTGTGCCGAGGTGTCCACCTGCCTCGCAGGCTTCGACAATAATGGCTGCCGCACCCAGTTTCTCGGCAAGTTTGGCGATGCCAGGCGAGGAGACGATCATGACAATGGGGGTGTTGTGGTCACGGCCGATTTTGAAGATATCCCTGGAAAATCCGGCGCCGGTGATGATCATGTCAACACCGACCTCGATGGAGGCCATCACCAGATTGTAAAAATTCTTCATGGCGTACATGATGTTGACTGCCACAATGCCATCAGTATTGGCTTTGGCCTTGAGAATATCGGCCTTCAGTTCGTCTGTGGGGATGCCGGAGCCACCGATCACCCCGATACCGCCACAACTAGCTACGGGTACGGCCAGTGCGGAGGTGGAAACACGGATAGACATACCTCCCTGAATTAAAGGGACTTTGGCAGTAAAATTTGCAATTTTTAGTGGTGGTAACTTCATGTGCGTAAAAAACTCCTGTAACGTAGGGTCTAATAAAAAAAATATAATGCACTGCTTACCATGTTTTGTCAAGCAGTGCCGCTGTAAATTGCAGGAAAGAGAGATGTGAGTGAGATTAAGACTGATTATTCCCTTCTGCCTGTCACTAAAAAGGCTGAATATTCCCGTGTCCGTCGCGCCATCCTTGACTTTTTCCCGGAATTGCAGTTAATTTTAAATCTTTTTTTTATAAGATGATTTGGAAATAAGTGATGAATTTGGGAGGATCGGACTGTGAATATAAAAGCCTTAAATGGCTTTAAAGATATACTTCCAGGAGAGGTGGAATTGTGGCAGCGGCTGGAGGCCCTGGCCCGTGATATCTTTGCCCGTTTCAACTTTTCTGAGATCAGACTGCCCATCCTGGAGAAGACCGACCTTTTCGCCCGTGCCATTGGTGAGGCAACGGATATTGTCGAGAAAGAGATGTACACCTTTGTCGACAAGCAGGTGACCATGCGACCGGAGGCAACGGCCTCGCTGCTGCGCGCCTATATCGAGCATGGCTTGCATGTGCAGAAACCGGTGCAACGGCTCTTTACCATTGGCCCCATGTTTCGTCATGAGCGGCCGCAGAAGGGTCGGCTGCGCCAATTTCACCAGATGGATGTTGAGGTGCTGGGATCAACCAGTCCGCGCGTTGATGCCGAGATGATGGCCATGGGTGCCATGTTGCTGGCTGAGCTGGGGCTTTCGGTGAGTCTGGAGATGAATTCTCTTGGCTGTCCGGTCTGCCGCCCCGGCTTCCGTACCAGTCTTCTGGCCTTTCTTGATGACCGTCATCAGGCGCTTTGTGATGACTGTAAAAGGCGGAGTTCCACCAACCCTTTGCGGGTTCTAGATTGTAAAAATCCCAAGTGCCGGGAACAGGTGCTGGAGGCGCCGTCTCTTCTGGAACATCTCTGTGCCGATTGTGCTGACCATTTGAGCGGGGTGCAGGAGGGGCTTGAACAACTTGGCGTGCGGTACATCCTGAATAAATTCATGGTGCGTGGTCTAGATTATTATACCCGTACCACCTTTGAATTTATCACCGGTGATCTGGGCGCCCAGGCTGCAGTTGGGGCCGGTGGGCGTTATGATGGCCTGATTGAACAACTGGGCGGGCCGCGGGGGGTACCCGGGATTGGTTTTGCCCTCGGTATGGAGCGTCTTGTCTTACTGTTGCAGCAGAAAGAGGCGGAGCTTACAGCTTCAGGGGTGGATCTCTTGGTGGCCGGACTTGGTGAACAGTCCTCACGCTATGGTTTTGGTTTGACCCATGCCTTGCGTACGGGTGGCATGCGGGTCGTCATGGATTTTGAGGGCCGGAGTCTGAAGAGTCAGATGAAACAGGCGGGCAAGCTTGGCGTACCTTATGTTCTGATCCTGGGAGAGAGTGAACTAGCCGAAGGCAAGGCCGTGCTCAGGAACATGGCCACCCAGGAGCAGCAGGAGATCCTGTTGCAGAACGAGACAATAACAGTGCAAACCCTGATAAAATTGATATCTGCCTGAAACGTAGGAGCCGTTGCAAAATAACTTGTGTCCTTACGACTATTTCGTTACGGCTCTTTATGCCCTTTTGTTATTCAGGAAGGCGTGTTATTTTTTTACAGTGGCTTAAATCTTCATGAAATTGTAACTACTCAGGTTCTTCTTTCCTATCTACCTGAATCATTTCTTAAAACTTTTACTTCTAGTTCAGAACCTCATGGAATCAATGGGAAATTTATGCAGGACACACTCCTGCAACGATCTTGGCAAGGGAAATGTCGGTGAGGAAGTTGTGCTCATGGGCTGGGTTTTACGTCGGCGTGATCATGGCGGCGTAATCTTTATTGATCTGCGTGATCGTCATGGTTTAACCCAGGTGGTCTTTAATCCGGAGATCAATCCCGAGGTGCATGCCAAGGCGCATCAGTTACGCAGTGAGTGGGTGATTGCTTTGCGTGGCAGGGTTGTGGCACGGCTTGACGGGATGGAAAATTCCAAATTGAAGACCGGCGCAATCGAGATCATCGTGGATGAACTGCGGATTCTGAATACCAGCGAGACACCACCCTTTCCGCTCGATGAGGAATCTGATGTCTCTGAGACCCTGCGTCTGCAATATCGGTATCTGGATCTCAGGCGTCCAGCTATGGCGAATAAACTGATTATGCGGCATAAGGCGGTGCAGGCCATCCGTACCTATCTCAACGATAATGACTTCCTTGAGGTTGAGACCCCCATGCTCACCCGCTCCACCCCGGAAGGGGCGCGAGATTATCTGGTGCCCAGCCGGGTCAATGCCGGGAAATTCTATGCCCTGCCCCAGTCGCCGCAGCTCTTCAAACAGCTGTTGATGGTGGCGGGCATGGATCGCTATTACCAGATCGTCAAGTGCTTCCGTGATGAAGACCTGCGGGCTGACCGCCAGCCGGAATTCACCCAGATCGATATGGAGCTCTCCTTTGTGGATGAGGAGCAGATTATTAAGATCACAGAGGGAATGATTGCCAAACTTTTCAAGGATACTCTTGATCTGGATGTGGCCCCGCCCTTTGGCCGGATTACCTATGACGAGGCGGTCAGCCGTTTTGGTACGGATCGCCCTGATACCCGTTTCGGCTTTGAACTGACCGATCTGACTGAAATCGCCCGGACCTGTGGTTTCAAGGTCTTCCGCGCCATTGCTGATGAAGGCGGAACCGTACGGGCCATTAACGCCAAGGGTTGCGCCACCTTTTCCCGCAAGGATCTCGATGATCTTACCGAATACGTAGCCCAGTATGGGGCCAAGGGCTTGGCCTGGGTGAAGATGAAGGCTGATGGTGAGTGGCAGTCGCCCATTGCCAAGTTCTTCAGTGATGAGGAGCGGGCAGCCATGAGCCAGGTACTCAATGCTGAGGAGGGCGATCTCCTTTTCTTCGGCGCTGATAACAAGGCGGTAGTCCTGCAGGTGCTCGCAGAACTGCGTCTGGAGTTGGCCCGGCGTCTTGGTCTGCTGAAAAGTGGTGGCTTCAACTTTGTCTGGGTGACAGATTTCCCTCTGGTTGAGTATGACGCCCGGGAAAAACGGTATCAGGCCCTGCATCATCCTTTTACCGCCCCCAAGGAAGAAGATGAGGATAAACTGGAGACCGACCCGGGCGCGGTGTACAGCCGGGCTTATGATCTGGTATTAAATGGCACGGAAATCGGCGGCGGCTCCATCCGTATCCATCAGCGGGCCATGCAGAGTCGGGTGCTTTCTGTGCTCGGCATCAGCGAAGAAGAGGCTCAGGACAAATTCGGCTTCCTTCTCCGGGCCCTTGAGCTTGGCGCTCCGCCTCATGGAGGATTAGCCTTTGGCCTTGACCGCTTGATGATGCTGATCACCGGCAGTGAGTCCATCCGTGATGTCATCGCCTTCCCCAAGACTCAGAAGGCAACTTGTCCGCTCACTGATGCCCCGGCTTCTGTTGCCAGGAAGCAGCTGACAGAGCTCTATCTCCGTCCGGACTGGAAAGAATAAGAAAAGAGGTACCTGTTCTGTACGGCAAGCGGAATCCCGAGTGCCGTACAGAGCAGTTTCAGTGAAGGGAATAAAATTCTTTTTCCTTGCTAATCATATCCTAACAATCCCGTGCTATTGTGTTGGTGCCTGCTCTTTAACTTCAATCAACGAAGGGGATTCCCATGCACAATAAACGTCTTATCTGGCAGCTGTATCCAAGTCAGCTTCTTATTACCCTTGGGGCCTTGCTGGCCTTTACCTGGTACGGCACATCTTCCATCCGTTCTTTTCAATTGAACGAGACTGCGGCCAGATTGGAGGCGCAGGCCCAGCTTGTGGCCAACACTGTTGCTGTTTATCTGGGTCACGATGATATAACGGGTCTTGAAGCATTTTGTCGTGAGGCAGGAAAAAAATCCACCACCAGGTTGACGGTGATTGCGCCTGACGGCAAGGTCCTTGCCGACTCGGACGAAGATCCGCTCCGGATGGAAAATCATAATGACCGCCCTGAGATTATAGCGGCCATTTCCGGAAAGATTGTTCCCTCCTTACGTTTCAGCCAGACCTTACAGGAAAATCTCATGTATGTGGCGATCCCTCTCCAGGATGGGGGAAAGAGGATAGGCGTACTCCGCACGGCAATCCCCGTGACCGCCATAGAGCAAGCGCTTTCAGCCATTTATCATAAAATTGTCTGGGGCTGTCTTGTCGTGGCTATGATTGCGGCCCTTGTTGCCTGGTTTATTGCCCGCCGCATCAGCAAGCCGCTGGAGCAGATGAGGTCGGGGGCTGAACGTTTCTCCCGGGGTGATTTTGCCGTGAGATTGCAGGAAGAAGGCGCCGAGGAGGTGGCAAGTCTTGCCCGTGCCTTGAATGAAATGGCGACCCAGCTTGATATCCGCATCCAAACCATCGTCCGTCAGCACAGTCAATTACAGGCGGTTTTTTCCAGTATGGTTGAGGGTGTGATCACGGTGGATACCGCGGAGCGGATTCTGAATGTGAATGAATCCGGAGCCAAATTGCTCAATGTCGATCCTGAAAAAATTAAAGGCAAAAGTATCCTGCTGGCCGTGCGAAATACCCATCTGCAGAGTTTTGTAAAAAATTCCCTGGCCTGTGCCTCTCCCATTGAAGGTGAGTTCAGTAGCCGGATGGGTGCGGATGGCCAGGAAAAATATTTTTATGCCCATGGCACCCGATTGCAGGACCGCCAAGGCCATATTGCCGGAGCCCTCATCGTTCTCAATGATGTGACCAAGCTACGGAGGCTGGAATCCATTCGTCGTGATTTTGTAGCCAATGTCTCCCATGAACTGAAAACACCGATAACCTCAATAGAGGGTTTTGCTGAAACCCTGCTGGATGGAGCCCTCGACGATCCGGATGATGCCCGCCGATTTGTTGCAATTATCTCCAAACAGGCCACACGTCTGCATGCCATTGTCGAAGATCTGTTGGCCCTATCCCGTGTTGAACAGGAAGCCAAACGGGAGGAAATTGTCCTGCAGGAGCTACCAGTGGTGGAGATACTGCAATCGGCGATTCAGAGTTGCACCCCCCGGGCGGAAGAGGAAAATATGGTGATCAGTCTGTCCTGTGCGCCAACGATCACTGCCAGAATCAACTCCGCCCTGCTGGAACAGGCCGTGGTCAATCTGTTGGATAACGCGGTTAAATACAGCGGCAAAGGCAGTACGATCAGGGTAGAGGCGGAGGAACAGCAGGATGAAGTCTTGATCCGGATCTGTGACAACGGGGTGGGGATTGCCCCCCAGGATATCTCCAGGATTTTTGAACGTTTTTACCGGGTTGACAAGGCGCGCAGCGCCAAACTGGGGGGCACAGGTCTTGGGCTTTCCATTGTGAAACATATCGTTACGGCTCATCATGGCCACATCGCTGTGGAGAGCAGTCCGGAGAAGGGAAGTATCTTTACCATCCACCTCCCGGTTTAGCGGGGCCTTTCTAAAAAGCTTATCTGGCGGTGAATGCCGCTTTAATCCTCTGGGCCATAATTTCCAGGTTGGCGGCCACGTCTTCGGCCAGGGGGTCAAGAGGAACGACCTCACCGCCAATGGCATTGGCTATGGCTGCGGCGCTCCTTGGATCAAACTGGGGTTGGACGAAGATCACTTGTGCCTTGTTGGCTCTGGCCTGGGTAATCAGGGCGGAGAGCTGTCTCGGGGTTGGGGATTTTCCGCCGGTTTCTATGGCCTCCTGCCGCAGATGGTAGGTATGGGCAAAGTAGCCAAAGGCCGGGTGAAAGACATAAAAGGATGCCCCTTGCAAGGGGGCAAGTTGTTGTGTGATCCCTTGATGCAGCCGGTCCAGGGTCCTGAGGACTTCCTCCAGATTTTTTTCATAACTTGATTTGTTGGCAGGATCTTCGGTCATCATGGCCCTGGCCATGGACGTGGCCATGATTTTCAGGTTTGGCGGGGACAGCCAGACATGGGGATCCAGACCTTCCTGATGATGGTGTTCCTTAGTTGTCTGGCCAGAAATACTCTGCTCGTCGTTATCATGGCCCTCTCCAGTCATTGCAATTTTAGCAATGGAATCTGCTGTGTCAACAAAGTGGAGAGTGGGCACTGTCTTTTTCAGTTTGGGAATGATCTGCCCTTCAAATTCCAGATCAAGGGTGAAATAAAGCTTTGCCCGGGAAAGGGAGGTCAGCTGTCTGGGAGTGGGTTCATAGGTGTGAGGATCCTGGCCCTTGCCGACCAGGACATGCGTGGTCACGAGCGTTCCCCCCAGTTTGTCACAGATCCATTTTTGTGGGGGAATGGAGACAAAGATCTCCATGGGGGCTGAAAATGCCATGGAGGTGAGACAGAATAATGAGAAGAGGAGGAGTGAGCCGGTAAGAACTATTTTATTCATCTGGTTCTCATGTATCATGTTTTCTGTAAATTGGTATCAAGTTTGGCAAAATCAGACCAAGGCTTATCTTTTTAGGTTCCAAATCTTCACAACCATTCAAAAGGAGATATCAAAAAACTGCAAGGGAGAAGATCCTCTTGGAGATATTGCAGATGATTTTTGCCAAGTTACCCCTGATTCTACTCTTGGTGATGGGATCCGGCAAGGATTGTAAGCTGAGACATCCACTGTTCAGCAGTGTCATCCATCTGGTTGTTCTCGGCTTCCTAAAGCACATATTTTTGGGCTTTGTAAAAAATGAACGGATGTTTTGTACATGATCATTGCTCGTTGTGTCCCTCGAAAATCTTTTTTACCTCATCAATTCTGGCTTGCCGGACGAGAAGCGTAATCAGATCACCGACCTCAATTTTTGTGCCGCCGTGGGGTATATATACAGTCCCGTCTTTTCTCTCAATCGAGACCAGATTCACTCCATGGGGAATTCTCAAATCCGCCACACTCTTGCCGACTAGCGGGGTATCTTTCCGTATCCTGATTTCCCTAAATTTAATATCCACCATCTTTCTTAAGGCCATCCGGTCATGGACGAGCTGACTATGCTGCCTTCTCATCAGCCCGACTTCATAGGCTTGCAAAATCTCACTGCGACTGATAAGGCCAACCAGTTTTGTGGAGGCATGGCGTGAAACTACAGGTAATCGTGCCAGATCACGGGGCGCCATTCTGCGAATCGCCGTCCATACCGGTTCATCAGGAAAAACCGTGACCGGATTCGTAGTTGTAATATCGCCGATTTTAAGTTTCTTGATATTATCATATTCGGACAGGGTGCGTTCCATATCCTGAAGTGTAACCATGCCATAAAGATCTTCATCGCTGGACATGACAGGAAAACCTCTCAGGTTCGTTTCCTGAAAGGTTGCATACAGGTCAGCGACGGACTGGTCCTTATGGACAGTGACCGGGCTATGGGCCATTACTTCCTCAACATTCACACCTTGCATTACATCAAGATCCCTGCCCGTTTCCAAACGCACCCCTCTTTTGCTCAGCTTCAGGGTATAAATTGACTCCGGATGCAGCCACTGGGAAAAAGTCGAGGCCACCATCGCGGTGGCCATAAGCGGCAGAATCATGTGGTAATCGTTGCTCATTTCAAAAACGATTAACATTGAAGTAAAGGGCGCGTGGGCAGCAGCCGCAAAAACGGCCGCCATGCCGACCAGCGCATAGGCCCCAACCCCTCCAGCAATGTCCGGGAAAATAGCCTTGACGGTATAGCCGAAAGCCCCGCCGAGCATGGCGCCGGTAAAAAGTGAAGGTGCAAAAACACCGCCTGAGTTGCCGGAACCCAAGGTGAAAGACGTGGCCAGCGGTTTTAGGAAAATAAGGATCAAAAGGAGCAGAAAGGACTCTTTGCCCTGCAGCACCTTTTCAATAAAGGTAAAACCGGTACCGAAAACATGGGGGATGTTTTCAATCAATGGCATTCCGAGACGAAAATCCTCGGCATTATGATAGATACTGCCGCCGAGGCGAAGATAGGCAAATCCCAGAAGACCTAAGCAAAGAGCCCCGATTGCCGGTTTCAATGTCAGTGGTACTTTCAGGTTATCGAAGAGAGTTTCAGAAAAGTTCAACATCCTGGTAAACATGATGCCCACCAGGGCGGCGAGTAAACCCAGGACCACATAAAGCAGAATCTCCCAAGGCGAGTTCAGCACGTAACTGGGCAGATCAAAGGCCGGCCTGGCTCCCAGATAAACCCGGCTGACAATACTGGCGGCGACCGAGGCGATGGCGACGTTTCCGAACATGCTGACCTGCATCTCGGTCATTAAAACCTCGGAAGCAAAGGCCACTCCGGCGATGGGGGCGTTGAAGGTGGCGGCGATACCAGCGGCGGCGCCGCAGGCCACCAGATTTTTTATCTGCTCGTTAGAAAGGTGGAGCCATTGTCCGGCGATGGAACCCAGAGCTGATCCCACCTGAATAATAGGCCCTTCACGGCCTGCCGAGCCGCCCGTGCCTATACAGATTGCTGAGGCCATTATTTTTGCCAGCACAACCCTGGGCCGGATGCGGCCACCGTGCAAAACTATGGCCTGCATAACTTCGGGAACTCCGTGCCCCTTGGCCTCAGCAGCCCAGAAAGCGACAATGGGTCCCACCACCAGGCCGCCGAGGACCGGAACAAAAATAAAGGTCCCATACCCTAGAAGTGAAGAAAAAAATTCCGCTTTCGTAAAGGCAATAAGCTGAATAAAAACGATAAGCCTGATAAAAAAAACAGCGGCAAGACCGGTGCCGGCGCCAACCAGCGCTGCAGTGAACATATGAACGAGGTTTCCGTGGGGAGGATGATGATCCACCAGATTTCGTAAAAATTTTCGAATCATTTTTTTCAGTTCATTCGTTAGTGTCTGTTCACAAATATACAATTTATGGATTGACACGAGGTAACAGGTATCGTGTAAAAGCGTGGGCTGCATTTAATGGCAAAATCTACTTTATAGTATGTCATCAAACCTTCATAAATTGCAAACAGTATCATTCTTTGCTGTGTATATGTTCGAATCTGGCCAGCGTCTGGCCTCTATTCACAGGGTGCCGGAAAGGTAAGTGGTAGCAGTTTGATCTTTCTCCATCGCGATTGATGCCGGGGGAAGCGATATGAATCATCATCGAAAGTGATAACTGCTTCCCCGTCCAGACGATAATTCAAGAACCCCTTCAGGGTAGTATCGACAAAAGAGAAAGGAGGTAATTTGTGATCTGTGAAGGAGTGACGGGGAAGAGAGTGATTTAAGAATGGGGCAGGTTGCAGGCGGATTCTTTGAGAGAGTGACAATATCCCTGAAGCAGGGATAACGGGGTGAGTCATAAAAAAGAGACAGCCCTGTCTGTTTTGCAGACCAGGCTGTCTCTCCAAGCATCAGGCGAAGAGGTGCTGATTACATTTTATACAGATTGAGCATCGTGGCTCATGTGGTAACCGGTACCATATCAACAAAACCAGTTATCTTCTCCGTCTTATTTTTAATCATAAAAGAATCGATGTTGGGCTCAGGATCTTCCAAGACCACTGATTTTCCTTTACACATCTTAAAGTCAGCTATCATTGTCTTCAGTTGTCCGGCCAGGGTCAACATCTCGGTGGCGCTTTGCTGAACCAGATCACTCTCGGTCTGGATTCCAGAAACGGTCTCGCTGATTGTGGCAATGTTTCCGGCTATATCAGCAGATACCAGCGCCGTTTGCATCACCTGCTCATTGCTGTCAGCGACTCCTGTGGTCGCATGGGCAATGTTAAGGGCTACGTCGCGCGTTACCACTGATTGCTCTTCGATGGCCGCGGCCATCTGGGGAACGATTTCATTGACGGTCTTGATCACCCCGGCAATCCGGTCAATATCGTCTATGGCCATATTAGTTGAAGACTGGATAGCGTCAATCCGACCACGAATGTCCTTGGTAGCAACTGAGGTCTGACGCGACAGCTCTTTTATCTCACTCGCCACCACCGCAAATCCCCTGCCGGCATCTCCGGCACGGGCAGCCTCAATAGTGGCGTTCAAGGCCAACAGATTTGTCTGCTCGGAAATTGCCGCTATTGTCTCGGTAACCTTACCTATCTGCTGGGCAGCGGCACCAAGAGTTCTCATCATGGCAGTAACACCATCCGCCTGTCGTGAGGCCTCGTCGCTGATGACACGCACCTGCTCAGCGTTACCCGCAATCTCCAAAATAGTGGCGCTCATCTGTTCAGTGGCTGTGGACACCGTGGCGAGATTGGCTGTTGCCAGCTCCATACCAGCGGCTACAGAGTTGGAATTGACGCTGGACTCTTCTGCAGCAGCAGCCACGCTTATCGTCCGGCCGGATATATGCAAGACTCCGGACTTCAACTCATCAGAAACAAGCGCCAAACCAGAAGATGAAGCAGTCAGCGTGCCAATGCCATTATTGATATTGCCAATGATGGCACACATACTGCCAGTCAAGGATTCGGCGGCTTGTGAAAGGTCTCCGATCTCATCTCGACGCAGGCAATCTTTCTCATGCACCTCAATTGAAAAATCACCCTGGGCCATCATTTGGAGATGAGAAGCAATTCTCCGTAAAGGTCGGGCGATACTGTGACTGCTGAAGACGCCAAAGACAATGGACAAAACCATTCCCGAGACAACGGCAATCAGGGTCAGCAGTTTATAGAAAGTCATTTGCTCATTCGCTTGGCTTGAGACCTCTGCGGCAACATTCTGGTTGAGGTGAACAATCCTCTCAAGCAAGGTGAGTACGCTCTCCTGGTGTTGTCTTGAGGCACCAAGTAATAGCTCTTTACCCTGCTCAGCCAAGGTAATGGAATCTTTGGCGACATACAACATGGTCTTTAAATACATGAAAATATTTTCCTGCATAAGATGAATCATATCTTTTTGATACAGTGCCACAGCCTCTTCACGCTTGCCCTCACTCATCAACTTTTTGATCTCATGGACAAGCTCATGAAACCGGACGTGATGCACCTTGATTCTTTCTAATGCGGTGAGCAGGTCAGGATTCGTTGTTGTAAAAGTAGGCATCCACTGTCCAAGGTTACAGGTAGTGGCATCCTCACCTCCGTCAAAAGAAGAAGAGTTTAAAAGAAGCATTTCAACAATACGTTGTGCCAGCACATAATGATCTTTAATGAATTGTTCGAATAGGCGGCCAAGTTGCTCGGGATCAGCAATTCCATTGTCGTCAATATGATGATTTAACTCAAGATATTGATCGTTAGCCTGTTGCCAGGCAGTCCATGCCGGGACAAATTGTTTCCAGAGAGTGGCCTCTTCAGCGGTTTGCGGCAGGGATGTATAGATAGCCAAGGCAGAGTGGTAACGTGCGCGAGCTTCCTGGATGTTTGTATATTGACGCGCTCGGGTGGCCTCATCCAGGCCGGCAATACTGAGGGTAGCCAGGCTGCCCCGAATGATTTCTGCTTCCCGTTCAATGGTTAGTAAACTATCTACACCTGGCAGTCGGACACTTCCAATCTCATGGATGGCTTTTTCACCGATAGTGTTTCCATAGTAACCAAAAGCACCTGTGATTAGACCAATCAGGGCAATTCCGAGAAAAGACAGAATCAATTTTTTACGAATACCGATCTGCATATCTAACCCTCATAAAAAAATAATAGCTCTGGGCATTTTCCCCATTTTTTGACAACAATTCAAAAAAGACATGTTCAATATTCATCAGGCAGCTAGAGATGCTAACTCTGTTTGTGCTGCCATTCTTCTGTTGCTGACTATGGCTGACCCTGGTTTCTTCTTGGCTGCTCGTTTAACTCCCGTGGCGAGATATGCCAATTCTGCGTAGGAACTCACAGCGCAATCTTCCGTACTGACAATTCCAATCGACAAAGAGAGGAGAGAAATGCAACGAAGCTGTCCCTGCCGGTCCATGGCTTGGTAACACCCATTCTCGAATTCCTTTTCACCATGAAAATTTGGCAACAATTGTTGCAGCTTATTAATAATCTGCTCACAGAGCGATAAGGAGGCGTGTGGGCGGCTGATGACTATAAAATCATCGCCGCCGATATGGCCGACAAAGCGGAACTGATCGTTATGGCCGACTGGTTGCACCACGTCGACAAGAAGCTGGGCAATCCCTTTGATGACCATGTCACCTTTTTCAAAGCCGTAGTAATCGTTGTAGGGTTTGAAATCGTCAATATCGACATAACACACATCAAAGGTCACCCTTTGCTCGATGAGACGGGCTACAGTGCGCTGGATAAACTCATTGCCGGGCAGACCGGTGAGGGGACTGGCCCCTTTGGCCAACTGGATGCTTTTTTTGGTAATGGCATCGAGCAAAGCAGAAATGGCAACTGTACCCACATATTTGCCATTTTTACTCACGCACAGATCATCATATAAAGAAACCCCGCGCCGCCCCTGGATCAAGCGAACCACCTCTTCTACCGGAGTCGAGGCCTCCACCAGCAGAAAATCTGGTTCCAGCACGTCCTTGATCATCCGGTGTTGGCAAAGGGCATAGCCAAAACCGTGCGGTCCGATCAAGTGTTGTTCCAGAAAACGCATGCGGGGCAACATGCCCAGCACCCGCTCTTCTGCAACGACAGCTATTCCCTGCAGGCTGTTATTATCATGAAAACGTTTGAATGCCGCCATCACTGAGTCTATCGGGGCTAGGGGGTCCACATAGCGGCAGATACTGCCTATCACACAGGAAGAAACCAGAGAATCGGTGCACTCATAGACATCACTCTGCTTGCCAGGGATATCGACACTCGCGTTCGACAAGTCCGGACCTGGACGCTCAAGATAATAACCCTGAAACAGGTCAATGCCAAAACGGGAAACGATATCCAGCTCTTCTTGGCGCTCAATGCCCTCGGCAATAACCATGATGCCAAGCTTATGGCAGACTGTGGCCATAGCATCCACCAGATTATATTTAAAGGGAAAACGATCGAGTTCATCGATGAAATGGCGGTCAATCTTGACATAGTCAGGCTGAACAATGGAGAGCATCTTCAGTCCGCCATAGCCAACGCCGAAATCGTCAATGGCAATCTTGTAGCCACGCTTGCGGTAATGATCAATTGACCGTTGAAAAAGATCATAGTTCTTGATGGCCTCTTGTTCGGTGATCTCCAGGACTATCCTGTCTTTAGGAATACCGCAGTCTTCGGCCAGACGATCGGTCACCCCTCCCCTGTGATCTGAATGGATGAGAGTGCCGGGGCAGATATTTACATAGAGGTAGGCATTTTTTTGCACGAAACCCAATTCTGCCGCCCGGCAAAAGGCATTTTCCCGGCACTGCATGTCCAGACTAGCAATAATGCCTTCAGCCTGGGCCTTGAGAAAAAGTTTTGAGATATCAAAAGGGGGAATAACGCCATCCCGAACTCTGGCCAGGGCCTCATAACCGTATATCTCACCGTTCTGCCGGGAAAATATCGGCTGAAACCAGGAGGTAAGGTTGTTGGTATCCAGAAGGTAAAGTAAAAGCTCCCGTGATACCGTTGTCTGCACATTTTTTTCAAAAATGGTTGATTCCAAAAACATCTTTTTCACCTTTTGAATATTTCACTCTTAGATTACCCAAAAGAACAATGGGGATAGAGATCACACAACAGAAAATAAAAATTGAAACCGCATGCAACTCTTCTCTAACGACACTGCGCAAGTGCTATAACTTCCAACTCTGGCCAGACATATTGATCGTACAGTGGGGGAAGGGATCGAAAGAAAACAGGACACTGCTCATGCCGGCCTATTTTGCAGTATATTTCAAGCTCCCGTACGCTTGGAACGTACGGCGCTCCATGCAACGAACAACTGGCTACAGACCAGGTATTGTTGGCAGGGGTATAACAAGAGAGATATTGACAGTGCATACTATTACTCCTGGAGTAGCTTTTTAGGAGCCGTTACAAAATAACCATTACCTTTCGCAGGCCATGTATGGACGCCCCATGTCGCCCCTCCACAGATGGATGACGAGACTATGGCCTGACCATTTCGTTACGGCTCTTTATGTTGTTACGTTACTTCAATGTCTAGAGTTGTTAGAGACAACTGCGTGATTGCACGTTTATGAAAAAGTAATGTAACAGCTCTGTATTAGAGTGAGATTAGAAAGGAGTTATTTTTCGATAATGTGAGCAGAAGGGAGTTGAGTTCTGAATAAAAGCAAAGCACTGTGGTCTCTTTAATCTTAGTGTAATAACAACTGGATTTTTTGTATCACTTGCAAGGAAAGTAATCAGGAGAGAGGGCGCGTATCTAAGGTCTCAGAAAGGATGAGGTGAGAGTTGAACTCACCTCATCCTGCTCGATATGTATCAGGAGAAGTGGTGCTGATTAAAACTTATAGCTGACGTCAACCTGATAGATGCTGACCTGATCTTCCTTCGCCGATGCGTAGTCTTCAATGCGCTCGTAGTTGAGATAGGTAAAATCAGTGGACCAGTTTTTACTCAGACTGTAGCCAAGCTGGACTCTATGTCCTTTCTTGTTGGTCTTGGAGAGGCCATCGCCAAAATCGGAATCTGAGAGGTAACCGAAAAGGGAGTCGGCCTCGACCATGGAGTAGGCATAGCCCACTTTGAAGTCATTGATCTTGGCTTCTGCACCAAGAACCCAACCCATGTCATTATCTCCAGGGGTCTGCGTAAAGCTGTGGCCGGCCTGGCTCTGGCCAATCTGACCATCGGCGCCAAAGTTCATCCAGGTCTGACCATAGAGTTTGATTTTTGCCGGACCGGCAGGAAAGCTTATATCGCCATAGATGTCGCCGATACTCAACTCATAGACGTTGGGATCTATACTATCAAGCTTAAAGTCGGCAACCGCAGCATCGTTGAACAGTTCATCCCCGTACTTTTGATAGCCGGCGGCAACCGTGAACTTACCTTTTTCGCTGAACTTGCCATTATAGCCAACCTGTCCCATATAGAGCATGGCAGTGTCATCATCCTGTACCATCTTGGCGCCATAGGCACCGCCCGTGACAAAAACGCCTTCTTTCTGACCATAGGCCAGGGTCAACCCGGCAAGACGGACATCGCCATCCCAGAAAACCCAGGAGGATTTATAGGGATTTTCAGATTGACCCAAGGTCATGCTGAAATCATTCCATGTATGTTTTGCATAGGCATAATCAAGATTGATATTGCCGGTTTCAAAGGGCTTGTTCTCACTCCAGGTATCATTGGTACTGGTTGGATCATCACCACCGGTAGCAAGACCTGCGCCCACCTGCCAGTTTTCTTCCTTATTGTCCCAGACACCTCCCAGGCGAAAACGGGTACGGAAGCGCTCGCGGGTAATATCAGTTCCCTTGCCATCCTTGTATTCCTTGTCGCGCATCTCATAGCGAACACGCATATCACCCTTGAGGGTAATCTGGTCGATAAGCTTATTGTCAGCCATGACAAAGCCTTTTTTGGCCTCGATCGCATCAATATGTTCCTGTTGGGCAGTAACCTTGGTCTTCAGATATTCCATGTCTTCAGCAGGAGCGGCAGCTTTCTGTTCTTTGAGCATATCGATCTCCGCCTGTTGGGATGAAACGATAGACCGTAAGTCCTGAAGTTCCCGTAAAATTTCATCATTGGTTTGGCTTCCGCCAGCCAGGGCGGCTCCTGGCAGATACAGGCAGAGGCCGAGGGCGGCTGCCGTTGATAATACCTTTTTCATTTTCTCTCCTTCCTTTGTAAAATTGAGTGGTTACTTCATTAATTTTCATCACTTACCATCTTTACCCCCGTTGGGCGTTCTGTAACGAACGTGATATACATTCATTTTTTGACGATGAATGATGGCGTGACAATAGCGGACCATCTTTAGGATAAGGTTATTGTTATGTTAGAAAATCGTTAATTGTTGGTTGGGGCGATCATCTTGAAAATTGAAGCTGAAAATATCCGTTGAAACCCTGTTCGTCTCCTAACGAGATCCTAATCATATCCTAACAAGAAGGGGGCATTGTAGGCAGCATCACTTACCGGCTGAATTATCTGTCCCGCGGGTATAAGCCATTAAAATTCTTGTTAAGGAGATTCATGATGAAAATGCATAAAAGTTTGATCGGAAAGGCAGTGAAGAAGGCTATGGTGGTAGGCTGTCTGGTGGCAGTGACTACTTCTGGTGCTATGGCCGCAGTTACTGTTGACCCCAAGATTGCCCCGTACCAGAAGACCAGTGGCGTCTCCGGTAACGTGGACAGCATTGGTTCTGATACCTTGAACAATCTGATGACCTTCTGGGCGGAGTCATTCCGCAAGGAGTACCCCAATGTTCGTATCCAGATCGAAGGAAAAGGGTCAAGTACTGCACCGCCGGCTCTGATCGCCGGAACCGCTCAGTTAGGCCCCATGTCCCGGACCATGAAGAACGAGGAAGAAGATGCTTTTGTCAGCAAGTATGGCTACAAACCAACCCGTATTGGTGTGGCCCTGGACTCTCTGGCTGTCTTTGTCAATAAGGACAACCCGATCAAGTCTCTCTCCCTACCCCAGGTTGATGCTATTTTCTCCAAGACCCATAAGGGCGGAATTGCACAGGATTATGTGACATGGGGACAGTTGGGCCTGACCGGTGACTGGGCGAACATGCCTCTCAGTCTGTTTGGTCGTAACTCTGCCTCCGGCACCTATGGTTTCTTTAAGGAACATGCTCTGTCCAAAGGTGATTATAAAGATACCGTTAAGGAACAACCAGGTTCCGCCTCTGTGGTTATGGGTGTAACCGAGAATCGTTCTGGTATCGGCTATTCCGGTATTGGTTATAAAACCTCCGGGGTAAAGGCGATAGCCTTGAGCGCCAAAGAGGGTGAAGCTGCTGCCGAGCCTAATTATGAGAATGTTCTTTCCGGAAAGTATCCCCTGTCACGGACCCTGTATATCTATGTTGGCAAGGAGCCCAATAAACCATTGCCGGCAGTGACTGCTGAATTTCTCAAGTTTGTCCTCTCCAGAGAGGGTCAGGAGATTGTGGTGAAAGATGGCTATCTGCCATTGCCTGCTGAAGTTGTTGAAAAAGAGCTGGCGAAACTCAATTAATTGAAAAAGGAACAGGGAAAGAGCAGAGTGAAGAAATGGTCTTTGTTGAATATCTCTTCCTGAACTCTTTTCCTGTTCCTTTATTCACTCATGTTCGTGCCAATGAAACGAGAATTCCATGCAGAAACTTGATACACAGTTTATTCAAAAAGTCCGTCTTCAGGATCGTATTGCTACCCGGATCATTACCTTTGGCGGCCTGTTGGTTATAGCCAGTGTCATTGCCATTCTGGTCCTGATCGTTCGCGTGACAATCCCTCTTTTTCAGCCTGCCAGGACCAATATTGTCTCTCAGTTTCCGCTCTCTTCCGGCTCGGAATCCTTGCTGGCTATGGGAGTTGATGATTACCAAGAGACAGCCTTTACCTTGAATGACAGGGGTGTCTTTACCTTTTACAACCTGGCCAAGGGGACATCTTTTTTGAGCTTGGAGAGTGGTGCAGGTAAGAACGTTCCGCTGAAATCCCTCGAGTTACATAAGAATAACCAGTACAGCATGCTGTGGGCCGATAACAGTGTCAGTATGACTGAGGTTGCTTTCCGCTTTCAGTTTGATAAGGATGGAAAACGTACCATTAAACCTGAGATCAAGACCATTGCTGAGTTTCCTGCTGAGACGGGAACCATCGAAATGCTGCGTGTAGCTGTCCGCAAGACGGAAGATGGCCGGCTTACCAAAGTAGTACTTCTCGACGACAACAGTTTTCGGGTAGCGCGCGAAGTGATGAACACCGACCTTTTTGGCAATGAAAAAAAAGAGGACATCTCGTTTCCTGTGCACGAGGATATTCCCGGGAAGGTTACGGCATTTACCCTTGATGAAAAAGGGGATACCCTTTTTGTGGGTACGGACTCAGGGAGTCTGTTGCGTTGGGACGTAAGCGGGGATGCGGGGGTGCGGACCGATAATGTGCTGGCTGTTCCCAGTGAAGAGGCCATTACTGCCTTGACCATGGTCTTTGGTGATATCTCGGTGGCGGTTGGTGATGCCAAGGGGGGGCTTGCAACCTGGAGCCCGATCTGGACCGGGGATGGGGCTCAAAGGATAACAAAGCTGCGGAAAATTCATGAGCTTACCCCGCATAAGGTTGCTGTTGCAACTATTGTGGCCTCACGCCGTACCAAAGCCTTAGTCAGTATTGGAGTTGACGGCAGGGTCCATTATGACCATATGACCAGTGAAAATCACCTGCTTGATATTGAGCATAACTTGACCAATTTTGCCCTTGCCGGGAGTGATAGCAGCCTGATCGGTCTTGACCGGAACAACAATCTGATTGTCTGGAATATTGATAATCCGCATCCGGAAGTGAGTTTGAAGACCCTTTTTGGCAAGGTGTGGTACGAAAGCTATAATCAGCCGGAGTATGTGTGGCAATCCTCTGGCGGCAGTGATGATTTTGAGCCTAAATTCAGTATTATTCCCCTTCTTTTTGGCACCATTAAGGGCACGTTGTATGCCATGATCTTTGCGATTCCGCTGTCTATCTTTGGGGCTGTTTATACCAGTCAGTTTACCAGCTATGGCTTTAAAAAGAATATCAAACCGCTCATTGAGATCATGGCCTCAGTGCCATCGGTGGTCATTGGTTTTCTCATCGCCTTATGGTTGGGTCCCGTTATTGAAAAGTTCATCGTCGAGGTTCTCCTCTTCAGTATGCTGCTGCCGCTTGTTTTGCTTATCATGATGACGATTATGCAGCCCTATTACAAAACCCCCACCCTGCAAAACAGGTGTAACGGCTATGAATTTCTGCTGCTGGTGCCGGTCATCGTTTCCACAGTAGGCTTGGCGGTATGGATGGCTCCAGGAGTGGAAAAAGTTTTTTTCAGCGGTGATTTTCTGCAATGGCTCTACAGCGATCTGGGCGTTCGTTACGATCAACGCAATAGTATTATTATTGCTTTTGGTCTTGGCATTGCCGTTATTCCCATTATTTTTTCCATTACCGAAGATGCCATTTCCAATATTCCATCCAGTTTGACTGGTGCCTCCCTGGCCCTTGGTGCCAGCCGTTGGCAGACTATCTGGCGAGTGGTTCTGCCCTCTGCCAGCCCTGGAATTTTTGCGGCAATCATGATCGGTTTCGGCCGGGCAGTGGGAGAGACCATGATTGTCCTTATGGCAACCGGAAATACCCCAATTATGGACTGGTCTATCTTTAACGGTATGCGAACCTTATCGGCCAATATTGCCGTGGAAATTCCGGAAGCACCTTTTAATGGAACCTTGTATCGGGTGCTTTTTCTTTGCGCCACCCTTCTTTTTGCCCTGACGTTTATTTTAAATACCGGGGCGGAAGTTATTCGAGAGCGGCTACGGAAAAAATATGGCCGCTACTAAACCGTTGTCCAAAAAATAATTGTAACATTGCATATCGTAACGGCCCTTAAAAGGAACAATAATGGCGACAAAGAAATCAACAACCAAATTCTGGCGGCAAGGAGAACCGTTTGTGTGGGGCACCGCTCTGGCGCTCACGCTGGTCCTTTGTATGACCTTGCTTCTTTTTTATGTGGTGCTGGCTAACGGGATAACCGTTTTCTGGCCCAAAAATGTGACCCTGGCTACCTTGACCAGTGGTGGATATGCGCTTGGCGAGGTTGTCAAGGATGAAAAAAATCCTGTTACCGGCAAAAAAAGATTCCAATTCAAGATCGGCAATCGTGATTTGTATGGCCTTGATTTTAAATGGATTGACGCCGCTGACGTGACGAGTTTCAGCACTCCATCAGATATCTATGTTCTTGAGCGGCAGGAAAATGGTAATTTCTACGGTTCTTTGAAGGAGTTGAAAACCCCCGGTCTTGTCTTACCTGCAGAGAAGAAAGAGAGTCTGCAGGCAGCCCTTGATGCCATTGAGCCGCAACGTCTTGAGGTCGAAAAAATTGACCGTCAGATCGCAGCCCTTAATGACAAGGTTGAACAGAACAATAACAAACTTCTCAAGTTACGGTATAAGAAAGAAGAGCACACAGCGGCGGCCGTTGCCTTGCACGAGAAGGTAAGCACTATTAAGTCTGAGTTTGAACAACTTGTTGCTGTGCTTGGCAGCAAGCAAGGGATAGTCGCGGCTAATGAGGCCGTTTTTGTAGATGCCAATGGGCAGGAGAAAACGATCCGCCTGGTTGATATTGTCCGCTATTATCAGCCCAACTCCATGTCATGGTTGCAGAAATGGGGTTATTACGGGAAACGACTGGAGGAACTATTGTTTGCCGAGCCGCGGGAATCCAATACCGAAGGAGGATTATTCCCGGCGATCTTCGGCACGATCATGCTGATTTTTATGATGAGCATTCTCTCCTTTCCCTTGGGTGTTATTGCCGGGATCTATCTGCGTGAATATGCCAGAGAAGGGTATCTGGTCAAGATGGTGCGCATTGCCGTCAATAATCTGGCGGGTATCCCTTCCATTGTCTACGGAATTTTTGGTCTTGGTTTTTTTGTGTACGGCATTGGCAGTCAGATCGATCTGCTTTTCTTCCCGGAAAAATTGCCCACCCCCACCTTTGGTACGGGTGGAATTCTCT
Organism: Pseudomonadota bacterium; assembly: GCA_018821985.1. GTDB lineage: Bacteria > Desulfobacterota > Desulfobulbia > Desulfobulbales > Desulfocapsaceae > UBA2270. The sequence continues at coordinate 103,410 of JAHJKP010000013.1, forward strand.
GGGCCAGCATGACTCTGGGGCTTTTGACTGTGCCCGTGGTCATTGTCGCCACGGAAGAGGCTCTGGGGGCGATCCCACCTGGTATTCGCGAAGGGTCACAGGCCCTGGCGGCGACGAAGTTTCAGACCCTCACCAGGATCCTGCTGCCTATGGCTTCCCCTGGCATTTTGACCGGCTTTATTCTGGCCATGGCCCGGGCCGCAGGCGAGGTGGCTCCCCTGATGATCACCGGTGTGGTCAAGCTGGCGCCGGCGCTGCCCCTTGATGGCAGCTTTCCATATCTGCACCTGGACCGCAAGTTTATGCACCTGGGTTTTCATATCTATGATATCGGCTTTCAATCGCCCAATGTCGAGGCGGCTAAACCCATGGTCTATGTCACCACTTTGTTGTTGATCCTGATCGTACTCATCATGACAAGCACGGCAATCTATCTTCGCAATAGAATGCGAGAGCGCTTTTCCGTCGCTGATCTTTAAGCCGTCTTGCAAAATTAATCATAACATTGGAATGCCGTAAACGGCATAACGATCCGTAACGAAATGGTTATTTCGTAACGGCTCCTAATAAGGATATACTATGTCACACTCTGCTACTGCCATCATGTCTATTGAAAAACCACAGGTTGAGGTTGAGCACCTGAATCTCTTTTATGGTAACAGCCAGGCGCTCACGGACATGAGCTTTGGGATTCCCGCAAGTCAGGTGACGGCCTTAATCGGTCCTTCCGGTTGTGGTAAATCAACTTTTCTACGTTGTATCAACCGGATGAATGACCTGGTCGAAGGGTTGCGGATTGAAGGGTTGATTACCATTGATGGTGAAAATATCAATGATCCTTCCCTTGATGTCATTGAACTGCGACGCAAGGTGGGCATGGTATTCCAGAAGTGGAATCCTTTTCCCAAATCCATTTATGAAAATGTCATCTATGGCCTGCGTATTGCCGGGATCAAAGAGCGAAGCGTGCTGGATCAGGCCGTGGAGCAAAGTCTGAAACGAGCAGCTCTCTGGGATGAGGTAAAAGACCGCCTGCAGCAATCGGCCATGGGCCTTTCCGGGGGCCAGATGCAGCGTCTCTGTATTGCCCGGGCGGTGGCGGTCAATCCTGAGATTATCCTCATGGATGAGCCCTGTTCTGCCCTTGATCCCCGGTCAACGTCAAGGATTGAGGAGCTTATTCGGGAGTTGCGCGGCGAATATACCATTATCATTGTGACCCATAATATGCAGCAGGCTGCCCGTATCTCTGATTACACCGCCTACATGTATTTGGGTGAACTGATTGAATACGGACCGACCCAGAAACTGTTTACCGTTCCCGAACGGAAGGAAACTGAGGATTATATCACCGGCCGGTTTGGTTGAGAGGTGTGGTCTCCCGAAGGAATTGCTCTGATGTACAGAAGTGATGTATTCGTCTTGTTTGTTGTTGATTGATAAAGTTTCTGAAAGGGAAGAAGGAGTACCTTGATGGCACCTAATATTCAAACTGAAATTGAGACCTTGAAAGGCCATATTGTTTATCTTGGCACCGTTGTGGAAGAGAACTTCCAATGTGCGATCAAGGCATTGATTGAGAAGAATCCTGACCTGGCCTTTCAGGTCATGCAGACAGACAGGGTCGAGGTCGACAATCTCGAGATCGATGTGGAAGAGGCATGTCTGCGTATCATGGCCTTGCATCAGCCAGTTGCCAGTGATCTGCGATTTCTGGTCACGGTCTTGAAGGTGAATAGTGATCTTGAACGTATTGGCGATCTGGTGGCGAAGATTGCTGATAAGGTTCTCTTGCTTTATAAATTGGATCCGGTGAAATTCCTTGGCGAATCGATGCAGGTTCCGGAAATGTTCAATGAGATGTTTGATAAAACTCTGTGCATGTTCAGACAGGCCATGGATGCCTTTATCAACGAGGATACCGATCTTGCCTATAAAGTCTGTCTGGCTGATGATGAAGTGGATAAGGCCAAGCGTGCCATTTCCGATGAGCTGGAAGAGATTATCATGAATGCTCCGGCCCAGCATGTCTATCTGGCCAAGTTGCTCAGTGTGGCCAGAAGCACGGAACGTATTGCCGATCACTGTACCAATATCTGCGAAGACGTCATTTATATGCAACAAGGCAAGATTGTCCGCCATAAATAAGGCCTTGTTAACCCCATTCGTAAGCACTATTCTTTAAAGATTACAGACGCATCTATCTGAAAAGGATTCATTAAAGCCCTCTCTTCTTTTACTTAAGGGGCCTGATTGTTATATCCTCATAATTATTATGTACAAGGAGTTAAGAGTGGCAAGAGAAACCATCCTCATTGTAGAAGATGACGAAAATATTCAGCAGCTGGTTGGCTATAACCTGGCAAAAGCTGGATTTAATGTCCTCTATGCCGATAATGGCGATCAGGCCCTGGCGAGCGTAAAACGTGAACTGCCGGACCTGATGGTGCTGGATATCATGCTGCCCACCCTCAATGGTTTCGAGGTGTGCAAGATTCTACGCAAGGATCCGCAGACCAGAACCCTGCCCATTATTATGTTGACGGCCAAGGGTGAGGAAAATGATGTGACCGCTGGTCTGGATCTGGGTGCGGACGACTATATCACCAAGCCCTTCAGCCCCAAAATTCTTGTATCCCGGGTTAAATCGGCCCTGCGCAGGCGGGAGGAATTGTCCGGTGAAGACGGAAGGGAATCAAAGGAGGGACTGCTCAAGGTCCATGATATTGTCATTGATCCCAAACGGTATGAAGTGATGGTGGCGGGCAGCCCCGTCTCTCTGACGGTGACCGAATTCAGCATTCTTGATCTTCTGGCGCGGCGTCCTGGTTGGGTCTTCAGTCGCCAGCAGATTATTGACGGGGTGCGGGGCTATGATTATGTCATTACTCCGAGGGCCGTGGATGTCCAGGTCTTCGGCCTCAGGAAGAAGCTGGGGGCGTCTGGAGAATGCATTGAAACCGTGCGCGGGATTGGTTATCGGATGAAAGGGTAGTCTGGTTTTACGGCAGCGTGTCTGCTCCGGTATCCGATATGAATGCGGCTGTCCTGATCGGCACCGGAGAAATTGGGAACGAATATATCAGGGACCGCCAGCTTGACGTGACTCCGCAATTGCTCAAGGTCCTTGAGGGGCATCCAATTTTCTCAGCGGCGACTTATCCCAGTGGCTATCAGTTAATTTGATTGCGGCCCTCATCCAGACGGCGCATTCCCTCCATGAGCAGCTTCATAAAATAACCAATTTCAGGAATTTCGAATTCCTCCGTTGGAATGCCGGGATTAAAGCGGAATCGCCCTTGCGGCTCTTTGAGAATTTCATAAAAGGCCCCTTCGCCGCTAATCTCGCCATATTTGGCTTTGATAAGAGCTCCCTGTCGGAAGGAGAAGCGGGCTGTGCCCATAGGAAGCTCGGTGATGGTCAGGATTCCGGTCTTCTGGTTCATGTTGAGTATCTGGAAAAGGGCTTCGGCCGGGATTTCGGCAAGATTCCCGATCATTCCCGAGGAGAGATCCTGGGCTCGAATCGTGTTGGACTTGCTGAGTCGCTGTGCCATCAAGCGGGTAAAGTAGAGCTGAATGGCGGGATATTGATCGATAATTTTCAGGAAGTTTTTCCGGTCGATGTAGAGAATGGCTGCGGGTTCGCAGACCTGAATGGTTGCACTGACGGGATCATTACAGATCAGACTCATCTCGCCAAAGACATCACCCTGTTTCAAGGTGGATATGGTGATGCCCACTGTGTTGATCACATTAACACTTCCTTTAACGATGATGAAAAAATTGCCGCCTGGGCTTCCCTTGCGGATGACAATGTCATCGGTCTTGAACTTGTTAATCTTGAAGTATTGTGCCACCTTCTTGATATTTTTTTCATCGATGCTTTTGAAGAAATCGAAATCACTGAGCAAGTGCAATATGGAGTCCAGCTCAGCGAGGTTGGAGTCATTGTCGAATTCAAGATCCTTTAAAGTATCCTCTTGGCAGTGTTCCAGGCGGAGCGAGCCACTGCAGCCACTACAAGTGACCAGGCAGACCGGGATTTTCTCCGCCCGTTCGTACTGGATGAGGATTTTGGCCAAGTCACTGCTCAGGACCTTGCATTTTTCCTTGTCGAGCGGGGAGGTGATGATGACCGTGCTGAAAAGAGTATTTTCTTCGGCATTCGTCATGGAGATGGTGATACCGGTCACGCTGAAGGTGTCCCCGAAGCTGAAGAGGGGACATTTGTTATTTTCAGTGACCTTGAACAGGACTTTTGGAAAACTCATGGTGATTTGTCGTGCGTTAAAGGTTGCGTGGCGGTGTTGCCGAAAACTCGTGGAAATTGATTTCTTTAAAAGAGAAATAGCATGATAAATGAAAAATGTACACTAATGAAGGTCACTGCTGTCTCATAAATTTCTCCACAGCAGTATCTGTGGGCAAACCGTTGTATCCACAGATACTGCTTCATGTTGAATGATAATCTATGGCGAGGCACGGGTTTTGGCCCCACTTGCTAAGGAGTTTGTAAAACTGGTCTGGTAAGGGGTATGCGGTTGCTGCTCGTTGACTCTTGCATGTGTTATTCTGGATATTTTCTTGATGACCAGCTGGTACAATCCTGGATACTGGGCTTTAATATTTGTTCTAGAAGGAAAAAGGCGGTTGCTTCAATGAGGAAGCAACCGCCTTTTTCTTTACAACTGACCGAAAAGGGTGTGGTTTATTTTTTCACTTTATCTATATGCTGGGCGCGCATGGATTTTGCCAGCTCTTTGATCTCGCCCAGATCTTTGGTCATCTCGTTCCACCCGTACCAGTAGGCATAATCAGGGTTGACGTGGAAAAATCCCTGGTATGTCCGCATCCGGTGCTTCATATACATCTGTACCAGTACCTGGTCGATATAGGAAAGCTTATCCAGATCCTTGTCCCAATTCTCGCCGTTGGTATGCATGAAGGTGAGCATGAATGGATAGTTGGCGGGATAATTAGCTGGTTTTTCGATGAGGCCTTCTTCATACAAGGCCGCAACGGTAGTGATGGCCTCAGCCATCAGCCGGTCCGCCTTCATCATGATAGAGTCACCCATGTCAAGCTGTTCCTTGGCATAACTTGCGGAGTGACACTGCTGGCAGATTTTAAGCATCTTGTCCCGTTCCTTCTTCCACGATTCCTGGTCGAGCTTGGCCATTCGTACGGCCTTGACCGCATCCAGGATTGGGGTGGGATTGCCGGTCTTGGGATCGAGGACACCCAGGGCCTTCAAGATGGTTACCCGGTCGTCGGCAGCCTGTTTGTTGTCCGGCAACGGCAGGCGTACGCCGAGAAAACCCCAGGCAGTTTCGTTGTGATGGGTGCCGTCAGGGAGATGACAGGTCTGGCAGGTGGGGGCGGTAGCGCCTTCAGGCAGGTCGCCGTTCTTCTTGGCAAACCAGCGTTCACCGTGCTTGGAGCTGGACCACATCTCCCACTGGGGATGATCGTAGCCCATGTGGCACTGTTGACAGGCGTAGGGGCTCTGCGCCTCTTTTTTCGAGAAGGTATGCCGGGTGTGGCATTCATCGCAGGAGTTGTTCTGGTAGCGGTATCCTTTGACCGCCTGTTCTTTTTTCTGCTCTTCAGTCTTGATCCCCATGTTGTGGCAGCCGCCGCAACCGCGCCCGCCTTCAATTAGTTCGTCCGGGGCCATGTGTGTGGCCGGAATGGCGTTGAGTGACGTCCAGCCGAAGTTATGCTTGCCGGTTGCGAACTCGTCGAACTGTTTTTCGTGACATTCAGCGCAGACGTGTTCATCGGGTAGCTTGGCCTTTTTGTAGTCCTCGGCGGTCTGATGCTCCGTGCCATGACAGGTCGAGCAGGTGACATCGTTCTCGGAGTGTTTACTGACCTTCCAGTCTTGGACCTGTCCCGGGGATATTTTACTGTGACAATCGATACAGGCGTCATCGGCCATCGCTGTGCCGCTTAGCAGCAGGAGCGAGATGGCGCCAGCACATAATGCAATCCTGGTTTTTTTCATTCCAACTCTCCTTGTGATGTGAAAAAAAAAGGACCAATGGGGTGGACAGAGATGTCCCCCCCCCCCGCCATTTTATGATTGTATGCATTGAACTTTATCACAAAAAAACTGGTATAAAAAAAAAACCCGAAGGGGTGTGATGGTATGAATTTTCGGGAAAGTGGACTCAACAAGAGTCGCGCTGAAAGGTGGGCCGGACTTGTATTGGTTGGTGAAGAGATGGTATTGTCTCAGACATTGAAATGCTCCGAGACTTCATGCATCTGCGGTTTATGATGTGATTGTCGCTGAGATATCTGGCAGCGGCGATGGGGTCAAGGTGTGTTGCGATAGGGAACTGTAATAGTTGAATCCTTCATTGCTATCTTCTTCCAGAAAAAGAGCCAAGGATACCGCGGATCAGTGAACGGCCAATCTGGGAGCCGACGGTGCGGACCACGGATTTGAGCAGGGCCTCTCCCATCGATTGCCGTTGGCCCCCGCCAAATGCTGTTTTTCCGGCATGAATGATCTGCTGGCTCATACTGTTCTGGCCTTGGGGTTCCGGCGTGGGGGGCGGCTGGAGAGCGGCTGCACGTTCAGTTAATATTTCATAGGCAGACTCCCGGTCAATGGGGGTATCATAGAGACCTTTCAGGGGTGAGTTCACGAAAAGACGTTCCCTCTCGGTGTCTCCAAGTGGGCCGATGTGAGAACGGGGCGGGCTGAGCAGGCACCAGTCAACCATGGTCGGCCTGCCCTGGTCGTCCAAAGTGGAGATCAGGGCCTCGCCGGTGCCGAGTTCGCTAATCATGGTTTCGGTGTCGATCTGAGGATTCTGGCGGAAGGTCTCTGCCGCAACCCGGACAGCCTTTTGATCTTTCGGGGTGAAGGCTCGCAGGGCGTGTTGAATCCGGCATCCCAGCTGACCAAGCACCTCCTCCGGGATGTCGTTGGGATATTGACTGACAAAGAAAATTCCCACACCTTTGGAACGGATCAGACGGACTACCTGGGTGATCCGTTGCAGGAGGGCTGGCGTGGCATTATCGAACAGGAGATGAGCCTCGTCAAAGAAAAATACCAGTTTGGGCAGGGGGGCATCGCCGCGTTCGGGCAGTTCTTCCATCAGTTCCGAGAGAAGCCAGAGCAGAAAAGAGGTGTAGATCTTAGGGCTGGAGTAAAGGGTGGAGGCATCAAGGAGACTCACCACCCCACGGCCCGAGAAATCGGTGCGCATCAGGTCTTGAATCTTCAGCGCTGGTTCACCAAAGAAGTTTACTCCGCCCGATTCTTTCAATACCAGCAGGTTGCGCTGGATGGTGGTGATACTCGGGGTTGAGATGTTGCCGTATTCCTTTGCCAGTTCCTGCCGGTGTTCCACTATCCAGCCCAGCATGGTGTGCAGGTCTTTCAGGTCCAGAAGCAGCAGGCCTTGCGCATCAGCCACAGTAAAGGCCACATGCAGGATACCGCTCTGGGTTTCATTTAAGCTCAGTAGGTTGGCCAGAAGAATCGGTCCCATTTCGGAGACGGTAGTGCGAATCGGATGGCCGGTTTGGCCCAAGAGGTCCCAGAAGAGGACAGGGCAGCCTTCAAAAGAATGTGTTTGTATACCGATACGGTTGAGCCGCTCGGTGATTTTATGATGTTCTTGACCGGGGCTAGCAATGCCTGAGAGATCACCCTTTACATCTGCAGAGAAGACCGGGACGCCGAGGCGGGAAAATGATTCTGCCAGCAGTTGCAGGGTAACCGTTTTACCGGTACCGGTTGCGCCGGTGATCAGACCATGGCGGTTGGCCATCCCGGCGTCAAAGAGAATTTGTTTCCCCTCTTTATTCCCACCTAAAACGATTTGATGAAGGTCTACCATGTGTTGCGCCTCATTTCAGTCTCGTCAGGCTGAAGGCTCATCCAGGGCCCGGATGTCCCAGGCCTCGGTGCGATTATTGTCGCTGTTGATCACGATGCGGAATTCAAAGATGCTGCCAGGATCAAGAAAAAGAGCATCGTTGGTGACATTGGATTTCGAGCAGTGAAAAAAGGTCGTCTCGGCCTGCAGACCTTCGGGTTTTATGGTGTAGTACCGCATGAAGCCGAAACCCCGTTCGGGATTATAGTTGACTGCCACTCCTCGCTGCCAGTTTTCGTTGTGAGAGGCCTGGATCGGGAGGAGTCCGGGGACAAGAAAGCCTGAGAGATAGGAGTCCGCCACTTCTTTGAGTTGACCGCTGACATTGTTGAAGGCAATGACCTCTACCCGGCAGCCCATATTCTGCAGGGCGATTACCAGACGGATGAAATCGCCGTCGCCGGTAAGGAGGATGATACGGTCGAGGTTACGGGCCTGGAGCAGGGCATCAATGGCCAGATCCATATCAGCATTGGCCTTGGTAGTGAGGATCCCTTCGTCATCGACAAAATGCTGCACATATTTTTTGATGACCTTGAAACCGCATTGACGCAGGATGTCATGATAGCGGTACAATTTCTGACGGTATTCATGGTCATCCTTGGTGCGGGCTCGATCTTCCGCCAGATAGGAATTGGCGCGGAGAAGGACAGATTTTCCCAGATTGGCCAGATCTACCAGGATGTCGTAGCGCATACCATAGCCGCCGCACAGACGGATATTCTCGGCATCCACATAAATTCCAGTCTTCAGCATTTTTTTAGCCTGTAGGTAGATAGTCTCAAGGGTGTTAGCTGACAGTCTAAAAGGCTACAGACTATCAACCTGAGCAGTTCCTTACTCCCATTCTATGGTGGCGGGCGGCTTGGAAGAAATATCAAAGACCACCCTGTTGACGCCGCGGACCTCATTGATGATCCGGCTGGAGATCACTCCCAGGAGCTCATAGGGAAGTTTCGACCAGTCTGCAGTCATGGCATCTTTGGAGTCCACCGCCCGCAGGGCAATGACATTCTCGTAGGTGCGGCCATCACCCATAACCCCCACCGTCTGGATGGGAAGGAGCACGGCAAAGGACTGCCAGACCTGACGGTACCAGCCGCTTTTTTTCATCTCTTCAAGCACAATAACATCGGCCTGACGCAGGATCTCCAGTCGTGCCAGATTGACCTCACCCATGATGCGGATACCCAGGCCTGGGCCGGGGAATGGCTGGCGGTAGATGGCCTCTTCCGGCAGTCCCAGTTCAAGGCCCAGCTCGCGCACCTCGTCTTTGAAGAGTTCGCGCAGCGGTTCGATCAGGTCAAGTTTCATGATCTCGGGCAGGCCACCCACATTGTGATGGGATTTAATGGGGGCCTCGCCGCGAAAGGAGACTGATTCGATCACATCGGGATAGAGGGTTCCCTGGGCCAGATAGTTGACCTCTCCCAGTTTTTTTGCCTCTTCTTCAAAGATCTTGATAAAGCCCAGACCAATCCGTTTTCGTTTGATCTCAGGGTCAACAACACCAGCCAGTTCACTGAGGAAGAAATCGGTTGCCTCTACATCAATGACCTTGAGCTTCGATTTTTCCTTGAAAAAACGAAGGATGGATTCAGATTCCCCGATGCGCATCAGGCCGTTATTGACGTAGATGCAGGTCAGTTGATCGCCGATGGCGCGATGAATCAGGGCGGCGGTGACCGAGGAGTCAACACCACCGGAGAGGGCGCAGATGACTTTGTTCTTTCCTACTTTGTTGCGGATGGCTGTTACGGTGGATTCGATGAATGAGTGCATGGTCCAATCCGGCTGGCAGTCGCAGAGGCCAAAGATGAAGTTACGTAGAATATCGGTGCCGATCAGGGTGTGAGCGACCTCAGGATGAAACTGGACGGCGACAAAGGGTTTTTCTTTGTGTCTGAGAGCGGCAAAGGGCGAATGACTGCTGGTGGCAGTGGCCTCAAAGCCCTCGGGCACAACTTCTACACGGTCACCATGGCTCATCCATACCTGGTGATGAACGGGGCTGGTTTCCAGACCGGCAAAGAGTCCACCAGTAAATTGGACAGAGAGGTCAGCCTTGCCAAATTCACGTTTTTCCGCCTTCTCAACCTTACCACCCAATTGCTGAATCATGAGCTGGGCTCCGTAACAGATGCCCAGTATCGGCAGCCCCATCTCGAAGAGAGCCGGGTCGGATAATGGGGCATCGCTATCATAGACTGAGGCCGGTCCGCCGGAGAGGATAATGCCTTCCGGGGCCAGGTCCTTGATTTTTTCAAGTGAGGTGGAGTAGGGGTGGATCTCGCAGTACACCTTCTGTTCCCGGATACGTCTGGCGATAAGCTGGGTGGTCTGTGAACCAAAATCAAGAATGAGTATTTTTTTCATGATAGAGAGGAGAAAGGTCAAAAGTTAAGTTAGCGTTCAGCGTAACTGGTTATTTTATAATATTATTTTTGTGCGAGAAGAGCCCTTTAACACGGCAGATGATCATGCCGTTCGGTAGTTTGGCGCCTCTTTGGTGATAATAACGTCATGGACATGCGATTCCCGTAAACCTGCGGCAGAGATGCGGACAAATATGGCTTTTTCTCGGAGCTCCTCAATGGAACCGGCACCGACATAACCCATACCGGAACGTAATCCGCCCAGGAGCTGGTAGATAACATCCGCCAGCGGACCGCGGTAAGGCACTTTTCCTTCAATGCCTTCGGGCACCAGCTTGGATTGACTGCTCACCTCAGACTGGAAATAGCGGTCAGAGGAGCCTTTGCGCATAGCGCCAATGGAGCCCATGCCCCGATATCCCTTATAGGTTCTGCCCTGGTACAAAAAGGTCTCACCAGGAGTTTCGTCGGTGCCTGCAAAAAGAGAGCCGATCATGATTGCATGAGCCCCGGCGCCAATGGCTTTGGCCAGATCTCCAGAGTGCTTGATGCCGCCATCAGAGATAATAGGAATGCCATGTTTGGCAGCAGCTGCCACACAGTTTTTCAGAGCAGTCATCTGAGGCACTCCCACCCCGGCGACAATACGGGTGGTGCAGATTGAGCCTGGCCCTACACCCACCTTGACCGCATTGGCGCCTGCCTTGATCAGGGCGAGAGTGCCTTCGTAGCTGGCGACATTACCGGCTATGACCGGCAGATCGGGAAAGGCGTTTTTGATAGCCTCAACCGCCCTCAGTACTCCACGGGAGTGACCATGGGCAGAGTCCATGACCACCACATCCACACCTGCATCCACCAGCTTCTGGGCACTTGCCTCGATGCCTGGACCTACACCTAAGGCAGCACCTACCAGGAGACGGCCCAGGTGATCTTTGGCGGCCAGAGGATACTTCCGTATTTTTTCAAGATCCTTGATGGTGATGAGTCCGGCGAGATTCCCGCTGTCATCAACTACCAGGAGTTTTTCAATGCGATGCTCATGGAGCAGGGCCTTGGAGTGTTCCATGTCAATACCCACTCTGGCAGTTACCAGATTCTTGCTGGTCATCACATCGCCTACCCGCAGGTCGCTGTCAGAGACAAATCGCAGATCACGGTTGGTGACAATACCCACCAGTTTACCCTCGCGCAATACGGGAAGACCGGAGATCTTGTATTTGGCCATGATCTTCTCCACGTCGGCCACGGATTGATCCTCCCGCACGGTAATCGGGTCAATAATCATCCCTGATTCTGATTTTTTGACCTGTTCTACTTCTTTGGCCTGTTTAGCTATTCCCATATTCTTATGGATAATGCCGATACCACCTTCCCGGGCCATGGCAATCGCCGCTCGGTGTTCTGTCACCGTATCCATGGCCGCACTGACCAGCGGGGAGTTCAGGGTGATGGTGTCAGTCAGTTTGGTGGCGAGGGAGACTTCATTGGGAAGAACCTCTGATGCTGAAGGAACAAGCAACAGGTCATCAAAGGTCAGGGCTAGCTCTATGGTGTCTGGTAACATGGAATGCTCCTATCACAAGGTTCAAGTGAACAGAATGGTCAGAATTTAATAGTTTTAAGTTATGCGTTTTCAGTGTTAAGTACAGGGAATGTAGAAGACAGGAATGAGAATCCGCTGAAAATATATTTTACCTCCTGAACAGTGTAGCATTTCAGAATAAAAGCTCAAACCTTTTTCAGGATGTGCCTGCTTTCTTCTTTTTTGGAGGAGAATGTTGATTTTCACCCTGAGTGTATGATTTATTTAAAGTAGATAGTTGTAATAAGCCGCTGTAAAAAATAACATGGACGGACAGCAGAATGTCCGCAAGGGCATAAGGGCCGTAAAGAAATTGGTATAAAAGGTCAAATTATTTTGTAACGGCCCCTAAAAAAAGTACTGTCGGTATTTAAATGCCAACATGGCATAAGGTGCTGTAACGAAAGCGTCTGACAGGCAGCAGTGTGACGGCGATGGTTCTTTCGAAACCGCTCCTCAAAGGAGAAATGGAAGTATGCTTATCAATATTAATCCTGATAATCCCCAGCTGCGTCTGATTCAGCAGGTTGTTGAACATCTGCGGTCCGGGGCAATTGTCTGTTACCCTACGGATACCGGTTATGGAGTAGGGTGTGATCTGTTTCATCAAAAGGCGATTAAGCGCTTGATGCAGATAAAAAAAAGACCCGAGGGCAAACCTTTTTCTTTTATGTGTTCCAGCCTGACCAATATCAGCGAATATGCTCATGTATCGAATACGGCATATCGTCTGATGAAAAAAAATCTTCCTGGTGCCTATACCTTTGTTCTTCCAGGGACGAAGCTTGTGCCTAAGATTATGGCAACAAAGCAGAAAACCGTAGGCATCCGGGTTCCCGACCATCCCATCTGTCGACTACTCCTGGAAGTACTTGGCAATCCCATTGTTAATACCAGTATTCCGGTGGAAAGCGATCATCCTGTACCCACTGAGGCCTATGAAATTGACATGATTCTGGGGAACAGGGTCGAGGTCATTGTTGACGGTGGACCGGTGTATCCCGATCCCTCCTCGCTCATCGATCTGATCGGCGATCACCCTGAAATACTGCGGAAAGGGAAGGGGGATGTTACCCTATTTCTATAGAAAATAACCGAAGTCTTCCCTCTGTTATTTATGTACATAAATCGAAGCCCTATCCTGGAGTGAATAACCAGAAAAGTCTTTTCTGGTCAGCCTTACTCTTTGATCAGCGGCTCTTTCAGCGACCTGCTCATGGTAAAGTGGACGGTTTTTCTTTCTGGAATCTCCATAATAACACCAGTTTTTGGGTTTTTGGTGCTTCGTTCTTTTCGTTTTCGAATGGAAAAACTGCCAAAACCACGAAGCTCGATTCTTCTTTTTTCAATTAAGGCGTTCCGCATGGTTGTCAGCATGATCTCCAGGGCAGCGGTCACGTCCTGTTTTGAGAGGGAGAGATCCGTGCTGACCTGATCGATAAGTTCTTTTTTTAACATGTTTAGTAGAGTGACTTAAGAAATATTGTTATAAAAAAAGGTTGTTCTGCCAGTAACTATTTCTTTAGGCAAAACAACCTTTTATGTTATGTGCTCGGGTAAGCTGTTCCTCAAAATCTGAGGAACACTATATCGGGAATCGGTTGCTTTTTATCCGTTCATGGCCGTTGTGAAATGGCCCGACAGAATGTGCTTAACGACTCCTGATCCTGGGAGAAGCTTAGCTCTCTTCGGTTTGTCCCTCATCAGTCTGTCCGCTTGCAGCGGCCTTCATGAGATCACCCAAGGTGGCAGGAGCTGCTGCGGCTGCAGCGGCTGCTCCTGAAGTTGCGGATGCTTCCTTTTTAGGAGCGGCCTGGCCTTCAGTAGCCGGTTCCTCACCATCACCTTCGAGAGTCTTGATGGAGAGGCCGATCTTTCTGTCTTTTGCCGATACGTTAATGACAATTGCCTTCAGGGTGTCGCCAACCTGATAGACGCCGACAGGGGTCTTGATCTTCTCTTTGCTGAGCTCAGAGACATGGACCAGCCCTTCGATACCTTCCTCAAGCTGCACGAATACGCCAAAGTCAGTGACGTTTGTGATTATGCCCTCAATGACGGTACCGGATGGGTAGTTATTGTAGGCAGCCTGCCATGGATCTGGCTCAAGCTGTTTGATGCCGAGAGAGAAACGCTCGTTTTCCTTGTCAATCTTCAGGACAACTGCCTGGATGGTCTGGCCTTTGACATATTTTTCAGAAGGATGTTTGATCCGCTCAGTCCAGGAGAGGTCTGAGACATGGATCAGTCCGTCAATCCCGTCTTCGATGCCGATAAATACGCCGAAGTCGGTGATATTCTTAACCTTTCCTTCAATGATGGAGCCGACAGGATAAGAGTCTGTGACCAGGTCCCATGGGTTAGGCTGCAACTGTTTCATGCCAAGTGAGATCCGTTTGGTCTCAGGCTCAATGTTCAGAACCATGACCTCAACTTCATCGCCAACTGCCACGATCTTGGATGGATGGCGGGGTTTCTTCGACCAGGTCATCTCTGAGACATGGATCAGTCCTTCCACGCCTTCTTCCAGTTCGATAAAGACACCGTAATCAGTGATGGAAACAACCTTGCCCTTTGTTTTCTCGCCAATGGGGTAACGGGTGGTAACGGTTGCCCATGGGTCTTCTTTCAGTTGTTTGATACCGAGGGAAACGCGATCGTTGTCTTTGTCATATTTGAGAACCTTGACTTCCAATTCCTCACCGACCTTGTACAACTTAGCAGGATGGGAGACCCGTCCCCAAGAGAGATCAGTGATATGGCAGAGACCATCCATGCCGCCCATGTCAATAAAGAGGCCGTAGTCGGTGATGTTGGTGATGGCGCCTTTGATGATCTGTCCTTCCTCAAGGATGGAGCGCATCTTCTCGCGCAGTTTGTTGCGATCTTCCTCAAGGATGGCCCGCCGTGAAATAACCACGTTGTTCCGTTTACGGTTAAACTTGAGTACCTTGAAGGAAAAGGTCTCACCGATGAGTGCATCCAGGTCTTTGACCGGGCGCAGGTCGATCTGAGAATAAGGCAGGAAGGCTGGAACGCCGACATTAACTGACATGCCGCCTTTGACTCTGCTTTCTATTTTACCCTCAATGGTACCGTTCTCTTCTTGAATCTTGGCAATATCTTCCCATACTTTTATGGCAATTGCTTTTTCCCGTGACAGCAGGAGTCCACCTTCGTCTTTACGACGCTCAATAAAGACCTCAAATGTGTCGCCGATTTGAAAGTCTTTACCTTCTTCCAGCTGGAATTCTGATTTGGCAACATAGCTTTCTGCTTTATCGCCAACATCAATCAGGACATAGCCATCGACAACGCCGATGATGGTGCCCATTGTTACGTCGCCAACATTTACGACGCTGCTGTTTTCTTCCATCTCAAAGAGTTCTGCAAAGCTTAACTCTTCGTCATTGATTGTTGTTTGTGAGAGTGCCTCTGTCATGGATTTTCGCTCATGCGGCCCCGGAGTGGGACCAAGTTGTAAGGGTTGATCTTTATCGTTTGTTTCGAAACGATGCTTGTGACGCATACCGTATGGGAAAGAAAATATATTCCTTCTTCCATAAGGGAACATTATTATATAGCAAAAGAAAAATGGAAAGACAAGTACTTCTTGGTTGCACTGCTATAAAAAGAGTACAAAAGGGATTGGATGAGTGATCGACCAATTTTTTCTTTACGCTTCACTACCCTCTGGAGTAAATAGGTAAAAATAAAAAATAGAAGGGGAATGGTGCAGAAGGAATGACTGTGTTGTGCACATTCTGTGCACGCCACATTTCATGATCTTTCATTTGCTGTTCTCATTTTTTTAAATCCTACAGATTAGGCATCCTATATAAATGGCAGAAATAAAAAGTACCATGGATATGGTTATGGAGCGGGCCGCTCGTATGGCCGCTCGTTCGGCTGGCGAGTCTGATTCTCAGGAGTTGGAACGTACAGGCATGCGTCTGGCAGCCGAGTATATTGGTCATAGTCTGGATGATCTGGGGCAGGCGCTTGCCGGGCAGGCAGCGACAGAGCAGATGGCGGTGCGCAAGGGGATGGCCCAGGCTCTGATGCGTAATATTGTCCTGCCTCGAGACGAGACCTTAATGGCCACGAGTCTTCGATCGATGCAGGGCCTTCTGGAAATGGAACGTTCCGCAGGGGATATGGTTGCCATCTGTGCGGAGTTGAAGCAGATACTGGAGCAGTATAATCAACATAAAGAGCAGATCAGGAAGCAGCTTGAAGATGCGGTGCGTGCCCAGCTTGATCAGAAACTCGGGGAACAGGGGGCTCTTGCAGGCGGCAGGATGTCAATGGATCCGGCAATGCATCCCATGTTTCAGAAAGAGTGGGTGAGGATGAAGACGGATCTGGACCAGCAATATAATCAAGCCCTTGATCAACGTAAAGGTATGCTTCTAGAGCGCTTTTCTTGATGCCCCCCTATCTTCAGCGAATAGGCAAGATTCAGGCGCTATTGCGCCGAAGAAAGATTGATGGACTGTTGGTCAGTCAGCCGGAAAACAGGCGTTATCTGAGCGGCTATTCGGCACTTGATCACGGGATTGCCGAGAGCTCTGGTCTCTTGTTGATTCCAGCCAAGGGCGATTCTTGGCTGCTGACTGATTTTCGCTTCAAGCTGCAGGCCGAGGCCGAGGCAGGTTTTCTGCATGTCGGCCTCTACCCAAAAGGGGTTCTGGCCTTACTCAGGGAGATGCTGCCGGATCTGGGGATTCGTACCCTTGGTTTTGAAAGTGAGTATAGCCTCTATTCTTTTGCCGAAAAGCTGAAGGGGCTGGGCGCAAAGATTGGTCTGCAACTTCTCCCGACCACTGGTCTGGTAGAAAAGATACGCCTGATCAAGGATGAGGATGAGCTTGCTAAGTTGCGTGCCTCGGTTGAGCTGAATGAAAAGGTCTTTGACGAAGTGTACAGTTCCCTTGCTCCGGGCCAGACGGAGAATGAGATTGCCCTTGCCATTGAGTCCACCATGCGCCGAATGGGTGCGGAATCTCCCAGCTTTAACACGATTGTCGCCACAGGCCCTAACAGTGCCCTGCCGCATGCGGTGCCTGGTTTTACGGTAGTCGAGCGTGAGCAGCCCTTGATGATTGACATGGGACTGATTCTGGATGGTTATTGCTCTGATATGACCAGAGCTTTTGTGCTTGGCGATCCGGACGACCGCTTTCTTGCCATCCATCGGCTGGTGCGCCGGGCTCAGCTTGCGGCCATAGAGGCAATACGCGATGGAGTGGTGGCGGCGAAGGTGGACAAAATTGCCCGTGATATCATCGCGGCCGCTGGCTACGGTCAGGCCTTTGGCCACTCTCTGGGGCATGGTGTGGGTCTGGCCGTCCATGAAGAGCCGCGTCTTTCATCGCGCAACCGGAAACAGTTGCGAGCAGGGATGGTGGTGACCGTTGAGCCCGGTATTTACATCCCTGGCTGGGGTGGGGTCCGGCTGGAAAACATGGTGGTCGTCCGTGAAGATGGCTGTGAACTGTTAAACAAAAATTCAACTTGGCTTGATATATGAATGCTATGGGCGTACGCAAATATTTTGTTCTCGACACCAATGTCCTGCTCCATAATGCCGAATCTCTTACCTCCTTTGATGATAATTACGTTATCCTGCCGATGACGGTTCTTGAGGAGCTGGACAGTTTCAAACGTCATAATGATGAATTGGGGCGCAGTGCCCGGCACGTGATCAGACAGATTGATCAGCTTCGTTCGCAGGGGTCACTGAAGGATGGAGTGACCATGGAAAACAGTGGCATCCTCCAGATTATTGTTGAGCGTAAGGAGATACCTGGGGTTTGTATCGATATGTCCGTGCCTGATAACCGGATTCTGGCCGTGGCCAATTCTCTGCATTTGGAAGGGAAAAAGGTGATCTTTGTCTCCAAGGATATCAACGCCCGCCTGAAGGCGGATGCCCTTGGTATTGATGTGATGGATTTTGAGAAGCAGAAGTGTAACTTTGATGAGCTGTACACCGGCTGGAGAGAGATCCAGGTGGCAACCGAGATGGTTGATCGTTTTCATCAGGGGAAGGGGCTGGAGACGGAAGGGTTTGATTTTCTGTTTAACGAGTTTGTTCTGCTGCAGGATGCATCGAACCCGAAACACTCAGGGATTGGCCGGGCAGTAGGGCCTAATAGCCTGGTCCCTCTTGATGGTAATTTTGAGAGTGCCTGGAATGTGCACTCGCGTTCCAAGGAACAGCGGATGGCCTTGGAACTGCTCATGGATCCAAAGATCAGCCTTGTCACGCTTATCGGTCAGGCTGGTACCGGCAAGACCTTGCTGGCCCTGGCTGCCGGACTTGAATGTGTCCTCCGTCAGCAAGGCTATGAAAAGTTATTGGTTTCCCGGCCGGTGATCCCCATGGGCAAGGATATTGGCTATCTGCCGGGCACAAAAGATGAAAAGCTCTCTTTATGGATGCAACCTATTTTTGATAATCTGGTCTTTTTGATGCAGAAAGATCATCACTATGAGGAAGGGACCGTGCAGCAGAAGGTGAGCAAGCTTTTTAAGGATCAACTGGTGGAGCTTGAGGCCCTGACCTATATTCGCGGGCGTTCCATTCCTAAGCAGTATGTCATTGTTGATGAGGCCCAGAACCTCACTCCCCATGAGGTGAAAACCATTATCTCCAGGGCTGGTGAAGGCACAAAGATGGTACTTACCGGTGATCCGCAGCAGATCGATAACCCCTATCTTGATTCCTCTTCGAACGGTCTGTCTTATACCGTAGAAAAGTTGAGAGGGGAGTCTCTTTATGGTCATGTGACCTTGAACAAGAGTGAAAGAAGCCCACTGTCGGCCATTGCCGCCCAGTTACTATAAAAACAAACCTGAATCGTACAAAAATTATGCGCCAATATGTCATTGATGATCTGTCCCCCATGGAGCGGGATAATATAGATTCGTATCTCAAACGCACCTTGCCGCGAGGACCCATGATCGGTATTTATTGGATCGTTCTGCCACCAGAGATACTCTCCGAGCTGCAACGGGCGCATGTGGAAAAATGCGGTCCTTATTATTGCGGGGTTGAGGTGGGGAAGAATGCCGTCTGTTTTGAGATGCTGGTTCGCAGTAATGCAAACCTGCATTGTGATTGTATCGCCCATGCAAGCCCTGCCCAGCGTCAATTTATCCTTGATCTGGCCGATAAAATGCTGGCTGAAGAGTTAATCCGGTCATAAACTATAAAATTATAAAATATTCCTTGCTAAGGTGAAAACTTTTTTGGAGAGATTATGAGTAGTTCAGTTGATTCGACCCCCCAGTTTATTGAAATGGTGTATCAGAAAATGGACACCAATATTGCCATGGTTAAAAAACGGCTGGGGCGTCCTTTAACCTATGGCGAGAAGCTCCTTTATGGGCATCTTGACAATGCGATGGAGGCGGAGCTTGACGCTGGTGTTTCCTATGTCAAGACCTGCCCGGATCGGATTGCCTTGCAGGATGCGACAGCCCAGATGGCAATCCTGCAGTTTATGCTGGCAAGTAAAGATGAGGCCGCAGTGCCGGTTACGGTCCACTGTGATCATCTAATTCGGGCGCAGAAAGGGGCTGACGGGGATCTGCATACTGCCCGTGTCGAGAACCGTGAAGTGTATGATTTCCTGGCCTCCGCTTCTCAGCGCTATGGTTTTGGCTGCTGGCTGCCGGGCGCCGGTATTATTCATCAGGTGGTGATGGAACAGTATGGATTTCCCGGGCTGATGATGCTGGGTACCGACTCCCATACCCCGAACGCCGGTGGTATCGGGGCCTTTGCCTCAGGCGTGGGCGGAGCCGATGCGGTTGATGTTATGGTTGGCATGCCCTGGGAGGTGCTTCATCCTCGTTTTGTGGGGGTCCGGCTCACGGGTCAGTTGCAGGGCTGGGCCGCGCCCAAGGATGTGATCTTAAGGCTTCTTGGCATGCTCACTTGTTCAGGGGGTACCAATCGGGTTTTTGAATATTTCGGCCCAGGCGCTGCCTCTCTTTCCTGCACCGGGAAGGCCACCATCTGTAATATGGGTGCTGAACTGGGTGCCACCACCTCGGTCTTTCCTTATGATGAGCATATGGCATCCTATCTCCAAGCCTGTGGTCGTGAGGAGGCCGCAACACTTGCTGATAAATATGTGCATCTGCTGCAGGCCGACCCGGAAGTCCTGGCCAATCCTGAAAAATATTATGATCAGATTATTGAGATTGATCTTGCCAGCCTTGAACCCCATCTGGTCGGTCCCCATTCGCCGGATCTGGCGGTGACGGTCTCAAACATGAAAGAGTATGTGGAAAAGGGTGGACATCCTGCCAATGTGACCTATGCGCTGGTTGGTTCCTGCACCAATTCCTCTTATGAGGATATGGGGCGTCTGGCGGCCATGGCTGAACAGATAGCAGCGAAAGGATTGAAGCTGAAGATTCCGATGCTTGTAACACCAGGTTCCGAGCAGGTGCGTGCCACCCTTGAGCGTGATGGGCAGATTGCCAAACTCGAAGCCATTGGCGCTACCGTGCTGGCCAATGCCTGCGGCCCCTGTATCGGTCAATGGACCAGGCAGGGGATTGAGCCAGGTTTCAAGAATTCCATTGTTACCTCCTACAACCGTAATTTCCCTAAACGCAATGATGGGAACGTCGGTACCTGCGGTTTTATTGCCAGTCCTGAGACCTGTCTGGCCTATGCCATGTTTGGAACTTTTAATGTAAACCCCTTTACTGCTGAGTTGCAGGCGGCCGATGGCACCTCTTTTGTCCTGACTCCTCCCGGGAAGGTGCCGGAAGTGCCGCTCCATGGTCTTGTTCGTGATGAAGCGGGCTTTCTGGCACCCCCTGAGGAAAGAACAACTGTTATGGTGCAGGTGGCACCGGATTCTGAACGTCTGGCTCTGCTCTTCCCTTTTGCTCCCTGGGAGGGGTCTGATTGGAAAGGGTTACGTTTGTTGATGAAGGCTAAGGGTAAGTGTACCACCGATCATATCTCCCCTGCGGGGCCCTGGCTGCGTTTTCGCGGGCATCTGGATAACATCTCCGGCAACATGTTCAGTGGGGCCACGAATGCCTTTACCGGTGAGACCGGTATCGGCCTGAATCAGCTGACGGGTGAGCGACTGCCCTATAATGAGATCGCCCGGGCCTATACTGCTGCCCATGAAAACTGGCTGGTGGTTGGTGATACCAATTATGGAGAGGGCTCTTCGAGGGAACATGCGGCCATGAGTCCTCGGCATATGGGGGGGCGCGTGGTGATTACCCGCTCTTTTGCCCGCATTCATGAGACCAATCTAAAAAAACAGGGGATGCTGCCGTTGACCTTTGTCGATGGTGCAGACTATGACTTGATTCAGGAGGCTGACCGGGTTGATATTCTGGGCCTGACAGAACTAGCACCCGGATCCACAGTGACAGCCGTGTGTCATCATGCGGATGGCTCAGAATCTGTTATATCTTTGAACCATTCCCTTAATGACGAGCAGATTTCCTGGTTTAAGGCGGGTTCTGCCCTGAATTTTTTACGTTAGCAGGAGTCCCTGAATAGGGCATGCCTGGAGTAATGATGCATACATTGACCCTGGAAAATATCCAACTGCCGTCTCCGCCCGTTATTGCCTTGCGTATTCTTGAGGCGGTTAAAAAAGGTGACGCCTCTTTTGGTGAGTTGGCCCAGATTATTCTGGCCGATCCCGCGTTGACTGCCAAGATATTGAAGGTTGCCAATTCTTCATTCTACAGTATGCCGAATACGGTTAATACCATAGAAAAGGCCCTGTCGGTGCTCGGCATGAATGTTACCAAGAATATAGCCCTCTCTTTTGTGATTGCCAAGGAAATGACGGGCAGCGAGAGTGAAGGGTTTAACTTTGGCTATTTCTGGAAACGGGCGGTGACCACTGCGGTGGCTGCTGAACTGTTGGCCTCCTTGCTCCGGTACAAGAATGAGGATCTTTTTGTCTCGGCCTTGCTTCAGGATATTGGGATGTTGGTTGTTTACCTATGTCGACCCAATGAGTATCGGCAGGTATTGGATGAAAAAAGGGTGACCGAAGCCTCGGTTCTTGGGAGTGAGCGGAAGATCTTTGGCTTTGACCACCAGGAGGTGGGAGCTAAGTTATTAACTGTATGGGATTTACCTAAAAGTATCTCGACCATAATTCGCTATCATCATGCAAGTGACTGTCCTAAAGGAGTCAGGATGCAGGTTGATATTATGCGCTGGTCAAACATGCTTTCCTCAATATATTATGGTTCACGGAGTGTGGAGAAGGTGCAGAGGCTTAAGGCTGAAATTTGTCCCAGCTTCAGGGTCAATGCTGATGATATAGATACCCTGATTGATAGTGTGGCGAAAAAAAGTATCGAGATTCTCTCTTTCTTCGAGATCGACCCTGGTGAGATGAAACCTTTCTCCCATATGCTTCAGGAGGCGAACGAGGAGCTGCGTCGGATCAATTTGTCCTATGAGCAGGTGGTCAT
The DNA here is from genome assembly GCA_018821985.1 of Pseudomonadota bacterium. GTDB lineage: Bacteria > Desulfobacterota > Desulfobulbia > Desulfobulbales > Desulfocapsaceae > UBA2270. The sequence continues at coordinate 125,759 of JAHJKP010000013.1, forward strand.
GCAGGCGAAACAGGCACGGAAGAAGGCAGAAGACTTGGCGGCCGAGCTGCTGGAGGCTAATAGCAAGCTGAGGGTTCTGGCCTTTCGTGACGGTCTGACAGACCTTTATAATTATCGTTATTTTCAGGAGTTGATGGAGAGGGAGACGAACCGGGCCGCGCGCTACCATCTCCCTCTGTCTCTTATGCTTTTTGATATTGATCGCTTTAAAGAGGTCAATGACACCTACGGACATTCTGCCGGTGATCAGGTCCTGCGCTGCCTGGCAAAGTTAGTGACCGCAACCCTGCGTACCTCGGATATTATTGCTCGTTATGGCGGGGAGGAGTTTGCAGTGATCCTTCCCATGACTGATCTGGCCGGCTGCAGGGTTTTTGCCGAGCGATTACGGCGGCAGGTTGAAGAGATGGAAGCGGTTGTTGCCGGTAATTCGATCAGGGTTACAATCAGTCTCGGTCTGACGAGCTGTGGAGCGGAAATGACATCGGTTGATAAACTACAAATGATCAATGCTGCCGACGCTGCCATGTATCAGGCGAAACAGAATGGGCGAAATCGGGTAGAGGTGAAGGAAGTACAGTCTTGAGCCTTGCCATGTCACAAAAGCAGTTACGAGCTATCAGCTATCCCCCTTGTAATGTTGTCGTTTTTCCGTATGTGTGCCGGAGAAAAGCACTCTTCGTTCCTTTCTGTTATCCTTTGCGCGTAATCAGTCTTTCATTCCGGAAAATCACATTCTGAACCATGTAATGGCTATTTGTGGGTGGCGGTCAAGGAAATAATGGTACAATTACGGCCTGTTATTCCATTTCCTTGGCGAATGGCGCGACGGTAGGAAAAAAAATCAGGGCTGCAGGAGGTGCAGATTCCTGCCACGCTGATCTTTTCTGGGTGCAGGCCGACCTCCATGAGTTGAAACCTGGATATCTGCCAGAAATCAAAATAATTGCTGCGCGTCTGAAAGGCCTGGAAGGAGGTAGGAAGCTCCTGGCGATGATTGATAAACTCAGAGCAGCAAGGCCCCAGGGAGGGACTGATGCTGGCCGCTATGTCTTCAGGACGGGACTGGTAGCAGGAATTCATCATCTCCACTGTTTTCTCAATGATACGGATGACACTGCCTCGCCAGCCGCAATGCACCGCAGCTATTGCCGATTGCACAGGGTCGTGAAGCAGGATGGCCTGACAGTCGGCATGCTGGATCATCAAGCCGACGCCTCTTCTGTCGGTCATCAAGGCATCAATGCCATCTAGCTCCTGATCGCTGTCAGGCGTTTCCCCAAGCCTGAAAATCTGATCCCCGTGCACCTGTCTGGCTGAAATCAGACGGTTGATACCCAAGGCTTGCTTCATCCTGTTGCGATTGGCTTGTACCTTGTCCGCACAATCCCCAACGCCGAAACTACCATTGAGAGAAGCAAAAGGGGCGGCGCTCACTCCGTGATAGCTGTTAAAGGTTGCCTGGATGAGATCTGGAACAGAGGATGTTATGTGGGTACAGGGCGTAAGCATGGATAAACCTGGCGACTAAGGGCGGATGACGTAAGGCAATAAAAAAAAGGGTAAGGTTCCTTTACAGGAACCTTACCCAGATACTCAACAACCAACGGATTATTCAGGTGTGATTCACACCATTATAATAATACCGTTCCTTTTGAACAACAATTAGAATGTTGCCTCAAGGGTCAGGTAAACCTGGTCAGCGCTCTCAACGGTATCCTGCAGATAGCCCAGTTTCATCAGGTCAGTTGCATCATTCAGGTCGTATGCATACATGTTCCAATCGTTGGAACCGGCATAATCATACTCGTAACGCTGATAGCCGAGACGCATGAAGGTTTTGGCATATTTAGAGATGGCCTCGCCCATGGGCAGGTCATAGATACCATAAACCTCATAGACATTACCGCGAGCGGCAATCTTGGACTGATAGAGATCGTCATGTCCAGGGGTCATGCCGATCCAGTATTGAGAACCGTAGTTCCATTCAGCACCGAGCTTGAGACCGGCTTGATCGATATCATAACGAAGACCAACATGGGCGTGGTAACCATCTTGACTCTCCTGGTTTGGACCAACTTGGCCCATCATCATGCCAACATAGTCATTGAACATACCGTTCTCGTTAGGATCGGTACGGCTCCAACCGCCAGCTACGAAGTAGTTCAGGCCAGCCATCTTGTCCATGTACATGGCAGAGGTATGCTGGATGTTGCCAACACTTACTCTGTTGCCCATTCCGCTCATACCACCAAACATCGAGTCGATAATTGGATCCTGGAAGTTGGGGTAATTAACAACATTGGCAGCAAGGAAAGACTGGGCATAAAGGAAGCGGTCTTCTTTCTTCAGGATATCCCAGCTCACACCGACGAAATCCATATCTTCCATGGGCTCGCCTTCATACTGCAGGCCATCCTCAAAACCACGGCCGTAGCAGACGCGAACTCGACCTGATCCCAGGTCTCCGCCCCATTTATAGGCATAACCCATGGAGATTCCGTCAAAGGGATAGTCCATGATCAGCGGGGTGCCACTGCGCTCGGTGGAGCCCATGCGGATGTTTGAGGGATTACCATCGGTGGTTGGACGACGACCGATGGAGAACCATACGGGAGCGCCGAAGAGGTTGTTAAAGTTAACAAAAGCACGGTCAACGCGCAGGGCATTGTCGGAAGGGGTGCGGGTGGAGTTACCATCAAACTGTGGCCACATGGTGCCGCCATCATCCTGAAATGCAGACTGCATGCCCCAAGCTTTGTACATGGCCAGACGGCCCTTGAAGTCAACGTTCTCGGTAACGCCTACGCGCATGTTCAGACGGAAGCGATTGGTGAATGAGGTGTCGTTGTCAAGTTCATTTCCAAAAACAGTGTCGGCATTGTACATATCCATACGGGCACGGAAATCGCCGTCAAGTTTAAAACGGGCGGCCAGGTCCCAATCCTCAGCACGTTCACCTAAGCTGGTAACGCTATTGTTCAGATCGCCTACCTTGGCGCTTGTTGCGGCGTTGGCCTCTGACTGAGCCGCCATCTGTGCCTTCAACTGGTCAAGCTGTGAGCTCAGATCCTGAATCTTGCGATCCAGATCACTGGCTTGAGGGCCAACACCTGCAGAAGCAACAACAGGCAGGGCGATCAGGCCGGCAAGTGCCAGCATGGAAAATTTTTTAATCATCTTCTTTCCTCCAAATTTTATTAATTATTACGATTCCTGGATCCTCCTGAGATTCAAGAACGCATCCATGATCCCTGTCCACATAAATGGACAGGAGAATCAAACAGTTCTACCTTTTTCCTTAAATATGAGTAAGGTTTTTGTCAAATTCAATTTAAAAAAAATTAACTACAATAATTTGTACTACCGCATTTTTATTTCTATGTCAATAAATTATCTTCATTTTTTTATTGTCTTGTCCTTGTTGTGCTGCTCCGAAGTATAAATTTTTATCCTCTGATTTTCCATGGTTAAATGGGACCTTGCGAGGGCCACAATATATGGTAGTTGAAAAAAATATTTAGCGTGAATATAGTGCAGTTGTCCGGCAAATTGCACTTGATCGCAGGGGCGAGCTCTGTTTTACCGCCTTTACAACCGATTGATTTTAATCTTTGCAGTCTCAACACCCTTGGTTTTTTTTTATGCAAAACAGATCACCCTTTACGCTTCATGGCAGCTCATCGTGTTGCGCTGCCCGCAGGGGCGAGGTCCATACACAACACGGTACGTTTCAGACTCCTGTTTTTATGCCGGTTGGTACGCAGGGGACAGTCAAGGCCGTGACCCCTGAAAATCTGAAAGAGATGAATGCCCAGATCATTCTTGGCAACACCTATCATCTCTATATCCGGCCCGGCCATGAGCTGATCAGGGAGTTTGGCGGCCTGCATGGCTTTATGAACTGGGACCGTCCTATCCTTACTGATAGCGGGGGCTTCCAGATATTCAGCCTCAAGGATCTGGCAAAGATCACCGAGAAGGGCGCCACCTTCCGTTCGCACCTGGATGGCTCCAAGCTCTTTCTCGGTCCCGAAGAAGCGATACAGGTTCAGGAAGCTCTGGGATCAGATATCATGATGTGCCTTGATACCTGTATCCCCTATCCGGCGACGCGAGAGGAGACGATCAAGGCAACCGATCTCACCAGCCGTTGGGCCAGACGCTGTCGGGAGGCCCAGACAGATACCGGGCAACTCCTCTTTGGTATTGTTCAGGGCGGCATGTTTCCTGATTTACGAAAAGAACATGCACAGACTCTCATTGATATCGGTTTTGATGGCTATGCCATTGGTGGGCTCAGTGTCGGCGAAGACAAAGACTTGATGCAGGAGATGACCGAGGCAGTCATCCCGCATCTGCCTGTTGAGTATCCCAGATACCTGATGGGGGTCGGCACACCTGAAGATCTGGTTGAGGGAGTGTATCGGGGCGTGGATATGTTTGATTGCGTGATGCCCACCCGCAATGCCCGCAACGGTACCCTCTTTACTTCAACAGGCAAAATTACCATCAAGAATGCCCAATTTCGCGACGACAAGGGGCCTCTGGATGCCAACTGTAGTTGCTACACCTGCCGTAATTATTCCCGGGCCTATCTGCGTCATCTCTTCCAGTGTCGGGAGATACTTAGTTATCATCTGAATACCATTCATAATCTCCATTATTACCTGAATCTGATGGCAGAGATACGAGCAGCTATTGAACGTGATCAATTTAGTGTCTTCCGGAACGATTTTTATGGCAGGCTTGCATGTGAATGATTAACATAATTTTTTTTGTCGAGAGGGTAATGTCTCTGGTAGATGTTGTTTAAATAAACCGTAACATGGGAATTTCGTGATTGGCATAAAGAGCTGGTTATGAAATGATCAGATAAATGTAACGAGGATTTTGCTACGGCTTCTTGCAGATACTTTTACCGTATATATCACATTTTTTGGAGGAACCATTATGCCATCAGCAGGAGCAGGCGGAGGGATTGCCCAATTTCTCCCTCTTATTCTTATCTTTGTCGTTTTTTATTTTTTATTGATCAGGCCGCAGCAGAAGCAGGCTAAACAGCAGCAGCAATTTTTAAATGATCTGAAGAACGGCAACAAGGTTATCACCAAAGGTGGTATTCATGGTACGATTACGGGGTTGACGGATACCGTTGTTACCTTGGAGATTGCTCAGGATATCCGTGTCAAGGTTTCCCGTTCTGCCATTGCCAGTCCAGAAAGCGCTAATACAGCGGCTCCAGTTAAGGCTGGAGGCTGAGGTATAGGCGGCTGTTGATACGCTCTGCAGGTTGTAGAGAATGGTAGCGGACAAGGGTTGAATCTGACAGATTCAACCCTTGAGTTGTTTTGTTGCATGTCTCATGACTCTCTTCAAGAGATAACTTTATAAAATCTTTACAGGTCTTTCTTTTTTTGCTAAATAAAAAGTATGGATGGGTCGATATAATTAATAACAAAGATCATTACTTCTCTTTTATTCTTAAAAAATGAAAGGAGGATCAGGGCATGACCAGTCAGCAAGCTATTGGAGTTCTTATGCTCAGTCCGTTTTATTTTAAAATGTCCCCTGTTGACAGGAAGAAACTGGTGCAGGAATATTGTGACTCGTTTAATAAAAGCGTAATGCAACAGAAAAATTCCGCTGATAGTAAAAAATAACAGAAATTCCCTTCTCTCCCATTGTTTTCCTTCATGGGTCTTTTGATCCACAATCCTGTCCTGATGTCAATCAAATTACTGGCCATAGAATTGTATCGCACCCAGCAAAATGTAGCTCGCCTTGAAGCACAACTTGAGGCGTTGCCATTGCTCGGAAGCGCTGACTTACGTGAGGAATTACGTCAGTCCCAGGCGGAATTGCAGCAGTTACGCAAGATGCTTGATGACAAAAAAACATCGTCCTCTTTCTGTGCCCATTCCGTTCGTATGCGTGGCCGTTAAATTTAATTCGCCTGCACGTTGGAACCTTCCTCCCCCTCTTTTTGGACTCTGTCCTGCTCAGCTTTCTCGTTCAACAACCAGTATGTGCTGCCATTTTCCCTGTCGATATCTGAACGATGCCAAGACAAAGAGGACTGCCACAAACAATAGGACACAGAACCAGGCGTAGTAGATCCCTCTGTCAAAAAATTCTATGCCGATATAGAGGGGGAGGAGCATGCAGAATACAGACGATGTGCCAATGCACCACATGATAAAGCGGGTATCTCCTGCACCTCGGAGTACTCCTGAGAAGATCATGTAAAAGACATCCATGCATATATAGACGGCAACGATACGGAGCAAATGGGTACAGAGGTCAACAACTGAGGCATACCCGACCGCATCCTGCCCTTGGGGAATGAAGAGGGCAATGATGACCTCCGGGGTACCGATCAGGAATAAATCAAGGAAAAAAGTGTAGGCCAGCAGGAGATGGATTCCGCTCCAGGTTGCGTATTTGGCCTGTTGCGGTCTGCCACGGCCCAGAGCCTGTCCCACCAGACTGCTGATACCCTGCGAAAATCCGAGGGCAGGCATAAAGGCCAGAGAACTGATGGCGATCACGATATTGCTGGCGGCAAGCTCTTCCCTCCCCAATCGCCCAACCATGAGAATAAAAAAGGTGAAGGCAAAGATGTCGAGGCTGAATTGCAGGCTGCCGGGAATCCCAAATCGCATGAGACGCAGAAAGATACCCAGATTAAACGGACTTCCCTTGTAGATATTATAAAGTCTGTCATTCTCACGGGTGAAGATCAAGGGGATGAGCAGCAGGACAATGACGGCCCAGGAAATAACGGTCGCCAGTCCGGCGCCGGCGATTCCCATTTCCGGCAGCCCCCAGGCTCCGTTGATCAAGGCATAATCCAGGGGGATGTTGACCATCATTCCGATAATATTGCAAAGCATAATCGGGCGGGTCATGCCACGGCCGGTGAAGAACCCGGAGATGGTCTGGGCCGTTACGTGGAGTATGGCACCACGACATAAGATGTTAAAATAGATTTCCTCCAGGGCTCGAACCTCTGGGGGGTGTCCTGCCAGTAGAAACAGGGGGCCGGTCGCGATAAGGGAGAGGGTAAAGAGGACAATTCCGGCAAACAGGCAAAAGTAAAGCCCCTGCCACAGGGCAATTCCAATCTGCTGATTTTTACCGGCGCCATAGTATTGAGCGATAAAGACAGTGACATAGCCACCGATCCCGCCCAGAAACGTCATGCACAGAAAGGCGGTGACTCCTGCCGGGAGTGCTGCGGAGATGGCATTTACACTGTAGTTGGAAAGAAAAACCCGATCGGTGAATTCCATGACCATTGTTGCGGCCATACTCATTACCAGAGGGATGCACACCTTTGACACCTCACGATACCGGCTGTTTTCTCTCCACTTGTTCCAAATTTTTTTCATCTCTTTCCACTTTTTTCTCTATCCTATCTGTTTGGTAATGATGTACTGCTGGTGCTACAATACCATTTCATCAACGGGGAAGATACTGGAACTCTTGATCGGAGAAAGTTATGTCAAAGAAAAATAGCAGAGATGGCGGTCTGGTCTTTTCCACGGAACCGGGCAGGATCTGTCTTGCCTGTAAAAAACTATCATCACAGTGCGGCTGTCGTAAAGAATCCACTATTCCTCTTTCTGATGGCATTGTCAGGATCAGCATGGAGACAAAAGGGCGTAAGGGAAAAGGGGTGACCCTGGTGACAGGTCTGGCCCTTGACCCGGAGGAACTGAGAAAAATAGTTCGAGAGCTGAAGAAAAAATGTGGCTGCGGGGGTGCAATAAAAGACGGGGTGCTTGAGATCCAAGGTGACCATCGGGATCTGTTGATGGCAGAGTTCGCAGCTCAAGGATACAAGGTTAAACGCGTCGGGGGGTAGTCATGCGCTGAGGAGTTGTAATTGATTTAATGAAAAAATTAACATATGATTCTCTTCAGTTGTTGTTATTTTTCAGGGGTCCTCCCCGACAAGCCGATAGCTGTATGGGGAGTGGGTTGCAGGCTGGCATAAAGGTTTCTGTTTAAATGGATGTGATTTCGGCTCTAATCTCGGACAAGGAAGGGTGATGGAAAATATTCTCTGGTGGCATTGGATTGTTTTGGGAGTCATTCTGGTTCTTATGGAAATGGTGGTGCCATCATTTACAATCTTCTGGTTTGGGCTTGGGGCTTTGGTGACGGGCCTGGTGATGGCCCTCCTTCCCGATATCTCATTGAAGTGGCAACTGCTGGTGTTTTCAGTATCCAGTGTTGCCTTTACCTTCTTCTGGTTTCGTCTTTTTGTGCCACGGAAAAAAATGAAGTCCCTGTTGGTGGATGAGCAGGCAGCCATAGGTCAGACCGGGATTGCTGCTACTCGGGCTCTGATTCCCGGAGAGATGGGCCGGGTGGTTTTTTCTGTCCCGGTGCTGGATGATGAATCCTGGATGTATCTGGCTGATGAACCGATAGAAACAGGGAACCGGGTTCGGGTGATAGCGGTTCTCTCCCCAGATCAAAAAGAGCGAATTCTTAAAGTGGAAAGAGTGCGGTAAGGTTGTTGAATCTTTGACAGGAGGAAGAAAATATGAATGTAGGTCTTATTCTGATAGGAGCTATCCTGGTTTTGGTCATTGTGACTATTGCCAACGGGGTCAAGATTGTTCCCCAGGGCTTTGAATATGTTATTATGCGCTTGGGTAAATATCATGCCACGCTTACGCCGGGTCTGAATCTGATTATTCCTTATATCGATACCATCGCCGCCAAGGTCACCAGAAAGGATATATCTCTCGATATCCCCAGCCAGGAGGTTATTACCCGCGATAATGCGGTAATCATCACCAATGCCATTGCCTTTATCAACATCCATACCCCGCACAAGGCTATTTTCGGCATCGATTTCTATGAACATGCCACCAGAAACCTGATTATGACAAATCTGCGGGCCATTATCGGGCAGATGGATCTGGATGATGCCCTTAGTTCCCGGGAGCAGATCAAGCTTAAATTGATTCAGGCCATTGCCAATGATCTTGAGGATTGGGGCTTGACGGTCAAGAGTGTCGAAATTCAGGATATTAAACCATCAACCACCATGCAGGATTCCATGGAACGTCAGGCCGCGGCTGAGCGGATTCGAAGGGCGGCTATCACCGAGGCTGAAGGTGAAAAACAGGCTGCTATCCTGACGGCGGAAGGCCAGAAACAGAAGGCCATCCTGGAGGCGGAAGGGCATCTTGAGGCCTCAAGGCGTGATGCCGAGGCCAGGATTGTCCTTGCCAATGCCACCAAAGATGCCTTGGCGCTGGTGCAACAAGGGCTCGGGAACGAGCAGCTGCCGGCTCTTTATCTGCTGGGCGAGAAATATATAGCTACTTTGCAGGAACTGAGCACCTCCGGTAATGCCAAGACCGTGGTGCTGCCTGCGGACCTGCCTGCCGCACTCCAGGGGATGTTTGGTCTCAAGGTTGTGAAGTGACATGATATTATTTGTAGCTTCAGCCAAGAAGGCTACAAATAATATCGTTTATTCCGTCCTTAGCGCCTCAACCGGATGCATCCTGGCGGCACGACGGGCGGGCAGGACTCCTGCCAAAAGGCCCACAAGGGCCGCCAACAGCTCAGCTGAGACCACATAGCCCCAGGATGTGTGGCTGGGCAGGGCCGGTACCAGAAGAGTGACAAACCACGACCCTCCTATCCCCAGTCCCAGTCCGGCCAGTCCGCCGATGGCTGCGAGCACCACCGCCTCACCAAGAAAGAGAACAAGGATCTGATTCCGGCCTACCCCCAGGGCCCTGAGCAGACCAATTTCTCCGGTGCGTTCATTGACCGCAATCGACATGATGGTCAGGATGCCGACACCGCCCACCAGCAAGGATATTCCTCCCAATGCACCCACCGCTATGGTCAGGGTGCCCAGCACCCCGCCCAGCACATCCAGCATCTTTTCCTGGGTAGTGATGGTGAAATCCTCACTGCCGTGCCGGCCTACCAAAACCTTCCTGACCTTTTCGGCCACAACGGTGGAGCTGCTGTTGGTGCTATGGAGCAGGTCTATCTCCATAAGACTTTCCCGATTAAACAGGGCCAAGGCCTTGCTGGCAGGGATGTAGACGGCATCGTCAAGGTCAAAACCGAGTAGTTGCCCCTTTGATTCCATGGAGCCGATGACGCGGAAAAGCTCGCCGCCAATGCGGACTCGGATGCCTAAGGCCTGAGTGGAGCCGAACAACTCCTGCCGTACCTTGCTGCCCAGCACTGCAAAGGAGCGTGCCGCCCGGGGGGGATCATCAGGGAGAAAACGACCGGCCGCCACCCCAAACCTCCAAACCCTGGAGGCAGAGGCATCAACCCCATAGATGGTGGTGCGTCTCTGGTGGCTACCGGCCTCAATTGCAGCATTGCCTTGAACGACGGAAACTGCATCCAGGATCTGGGGCAGTTTTTTGAGGCTTTCGGTGTCCTCGATGGTCAAGGGACGGACATTGCTGACCAGAGCCCCGGAGATGCCATGGGTGGTAACTTTGCCGGGATTGATGGCGATGAGGTTGGTGCCGAATTGGGTGAATTCGGCAAGGACAAAATGATGCAAGCCCTCTCCGAGCGAGGTGAGCAGGACCACCGCGCCAATGCCTACTCCAATACCCAGGGCTGTCAGAAAGCTACGCAGTCGCTGGGCGCGAACGCCATAGATAGTATACCGTAAAAAGTCGTTTACTTGCATAGTCGTAGGGGTTCCTAGCGTCGGGCCAGTGATAATGCCGGTTCCAGGCTGGCTGCCCGCCGTGCCGGCAATACGCCAAAGATGATGCCGGTAATCAGTGCCACTGCCAGTGCTATGGCCGGTGACCAAGGGGCAATGTGTAGAGGAAATTGAGGAAAGAGAAAAGCTGCCAGCTGTATGCCGAGCAAGGCCAACAGCAGTCCAATGGCGGCCCCGATTGATGACAGGATGGTGGACTCGGTCAGGAATAGCTTCATGATCTGTTCCTTTGACGCTCCCAAGGCCTTGAGCAGACCGATCTCTGTCCTCCTGTTGGATATTGCTACCAGCATGACATTCATGATCATGATCCCGGCCACTACCAGACTGATGGCGGCAATACCGGCTACAGACAGGGTCAGTGCCTTAAATATTCGATCAAAGGTGGTCAGGATTGCGTCCTGGGTAATGACCGTGATGTCATCCTCTCCCTCGTGGCGGCTCCGGATAGTCTCGAGGATAGATTGCCGGGTTTGTTCCATCCCTTCAGGGGTTGTGGACTCTACCAGAATACGAAACAGCGAGGAAGCGTTGAAAAGTGACTGTGCTGCTGCCACCGGAATGATGACCATGTCGCCCAGATCCTCTCCAAGGGAGACTCCGGGTGAAGCAAGAACCCCGATAACCCGGAAACGGCGGTCGCCAATGCGCAGCCACCTGCCAATGGCGGGCTGGTTGCCAAAGAGCTCTTTTTTCCCTGTCAGGCCGATGACACAGATGGCCTCGGCTCGAGTGGGGTCGCCGGGCGGCAGAAAGGCGCCCTGGCTCAAGTCCAGGTGGCGGATTTCAAAGATTTCGGAGGTGCTGCCCAGTACCAGCATCTCTCGTTCCAGATTGTGTACGGAAACCGGCGCGGAGCCGGCGATGATCGGTGCGATCCGCCGCACGGTGCGGGACCGGGTCAGGGCGATGGCATCTTCCAGAGTAAGATCGCGGGGAGTCTCTCCCAACAGGGGGGGAGGGCCGCCGGTTGTTTCCGAACGCCCGGGCAGGACGATGAGGAGGTTGGTGCCGAGTGAGGAAAACTGGTCGATCACATAGATCCTGGCACTGTCGCCAAGGGAGATGAGGACAACCACGGAACTGACCCCTATGGCCATGGCCAGCAGCATGAGCAAGGTGCGGCCACGATTGGCAGTAGCCGCATGCATACTGAAGGAAAGGATATCACGGATCTGCATGCCTTGTTTCCTCAGGACGCTATCATTTGTCATTCTCAATACGCCCATCCACCATCAGAATCTGGCGACGTGCCCGTCGGCCCAGATCCGGGTCGTGAGTGACCATGATCAGGGTGATCCCCTGGTGGTTCAGTTCTTCGAGAATTTCCGCCACTTCGACTCCGGAACTGCGGTCAAGGTTGCCGGTGGGCTCATCGGCCAGGATCACCGAGGGCTGCATGATGGTGGCCCGGGCAATGGCCACTCGCTGCCGTTGTCCCCCTGACAGTTGATCCGGACGGTGGCCGGCCCGGTTGCCAAGACCAAAGGCGGTCAAGGCCGCAGTGACCCGAACCTGTCGTTCCTCCTGCTTCATGCCGGAGAGCATCAGGGGCAGAGCGATATTGTCAAAGGCGGTCAGGCGCGGCACCAGATGAAAAAACTGGAAGACAAAGCCGATCTTGTGCCGGCGGATTTCCGCCTGCTGTTCTTCTTCCAGTTCCGAGACCTTGATCCCGTCCAGCTCATAGGATCCACTGTCAGGACGATCGAGGAGGCCTATGATATTGAGGAGAGAAGACTTGCCTGAACCGGATGGCCCCATGATGGCGATATATTCACCGTCTGAAGCGGTCATGGATACATCAGAAAGGGCATGAACCTCTTCGTCACCTACCAGGAAGATCCGTTCAATGTGCTGGAGGTGAATCATTTTTTGGTTGGTTCCTCTTGGGAAAGCCTGGCTGGGATCCCGTCTTTGAGGCCCGGTTGATCGATAGAGAGGACTATCAGCTCGCCTGGCTGCAAGCCTTCAATGACCTCGGTCCGATCCCAGTTACTCAGTCCCGGCCGGATGATTCGTTCTTCCAGACGACCCTTCTGGGGCTGATAGACATAGACCCTGTTCCCTGGCAGCAGGGCCTGAGTGGGAATGCGCAAGGTGTTGCTGTGTTCTTCAAGGATGATTTCTGCATCAACGCTGTATCCGGCCAGAAGATTTTTTGTGTCTTGCGGGTCGGTGAACTCCAGTTCCACCTCCACGGTACGGGCCTGTTTTTCAAGATCCAGAACATAGGGGGCAATTCGGCGAACCCGGGCTGCGAAATGTTTGTCACCAAAGGCATCCATGGTGATTCTGGCCTTGGCGCCCACCTGAACCTTTGCCGCATCTACTTCGTCAATGGGGGCGGTAATGTAAAAGCTGGAGGTGTCAAGCAGTTCGATAGCGGGCAGGGTGGCGATGCCTGGCGGTGAGGGGGTGATATACTCGTTCAGCTCGCCATGGATCTCGGCGATAATCCCGGGAAAAGGTGCCAGCAACCGGGTTCGTTCCAGTTGGGTGGTGATGACATTCAGCCGGGCCAAGCTTGTTTCGGCGGCAGCAAGGGCTGCCTGATAGGTATAGCGCTGGGCCTCGGCCAGACTTTTTGCCTTGTCCATTGTCTCTTCTGCAATGGCGTCAATCTGGAACAGGTGTTGGAGGCGCTTTGCCTCGCGGCTGGAGTTTTCCGCCTGTACCCGGGCCGATTCCGCTTGGGCCTGGGCCGTTCTGGCTTCACTTGCCGCCAGCTCTTTTTCAGCAAGAAGGTCTTTGTTCCACAGTTCCAGCAGGAGTTGGCCTTGTTGGACCTGATCCCCTTTTTGCACCGCCAGGACACTGAGCTGGCCGCCGATGGCGGGAGAGAGATGGGCTTGACGGCAGGCCTTCAGGGTGCCGGCCCTGGTATTGGCCACAACTTTTTCTACCGTACCTTGTTCAACAGGCGCGACAATGACTTCCATTTTTTCCGGAGAAAGCCGATACCAGAGAAGGGTACCAAGACCTAAGAGAACGAAGAGGATGATCCAGAAGATGCGATGTCGAAACATTGTTGCTCCGTTGTGCAGGTGACAGGTGACGGAGGACAGATTGGTCAGGCGTGGTAGGCCAAATCAAACAGGCCTTTTTTTTCTGACCAGTCTGGCTCCGAAAAAACCATCAATGGAAGGTCCGGGAAGTGGTGCGAAAAATCCATCCCTGACCAGTTGTCTTGCTGCCTGTGGAAGGTAAGGGGTGCAGTCTTCCACCATGAAGTCGGGATTCCGGTCAAGAAAGAGGGCGATCACCGCCTCATTTTCCTCAGGTTCCAGAGAGCAGGTTGCATAGACCAGGATGCCATCCGGGGCGAGAATCTCTGCCGCTTGTTCCAGCAGTACCAGTTGGTTCTGTTGGTAGCGGACAAGGTCATCCTCCTGCCGGTTCCAGCGGATGTCAGGATGTCTGCCGGTGACCCCGGTGCCGGAGCAGGGGGAGTCAACCAGGATGCCGTCGAAGCGGAGGTCGCAGTCTTGGGAAAAGTGGAGTAGATCCATGGAATAGAGGGTGACAGGTGCATCAGGATGGAGACGTTGCATGTTCTCGCGGAATTTCTGCCGACGTTGCCCTTCAGGTTCAACGGCCGCGATGGTGGCATTGCTGTCGGCGCAGAGCTGGACCAGATTGCCTGTTTTGCCGCCAAGTCCGGCGCAGGCATCCAGATAGTGGCCGTTTTTGACGATGGGGGTCAGCAGCAGTGCCAGCAGCCCAGCCCCCTCATCCTGGACCTGGAAATGGCCCTGGGCAAATCCAGGCAGCCTGCTTACGGCCCCGTGAAAATCCGGCAGGACCACGGTGTCCTGGCTGTATGTCCCTGGCAGCACAGCTATTCCTTCCTGTTCAATGTCGGCCATCAACTGCACTCTACTGGTCACACAGGTATTGACCAGCAGGATCAGAGGGGATTGCTGATTGTTGATTGCACAGATTCGCCGCATCTCCTCTTGTCCGTATCTCTCCTGCCAGCGTCTGGTCAGCCAATCCGGGTGATTAAGGAAAGGGGATCCTGTGCTGTCCATGCGGCTTTGGGTGGTAAGTTTCTCTTTCTGGCGCAGGCTTTCCCGGAGGACACCGTTGACAAAACCCTGCAGATTTTTTGGCAGGTGGGCGGTCTGCAGGGCCTTGACTGATTCATTGACGGCTGCGGATTCGGGGATGCGGTCAAGGAAAAAGATCTGGTACAATCCTATAAGCAGTGCCTGACGGACAAAGGGTTTTATCCTGGAAAGCGGTTTCTTGCAGAGAGATTGCAGCAGTGATTCGAGGGCGTGCCGTTGTCGCAAGACCCCATAGATAAGGTTCATGGCCAGATGGCGGTCGGGGCCGTCAAGCGCGCATTCCGCGGCCACCTTGTCAAAAAGCACACCGGCCGGCACATGAGTCCGTTCGAGCCGGCAGAGGGTCTCGATTGCCGTAAAACGTGCAGTCCGAGCTGTTTTTTGTTGGGATCTAGGCAAGGCTGCCACTGGTCAGGAACGTATCAGGCTGTCAATGGCGGCGATAAGTTCAGTTATTGGTGATTGTTTGGAAATCAGGGTCCGAAGGGTGTGGCCGCCTCCGATCTGGTCCACTTCTTCCGGGCTGACCATGCCGGTGAGATAGAGGACGGGGATTGCTGCGGTCTGAGGATCTTGTGCCAGGCTGCTGGCCACTGCGACCCCGTGTGTCTCCGGCATATTGATGTCGAGAATGGCAAGATCGGGCAATTCCGTCTTGATCAGTGCCAAGGCGCTTTCACTTTGTGTACTGGTGGTGACCTGGAATCGTCCGGTTGCCTCCATCTGCATTTTCAGGAGATCGCAGAGGTCCTCGTCGTCATCAATCAGGACAATTTTTATGATTTTTGGCATGGTTCTTCTTGTTCCTTTGGTGGAGAAAATCTCAGCTGTGTTATTTGTTTATCTCCGGTCATGATATAATTTATGTGGCGTGAGATCAAGCAAACTTCCAATTTTCGTATAACTATAACATTTGGTCGTGAGCAAAGTGCTCAGACAGGTTGGAATTATTTTCGTTTATTCCCGTCAGGTCCCATGCCGAATGGCGAATATCTCTCATGTTACTGGTATTGGCCACGAAGTCCGGCTGATCATTTTCCGTGTCAGCGCATAGATCAGGGTTTCAACGGCAGCGCTACGTACATACGTATAAGCCTTTTTATTTATCACGAACCAGCTCTTTGATGGTAGAAAGTTGGCTGTCGCAGATCTGAATGAGCAGGATCGGCAGGGAACCGTTGATCGCAGGACTTTTAGAAATCATCGTAACTCTCGTCGTGTAAGCCAGAGACCGGGTAGCATGGGGAGCCAGAGCGTGAATCCCCGCAGCAATATTGTTGCGGTGAGGGCTGGTTCAAGTTGTATACCGAGCAGTCGAAGCATCGTTACGCAGGCAGCTTCAAAAGTTCCAATGCCAAGGGGAATAGGACCGATCGTGGTAACAATGGAGGCCAGCACAAAACTGGGGAATGCCACAAAAAAAGATACGTGTTGTCCAATCGCCAGCAGCATAACCCACAAAGTGATCGAATCGAGAATAAAAATTGCCCCTTGAAGTAAAATTGTTGTGATAATCAGCATGGGGTTACGTAACAGATCAAGTGGTGCCTCAGCAAAGGGCTGCAATAAATTAAGTGCGCCAGGGACTCTTTTTATCCATTTGGGAATTTCTCTTTTGGTGAGGTGTTTAACCATTAAAGTCCCGACCGGGATAATGACTGCAACCAGACAGAAGCAGAAGTAGATGGATATAATCCAGGGATTTATGGCATGATAAAACCATAACAGCACGATGCTTGCCATGGCGACTATGAGATAAGCCGCATAATAAGAGATTAAGCTTACAAGCATCATCCCCATGCAAAGGTCCGGCGGTACCCCGCGCCGCTTTAAGGCCGCAAAGAAAAAAACGGTTCCAGTCATGCCGCCGCTCGGCATTGCCTGGTCAGAAAACAGTTTGGCCACACCCAGTGGTGCCAATGATAACATTGAAGAATACATTCCTCCCTGGCCTAATGCCATCTGCCATATCCGAGCCACGCAGAAATAGGTGGCAATCTGCAACAGGAGGGCAGCAATCAACCATGCTGAATGGGCCTTGCTCGCCAGTTGTACAAATTGTTCAATTTCTCCAACGTGCGCTACAGAAATGATTAAACCTGACAACAGTAAGATTCCTGCGAACCAGGCCCTGAAACGCCAGGTGTGCTTTTTGGAGATTTGTTGTTTATCCCATTGTTGCATTTCGACGTTCCTTTCAAGCCGTCCGTTTATAAAATCTTCGTTTGATTATCTCGGACAGGGCGACATAGATTACGGTAATAATTACCATAATAGTTAATACTACAGGGGGCAACGGTAGAAATCCGAATATCTTTCCGAGAGGTATGTAAGGCAGGAAAACCGTCAACACTGCAATGACCAACACGCTCCAGGCAAGAAAACGATCCGGTCGGCTCTGATAAAAGGGTTTTTTATGTCCTGATAATGAATCAAAAGATCCACTGCAAGGCGTCAGGTTCATTTATCCGTCTCTTCTGTCTCCTGGTAGCGGATCTGGACGGTGTTAAGATAGGTGGTTATCTCTTGGAGTAGGTGTCTTGTCTGGATTTGATCACCTGACTCCGTGGATTTTTCCAGGGCCTGACAGAGGTTGCCAAGATGGGTAAATCCATACATCCAGGAGGTACCCTTGACGGTGTGTGCCTGTTTCTTGAGATCCACCATTGCCCCTGTCTCCAAGGTCTCCAGCATTTGTTTCACGTCCTGTTTTTTGTTGATCATGAAGCGGGGGATGAGTTTGGCAATCTTCTGGTCCAGGATCAGTAGATTGGGGGTATCTTCACTGTTCGTGATGAAGTCTGCTCCCAGTGGAACAGGTATTGCCTGAATCTGTCCGCTGAGTTGTAGATGGGTGGCTATGGTCTCAATCAGTTTTGCTTTTTTCACTGGTTTGGTTAGAAAATCATTGCATCCCGCATCCAGACATTTCTTTTTGAAACGAATAAAGGCGTGAGCGGTCAGGGCGATGATAGGGACAGGAGTCCGTTGCTGCCGTTGTTCCCATTGTCTGATTTTCTGCGTGGCCTCATAGCCGTCCATGATCGGCATCTCAATGTCCATAAGGACCAGGTCATAGGGCTTGGCGCAGAAAGTTGTAACTGCCTCCTGGCCATTTCCTGCTGTTTTCAGGGTAAAAGGGGTGTTGTAAAGGTAGAGACGAATGAGGTTGCAGTTGTCCTTGTTGTCATCGACCAGAAGAATACGGGCAGCCTGTAACAGCTCGCAGCGGGCCGGTTGGATTCCAATGTTGGTATCGATCTCAGGACGGGGTGATGTCGCTTGTGAAAAAGGAATAGTGAAAAAGAAGGTGGATCCTTTTTCCGGCTGGCTGGTCAGCCAGATACGACCTTGCATGATGTTCAGGAGTTTCTGGCAGATAGTGAGACCAAGACCGGTTCCGCCATATTTTCGTGTGGTTAATGAATCCGCCTGGGTGAAACTGTCAAAGATCAGTTGTTGTTTGTCGGCCGCGATGCCAATGCCGTTGTCGGTGATTGAAAAAAGGAGCTTCTGCTCAGAACCGGGTTGAGACTCTGTTGAGACCTTGATCTCCACCTTGCCTTTTTGGGTGAATTTTACCGCGTTCCCCACCAGGTTGAGGAGGATCTGCCGGAGACGGGTCGGGTCGCCCTTGAGGTAAAAAGGGACATCGCTGTCAATATGAGTATGAATACTTGTTTCCTGTTCATCGGCCCGCAGGGAGACAAGGGAGGTGACGGAGTCGAGCAGGGTAGGAAGGTCAAAGTCGATGGATTCAAGTTCAGTCTGACCGGCCTCAATTTTTGAAAGGTCAAGAATGTCATTGATGATCTCCAACAGGTTTTCGCCGGCAGAGCGGAAGATGCGGACATATTCGTGCTGTTCTGCAGAAAGAGCGGTCTCAGCCAGAACCTCTGCCATGCCAATAATGGAATTGAGGGGGGTTCTGATCTCATGACTCATGGATGCCAGAAATTCACTCTTGGAGCGGTTGGCATCAAGGGCCAGGCGGCTTAAGCGCTTGTTTTCCAGGAGGGTGTCGTGCAGGTGGATGTGGGTCCGGACCCTGGCCAGCAGTTCCTGCTGATTGAAGGGCTTGATGATATAGTCCTGGCCACCGGCGTCAAAACCTTTGACGATATCTGTCTGCTGGGAAAGAGAGGTGAGAAAGATGACCGGGATATCCTGATATTTTGGATCTTTTTTCAGCTTGCGGCAGAAAGAGAAACCATTCATGCCGGGCATCATCACATCCAGGAGAATAATGTCAGGCGTCAGGGTACGCAGCCGTTTCATCGCCTCTTCCGCGCAGCATCCAAGTACTACTTCATAGTCAGCCTCTTCCAGGACGGTGACCAGTGGTGTCCGGCTGACCAGATTGTCGTCAATGAGAAGAACGGTGTGTACAGGATTTGGCATGGCAGGAACAAGGAGTGAATGTAGTTTTGATAGATATTCTTGATTGTTATTGGTAACATATTCATAAAATGAGGAAGATGGCTCATTCTTTGAACGATGTTGGATAAGCGTACCATAAGAAAAGAGATAATGAAATCTCTCAATGAGAGAAATTGGAAGAGCAATTCCTGTATGGGACAAGTAGCTGGAAAAAATAACGTGATTATCTGGCTAGCCAACTACTCACAAGGAGAGAAATATGAGAATTCACTGGTTGCAGCATGTTGATTTTGAAGGGCTTGGCACTATAGAGAAATGGGTAGGGGAGAAGGGGCACACGCTGAGCTGCACCCGACTTTTTGCAGGCGATATTCTGCCGGAGTTGGACGCCTTTAACATGCTCATTGTTATGGGCGGGCCAATGGGTGTCCATGACCAGAGGGAATATCCCTGGCTCCAGGAAGAGAAGGCCTTTTTACTGCGGGTTATTGCGGCGGGAAAGCCGATACTCGGTGTCTGCCTGGGTGCGCAGTTGCTGGCAGATGTCCTTGGGGCCCGGGTCTTTCCCAATAAGGAAAAAGAGATTGGCTGGTTTCAGGTTGTGCGGGCTTGTGTTGTTCCTGAACGATTGGCGAGTGTATTGCCTGTGCAGCAGACGGTGTTCCACTGGCACGGAGATACCTTTGCTCTTCCTGAAAAGGCAATCCGCCTTTATTCCAGCGCTGCCTGTGTCAACCAGGCCTTTGTCTATGAAGAACGGGTTATCGGTCTGCAGTTTCATCTGGAGACCACCCCTGACAGTGTTATTACTATGATTGAAAAATGCCGAGCAGAACTGGTGCCGGCACCCTGGATTCAAAAAGAGAAAGAGATGCTTGCCGTTGAGGGAGAAGTTTTTGTGGAGATCAATACCTGGATGAGTGCGTTGTTGGATTATCTTGCCCAGCAGCACATTTCGTTTACTTTGTCCTGACCTGGAACCACGAGCTGGGTCCGCGTGTTGCTAACCGCAAGATGGCGACCGGCTCACTGACTATAATATTCCCATAAATAAGTAAAATACCATGGACCTCTTTGCCCAGACCCAACAACAGCATCAGGCTGGAAATTTCGAGCAGGCCCTGGCCGGCTATCAGGCCTTGCTCGCTGACGATCAGGACAACCCGCAGCTCAACTACCTTTTAGCCCTGCTCTTTTTCGAAAAAGGAAAACTTGAGGAGGCTGCCCACTGGTTTAGTCGCGTTGTAATCTTGGCCCCGGATGCGGCCCCGGCCCATTATAATCTGGGAGTCATCTTCTTTGAACAGGGCGACTATTCCAAAGCGGCTCAGGCTTATGAGGAGGCTGCCAAGCTCTGCCCTGAGGATGGCGACATTTTTTTCAATCTGGCCCTGACCAGGAAAAAACTGGGACAATTCGACAAGGCCTTCAGCTGCTACCAAAAAGTTCTGGCCATTACTCCAGACGCTGAGGATGTCCTCTACAACTTAGGAGTCCTGTGCAAGGATCTGCATCACCACGCCGACGCTATCTGGTTCCTTGAAAAAGTGGTCAAAAATAATCCGGAGCATGCCCAGGCCCTCAACAACCTCGGCTATCTCTATCATATGGAAAGAGAAGTCGATAAGGCCATCGTCACCTTCCAGAAACTCATCGCCCTTGACCACAACGCCATCATGGCCAGCCATATGCTGGCGGCGCTTACCGGTCAGACCACGGCTATGGCCCCTGATACCTATATCCGCACGGTGTTTGACAGTTTTTCGGAACATTATGACGAAAGTATGGTGGACAAGCTGGGCTACAGCACCCCTGCCCAGCTCAGGGAGATGCTTACCGGCAAGGACATCCATCGTTTCCCTTTTACCCTTGATATGGGCTGCGGCACCGGGTTGTCCGGTGAGTCCTTTCAGGACCTGACCGAAAAACTCATAGGCCTTGACCTCTCTCCAAAAATGCTTGAGGCGGCAGGGAAAAAAGGGTTTTACGACAGTCTTCATGAAACCGATATCTGCTCCTTTTTAAGGGAGAACAAGACATCTTTTGATCTCTTTCTGGCCGCCGATGTTTTTATCTATACTGGTGATCTGCGAGAGATTTTCACCCTGGTAAATGAAAGGGCCGCCGCGGGAGGGCTCTTCCTTTTTTCAACGGAGCTTGCTGACCAGGGTTTCTGTCTGAAACCCATGGGCCGCTATGGCCACGCCGAATCCTATATCAGGGATCTGGCCCAGGAAACAGGATTTTCCGTGATCAAGGTTGTTACGACCAATATTCGTAAGGAAAAAGAGGAATGGATTGCCGGTAAGCTTTATCTGCTGCGTGCCTGAGGAAATATCGAGATCTCTTCTCGTCTTCTCTGATATCGGAGGAGAAAAAGAAATGTTTTATCAGTTTATCTGATTCGAGGTTCTCATAAATAATGAATGAAACGTCCCCTCTCCAGCCAGCAGCGAACCGCCCTTCCCTCACCGGTGACATCCTTGAAGTCGTCGCCAAGCATATCGGGGCCGGAATCGCCATCATCTCCCGCGACTTTACAACCCTCTGGGCCAATGAGATCATGGGTAATATCTACGGCGACAGTATGGGCAAGATCTGCTATCGCACCTATCAACACCAGGAATGCGTCTGCCCCGGGTGCGGGGTTCAAGAGATCTTTGAACAGAATCTGGATCGCGTGGTCAGGGAGGTTGAGAGTCCTGATAAAGAGGGTAATATTGTCCATTTAGAGATCATCGCCACACCGATCCGCGATGCGCAGGGGACAGTCATTGCCGCCTTGGAGTTGTGCCTACCGATAACCGAGCGGAAACAGAATGAAAAGGCACTGGCCGAGCTTCTCACCTTCTCGCAAAGCCTGGTCAGCACGATTGATTTAAACAGTCTCTATCGAAAAGTTACCAGCCTTTCCAAGGAACTCCTGGGGCTTGATTTTTCCACCCTGATGCTGATGAGTGATGACCAGAGCGGTCTGGTTATCAGAGACACCTTGGGCTTCCCTGAGCAGACCATCGGCCATTTTGCCCTGCTCCAGGGGCAGGGCCTCTCTACCTATGTGGTGCTTGCAAAGAAACCTGCCGTGGTGGAGGATTTTGAGACAGAAACCCGCTTTGAGGTTCCATCCCTTGTTGTTGAAAGAAATATCCGCTCCGCCCTCTGCGTGCCCATGATGCTTGGCGAGGTGGTCTTTGGGGTACTGATCGGACACACCCTGCAGCCTCGGATGTTCAGCGAAGATGTAATCAGCATCTATCAAAGCTTTGCCAACCAGGCGGCGGTGGCCATCAAAAACGCCATGCACATGCACTCCCTGTACGCCTCGGAAAAAAAATTCCGTGCCATTTTTGACCACACTAACGATGCGATCCTGATCTATAGTCTGGACTCTAAGATCCTCGAGGTGAACCGAGCGACCTGTGAGCGTCTGGGCTACTCGCGGGAAGAAATTCTTGCGCTGCCGCTCACGCAGCTCGTTGCCCCCCGTATAGCTCTCAGGTCAAAGAACGGATTGAAAAGTTGAAGCAGTCGGGATCAGCCATCTTTGAGTCCGCCCATCTCAAAAAAGATGGTTCCATTATCCTCATTGAGCAGAGCTGCCGCCTTATCGACTTTGATACGCAAACGGCAATCCTCTGCGTGGCCCGTGATATTTCCGATCGAAAAAAACGTGAAGAGGAACTCCTCCGGACCCAGAAACTGGAATCCCTCGGGGTCTTGGCCGGCGGCATTGCCCACGACTTCAATAATCTCCTTACCGGCATCCTTGGTAATCTTACCCTGGCCAGGGCATCCCTGCCGGAAAGGGGGGTGGTGGCGGAACGGTTGGCCGAGACGGAAAAAGCCACTCTTCGGGCCAGGGATCTGACCCAGCAGTTGCTCACCTTTGCCAAGGGTGGAGCACCCGTTAAGAAAGAGACTACTTTGACCGGGCTCATCCAGGATGCGGCAGGTTTTTCCCTACGCGGTACCAAGGCGAAGTGCATGTACGATTTTGCTGAGGATCTCTGGCTGGTTGAGGTGGACACGGGCCAGCTGGGGCAGGTTCTGCAGAATCTGGTGATCAACGCGGTCCATGCCATGCCCGATGGTGGCGTCATTCACCTTGCTGCCCATAACATCACCGTCAAGGCCGGCGAGTTGCCGCTGGCTCCGGGCAGATGTGCTGATCACCGTTAAGGACAAAGGGGTCGGCATGCCGCCCGAGAATCTGGTAAAAATCTTTGATCCCTATTTCAGCACCAAACAGAGCGGTAGCGGCCTAGGGCTTGCGGTAGTCTATTCCGTCATCGCTAATCACGCAGGTCACATCACGGTACAGTCGGAAATAGGGAAGGGAACCCTCTTTTCCATTTATCTCCCCTCGGCCGGGAAAAGTTCCCTTGCTGAAAAAACCACCCCAGCAACAGCCCCGTTGAGCAAAGGCCATGGTAAGATCCTGGTGATGGATGACGAAGAACTCATCCGTAATGTCTGTGCCGCCATGCTCCAACAGCTGGGGTATGAGGCCCACACTGCTATTGATGGTGAAGAGGCCATTACCCGCTATCTGCAGGCCCAGAAAGAGGGGCTTCCCTTTGATCTGGTGATTGTGGATCTGACCGTGCCTGGCGGCATGGGAGGTAAGGAGACCATTGCCCAGCTCTGCCGGATCGACCCCCAGGTAAAAGCTGCTGTCTCCAGCGGATACGCCAATGACCCGATCATGGCCAACTTCAGCGAATACGGATTTTGCGGGATTGTGCCAAAACCTTTTAGCTTTCAGGATCTCTCTGAACTGTTACAAATGATTTTAGGGGATTAGTGCTCATTTTTCACTGACTTTATTTGCTGTTAGCAATAATTGCCGGAATAAAAAGCAGAATACCAGAACATTTTTCATAGGCGCCGATATCATAGCCAGCACCGCAGGGACGTTTTTTGCCCCGCTGATCGTTGGGAAACATAAAGATCGAAGTGCCGGCGTCGATGGCAGGGCTACCATTCTGCAAGGCATGGGTAAAGGTAGGTCCGCCGTTGTTTTGCAGGGAGGCCAGCTTAGGATCACTGTTTATCAAGTCGCTTCCATTGGTGAATCCGCAGGTGTTTGTGTCTTCAAGATTATAGCCGTTTGAAGTCACGCTTGCAGGATTGCAGCAATTGTGATCTCCATTATGGGCGATGATGCTGTTTTTCACCGACAGGGTTCCGCTCACATTGTTACAGTATCCATCGCTTCCGCTTGTCGACGAGTTATTGGTAATCGTGGTGGAGATTATGGTGCTTGCACCGAAACCGTAGATACCACCTGCTCCCGAAGTCGAACTATTTCCACTGATTGTGGAGTTCACAACAAGAGTGTTGCTTATGCTTAACATCCCGCCTGCAGCTACGATATCTGTGTTGCCGCTTATGGTACTCATGAAAACAGCTATGCTAGTTCCATTGTTGGAGACACCACCGCCTTTATACGCTTGATTATTGGCGATGGTG
Source organism: Pseudomonadota bacterium (assembly GCA_018821985.1). Classification (GTDB taxonomy): domain Bacteria; phylum Desulfobacterota; class Desulfobulbia; order Desulfobulbales; family Desulfocapsaceae; genus UBA2270. Next base: position 150,422 of record JAHJKP010000013.1, read on the forward strand.
CTGTTGATGATGGTACAGACTCCATTGTTTCCCACGCCGCCGCCGTAGTCAGTGGCGCCGGTTCCTTCAACACTGTTGTTGCGGACAATGACCTTATCTAAAGTCAAGGTCCCGTTAGAAGTACGAATCCCTCCTCCGCCCATGTCTCCAGTGGGTGCCTTGCCGTTTCTGATGGTCATCCCGCTCATCGACATGGTATCATTGTAAATATCAAACACTCGATCCAAACTATTACCGTCCACAATTGTCTGCTCTGCACCGGCTCCGATGATGATCAGATCATCCAGTATGTCCAGATCCCCTTGCGCATTATTGTCTTCTTTAGTAGTCGAGATTGCGGCAGACAGGACATAGGTTCCGGCCGGTAATATAATGGTGTCCTTGCCGGGATTACTGTTCGCATACGTGATGGCAGTGCGCAAACATATGCGACCGGGCGCTGGGAAACAATTATCGGCAGTATCGTTGACCGTATAGGTATTCGCCAGCGCCCAAGGAGCGAAGGGGAGAAAAAAAAGACAAACAACAAATGTCACGACAGAGAGAAACTCGAGATGGGATACTTTGCGACACATGACTCCTCCTGCTTAGCTAGTCATTCTCTAGTGTGCTGGTATTTTTCACAATCCAGAAAAGCTGCCAGCGAATCTTCTCCTGCCCATTTCGTTGTTCACCAGATACCATTTATCTATGGTTGACAAACAGGAAGCAGAAGATCATGCTACAACTTAAAATCCATAGTAGCACTCTCAATCAAGTGCAGCGCCCGGTGATTCTACTTTGGCATTCTTGCCCTTCTTTCTTCCCACCACCCATCACTAAACGACCATCGACTTGAAGTTGCTGGGTTTGATTTTGCGGACTGAAAATCCAGCAACCTCAGCATTAGCCGGTTTCTGAACCTGAACTCGACTAAAACCGCAATGTCGGCGACAACGACTCATCGCGGCGGTTTTGTGCGAGACCCATTTTACTCTGTGAACAAAATGACTAGGTATGACACAGGTTGTTCGTCCGATTATTGTGAGTGAAAGAAAACGTGTCCCCTTAATAATAAAAGAACGATTAGTCGGGGAGTAGGGAGTTTATTCGTTTTTTTTATCAACAACTTAAAATGAGTATCCAGTAAGACTGGTAGAAGCAAAACTTTTTGAAATGAATAATTGTGGATACAGGGCGCTGACACCTTTCTTGTTTTTGGTGCCGGCCCATTTTGGCAGAGCTCTTTGCCCGCTCAGTGAAGACGGCCCGGAAAAAAAATGAGAGGAAGAGAGGGTATTATTTGGAGCAGCTTTTCCACTTAATGGCTTGTTCAAATTGCCTGGGCCGCCTTCTGTTATTATCGCAGTCTGTTCTTCAAACCTTTGCCGATAATAACTGTCAGATAAAAAAATCCGGCCAGCATGACGATGGTAGGCCCGCTTGGCAGATCGAGGCCATAGCTCAGGGACAGGCCGCCGGCAACCGAGATCATGCCGAGCAGGGTGGCAAAAAGCATCATCTGCCATATCCGGGTGCTGAAATGGGAGGCGGTGGCGGCGGGCAGGGTAAAGAGGGCGATCACCATCACGATCCCCACCACCCTGACCATCAGGACAATGGTGAGTGCGGTGAGGCAGAGCAGCAGCAGGGTGTAGAGCTCGGTTCTGATCCCGCGCAGACGGGCAAATTCCTCATCAAAACAGACGGCGATCATCCGGTTGTAGCTGAGGAGTCCCAGGCCGATAACGATCACATCAAGGACGGCAATGGTCAGCAGGTCGCCACCGGTGATCATCAGGATATTGCCGAAGAGATAACTCATGGGGTCAATGTAGCCCGGGGTTTTGGCAATAAAGATGATGCCTGTGGCCATGCCGAGCACCCAGATGGCGCCAATCACCGAATCAACCCGTTCACGGGAGCGCAGGCTGATCAGGCCGATAAGCAGGGCCGCCCCGATGGCGGCGACAATGGCGCCCAGCATCGGGGTCAGCCAAGTCAGTTCATATCGGGCCTGGCAGTAGAGGGCGGCACCAATCCCTCCCAGGACGCAGTGGGCAATGGCCCCTGCCAGATAGGTCATTCGTCTGGCCACCACATAGGTGCCGATGATGCCAAAGGCCGGGGCGGCCAGAAGTCCCGCGAAAAGGGCGTAGCGGAGAAAGACCATATTGGGGTCGGTGAGGGCGCTAAAGTATGTCAGCATGGGAGTGCCCCTGTTCAGAACAACAGTGATCGTGCCGGACCATCCGCACATCCCCACCGTACATCTCATGAATAATCTCACCGGTCAACTCAGAGGTGGGATGGATCTTGACCTGTCGATTGACGCAGAAGACCCGGCTCACCATTTGAGAGACAAAGCCGAGATCATGGGAGACGGTGAGGACCGTCACCCGGTTGGCCAGCTCCTTGAGGATCTCGAAGAACTGGAGCTCAACGCCGGGATCGACGTTGGCGGTGGGTTCATCGAGGAGCAGGATCTCCGGTTCACAGGCCAGGGCGCGGGCAATGAGAATACGCTGCCGCTGTCCGCCCGACAGGCTGTTGAATGGTCGGGATGCCAGTCCATCAACGGCCAGTTCGGCCATGGCCTGCATGGCAATTCGCCGATCTTCGGCGCTATAACGTCCCAAGCCGATGGAACCGGCCCGGCCCATGAGGACCACATCCATGACCGAGACTGGAAAAGAAGGGTCATACTGCAGATGTTGGGGCATGTAGCCGATCTTTTTCCGGGCCTGTTGCGGGCTGACGCCTAGGACTTTAATGGTGCCTGTCTGCGGGGTGAGCAGTCCAAGGATCAGCTTGAGCAGCGTAGACTTACCGCCGCCATTAGGGCCAACCAGGGCTACGGCATCCAGTTTTTGAATGGAAAAGGAGACATCGGTGAGGATAGGGATCTCTCCATAGGAAAAAGAGACCTGCTCGCACTGGACAGCTGGAATTTGAAGAGGCACAGGGGATTGCATTGTTTTCAAGGGGTGTGATCCGGGAATGGTTGTCAGCGATTATGTAAGAAAAGATTGAATTGAGGGAGCCTTGAGTGTCAATGAAAATCCTGATTTTCAAATTTTGTTAAGTTTATACCCTTTGACTATCCTTTGCAATCATTGATCCGAGCTCGGTGTGCATTTCCCTCGCTCTTCCATGAAACCTCCGGTGAATGTTACGGCCGCTTGTCTCGATGTGGGCAAGGATGTCCCCGAGAGAATTTCTTGACTTGTTTCTTCCATGGCTTATAACTCTAATAAGGAGGCGACCTTCTCGATTGTTCGGCTTTTGCCCCAACTGATTTTAAATCAAGAAACAAAAGGAGAAACCAGCATGGAACAGAAAGACATAGATGCCATTATGCAGAAAGTAGCGCAGCAGCGGGATGAAATTGTATTGAAGATGCATCTTGCCAAGGCTGAAGCTAAAGATGAATGGGCAGTGGCCGAGAAAAAGTGGGAGCATCTGAAGACCAAAACCCCGGCAGTGGCCCGTGAGGGTGGAGAAAGTTTGAAAGATGTGGGGGCCGCGGTTAAACTTGTCGGTGAAGAGCTCCTCAACAGTTATGCGCGCATCAAGAAAATCATAGAAAGATAAAAAAAGTTGTAGCGGAAAGGGTGGCATGGCTGGTGTTCTCCTTGTGTGAGCTTGCGGTGTTCTATCCAGAAAGGATACAGGGGAATGGGATATAAAGAGATCACGGTCAAGCTGCCTCCTGATTATTCGCAGGAGCTGTTGCAGGCTCAGGTGGCAAAGGCAGAGGGCCTGCAAGATTTTTCCGTGCAGATAGTCCATAAAAGTCTGGATGCCCGAAAAAAAACAAACATCCATTGGCTGGTGCAGCTTGCTATTGTTTCTCCGGAGATCCCGGGGGAGGCTCCGCCCGCTCCTCCGCTATTGCATATCCCTTTTCGGAAGAGAAAAGAAAAGGCTCTGGTTGTCGGAAGCGGACCGGCCGGTTTCTTTGCTGCCTTTGTCCTGCAGAAGGCCGGTTTTGAGACGACTCTGATTGAACGGGGGGCGGAGGTCCGGAAGAGGGAGGAAGGGATCAGGGTCTTTGAAGAGAGCGGGGTCTTTGACGCCAAAGGTAATTACGCCTTTGGCGAGGGAGGGGCAGGGACTTTTTCCGATGGCAAGCTGACGTCACGCACGAAAAACATATCTCGTGAAAAGGCTTTTATCCTCGAGAGTTATATTCAGGCCGGCGCCCCGCCGGAAATACGCTATCTGGCCCATCCGCACCTTGGCAGTGATAACCTGAAAAATATTGTCAGGGGGCTGCGTGAGGAGTTCATCAGGATTGGCGGCTCCATGCGTTTTGAGACCCTGCTTACCGATCTTGAGGTGCAAAAGGGCAGGGTTGTCAGCGCCTTGACGGACCAGGGGACCATTGAGGCGGATTATTATGTCATCGCCCCTGGCCATTCCGCCCATGAAACCTATCGCATGCTGATCGGCAAGGGGGTGGGCTTCAGGCCCAAGAATTTTGCCATTGGCTGCCGGGTGGAACATCCGCAGGCCCTGATCAATCGGGCCCAATGGGGTCGGGAAGAGCTACCGGGGGTAAAGGCGGCTGAGTATCGCTTGACCTCCAAGGGCAATGGTAAGCTGCCGGTCTACACCTTTTGCATGTGTCCCGGGGGAGTAGTGGTTCCGGCCACCGCCTATGCCGATACCAATATCGTCAATGGCATGAGCCTCTACAAACGGGATGGACAATTTGCCAATGCCGCCTGTGTGGCAGGGGTTAATCTGCATCAGCTCCTGGGCCGGGAACTGAGCGCCCTGGAGATCCTTGACTGGCTGGGCGCTCTCGAACGGGATTTTTTTCACTATGGCCATGGCTATCAGGCGCCCTACTGCCGGATCGATGACTTTATCCACTGCAAGGAGCCAAGAGGGGATGTTCAGTCCAGTTATCCCTTGGGGCTTACGCCTGCGCCCCTGTGGAATCTCTTACCGCAGGAGATAATCGCCTCCATCCGGGAAGGGCTGAAGGAGTTCTGCCGCAAGATAAAGGGCTTTGAGAGCGGAATTATCATGGGCCTTGAGAGCAAAACCTCCTCGCCCATCCAGGTCCTGCGGGAGGCAGACGGACGTTGCTGCGGTTTTGAAAATCTCTTTCTGGTCGGTGAAGGCAGCGGCTATGCCGGCGGCATCATCTCCAGCGGCACCAATGGCATCAAGGCGGCGCTGCATATCGCCCAAGTTTGTTCATGATCTCTCTTCTTTTGAATAAATGATCGATCTCCACGCGAGAAAAAATCAGATTTCTCCTTTCTCTTTTGTCTTCTCAGCCTTCTGTCTCGGGCTACTATCCCAGAGCATCGGCTCATTTACGATTTTCCAACCCCATTTCAGTAGTCCGAGCAGGGTAAATGAGATCCACAGGGCCCAGGCCAGCATCGCCACTCGGTAGGCGAGCATGGGAATGGAGAACAGCCAGGCCTGTGGCAGATGGTTTCCGCTGAGGTCTTGATACCAGCGCAGCATCCTGCTGGTGGATCCATTACCGATAATATTCATGTCAGGGTGTCCCAGCAGTCCCTGGCTGATCGCCCAGACCAAGGCCATCATGGCCAGCACGGTCAGGAAACCGAGGCCGGTCTGGATCAGATCGAAGGAGTTCTTGTCTAGCTCTGCTCTGATTGACTTCCGGAAATGGAGGGCGACAAGCCAGCCCACCACCAGCAGGCAACTGAAGAGATTGCTCATGCTCATGCCGACGCCTAAGAGGAAAAGCTGGTGAAATCTCAGGGGTGTCAGGCCGCTTTTACTGATCGCGAAGGCCACCAGCGCCACCACCAGCAAAGTTGACCAGTACAAAATAGCAGGGCCCATCAAGGGTCCGCCCAGGAAAAGTGGCCATCTGTCCTGCGGCAGGGTCACATCAATGGCGGTGTTGACGCTTGTCATGCCGAGATCAATCTGCGGTGTTCTGTAGAAAACGCTCAAGCCGGAAGGCTCACGCCATTCAAGGGAGATATCCTGTTTTCCGGGGATGATCGGCAACGAGATTTTGGAGCCATCATGACGAACCTGCTGAATGGTACCGTTAATGGTGACCTTCTGCAGTTGCGCGGCGGCAGGCAGGGTGATGGCGTGCTGTCCCCCTTGACTGCTGCGGATTGACAGGTCCAGTTTGCCCTCGCTGGCCCGTTTTCCGGGACGCAGCTGGAGAGAACTCCTGTCAATGGTGAGGGTCTGGCCGTCGATGCCCTCAGGGCGTGAGATCTGCAATGTTACCTCTTCGCCGGGCCAGGGATGCCAGGTCGGATACCAGCGCGCTCCCTGTTGATGGAGGATAACCGGAATCCCCGCTGTTTCCATGTGGTAGATCGGACTGACATCAACCCGCCAGATCTCAGTCCATTGATCGGTCACGGCATGTTTCAGGATGAGCTGGTCGCTTTTCTCAAGGATTGACTCCCAGCGCAGTTCACTGTCCTCGGCATCAAGCGTAATCTTTGCCAGCCCTTCCTCCACCCGGACGCCTTCGGTGAGTACGGATTCTCCAGGAAGCAAGGGGATAGCCAGGACAATGGCCGAACCGCTTGGGCTCGTGCGGATGATCCTGGTTTCAACCTTCCAAGTCAGACCGAGCAGCAGGGTGCGCTCAATGAGGACAAAGGGCGGCAGGATTCCACTCTCCAGGATCTGGGTGGAGCTCTCCTCTTTGTTGACCACCCGTTTGAACTGGAGCTGATTGTCGGCGATCCCCTCATGGATTCCTTCCACAATCCAGCCCTGGATATCGGTGGTGATATGATGAGGACGCAGGGGCAGCGGAAGCTGGATGGTATTCTGACCTGGAATCTTGCCTTGCAGCCGGATCTGATGCTTGCCTTCAGGCACCAGAATCCAGATTTGCTGCTCTGTCCTGAACAGAGCGGCTGCGGGCGTATCATCGATAAAGACGTGTTGCGGCAGCCAGTGATTGGCATGGCCGGGAAGGGGAATGGCCCCATCAATCTGGCTGTCCACTAGCATGGTCAGGCTGAGGGTCTCCGGGCTCAAGGTAACGGCCATAGTGCTGATATCGGCACAGTCGGGAAAACAGTCCGCCTTTTCCAGGAGACGGGTGCGCAGTTGTTCAAACAGTTCCGGGCTGGGAATCTCACCGGCCTGGGCAGGCGATGGGCTATAGAGGAACCCTAAGAGAAACGGAAGAATAAAATAGCTTTTCCAATCCGGCAGTCCCCAGCCTCTGCCCGGTCGCCAGCTGATGTTCAACAGGCCCACGGCCAGCAGGGACATCAAGAGAACACGGGCAAAGGCAAGGAACAGATTGGTCTTCGGCCCGATAAGGGTGAAGGTTATGTGCTGATCACGCTGTACCGGTCCCGACCAGTTCATGGGAATCGCCTTCCACTGCCACGCCGGCAGACCCGGCCCGGTCTGCTGGATCATCTTCGGGTCATATTGCGGGACTTGATTCTGATAGGGAGAAAGAGGGGCAACAGATTTGCTCATGAGCCGGTTCGCCTTTGCCATGGTGCCTCTGGCCATTTCTGCCGGTTGTGACACCGTATCCATGGCTGACTCCATGAGTACTGCATTCGGAACCAACCCTTTTACCGCTTGAGTTGGGCTTTCCTGTGGTGCTGCTTTTCGTTCCGTGAAAGTGGTCATGGACTGCCAGGGCTTTTCCAGTTGCGGATAAATCCCTACCCGTAACTGGTTGATGGCAAAGGGGACGGCAATGACAATCAGGATGAGAAGGGTAATGGCTTGATATCCCTTGATGATCTGTCTGAATTTTCCTGCCGGCAGGTGGCGGAGCAGGGCCACACCCACCAGGATGGCCAGCCACACCCATCGAGGCGCCCCTGATTCATGATAGCTGAGCACATAGGAAAGGAAGGCGATGACGGTCAATGTTGGTCGTGCATAGAGTCTGGATACGGTCAGGGTAAAGATGATGACCAGAAAAAAATCGAGCAGGCTCCAGCGCTCAATCCAGGTGTCGGCAATGGAGTCGATACCTGTGGCATTAAGGAGCTTCCAGCCAGGTGGCAGGTGGAGAGTAGCCTGGACCTTCAGGAAATCATGATCCCAGCCGGTTGCCGGCAGGGTGGAGATTCGGCCGGAGTAGGTGCTGTCAGCCGTGAGTTGCAACTGTCCTTCCCGTACTTCAACCCCTGCTTTTTCACTCCCTGCGCGTTTGGTGATGAACTGCTCCCGATTATTGACCATCACCCGGCCAAGTTCCATGGGAGGTGCCATCTCCAGCCGCCAGCCATTGTTTTTCTGACCGCTGATCGTGTCTTGGAAGGTGTAGCCGGAACCGTCAAAGCGCAGCCAGAGATTACGTTGCAGGCTTAATTGATCGGGAGGAGGCAGGGGAGAGCCGCGCCGTGTCTCCTTGAACTGCAGGGTATCCCCGGCAAGCAGCCGGTATGCAGGGAAGGTGCGCCATTCTTCAGGCATGGAGGTCAGCAGGGGATCAACGGGTAAAGCCCCTTCAATTTCCACGGTGCGCAGATCGGGATGGGCCAGGAAGGAAATGAACTCTTCAGAGGGCCAGAAGCGGTCGTCAGGCCGGACCCTTTGATATGTTGCTATCGGGCCGACCTGCCGGGTGGTGAGCTTTATTGTCCATTGTCCGGGCCGGACTTGAACCCGTATCCTGCCGTCAGGCTCAAGTCGTGCCGGAAGATCACCTGTCAGGGAGAGGGGGATGGTCTGTCCTGGGACAAAGGCCGGCCCGAGTTGAACTTCTCTGGCGGCTCCAGCGATATCCAGTTTGAGCAGGGTTACCATCTGTGCAGGGATAGTGTCATCAATAAGCCGGAAGGTTTGCAGGGTCAGGCTGTTTTCAATTTTTTCCGTCTTTTCTCTTGAGGTCTGTAGCCAGAGTCGGTTGTTGCTGTCAAAATTGGGAAAATCAATGGACAGCTCTTTCAGAACCAGGGAGATGAGGCCGGTATGGGCCGGGATAGTTAGACATTCAGGAAGCCTTGACCACTGAAAGTGTCCGCTGATTTCATAGCTGCCGCTCTTTACCCTTATCTTGGGGACGCCTTCCCTGTTCATGACCATGGCTGGCTGGTCGTTCACCTTGACATCAACCGGCCAATGCTCTGCATCTCCTGGAAGCTGCAACCAGCGTTCATGCTGGACCAGCCAATGCTGCCGGAAAGAACCCCCCAGTTCCGTCACCCTGATATCAAGTTGTGACGGCCATTCGCACACAAGAACGGAGGAATCATTGTAGGAAGGAGGGCAAAGCAGTTCTTCCTCATGTCCCTGAAGAACCCAGTACACCCAGGGGGCTAATGGGGAAGGAATCTTGGTCGGGTCTGTCGCATGAGAAATATCAGGGGAGAGCCAGGTGAGAATAAAGAAGAAGATGATTCCGGCGCAGAAATTCATGAATTGTTTCTCCTGAAGATGATGACAAACGAGGCAATGCTTCTCAAGTTTTTCATTATCTACACAAACGAACTTCTTTTGCAAGGCACAATCATGGCTGCCTGAGTGGTGTCAGGTCGTATTGCGGGGAAAAAGGGGGGGGGCAAAAAAAAAGGGGAGACGCCTAGAATGGCATCTCCCCTTTAAACGGCTAAAAGCTCAACTGGTCAGATTATACACAACCGGTTGGTTTTGGCAGGCCAGCCATCTTACAAGCACCTTTACCAGGGCCGGAAGGGAACAACTCATAAATTCTTTTCAATGGAAAGCCAGTGGTCTTGGAAAGAATACGTACCATTGGGGCAATACCGTTCTTCTTGTAGTATTCTTGAAGAGCATCAATTACTTTTCTGTGCTCGTCAGTCATCTCGCTAATACCCTCAACACTTTTTACGTATTCAACCCAATTCTCATTGAATTCTTTGGCGTTGAGCAGGAATCCGTCTTCATCTACTTCAAAGCTAGATCCACCGTGTTCTAATGTAGGCATGTTACCCTCCTTACGAAAAATATTGTTTTTTGGTTTTCACCGTTTATAAAGCAAAAAATGATTTTGCTTTATTACTATAAGCAATTTTGTTTGTCAAGTGAATGACGAATCATTTTATGCGCTATTCACTTTTCAAAAAACATCAGGCAGCAGCTTACAGAGGATCAGAAAATAGTACAAGTCAATTAACCGGAGATACACGGGTAAGTTATTGATCTATCGTAGCGGATTGGCCGCGGAAGGTGGTGTTCGAGATAAGCTTATTTCTCTTTTTGTCTGTTCCCTTCAGGGATGATCGTCAGGGCGTCATCTATATGCCGGCAGAACATATCACCGATGGCCGGCAAGGTGCCAATCCCCTGTTCTATGATTTCCACCTTGATATCCGCCTGGGCCAGGAGGTTCATCCATGAATCTTTGTTTTTTCCAGTCAGATCCCGGTAGAAATGCATCCCTGCCACCAGCAGCAGAGGGATGATGCAGACCTCTTTGTAGCCGGCAGCAGTGAGATCGGCAATGACCTCTTTACTTGAGGGGATACATTCTTCAATCACCCCGACAAAGAGCCTGGGGCCAAAGTGCCTGCGCATGAAATATTGAAGGGCCGGGTAGGCACACCAGGCAGGATGATCGGTACCATGTCCCACCAGAAGGATGGCCTGGTCGGGATGAGCGTTGATCAGGGGGGCGAGACTGACGCAGAGATCCTGGTAATCTGACGGAGAACTGAGCAGGGGCAGGCCGATTGAGGTGCGGAGGGGACTTTTTTTCGTCTCGTCCACCAGACGGATGAACTCATGTCCACCGAGCAGGTGGAGTGATTGAACGACTGCCCACGAATAGTGTTGGCGCGATAATAGTTCCAGTACCTCGTGGGGACTGGAAATCATATCTTGCTGCTGGTCTGTGGCCTTCTCTTTGATCATCCGTGATGACCAGGCCCAGAAAATCTCATGGTCACGGAAGCGCTCTCTGATCCTGGCGTCCAGAAGATCATAACTGGCTCGAGCCTTTGCGGTGGTACCAAAAGCAGCAATGACAATGGGGATGGGGCGCATGTCTCTTCCTGAAAGAAGGTGTCTGTTATTCACAAGGGCTTGCTTGATTATCGGTCAGTTATTTCAGAGAGCCGGGGGAACGGATGGAGGCACGTCCAGAGCAGTTCTTTCCTCTCTTCCTATCGTAATTTATCTCGAAAAACGATAAAAAAATGTAATCATCGAGTGATTCGCTGTCGGCATCTGTTGATAGGTGGAGCTCTGTTAGACGTGCCTTGGTCGGTTTTTTTCTGCCCCTGCCCGCTATTGACCCGGATCGTCAATGTCAGGAGTTCCGGCAGCTGGTGGAGATGAAATTTCTCTAAGCCCTTGTCGCACAGGATAACACTGCTTGGATATGATAAGATAGTCCATAAAGAGACGTAATAGAATGGTTAGAAACCTAATGGGTATTCTGTAACAAGTCTTAAACTTTTTATTCCGTTCCCCCCATTTTCCTGCTACATTACTTATGGTCTTCTTGAGATCAGAGCTCATTTGCTCTTCACACTAATAATACTATTATGCCTTTGATCAGGAGTAACTCCATGACAACACCTTCTTGCCAGAAAGCAGCCACTAAAGAGAAAGAACAAGGTCTGGCCGATGTCGTCGCCTGTAATTCGGCGATCTGTTTTATTGACGGCCAGGAAGGGCGCCTGATCTATCGTGGCTACGATGCCCTTGATCTGGCCCGCAACTCCACCTTTGAAGAAGTGGCCTATCTCCTCTGGTACGGCAGGCTGCCTGGGCTTACGGAGTTTCAGGCCTTTCTTGATGGCTTCACCGGCGGTATGATGCTGCCGGTTGAGACCACCATGATTCTGCGCATGTTTCCCAATGCTGCGACCTCCATGGAGGTCCTGCGTACGGCGGTCTCCTCTCTTGGTCATTGGGACCCAGATAGTGGCAATACCCGCCTGGATGCCTCGTTGCGCAAGGCCCAGCGCTTGACGGAACGCATTCCGCTGATCATAGCCGCTCATCAGCGTTTAAAGAATGGTCAGGAACCCATTACCCCTCTTCCCAATCACGGCATTGCCTATAATTTTCTTTATACCCTGAAGGGGACTGAGCCTGATCCCGAGATTGTCCACGCCCTTGATGTGGCCCTGATTCTCCATGCTGATCATGAGTTGAATGCCTCGACCTTTGCCGCTCGGGTCACAGCCGCCACTATGTCTGATATCTATTCGGCGATGACCAGTGCCATCGGGGCCTTGAAAGGACCGCTGCACGGAGGGGCCAATGCCGATGTGATGGATATGTTTGAGGCCATCGGTGCACCGGAAAAGGCGGAATCGTGGATTCTGGATCGTCTGGCTGCCAAGGGTAAAATTCCTGGCTTTGGACATAGGGTCTATAAATGTGAAGATCCCCGGGTCGGTATCATGAGAGAATTTGCCGAGCAGATTACTCGCAAGGAAGGAGATACCCGCTTCTATGAGATTGCCCAGGTGGTCGAAAAGACCATGCTGGCCAATTCCAAGGTCTTTCCCAATGTGGATTTCTATACCGGTACCCTCTATCGGGCCATGGGGATTCCAACGGAGCTCTTTACCCCTATCTTTGCCATGAGTCGGGCGGTGGGCTGGACCGCGCATATTCTGGAACAATGGCGTAATAACCGTCTGATTCGGCCCAGCGCCAAGTATGTTGGACCTTCTTTGCAGCATTATACTCCCATTGAAACCAGGACTCCGTAAGCTGGGGTGGGTGAGCGAGGCTGGCCGGTTGGGAAAAGGATCATGAGAGTTGTGACGAGATACTGGCATTGGAACGGATGGGGGAATCATATACTTAATTTCTGTCCCGTTTCTTTCAATAAACCAATACGAGGTGTTCAATGACTGAAACTTTATTGCATCCACCCAAGTGTCTCTATCGAACAGCCAGGCCTGCTAGCAAGCCGCAACCACACAGTCTGAACATGATCGGATTCGGTTTTGACGGCACCGCTTGTTTTCGCAAGGGAACGGCCATTGCCCCGGATGCCATCCGCTTGGTGGCTTCGGATATCGAGAGTTATTCACCCTATCTGGATCTTGATCTGGAAGAGACAGCTCCTTTTTACGACCTGGGAAATCTCATCGTCCAGCAGAGCGGTGATGCCCATAAGGATTACCTGGCGGCCCATGAACGGTTTCTGGAGCTGGCTGGGGACCTTGATTTTGCTGAGGCGGGAATTAAATTTCTGACCCTGGGCGGAGAACATTCCATTTCTTACTCCTTTGTTGCTCGCTATCTGCAGTCCTTTCCCGATCTGGTGCTGCTGCATCTCGACGCCCATGCCGATCTGCGGGATGAATATCAGGGCTATCATTATTCCCATGCCTCGATCATCAGGAGGTGTCTGGATCATTTCGGTCCCGGCCATCAGCTGTTGCAGTTCGGCATTCGTTCCGGCACCAAGGACGAATATGTGTGGATGCGTGAAAATCATACCCTGGCACCGAGCCTTGACGCCTTTGTCGCCTTCATCGAAGGGCTGCCAGCCAGCCGTCCCATTTATCTCACTCTCGATCTTGATTACTTTGATCCTGCCTTTCTCCCGGGAACCGGAACTCCGGAGCCCGGCGGTCAGGATTTCTTCTCCTTTGTCAGGATCATCCAGGCCCTGCGCCATAAAAACATGGTGGCGGCCGATGTGGTGGAGCTGTCGCCGCCGGTGGATGCCAGCGGCAACAGTGATGTCTTTGCCACCAAGGTGGTCAGGGAGCTGATTCTTGCTTTTCATCGGGAGGGTGACAATGAGCGATGATCCTGTCAGGATAGCCGAAGAGAACAGTGATCGCTATCATGTCAGGCATTGGGGGAATGGCTATTTTTCTGTGAACAGCAAAGGGCATCTCTGCGTCTTGCCGGAAAAGCGGGAAGATGGTCCTACCATTGACTTTCTTGAGGTCATTGAAGAGATCAAGAACCTGAACATCTCTTTTCCCACAGTTATCCGTTTCCATGATATCCTCCGTTCCCAGGTGCGCCTTCTCAACACTACCTTCAGAGCGGTTATCGAAGAATGTGAATATCAGGGGCAATTCTTAGGGGTCTACCCGGTGAAGGTCAATCAGATGCGGGAGGTGGTCGAAGAGATCATTGATGCCGGTCAGCCCTTTGATTACGGCCTGGAAGCCGGTTCAAAACCGGAACTGCTGGCAGTCCTTGCCCTGAATGATAACAACAAGGCACTGACCATCCTCAACGGCTATAAGGATGAGGATTATATCCGTCTGGCCCTGCTGGGTCGTAAACTGGAACGTAAGATTATTATTGTCGTTGAACGATTCTCGGAAATCGCCCTGATTATCCGGATGGCGCAAGAACTGGGTGTTGAGCCGTTGATCGGATTTCGTGCCAAGCTGGCGGCCCATGGCAGTGGCCGCTGGGCCGGGGCCAGCGGAGAAAAAGGTAAATTCGGTCTCAGTTGCAGCGAGATTCTGAACGGGGTGGCGCTGCTCAGGCAGCATGGTATGGACCATTGCCTGAAGCTCCTGCATTTCCACGTGGGCAGCCAGATCCCGGATATCCGTTTTATCAAGGAGGCTATCACCGAGGCCGGCCGTATTTTTGTTGATCTGGTTGCCTTGGGTCTTCCTCTTGAATATTTCGATGTGGGTGGCGGTCTTGGTATCGATTATGACGGTTCCCGTTCTGCCAGTGAGTCGTCACGGAACTACAGTCTGGAGGAGTATGCCTTCGACATCATTGATGGCCTCCAGTATGCCTGTGACCAGGCAGGCATCGCCCATCCCCATATAGTCAGCGAGAGCGGCCGCTATGTGACCGCCCATCACTCTTGCGTGATCACCAATGTCATTGACAATATTCACCAGACCAGAAGTGGACTCAATACCGAGCGGGAGCCGGGAGAACACAATCTGGTATCCATCATGCGTGCCACTGCCTATGACCTGAATGAAAATAATTTCCAGGGGACATTCAATGATATCCAGCAGTGTAAGGATGACGCCATCAGCGCCTTCCGCTTCGGGGTTATCTCCATTGGCGAGCGGGCCAAGATTGAGACCCTGTACTGGAACACCTTGGCCCGCATCCAGAAAATTGTCGAAGTTCAATCGTTTGTCCCCGAAGAACTGCAGCGTTTGGGAGAGCTGCAGGCCAGTCAATATCTCTGTAACTTTTCGATCTTTCAGTCGGCAGCCGACAGTTGGGCCATTAACCAGCTCCTGCCCATCATGCCGGTGATGCGCCTCGATGAGCAACCGGATGTGAGTTGCTCCCTGGTGGATATTACCTGTGACTCCGACGGCAAGATTGACCATTTCATCGCCAAGACCGGTGTCGAAAAGACCCTGCTCCTGCACACACTCAAGCCGGATGAAGAGTATTATATCGGCCTTTTTCTCACCGGGGCCTATCAGGATGTGATGGGCGACATGCATAATCTCTTTGGCCGACTCAATGAGGTGCATATCTACTGCGATGATGATGATCCCAATGACTTTTATATTGAAGAGATGATCAAAGGGACCTCTGCCCAGCAGGTATTGACCACCATGCAGTACAATCCGGAGCTTATGGCCAGGACTCTCAAAAAAGAGATTGATCAGCAGGTTCATCAGGGCAGGATTCAGCCCCGTGAAGGGGTACGGCTTGTCGATTTCTATGAAAACTGTCTGGCTGATTATACCTATTTGAAATTTTAGACGCCAGTATTATGGTTGATGGTTACGATTCGTGTCACCTTGAAAATCGTTGAAATAATCCCTTTAACCAGTTATAAGAATTATTTCTATTTGTATTCCCTCGGTCCGCTGATCAAGCAGAATTGGAGGGATAAGAAAGTTCATTTTTTTTAAAAGGAACGGAATATATGTTTAGTAATCTCAGTATAAAATGGAAAATGCTTCTTCTTGCCCTGCTTGGTCCTCTGTTGATTGCCTCCATTCTGGCCTGGCAAAGGGTGAGTGATATCCGCCAGGGGGCTGAGGCTGCCATGATCTCTAAGAGTGCCAGCATTGTCCTGATGGCTGAGGCGACCCGTGACCGGATGGCCAAAAAGCTGCAGCTTGGGGTTATCAGGCCTTTTACGGAGATAGATCCCTCCCTGATAGTCGAAGCCGTTCCCATTGTCACCGCCCTTCAGGTTGCCGGCGATAAGGCCCAGGAGGCAGGATATGTTTTTCGCTCGCCCAAAGTGGATCCGCGCAATCCGCTCAATGCCCCAACCGAGCTTGAACGTCAGGTGCTGGCAGAGATGGAGAGCCAGGGGCTGAAAGAGAAGATCATTGTCGAAAAGGATCAGATTCGATACTTCAAACCTATTTTTTTGACTGAGGAATGTTTGTATTGTCATGGTGACCCCAAGGGGGAAAAAGATGTTGCCGGTGGAGTCAAGGAAGGGTGGAAAGTTGGCGAGATGCATGGTGCTTTTGAGATTATAAGTTCGCTTGCTGAGACCAATAAGGCTGTTGCTCAGGCACGGTTGAGTGTTCTGGCCTGGGTGGCCGGGACTCTTCTCCTGATTTTTCTTGTCTCCTGGCTTTTTCTGCAGAAAAACGTGATCAAGCCTCTTTCTGAAGCTAATGTATTTATGGATAAGGTTGCCAAGGGCGATCTTACCGGAACCATTGTTGCCCATTCGCGTGATGAAATCGGGCAGATGGTCGAGAACCTGAATCGGATGAGCAGGCAATTGAACTCCATTGTTAAAGAGATTGCTCAATCGGGATCGACCCTGCTTGATTCCTCCTCACAGCTTGGTTCTGTGGCCGATGATTTTTCGTCCAAGACAGAAGATACAGCCGGCAGGACGCAGTCAGTTGCTGCTGCGGCAGAGGAGATGAGTGCCAATATGGCGACGGTTGCCGCTGCCACTGAAGAGGCTGCGACGAATATTTCTCTGGTGTCAGCCGCTACAGATGAGATGACGTCGAATATCAAGGGTATTGTTATATCCACTGAAAAGGCAAAGATCATTACCAGCAATGCGGTGGCTGAGGCCAAATCGGCCTCTGAAAAGGTGGATGAGCTTGGATCCGCAGCTTTGGAAATTGGCAAGGTGACGGAGGCCATTACGGAAATTTCCGAGCAGACGAATCTGCTGGCCTTGAACGCGACCATTGAGGCAGCCCGGGCCGGAGAGGCCGGTAAGGGTTTTGCAGTGGTGGCCAATGAGATCAAGGAACTGGCCAAGCAGACTGCGGCGGCAACCGGTGAGATCACGACCAGGGTTCATTCGATTCAAGGTTCTACCAATACGACGGTCAAGCAGATCCAGCAGATCACTCAGGTCATTGGAGAGGTTAATGCCATTGTCGCCTCCATTGTTACAGCAGTTGAGGAGCAATCGGCAACCACTACCGATATTGCGGAAAGTATCAGTCAGGCCTCTATCGGCATCCAGGAGGTGACGGAGAATGTTGCCCAGGTCTCGATTATTGCCGGTGATGTGGCCCAGGATATTGCCGAGGTCAATCAGGCATCGGAGGCCATCTCTCAGGGGAGTGGCAATGTAAGATCGAAGGCGGGTGAGTTAAGCCATCTGGCCGAACAGTTGCAGGAACTGGTTGGCCGCTTTCGGGTATAGGTGTGATGTGCTTGAGGCTCTTCAACGTGACCACCGTCGTATGACATATGGGGATGGTCACGGATGAATTTCTTTGTGTTGTTTTCTGGTTCATCATCAGGATGAGAAAATAGTATTGGGCCTTTTTTTCTCAAAAGATAAACGAGTATTTGAAGATTGGTATCTCCAGTGACGTCAGATTAAAAAGGTCATGGTAAAGAGGGGAGGGCTGCAGGTGACGAATCAGATTACGTGGGATGATTCCTACAGTGTTAACAATGCTGAGATTGATGCCCAGCATCAGAAGTGGATTGAAATTCATAATAAGCTGGATTATATCCTGCTCAAGGGAAATAACGCTGAAGTATCCAAGGCCGCAGCAGATACCCTCCAGGCCATGCAGGAATATGTCAATTCTCATTTCCGGGCCGAAGAGCAGTATATGAAAGAGATCAACTACCCCGATCTGGTGGTGCACAAGAGGTTGCATACAGATTTTGATGATTATCTTTACAGCTATCAGAGAAAGGTTAGGAGCGGAGAGCTTGTTCTCAACTCCGAGTTGATGTCCATTCTCAAGGAGTGGCTGCTGAATCATATCCTGCATGAAGATCAGAAATATCGTGCATTTTTGATGCAGAACTAAGCCGTTGTCCAAAAATTAGCGTACCATTGAAATTCCGTGAACGGCAGTCGTTCTTTACACAGCAAAGGTGCTTCTCTCGGGGTTTTCATGCCCTGTGTCCGGTGCTATAACGAAAAGTCCAGGATGTAATGGTTATTTCGTAACGGCCCTAATCCTTTCCTAATCCTTGCCATATTATCTTATCTCATGCCATCTCCATCATCCTCAACAAAGATCGGCAATATCTCCTTGAGTGGAGAGGAGCTGCTCCGCACCCTGCTTGATGCCATGCCGGATATTGTTTGTTTCAAGGATGGGACAGGCAAATGGTTGGAGGCCAACAGGGCTGATCTGGAACTCTTTCAGCTGCTGGGTGTTGATTATGTCGGAAAAAAAGATTCGGAGCTGGCAGCGTTCAGCCCTTTTTACCGGGAGGCATTTCTGGGCTGTGAGGCCAGCGATGAAGATACCTGGCAGGGGAGTTTTCCGACCCAGAGCGAAAAATGTATCCTTTTGCCTGGTGGTGGGCATAAAGTTCTTGAGGTGCACAAGATCCCTCTTTTTCATGAAGATGGCAGCCGAAAAGGCCTGGTGGTGCTGGGGCGGGATATCACTCTCTATAAAAAAGCAGAGGAGGAACTGCAACAGCATCGCCAGCAGGAGAGTGTCATAGCGCAACTCCTGCGCATCGGCTTTCAGGACTCGTCCCTGGAAGAACAACTCGCTCATGCCCTTGATGTTATTGTCAGTCTTTCCTGGCTTCAAGTCGTGCCGAGGGGAGGGGTCTTTCTGGTCAGTAAGACAGAAGCGGAGACCCTTATCCTCTCTGCCCAGAAAAACATGGATGCCTCTGTGCTGGCACACTGCCGGACGATCCGTTTTGGTGAATGTCTCTGCGGGATGGCGGCCAGAGACAAGGAGATTATCTGTGCTCCAAGCCTGCCCCGGGAATATCAATATCGGCATGGGGTGAGAGAAGAGCAGAGTCATTGTATCGTCCCTATTGTCCACCTCGACAAAGTTCTTGGGGTGTTGATGCTCTATGGCGAATCCGCACGCCCCTGTGATGACCGGCAGCGCAGTTTTCTGAAAACGGTGGCCGGCACCCTGGCCCTGCTTATTGACCGGCAGGAGGCAGAGGATCGTTTGCTGTCCAGTGAGGCAAACCTGATCAAGGCGCAAGAGATTGCCAGACTGGGCTATTGGGAGTGGCTGCTGGTTGAAAATCTCCTCTCCTGGTCGGATGGCGTCTATAAGATCTTTGAGATGGATCGCGAACAGACCCCAGCCTCCTATGAGACCTTTATAGAGCATATTCATCCTGAGGATCGGCAGAGAGTCCAGGATGCCGTGCAGCATTCATTGACAAGCAGGGAACCGTATAAGGTTTATCACCGCATTATCAATAACCACGGTATCCAGCGCGAAGTGTGTGAAGAAGGTGAGGTGGAATACAATGCCGGTGGTGTCCCGGTTCGGATGTTCGGCACGGTACAGGATGTCACCCTGCACAGGCAAAGTGAAAAGCAGCTGACCCTGGCCGCCAGGGTCTTCGAGAGCAGCATTGAGGGCATTACCATTACCGATGCGGATGGCCTCATCCAGTCCGTCAATAAGGCCTTTACCCATATTACCGGATACAGCCCGGAAGAGGCCATCGGTAACAGGCCGAGCATCCTGAAATCAGATCGCCATGACCAGGCATTTTATCAGGCAATGTGGTCTACGCTGCGTGCAACGGGAAGATGGGAAGGAGAGATATGGAACCGCCGAAAAAATGGCGAGGTTTATCCGGAACATCTGACCATTACTGCCATTCTTGATGAGTATGGCCAGCCCAGCCATCATGTGGCGGTCTTCCATGACCTGTCCGAAATTCGCAGCTATGAGGATCAGATTCACTTCCAGGCCTATCATGATGTCCTGACCTCACTGCCCAACCGGTCGTTGCTGCTTGATCGTCTTAAGGTGGCGATAGGACATGCCCAGCATTTTACACATCGTGTTGCAGTATTGTGTCTTGATCTTGATAATTTTAAACATATCAATGACTCGCTGGGCCATATGGCTGGCGATCTCTTATTGCAGCAGGTTGCTGAACGCCTAAAGGCATGTGTGGCCGCTGACAGTACGGTGGCGCGCCTGGGTGGCGATGATTTTGCCATTCTTCTTGAACAGTGTGATGATGTTCAAGATGCCGTGGTGATGGCGGAAAAGATCCTCCAGCAATTTATCGCGCCCTTTAATCTGACCAGCTATGAGACCTTTGTCACTGCCAGTGTGGGGATTACTTATTTCCCGGATGATGGCCTCGATGCAGAGACCCTGCTGAAAAATGGAGAACTGGCCATGTACCGGGCCAAGAACGAGGGCAAAAATAAATATCAGTTGTTCACCAAGAGCATGAATGCCGGGGTGATCCACCGTCTTTCCCTGGAAAACAGCCTGCGCAGGGCCTTGGACCGGGATGAATTTCGGGTCTATTACCAGCCCAAGGTCTCTGTGGCCTCCGGAGACATTGTGGGTATGGAGGCCCTGGTTCGTTGGCAGAAAAAAGATGGCCAGCTGATCTCGCCTCTGGACTTTATCCCGCTGGCCGAAGAGACAGGTCTGATTGTCCCCATTGGTGCCTATGTCCTGCGTACGGCCTGCCTTGATACCCGGAGATGGCTCAGGCAGAAAAAAGATCTGTCGGTCTCGGTGAATCTTTCTGCCCGTCAGTTCATGCAGGAAGGACTGGTTGCGGAGATTGTTGCTATCCTGGATGAAACCGGATTCTCTGCTGCAAACCTCGAGCTTGAGGTCACGGAAAGCGTGGTCATGGGCAACGAGCATGCGGCAATTCAGCAATTGCTTGAATTGAAAGAAATAGGGGTCCGTTTGGCTCTGGACGATTTTGGCACCGGCTATTCATCCCTCCAGTATCTGCGGAAGATGCCCATTGATACCTTGAAAATAGATCGCTCCTTTATCAAGGATCTGCCCGATAATGAGGAAAGTATGGCCATTGCCATGGCCATAATATCTCTGGCTGGCGCTCTGAATCTTGAACTGGTGGCGGAAGGGGTTGAGAGTCATGCCCAGCTCGATTTTCTTCGTCGTCAGCAGAATTGTCAGGAAATGCAGATTCAGGGCTTTCTCTTCAGTCCGCCTGTACCCGCTGCTGCCTTTTCTGAATTGTTGAATCGAGGGCCGTATGATATTCTGCTGTGATCTTCAGTGACATTGACCATCAGGGATGTGACGCCTGCGTGTATGTTCTAATAGTATGTTCATTAGGCAAGAACCATTACATCTTGCAGGCCATGGCCGGAGAGTCTCGGACTTATCTCGCTTATCTGGCCAGTGTAGCTTGCTCCAGTGATGACATCTCGAAGACAACACCCTTGGGGTGTGAAGAGCGACTGCCGATCATGGCTTTGTATCGTTAAGGTTATTTTTGAAAGACGACTTATGGTGAATCGAGTGGATTATAAAATTCTTATTATAAAATCAGGCGGATGGATTTTTCTTTTGTTGACAGTGATGGCTGTCTTTGCCCAGGCCGGCGATAAGATTGTTATAGCCCATCGGGCCGCCTCGGGGTATCTGATGGAGCATAATCTGCCGTCTGTTACTCTGGCCGTGGCCATGGGCAGTGATTACATCGAGCAGGATCTGGTCATGACCAAAGATGATCAGGTCATCGTCCTTCATGAGCCCACCCTGGATCGGGTTACCAATGTGGCGGAGTTATTTCCCGGTAGAGAGCGGAAGGACGATAAGTTTTATGCCATTGATTTTACCCTGGCAGAGATCAAACAGTTACATCTGAAAGAGCCTTATCCAAACAGTGGACGATTTCCCGATACCAACAAAAACCTGCAACTGACCGTTCCCACCTTCCAAGAAGAGCTGGAGCTGATCAGAGGGCTGGAAAAGACTCTGCGCAAGGATATCGGTATCTATCCCGAGATCAAACAGCCCTGGTTTCATCGGAAAGAAGGCAAGGATATCTCCATGGCTGTTGTAAAAATCCTGCGTGAGTATGGGTACAAAAGCCAGGAAGACAAGATCTTTCTCCAGTGTTTCGACCCCGATGAACTCCGACGCATTCATGATGAGCTGTTCCCGGTTCTGCAGATGAACCTGAAACTGATTCAGCTCATTGATGATAATAACGGCAATGAGACCAAGTCCCTGCAATGGGGGGAGTGGATCAATTATAACTATGACTGGATTACCAGCAAATCGGGATTGCGCACCTTGTCGGCCTATGTCGCCGGGATTGGCATGGACAAGTCCATGCTTGTTGATAAAGCTGGAAATCTTCTTCTCCCTGAGCTGGTTAGTGACGCACACAGTCTGGGGATGGTGGTCCACCCCTACACCTTCCGTCGGGAGAAAGAATCAGTGCCGCCCTATGTTGCCACTTTTGAGGAGTTATTAGAATTCTTCTATTTCAAGGTGGGGGTCGATGGTGTTTTCACCGATTACTGCGGTGATGCCGTGACCTTTCTGCAAAAAAGGGCTCCTGGTTCTGTTAATGAACCTGCCGTTGAAGGTGAAGGCCGCGAGATGTTGCCTGCACAGCCAACAGTTGCTCCCGAACTGCCCCAGTCTCCAGAGATGTCTCAGACCGTTCCTGTTGATGGCCCAGGTGTGACTCCAGTCGCTGCGCCGTTAGTGCAAGCTGCGCCTGTTCCTGAACCGCCAGTGCCGGCGTCTACTCCTGAGTCGTCCCAAGTGCCAAGTCCCAGCTCTGTTTCCCCACCAGGGCCGGGAATGGTACCGATACCCGCGCCGGTTTTTGTACCTGAACCGCTGATTCCCGCTACGTCTTTGCCCATTGAGGTCAAGTCACAAAAATAGAATTTGTCTGGAGTCCAAGGATGGCTGAAATTCCCCTGTGTATTGGCGACTGCGAGATCCACTGGCTCAGCGGCGGTGATTTTCGTCTGGATGGAGGAGCGATGTTTGGTCCTGTGCCCAAAACCATCTGGCAGAATAAATTCCCGGTCGCAGTGGACAATACTCTTTCCCTGTGCAATGATCCGCTTCTCATCAGAACGCCCTCACTGAATATCCTTGTTGACAGCGGTCTTGGCAACAAACTTACCCCAAAACAACAGTCTGTTTTTGCAACGACGGAGTGGATTTTGCTCTCCCAGCTTGCGCACCTGGGGATCAGCCGCCAGGACATAGATCTGGTGATTCTGACCCATTGCGATTTTGACCATGCCGGCGGGGTGGTTATGTTGGGTGAAGATGGAAGGGAAGAGGTTACCTTTCCGGACGCCATCCATATGGTCCAGGAGAGGGAATGGCAGGATGTGGCCTCGCCATGCCGTAGAGCTCAGGAAAGTTATTGGCCCATTAATTTCAATGAACTGAAGAGCAACGGCCGGATTCAGCTTGTCCATGGCGGCCGTGAGCTCTGTCCGGAGGTCAGGGTTCGTCATACGGGCGGCCACACCCGGGGCCATCAACTGGTGGAGATCAGTTCTCAGGGTGAGACCGCAGTGCACCTCGGCGATCTCTTTCCCACCCATGCCCATGCCAATCCCCTCTGGGTGATGGCTTATGATAATTTCCCTCTGGAGGTAATTGCCTGCAAGCAGCGATACTTTGCCGAATACCGGCAGCGTGATGCCTGGTTTACCTTCTACCATGATCCCCTGGTCAGGGCCTGTAAGCTTGGCGACAAAGAAATGATCACTGATCGGTGGCCACGGCTATAGTAAAGGGCCGTCGGCCACTGATCCGTCATATGACAAACGTCTTATTCCGAGCTGATGGGCAGGTGGATGATAAATGTGGCTCCCTTTCCTGGCACAGATGTAACCTCCAGGGTGCCGCCATGCTTGTTGACGATCACATCCCGGGCAATGGCCAATCCCTGCCCGGTCCCCTTGCCGACTTCCTTGGTGGTGAAGAAGGGATCAAAGACCTTGTTGAGGATATCCCCTGGGATGCCGCAGCCTGTGTCCTGGACCCGGATCTCTGCCTGATCACCGGCCTGCCGGGTGGAGATGGTGATGCGTCCTTTGTGTCCGCTGGGGTTTTCACCCAGCTGGGTGGCAATGGCATGGGCAGAGTTGACCAGCAGATTGAGAATGACCTGTCCCATTTCATCGGAGAGGCAGGGAACCGGGGGCAGGTCGTCTGCAAAATCAGTTTCCAGATCAGCGACATACTTCCATTCATTGCGGGAGACGATCAGGGTGGTATTGATCAGATCGTTCAGGGATAGTAAAATCTTTTCCTTGCTGCCGGGATGGGAGAATTCTTTCATGGCCCGGACAATGGTGGAAATCCGGCGTACCCCATCCTTAGACTGGGCAATGGCCAGAGGAATTTCCTGGGTCAGATACTTCCAGTCTGCGGCTGCAAGGGTCTCTTCAATCTCCTGAATCAATGCCGGGCTCACCTTGTTATTCTTTTCTGCAGTTAGCAGCCGATGATATGCGGCAATCAGGCTGACCACATCGTTAAAGCCATCCTCGAGAAAATCGATATTGGTACCGATGTACTGGGTGGGAGTATTGATTTCATGGGCAATCCCTGCCGCCAGTTGTCCCACAGATTCCAGCTTTTGTGCATGCAGGAGTTGCGATTGGAGTTTCTGCTGCTCTTTTTCAGAGACTTTTTTGGGTGTAATATCTCGGAAATCCTCAATAATCCCTTTGAGCTCACCGCTACCATTGTAAAAAGGAGTGGCCACCACCAGGCAGGTTACTACGGTTCCATCTGATCTGGATTTTTCAGTTTCATACTCTATGCGTTCAGCTCCATTGCGGATCAGGTGCAGGGGACATTTGTCCGTATGGCAATCAGCACCGGGAAAAACCTCATGGCATTTTTTGCCAATAATTTGATCCTTGGGAAGATAGACAAGACTGGCAAAAGTGGTGTTGGCATTCATGATCTCTGCATCTAAATTAATCAATTGCATGCCGTCAGCTGCACTATTAAAAATTTGATCAAGATCGGCATGGGAGTCTTTGAGGCTCTTCTCAATAAGTTTGCGCTGGCTAAGCTCATGATCGAGAATAGTCATGGTCAGTCGCAGGCGTTTATTCAGTCTGAGAAAATAGAGGATGGCTCCACAGGCCAGAACAAGAAAGAGAGAAATACCCACAAGCCAGGGCCAGTATTGATGGAACAATTGTTGCGGAGTGATCTCGTCAACCACATCATAGGGGTCAAATTTGATTTTTTTCAGGCAGTCATGCACAGACTGATAATCAAGGGGAATGGTCCAGCTTATCATCTTGGCGGCCTTTGCGGCTTCATCATCAGGCTGCATCTGGAGCAGGGCGATGACCACCTCCCGGGCCAGCTCTTCATCGGTATGACTGACCTTGGCAAAGGGCCATTCAGGATAGAGAGCCGTGGTATGGAGATGCTTGAAATCAGAAGATGTTTGTGATTTCTCATCAAGAACCCGGAACTGATCCAGCCTGATTCTTCCTTCCTTTGCCATCTGCTCCAGGGTGCTGGTGCGCACCGTCCCCGCATCCACACTCTTGTTCAGCACCGCCAGCACCACGGCATCATGGGTGCCGCCGAACATAAGTTCTTTAAAATTCTTTTCGGGATCAATATTGTGATCGAGTAGATAACTCCAGGCCATCTGCCAGCCGCCAAAAGATTTTCTGTCGACTGCCATGAACCGTTTCTTCCTCAGGTCCTTGATATATTGGAGGTCGCTGCGATCACTGCGGCAGAAAATAACTCCGCCAAATTTGGTCAGTCCCAGATCAAGTATCTTGTTTTTCATGGTAGCGATGCGGGTATTGCCATAATGGGACTCAAGGCTGACGTACATGGAAGAATTGGTAATGGTAAAATCGACCTGTTGTTCGTCCACGGCCTTTGGCATTTCATCAAAATCCAGGGGTACAATGGTAAACGTGCGTCCTGGGATTTTCTGGGTCAGATATTCGGCGGTGGCGTTCCATTGTTGCAGACATTTTTCTTTGCCACGCAGAGCCAGAATACCAATTTTGATCTCAGTTGTTGTTGGTTGAGTCGGTTTTTCAGCGAAAGAGGAGATGGGAAAGAAAAAATAAAGACAGAGGGCCAGAAGAAAAAAGCCGGGGGGTTGGAGAACGAAAAAATGTTGATTCTTCATATTGTCCCTGATTTTATATTATGAATAAACTTCTCTGAGGGTCGTGGAAAAATCCTAAAAAATGTATTTCCCGTCCTACCGGGCAGAAGGGAATATATCTAGTTCTAATGAATCCACGCAATTCATTTTCCTATCTACACGGATATAAAGACCTTAGCAAAAATCTGTTTCATGCTGATTGTATCTTCTTTGGTAAAAAAGCAGAAAGGAATACAGCGCTTCCCGCCAAAAAAGCAGCCAGAAGAAAGCTGCTGGAAAAACTGCCACTCATTTCGGCCAGGATACCTGCCAGAAAAGGGCCGATAATCTGTCCCAGGCCAAAGATAAAGGTGACAAAGCCAAAGAGAGATGCCACTCGTTCGGCCCCGGCGTAGTCTCCCACCAGGGCCGCCATGATGGAGGGAACGCTCCATACCACAATCCCGAAACAGCCAATGGAGAGATAAAGAAAGATCTGGGGCAGATCCAGGGCAATAAAAAGGTAGGCCACGGCTTGAATGGTAAAGACCAGCATTAACGCGGGCCTGCGGCCAAATCGGTCAGAAATGATTCCGAAGACCGGTCCGGAAAAAAGACTGAGCAGGCCCACCCAGGACCAGAAATTGCCAGCTACGGTCTCGCTGAAGCCCTTTTCCTGGACCAGAGTCGTGACGATAAAGGTGGCGTAGATCACATAGGTGAAGCCGAAAAGAAAATAAATAGCGGCGCAGTGCAGGATAATGGCCGAGCGGAGCCTTGGGGCCTCGGCAAAGGAGTTGCGGTGTTTGTCAAAATGTGGCTCTGTTGTCATGCCCACAGGCAGCAGCCCGCATTCCTGGGGGCTGTTTCTGAGAATGAGAGAACATATCACCGCGACACAGAGGACAATCGTGCCGAGGACAAACCAGCTTACCCGCCAGCCCTGGTCATAGACGGTGTTAAGGTAGGGAATTAATTTCCCCGAGAGGATAATGGCAAAACCACTGCCAATGGCCACAAATCCGGTGGCCCTGCCTCGTTTGTTGCTGGCGAACCAGCATGAGATCAGCGACACCATCGGTACATTGGAGAGACCGCTGCCGATCCCGGTGAACAAATAGAGGGCAAGAATCAGATTGAAGTTTTTGGCCCAGCTAATGAGAAGCATGGACAGGCCGATGAGTGTCAGGGCTGTCCCGATCAATGTGCGGGCGCCAAAGCGTCTGGTCAGTCTGCCGCAGAACAGCACCGCGACCAGATAACCAACAAAGTTCAAGGTCCCGATCAGGCCCATCTGCGAATAAGAGAGGTGCAGGGACTTGCCCATGGACGGCAGCAGCACCCCTAAAGAGAACCTGCCCAGACCCAGGCTGGCAAAGAGACAGAGGGTGCCGGTCACCATGATATACCAGCCGTAATGGATGACGGAAAAGTTGTTTTTAGTAGAGTTGGTATCAGAGCCCATTTTTCCTCAACTTCGTTTGAGGCAACGCCTTTCCAGCAGCGTCAGATAATAATGACATGATAGCAGGTTCCTGCCTGTTCTCCACCTGTTTTTATTCTCCCACCATACAGATGGTTCCCTTTTAAGTCAGTTGACACTCTCTTCCTTTTGTGGGTATTGTGCCGTGACAATTTTAGAGGAGAGAAGAGAATGCGGGCAGTTATTCAACGGGTCAGCCGGGCAGCAGTTTCGGTCGATCAGGAGTATATCGGGGCCATTGGCCACGGTCTGGTCGTTCTTCTTGGTATCCATCGCGATGATCAAGAGCCAGACCTCCACTGGCTGGTCGATAAAATAGTTCATTTACGAATTTTTGAAGATGCGGCAGGGAAAATGAATCGTTCCCTGCTCGACAGCGGCGGGGGCATGCTTATTGTCTCACAATTCACTCTTTATGGTGATTGCCGTAAAGGACGCCGGCCCGGCTATTCCTCGGCAGCCAGGCCTGAACAGGCCGAGTCCCTGTATGAAAGTTTTATCAAGGCCGTACAAAAATATGGCATTCAGACAGCAACAGGTCGTTTTCAGGCAACAATGGCGGTGGAACTGGTGAATGACGGACCGGTCACCCTGCTTCTGGATTCAACCAAGATGTTCTAATACTAAATTTAACTCCTCAAACTCCTATGCCCTTTATTCCCGGACAATCGTATTCTTCTTTTACCCTGAAACGACACGCAAAGATTGCTGAAATTGGGTCCGATGTCTATCTCTTCGAGCATGATGTCCTGGGCTGTCCTTTGCTGGCCATCAAAAACAGCGATCCCAACAAGACTTTTGCCGCTGCCTTTAACACCACCCCCACAGATTCCACCGGCGTGGCCCATATCCTCGAGCATTCGGTGTTGATGGGATCGAAGAAATATCCGGTTAATGATGTCTTTGGTGAGATCAACAAGGGCGGACTCATGACTTTTTTGAATGCCATGACCGGCTCGGATATCACCTATTATCCCTTTGCCACCCGGAATCTTAAGGAATATTTCAACATCATGGATGTATACTGCGATGTGGTCTTCAATCCGCTTCTCACTCGCACCACCTTTGAGCAGGAAGGCTGGCATTACCATCAGGAAGAAGAGAACGGGGAACTGGAGTTTCAGGGAGTGGTCTACAACGAGATGAAGGGTGCCTTCTCCGATCCTATCCGTCTGCTCTTTCATCATATCTTCGGGGGGCTTATGCCCGGTTCGACTTACGCCCATGAGTCCGGCGGTGATCCGAAGAATATTCCGGATCTTTCCTATGAGGCCTTCTGTACTTTCCACAAGCAGCATTATCACCCCTCCAACAGTACCTTTTTTGTCTATGGGGATGCGCCGCTTGAGGACGAACTTCGCTATCTTCAGGATCATTTTCTTAAGGCTTTTCCGGTAAAAGGAAATACCTCCAGGATTGAAGCGGGGCGGGATGTTGAGCAGATAACTTTTATTGAAGACAGGTACGGTGTGGAATCGGAAGAGACTGCTGCCAAGACCTTTTTGGCCGTGGGGCAGGCGGTTAGCACTGTGCTCAATCGTGAGGATAACGCTGCCTTTCAGGTTATTGCCGGGATACTTTACAATTCAGATGCCTCTCCCCTGAAAAATAAGATCGTCTCCAGTGGGCTGGGTAAAGATTTTGGTGGGCTCTATCTCTGTACCTCAAGCTTCAAGACCTTTATGGTCACTTATCTGGTGGGCAGTGATCCTGATAAACGGGATCCTTTTTTGGCCCTGTATAATGAGACCTTGCAGGAGATGGTCAGAGCGGGACTGGATCGCGATCTGTTGCTTTCGGAACTGAATAAATATGAATTTGCGGTGCGGGAAGAAGCCAGCAAGGCCCAGCGCGGTCTGGATCTTTTTGGCAAGGTTATGCCTGCTTTTAAATATGGCACGGATCCCTTTGAGACTCTTGAGATTGACGAGCTGTTTCGTGTCATCCGTCACAAGGCCCTTGAAGAGAGATATTTTGAGGACTTGATTGAACGCTATCTTCTGGAAAACAAGGCCACCGTTGTGGTGACTCTGATCCCTGATCCTGAGAAACTGGCCCAGACCCAGGATGAAGAGAGAGGAAGGTTGGAAAACCATGCGGCAACCTTGACCGGAGCCCAGCGGCAGGAATTGCTGGCCAGGACCTCTGAACTGCAGCGGCATCAACAAACGCCTAACAGTCCTGAATCTCTTGCCGTCTTGCCGCATCTGAGTCACAGCGATCTCGAATCTCATCTTTCCTTTCATGTGGTCCAGCCTCATGAAATGTTTGGAGGCGTGCAGGTTTTGGTCAGTGAACTTGCCACGGAGCATATTTCCTATGTGGACATGGGTTTTGATATCTCGGTGCTTCCCACCCGGCTTCTGCCATGGCTGGACCTCTTTGCCACCATTGTCACCGAAATCGGTACCCGAAAGATGGACTTCATGCATCTGGCCCGGGAGCTGGGCACGTCTACCGGTGATTTCTCACACTCCTTCAATATCTACAGCAAGTTGGGTAATGCGGAACAGGTAGAGCCTGTTCTCTGGTTTCAGATGAAGTGTCTGCCCGAATATCAGGAACGGGCCATGCAACTGATGGCCGAGATCTTCAGTGAGCTATCTTTCGAGGATAGAGCGCATATCAAGGAGATCGTGCATCGGGAATTTGCCTGGTCGGAGCACAGTGCCCAGAGTGAAGGCTACAGTCTAGCGGCCTCACGTGCCTTTGCTCATCTCGGTCTTGCCGGGGCCTACAATGAGATGATTTCCGGCGTGAGTTCGTATCGGGCGGAAAAAGAGCTGGATCAGAATTACCTGCGGCTGGAAGAGGAGTTTCTAGCTGCCCTGCAGGAAATGGCCAACCTTCTTTTTAATCGCAACAATCTGATCCTGGCCATTACTGGTGACCCTGAAGAAATCGCCACCTTTTCTCGTCATGGGGCTGCCCTGGTGGCTGCCCTCCCAGCGAATCCTGTCACCAGGCAGATCCTGACTCTGCCGGAGCTGCCGGCCCATGAGGCGTTGATTACCTCGGCTGAGATCGTCTTTGCTGTGCAGGCAGGTTCTCTTTTACCTAACGGAGCTGGCTATAACGGCCATTTTGAGGTCCTGAAAAATTATCTCTCCCGTGATTATCTATGGAACACGGTGCGGCAGATGGGCGGGGCCTATGGTTGTTTTATCCAGTTCAGTCATATCACCGGCAATATCG
Source organism: Pseudomonadota bacterium (assembly GCA_018821985.1). Lineage (GTDB taxonomy): Bacteria > Desulfobacterota > Desulfobulbia > Desulfobulbales > Desulfocapsaceae > UBA2270. The sequence goes on from JAHJKP010000013.1 coordinate 181,245, forward strand.
GTTTTGTCAGTTATCGGGATCCGCAGGTGCGTAAGACCTATGACAGTTATGCTGCCATTCCTGGAATTATCTCCGGCATGCAACTCTCAGATGAGGCACTGGAGCAACTGGTTATCGGCACCTATGGTAATTTTGATCCCCTGCAGAGTTCTGCCGCTAAAGGGGCAACCGCCAGAAATGAATATCTGAGCGGGATAACACCAGCCCATAAACAACAGCGTATTGAAGAGATAATCTCCACCCGGGTCCGGGATATGCAGGACTTTGCTCCGGCTTTCACCCGGATGCTGTCCAGCTCACATCGTGCTGTTATCGGCAACCGTATCAAGATCGAAAAAGACCGGGATCTGTTTGAGAAGATCAGTGAATTGTAAGTTCTCTGTCGAGAACCCCGAGATAATTCATCAACCATAGCAACAGGATAGAATATGAGTGGAAAACATTTTGACAAGGCCGCGGCCGGTTGGGATCAGAAGCAGCGCCGGGTTGAACTGGCAGCAAAGATTGCGGCCGCGATCAGCAGTACCCTGCCGCTGAATAAAAAAATGAGCGCATTGGAATACGGATGCGGCACTGGCCTGGTGGGGCTGGCGTTGGCGCCGCAGCTGGCAACGCTCACTGCCGTGGATACCTCAAGTGGCATGCTTGCAGAGCTGGCCCGGAAGATCGAGAGTGAAAAGATTAGCAATGTGACTCCGTTGCGTCTGGACCTGTCGCAAGAATCACTGGAGGACACGTTTGACCTGATCTTCTGTGCCATGACCTTGCATCACATCAAAGAAGCTGATCAGCTCTTGGCCCGCTTTTGTGACCTGCTGAAGGATGGCGCTTATCTGGCGGTGGCTGATCTGAAGGAGGAAGATGGCTCTTTTCATGACGCTGAAGCCGATGGGGTCATGCATCACGGGTTCAATCCGGAATATCTGGTGACAACCCTGACCGGCCTTGGCCTGACTCAGGTATCGGTCAAAGAGGTCCATTCCATTGTCAAGACGAATGAGGCCGGGCTTGAGCGGGCGTATCCCATCATTCTGGTTACCGGAAAAAAAGGATAGAACGAGAGTGGTCACGAACAAAAAGATAATATTTGCCAGCCAGCCACTGATTTTTCCTTTTTAAATTTCTATTTTGAGCTTTATCCTGTATCTTTTGCCCTCTCATTTTTTTCAATAAATCCCTCATAGGAGAATAGTATGCAATACTCTTCTGAAGTACAAGAGATGTGCCCTGTGGCCCAGGGTGCCTGTCACGGGCCGTCGCCCATCCCGCAGGAAGGCGGGTGGACCAAGGCCCGCGAGATCAAAGACATCAAAGGGCTCACCCACGGGATCGGCTGGTGCGCCCCGCATCAGGGTGCCTGCAAGCTGACCCTCAATATCAAGGACGGGATCATTGAAGAGGCCTTGATCGAGACCATCGGCTGCACCGGTATGACCCATTCGGCAGCTATGGCCTCCGAGATCATGCCCGGCAAGACCATCCTCGAGGCCCTCAATACGGATCTTGTCTGTGATGCCATCAATACCGCCATGCGGGAGCTTTTTCTGCAGATCGTCTATGGCCGCAGCCAGTCCGCTTTTTCAGAAGGCGGACTGCCTATTGGCGCCGGTCTGGAAGATCTGGGCAAGGGACTGCGTTCGGTGTGCGGCACCACTTATGGCACCCGGCTCAAAGGCCCCCGTTACCTTGAGGTGACCGAAGGCTATGTACTGGAGCTGGCACTTGATGGTGACGATGAGATTATCGGCTACAAGTTTGTTCATCTGGGCCGGATGATGGAGGCGATCAAAAAGGGCGTGGAGCCTGGTCAGGCGCTGGCGGATGCCACAGGCACCTATGGCCGCTTCGACCATGCGGTCAAAACAATTGACCCCCGAAAGGAATAAGGAGGAGTATCATGGCACTGTTTGAAAGTTATGACCGGCGGATAGATCAGATCACTCCTGTCCTTGCAAAATATGGAATGAAGAGCCTGGAAGAGGCCAAAGAGGTGTGTGACGCCTATGGCGTGGATGTGGCGGCGCTGGTGAGAAAGATCCAGCCTATCTGCTTTGAGAATGCCTGCTGGGCCTATACCTTGGGTGCGGCCATTGCCATCAAGAAAGGCGAGAAGAGGGCGGTGGATATTGCCGCGACTCTTGGTGAGGGCCTGCAGGCCTTTTGTATCCCCGGATCAGTGGCGGATCATCGTCAGGTGGGGATTGGTCATGGCAATCTGGCCTCCATGCTTTTGCGGGAAGAGACCAGATGCTTTGCCTTTATTGCCGGCCATGAGTCCTTTGCTGCGGCAGAAGGGGCCATTGGGCTTGCCAGATCAGCCAACCGGGTGCGCAAGGAGCCGCTGCGGGTTATCCTCAACGGTCTTGGTAAGGATGCGGCCCAGATCATCTCGCGGATCAACGGCTTTACCCATGTGGAGACCGTGTATGATTACGCCACCAGTAAACTGAGCGTGGTTAAAGAGAAGGCGTATTCTCTGGGAGAAAGGGCGGCGGTGCGCTGCTATGGCGCCGACGATGTGCGTGAGGGGGTGGCCATCAACCATCTGGAGGGAGTCGATGTCTCCATCACCGGTAATTCCACCAATCCCACTCGTTTTCAGCATCCGGTGGCAGGCACCTACAAAAAAGAGTGTGTCCAGCAGGGTAAGAAATACTTCTCGGTGGCCTCCGGCGGCGGCACCGGACGCACCCTGCATCCGGATAATATGGGCGCTGGTCCTGCCTCCTATGGCATGACCGATACCATGGGCCGGATGCATTCGGACGCCCAGTTTGCCGGTTCATCCTCGGTTCCCGCCCATGTGGAGATGATGGGGCTCATCGGCATGGGCAACAACCCCATGGTCGGCGCCTCGGTCTCGGTGGCGGTGGCGCTGGAGCAGGCCTCCTGAAACAACAAAGCCAGAGTGCGCCCAGCGCACTCTGGCTTATCATGTCCCAAGTTGCTGTCCGGATCTCTTGCTGAGTAGCTTGTCGAGATATCCCATCATTTTTTCTCTGGAGGTGGCCACATCCAGAGATACCCATTGCTGATATCTTATTTTTTTCCCAACCTGGGCATCATCTCCAGGAAATGATGCCTAGGCCTTGCCATTGGGCTCATTCAGAAAAAAGCGTATCAACATGAGCCTTCCTCCTTTAATCAAATCTTTTCTTCTCGTCGCAAGTTGTGAGTAGGAATGTGGTGCCATTGTCTGAGAATCCCAAGGGGTTATTGGAAAAATCTCCTTGAGCACAATTCTCAACTTTCCAGGATAATTTATATGGGGATGGTACCTTGAATCTTCTTAGGCAAACCTGTCGGTCCAGCTCACAGCTTCAATATAAAAAATGGCCATCCGTCCCTCGGCAATTCCTGCGTTCTGAACCAGCAGATCCAGTTTCTCCCATTGACCTGTTTCGTAGGATTCGACCATCTGCAGATAGGTGAAGAGTTCCCCCTCTCTTTTTACCAAAGCCTCCTGCAGCCTTTCATTGAGGTGCAGGCGAGGAATGAGTTCATCCATCGAGATGTTGAGTATGGCATCAATCAGGGAAAAAAGGCCCAGGATGAATAACTCTTCTTTATCTCTGCGTACTTCAGCGGCGATATGCTCCAGAAAACGGGCGCGGATAACCGAGGTGCGCAAGAGCTCATTGGGTTTGTCCTGGCACAGTTGACTGGTGGCAATGATCGTCACAAAGGCCCTGATCTCGTTTAAGCCGAGAAAGGCAATGCCCTGTCTTACCGATGAAAGAGGGGTGACGCGGGAGAAGTGGGCGGAGTTGATATACTTCAGCAGTTTGTAACTCATGGAGACATCGCGGGAAATAATCTGTTCAAGATCGGTTACGGTGCAATCTTCCTGAAAAATTCTGATCAGGAGTTGCAGAACATGCTGTTTTACAGGAGAGATATCCTTTTTCTTCATCATCTCCGGCCGGGAGAAAAAATAGCCCTGGAAATAACGGAATCCTAATTCATTGGCCAGATCAAACTCTTCGTGAGTCTCAATTTTCTCGGCGAGAAACGCACAGGGGTGAAGACTGAAGCGACTGAGGATATCCTTGATCTCGAGGATGGAGGTCGTTCTGAAATCAATCTTGACAATGGTGGCAACCGCCATAAATATTTCTGTTTGACATGTGCAGGTAAAATCATCCAGGGCAATGTCATAGCCTTTGCTGCGAAGTTCCTTGCAGGCCTCCAGCACCTCGGCACCGGGGCAGACGTCTTCCAAAATCTCGACCACAAAGGTACCTGGATGAAACATATGGGCAGCCCCTTGCAGCAATAGCTCACGGGTGAAATTGACAAATGCCTTACGACCTCCGGTTATTTCTTCAATGCCAACGGTGAAAAAGGTGGAAGAGAGCAATTTCGAGGTGGCAACATCGCCATCAATTTGTGGAAAGATATTGGCTTCACCGGCCCGAAAGAGGAGTTCATATCCATAAATGTGACGATTGCGGTCAAATATGGGTTGTCTTGCCAGAAATGTATCCATTGTCGACTTTTGAGAGAATTGTCTGAGATTTTATAAGTTCAAGATTTGAGGCTTATTATGGCCTGAACTGAGTTAGCTTTCTTTCTAATCATCAAATTATTGTGCCAATCCTTGTCAAAAAGAGTTGTGTTGTTGCTGCGTCGTTCTCTTGACCTTGCTTGGATTTCTCCTTTCTGCTTGCCTTGCTCTGTTATTTTTTTGTTACAAGGGCACAGAGCCTTTCAGGTGCACGACTCTTTTTCCTGACAGAGCTCTGTCAGGGCTTGTTGATCAAAGCGGTACAGTTCGTTACAGAAATGACAACTTACCTGCACTGGGAAGGGTCCATTGTCACGCATCTCTTCGAGGTCAGCCAAGGGTAGGTGCAGTAGGAGGAGACGTATGCGCAGAGCATCGCAGCGACAGTAAAAATGAACAGGGTGTTCTTCCAGAATATCAAGATGGAAAGGAGCAAACTGTTCGTGTAACCATGGACTGATCTTCTGACCTTTCGCAAGCGCCTTGCCGAGGGATGGCAAGGTTTTCGTTTTCTGTTCCAGGATCGTAAATATTTCGTCGCTGGCCCCTGGCATGCTCTGTAATAATAGCCCACCGGCACCGGCAAGCTTGCCTTGGAGATCAAAAAAAATAGTGAGATGAATCGCTGTGGGGAGTTGCTCGGAGATTTGATAATAGTGGGCCACCTCGGAGGAAATATTGCCGGATTGCAAAGCGACGTTACCGCTGAAGGGTTGTCTGCCTCCTTCGAGATAGTGGCTGATGGTAACAAAACCCTCTCCCCAGCAGGTGTTGAGGTTGTTTATGGAATCGAAGGATTCAAGGGGGCAGACGAGAGGAATTGGATTCCGCTTGAGATAGCCGCGAACCTCTCCTCTGGCAGTGGCCTCGGTGACAAGGCCTTTGACCGGCCCTGAACAGTCTATTTTCAAGCCTATCTCGTCGTGACCCTTCAGCGATGAAGCCATGAGTGCCGTCACTTGCAAGGCCTGGCCAAGGATCAGTGTTTCCAGCGTCCCAAGTTCATGGCGTCCTTGCATCTCCTGCACCAAAAGGGTACCATCAAGGATCACTCCCCGTATCGACTTGTCAGCCAGGAGGAAGGTCAGCATGTGGCTGCTTTCAGAGCTTAGGCCCATGGGCAGTCAGCCATAAATCCCGCTGCTTTTGCCGCGCTATGCTGCGCGTTACTTTGTCCTGATCCCGGCATTGTTTACCACTGCCTCTTTATTATTCTTGGGCCTGGCAACAGGTGTAGGGATTAACCGTCATTATTGGACAGGGAGCGGCCTTGACTACTTTGTCGGCGATGCTGCCGAACATGATTTTTTCCAGACCTTTATACCCATGGGTTCCCATGACGATCAGATTTCCCTGCTTGTTAATGGCATAGTCTATGATCTGTTCGGCCACATCACCCATCAGGACTTTGGAGCTTAGGGCCGTTACTCCCAGGGCCTTAAAAGATTCTTCGTTGTCCTGACAAAATTTATCCATCCTTTCCTGGGCGCTGGTAAATAATTCCTGAACCAGGTCTGGCGCATTCATTTGAGGGACAAAAAATCCGGAGTAATCGGTGAAATCCTGGACCACAAAGATCAGATTCAGCTCGGCCTTGAAGGTTCCGGCCACATAGGCTGCTGATTCGGCTATCAATGGGGCATTCTCAGAGAAATCAATGGGTGTAATCACTCGTTTAATATCAGTAATTCTTTTCATGGCTCTCCTTTCAATGGTAAGTGATTAGTTCGTAGAATATATCCATCCCTGTTAAAATCTTCTCACAGCTTGTCGCTTGAGGCAAGGACTAAATAGAGTTCTATGGTATCGGCACTGCTCAAGAAGGAAAGTTGTGAGTTGTGAAAAACCTTAGCTGCCAGAGAACGACTTGATTGGTCTCTAACGGCTCAGTCTCCTTTTGTCTCTTTTTTCGTCTGCTCAGGAGAAGTGGCTGAGTCGTTCTTTTCTTGAAGCGACGATTTCTGGTCGATCTGTTCCGGTAATTCCTGCAGCGGCTGTTTCCCTGCCTCCGTTCTCAAAACGGTGATCACATCCGCTTCCTGGCTCAAATCGCTAATCGGGCCGAATATTTTATAAGGAATTATTCTGCCGCTAAATCCGGTTAATTCGATATCTTCATCCAGATATGAGGGGAGGAGAGAGATATCGAGTTTGAGATCGATCTGCCGGCGTGCAAGATCGATCTCGCCTGCACCCGTCATTTGCATGATCTCTGATGCTGCCATGAAATCCTCATTGTAGAGGATCCCATCTTTAAAAATACCGGTGCCGGTCAGACGGACAAATCGTGTTGCCCCATCGTCTGTCGCTGGCGGAGTTTCCTGTTTCTGCTGTGTGGCCAATGTTGCTTTGATTACCTGCAGGATCGTTATCGGCTTTATCTCGCCTTTCAGGAACTCAAATTGCAGGGTCCCATTGATATGGCTCAGAAGATCTTCACGGCTCAGCCCGCTGCTGTTGATGTCGGCTTCGATAAAAGCTGTGCCTGTTGCTGCCGCTTTGCCGGTCATGTCCAGGAAGAGTGGTGCCAGCTGAACCTTGTCGATGTTTGGCTTGATCTGGATCTGGGGGATATCTCCCGTGACATCCATTGCGGCCTCAATTTTGATGCTGCCCTCGTACAAATGGGCAGTCAACGGGGCCAGTTGAATTTTGCCATCTTTTCCGGCAATCTTGATCTGCACCTGTGATAACTCAGCCCCGCCCACCGTCAAAGAATCGAGCTGCAGATCGAGTTGTAGAAGAAGGGCTTTGAGAAAATGTACTGGAATGATGGGGGCCGCAGCTATGAGTTGTTCGCCTTCGGCAACAAAATCTGTCTGCTCTTCTTCGCTGACCGGTGGTGCCTCCTTTTTGGAAGGAGCATAGCGGCCGAGGTCCAGATGATTGATATGAATGATTGCCTCATAGGCAGGATTTCTGACATCTTTTATTTGTATTGATCCCGTGATTGCTGTTTCGTCAACCATGACCATCAGATCAGTAATCTCGGTCAGATCCATATCGCCTTTGACCAGCATCTTCGCGCTTAAAAGAGTAAAGGGGGCCGTGTCGCGCAAGATCGGCAGGGCTGCTTTCAGCTGTTTTAAAATAGATTTGGGCGAACTCTCAGAGATTTTGAGTGATAAGTTGAAACGAGGTGACGAAATATCTTCCACGGTACCGCTGCCTTGCAGGCGAATATCTTCGTGGGTAAGAGAAAAATCTTTCATGGTAACTTTTTGTTGGAGCAGTTGAATATCGCTGTTGCCTGCTAAAAAGAATTTCAGGCCCCGTTTGGGCAGTGCCTGACCCTTGACTGTTGCTTCCATTCGTAAATCTTCGAGGAGCAGGTGGGGATCCTGTAAGAAAAATGTCGCATTTCCTTGCATTACGATGTCGCCTGAACGAATGATGGCTGGCTTATCCTGACCCTTATTCTCAAGGGTCAGGTTGAAAGCAGTCTCAAAGGGGAATTGTTCTTTTTCCATCAGCCGACCGGTTCTGATCTTCAATTCCTTGAAAACAATTATCTTATCTGTCTGTCGATTATCATAGCGAACATTGACATGAGTCAGGTTCAGCTTGCCAAAATCAAGGCCTGTCACATGCGGAAGGAACCCTGTCGGTGACGGTCGCTTTTGACCACTTTCCGCCGCTGTTGTTTTTTCGTCTGCTGTTGCAGGAGGGTTGGCCATTTTCTGCCAATTACTTATTCCGTCTTTGTTGCGAACAAGATTCAGCGTGGCACCATCCACTGTGATGCTTGTCATGTGCAGGCGTCTCTGGAGCAGATAGGACCAGAGTGACAGTTCTATCTTTGCCTGCTCGCTTTCGAAGAAGGTGCTGTTCGCAAAGGGTGTATTGTTGCCAAGACGCATTTTTCCGAGTGCGCAAGTCACATTCAGGCCAGGAGAGATCGTAAGCTGGAGATCACCCGCAATACTCAGTTCCCGCCCTGTTTGTTCTCGAATAAGATCAATTATGAAAGCCTTATGATCATTGGGGGTAAACAGAAAGGGCAGGGCCAGTATCAGAACGAAAATGGAAAGGGCCAGAATAAACAACACGGCGATAATCCATCGCAAACACATTTTCATCTTTTTCCTTGGTTAGATTTAGGAGCCGTTATGAAATAACTGGGTCCTTTATAATTGTTTTGTTACGATATGTTATGCCGCTTTGGTCAGGTAAGTGGTCATGTTATTTTTTAGAACGGCTTACTCTGTGTCGGGCTGAGGGTTATGGTGGATCATCTGCAGAAATTCGTTTTCCGTCAGGATGATCTTGCCAAGCTCTTTGGCCTTTTTCAATTTTGAGCCAGCCTTGTCACCGGCGACCAGATGGGTCATCTTTTGGGTGACCGTGGTGGCGATCTGGCCGCCATTGTCTTTGATCAACTTTTTTGCCTCTGTTCGCGACAGAGTGGTCAGGGTGCCGGTAAAGAGGAAGACCAGACCGCTGAGCGGTTGATCCCCCTGGAGCTGCTGACCTGCCTGGGGTGCCACCCCGGCCTCTTGCAGTCGGGCAAACATCTCACGTACCTCTGGGTCGTTGAAATAATCAATAATGCTTCGGGCGGCCTGCTCCCCTATCCCCTCAATCTCCAGTAATGTCTCCATGGAAGTCTCCATGAGATGTTCCAGAGAGGGGAAGGTCTGTTCAAGAAGGGAGGCTGTCACTTCACCCACAAAACGAATGCCGAGCGCAGTTAGAAATTTCCCCAATGGCGGCTGTATTGCTGCCTCGATTGCCGCAAGCACATTGTCGGCTGATTTGTCTCCCCAGCCTTCCAGCCCTGCCAATTGTTCATGTCTCAGGTAGAAAATATCGGGGATATCTTCTACCAGCTTCAGGTTGAAGAGTTGTTCCATACTTTTTTTACCCAGTCCCTCAATGTCCAGCCCTGCCTTGGAGCTGAAATGGATCAGGGAACGTAATCTTTGAGCCGGGCAGTGGGGATTGACGCAACGGGTCACGGCCTCACCCTCTGCCTTGAGTAAGGCATGACTGCAAACCGGACAATGGGTGGGCATGACGATGGGCTGTTCGCGGCCATCACGTTTTTCAGCAATGGCTTTTACCACTTCAGGGATAACATCGCCAGCCCTTTGTACCAGAACGGTATCGCCTATGCGAAGATCTTTACGTTCAAACTCGTCACGATTATGCAGGGTGGCCCTGCTTATTGTCACGCCGCCCACTTCCACTGGTGCAAGCAGCGCTACTGGCGTCACCGCACCGGTGCGGCCGACCTGGAACTCAACGGCAACAAGTCTGGTAGTGGTTTGGGTGGCTGGAAATTTACAGGCAATGGCCCAACGTGGAGCCCTGGCCTTGTTGCCCAGTCGTTGCTGGAGATGAAAGTCGTTCACCTTGACCACCATGCCGTCAATTTCATAGGCCAAGCTATGACGCAGGGCTGCAAGTTGTTCAAAACGGTCGATGGCATCGCTGATTGATGCACAGGGGTGGGCGAGTTCACTGACTGGCAGCCCCTGTGCTCCCAGCCAGACCAGGAGTGTCTCTTGGCTGGCACAGGGCGTCTGGCTGGAATCCGCAATGCCATAGGCCAGGAATCTCAGTGATCGTCTGGCCGTAATGGCAGGATCAAGCTGGCGTAGAGAACCGGCAGCGGCATTCCGGGGATTGGCAAAAAGCGGCTCTCCGTTTAGTAGTCGTTCCTGATTCAGTTCCGTCAATGCCTGACGATCCATAAAGACCTCGCCCCGCACCTCTATCCGCGGCAGTGAACAGTCATTGAGTCGGATGGGGATAGAAGAGATCGTCTTCAACTGGGCAGTGATATCCTCGCCCTTACTGCCATCGCCACGGGTGCTTCCCTGAAGCAGACAGCCCTGTTCGTAGATGAGCTCCACTGCCAGACCGTCAACCTTGGGTTCTGCCATGTACGACAGGGGGGAGGAGCTGATATCCTGATTCAGAAATCGGAGCAGGCGATCCTCAAAGGCGCGAAGGTCGTCGGAGCTGAAGGCATTTTCCAGGCTGAGCATGGGCAGGCGATGCACCACCTGCTCAAATTTATCAAGAGGAGCCCCGCCTGGGCGCTGGCTTGGGGAGTCAGTGGTGACCAGCTCGGGATGTTCCTCTTCAAGGCGCAGGAGTTCATTGAAGAGCAGGTCATATTCTCCGTCCGAGATAAGCGGGTCATCGAGAACGTAATAGCGATGGGCGTGTTCCTGCAGAAGGATGCGTAATTCCCGGATTCTCTTTTCAACGTCCATTGGTGTTTATTTTGGTGCCTGGAGCAGGGTTCCACCTTTGGCAATATTTTCATGCTCCACTTCATCGATAAAGATGAGGATGGACTCGGCTGGTTTGGCTGCCTCTCTGGCAATGACCTCGGTGACTCCCTTACAGATATTTTCTTTTTGTTTCCTGTTTAATTTGCCGGCTACCCGGATGTTGACATAGGGCATTTTCTTTTCCTTTCATGGTGGGTTCTTGTTGAATGTTTGTTACAGTCACAGCCGTCATTTTATTATCGTATCATTTCTGCAGATATACTACGTTTTTTTTTCAGGAAGCAAGAATTTGTCTATCAATTCACTAGCTTTATTTATTATTCCTTGTGAGGGCCTGAGGAAGGCTCTGTTGGATGTATCCTGCATGTCTATTGATGCCAGTTATCAATTGCAGAAAAGAGAGAGATCTGCAGGGAGCTGCTCCTTGGTGATTCCCAGTTCCTGGGCAAAGAGAGTTAGGTCATGTGAGCTGCAGTTGAAAACGAAGGCCAGGGACGGAAAAGTGTTGATGGCCCCCGGGGAAATGGGGGCTGTACTGTTTGTGCGCCGAGCCTTTTTCAGTAACAGGAGGAAGGCTTCTTTGGTGGTACTGCGTAAGTCATGACAGGCGATATCCTGTCGTTCACAAAAGGCAACAGAGCGGCGCCAGTTAAAAATAGCCCGCTGCACCCCCCGATAGATAGTGAGCTCCCGGTTTTCAAAGCAAAGATCTCGCAGGATGATCTCCTGGTAGCGTGCAGTGGCAGCCTCCTGCAGATATTGTATTTCTTCTCTGTCTAATTGCAGTTGTGGGCCATCCGGATCTTCCGTGAGATAGTAATATGTTGAGTGAAAGGCTATCTCCGGAATCTCTCCAGAATTACGGACAATAAGCCATTCATCTTCCAGAACTTCCTGGCGTGGGCGGAATATCAATTTTTGTCCATCAGGTTAAAGGCAGCGCGGATCATCTCCACCTTAATATCATGCTGTTCCTTGCAGCTGTCATTTTTCAAGAAAGAAACAGGGTCATGCAGAAGTCTTGAGCTTATGGCCAAGGCCATTTTTTCAATGGCTTTTTGTTCCTCGGGACTAAGCTGTAGACGGCACAGGGTTCGTTCCAGCTCGACCTGACAGATAGTATCCGCTTTTTTTCTGAGTGCGGCAATGGTGGGGACAACGGATAAGTTATCCAGCCAGCTCAGGAATTTCAATGCCTCTTCATCAACAATCCGACGGGCCTTGATTGCTTCCTTGTCTCGTTCTGATTTGTTGATCTCTACCACATTATGGAGATCGTCAATATCGTAGAGATAGACATTGTCCAGATCGTTCAGTTCCGGATCCAGATCACGGGGAACGGCAATATCGATAAAAAAGATTGGCTCGTTCCGACGGGCCCGCATAATTGGTTTTACATCCTGCTTATGAAGAATGATGTTCGGTGCCCCAGTAGAGCTGATGACGATATCTGCCTGTTCAAGTTGAGAAAAGAGTTCGTCCAGAGAGACGGCGGATCCATTGAATCGTTTGGCCAGATCCATGGCTCGGGACAGGGTTCGATTGGCCACCACTACCTTGCGCACACCCTGACCGACAAGATGTTCAGCGGCCAGTTCTGCCATCTCGCCCGCCCCAATCAGGAGAACGTTTTTGTCCTGAAGGTTGCCGAAGATCTTTTTGGCAAGTTCAACCGCGGCATAGCTGATGGAGACGGCCGAGGCGCCGATCAGGGTTTCGCTCCGTACCCTCTTGGCCACGGAAAACGATTTGTGCAGTAGTTTGTTGAGGACCGGTCCGGTGCATTTAAGCTCGGCTGCATGTCGATAGGCCTCTTTCAGCTGGCCTAAGATCTGGGCCTCCCCTACAATCATCGAATCGAGACTGGTGGAGACCATAAACAGGTGATGTATGGCTGCATCGTTGCGGTAGATATAGAGATAGTCCTGATGTTTTTCCGGCGCCACCGAGTCACCAAAAAGCAGCCTGGCGATATGGGCCTCTACCTGTGCGTCTTCCTGAGCCACAACAAGAATTTCCACGCGGTTGCAGGTGGAAAGGAGATAGCATTCCTTGCAGCCGGCAATGCCCCGTAAGGCATGAAGCGGCTGCTCATATCCATTGCCCAGAGCCAATTGTTCGCGTACTGCCAGAGGGGTTGTTTTATGATTCACCCCCAGCAGCAGAATCATATCACTGGGCATAACTGTGGATCCCTCCGAGCAGATACGTTACGCCCCAGAGGGTAAAGAGGACAGAAGCAAATCCGATAACGGCCATAATGGCGGCTCGCTTGCCTCGCCAACCGGCGGAAAAACGTTGATGAATCTGGGCGGCGTAGAGAAACCAGGTGATCAGTGACCAGGTCTCTTTTGGGTCCCAGTGCCAGTAAGTTCCCCAAGCCTGACGGGCCCAGATCGAACCGGTAATGATGCCCAGGGTCAAGAAGACAAAGCCGATGGCCAGGCAGTGGCTGTTCAATTGGTCCAGCGACTCAAGGGAGGGCAGGCGGGTAAAGAAATAGCCGAATCGCTTGCTTTTCAGCTCATACTCTTGCAGGAGATACATGATGCCGCCACAAAATGCCAGGGCCAGGAAACCGTATGATATGACGGCAATTCCAGCATGTATCGGTAGCCACCAGCTTTGCAGGGCCGGGGCCAGAGGATTTATGGAACGCGATGCAATTGCGGCAATCAGGAGCAGGATAAAAACCAGTAGAGAGATGAAGGTTCCGAAATTTTTGACGGTATAGCGCCAGCGGAAAGACAGATAGGCCCAAGTCACCGACCAGGCAAAAAAAACAATCGTCTCATGTTGTGAGGTAATGGGTGTATATCCGGACTGCAGATAGCGGAACAGGATATATAGTGTCTGCAGAACGCCCGCCGCAATCAGTATCAGTCTGGCAATCGTCCGGATCTTTTCCTTTTGCTTGACAAAAAAGACACCATAAAAGACGAGGGCCATGCAGCTTGCAGCCAGAACCGCCTGGAAAAGTAAATAACTTATTTCACCCATCATTGTTATTCAAGTTAAGGGATAGACTTCAGGAGAATAATCCATAAAGCAGAGATGCAAGCCGTCGTATGGTGACTATTCTCGTATCTTCTACGTTAAGGGATCTTCTATAATTGTCTTTTCGTCCACATGCACGGCTTGAATGGAAATCCTAAGACGTTGTCATAAAATAATTGTAACATTGCAGTACCGTAACGGCCCCTAATGTTTCAAGGCTTCCACCAGATAATTTACATTAATTTCCCGTGGAAGAATTTCCAGCAGTTTTTCATGGAGCAGTTGCCACTCTTTCATTTTCAGAAGGGCAAGAATATTTGTCTTGAGAATTTTTTCAAGCAGCAATTTCTGTTTTTCCTGGGAAGTACTCTGGCCTACTGTAAGTTGCCGGATCATGGAAAGTAGTTTTATGAGATCGCCATATTCAGGACCATATTGCGCTTCCAGCTCTTTGCGGATAGTGGCGGCCAGTGCCGGACTACCGCCGCCGGTTGAGACTGAGATCAGTAAATCGCCCTGGCGGATGGTGGCTGCGGTCTGAAAGGTGCAGGCCTCGGGATTGTCGCCAATATTTATGGGGATTCCAAGTTCTTTGGCCTCAGTCGCTATCTGACGCTGAACCTCCGGACGGTCGGTTAAGGCAAAGGCAAGAGTCGCTCCTTGGAGGTCTCCGGGCATGTAGGCTCGGGGGAACCACTCCAGTTTGTTCTGGTCGATGAATGGTTTGAGTCCGGAAGAGAGTTTCGGGCTGAAAACCCGTACCCTGGCATCACATGCCAACAGGGAGGTGATCTTCCGTGTAGCAACAGCCCCTCCACCGATGATCACACAGAGTTGACCGCTAATGTTCAGATTGATTGGGTAAAAGGCCATCTCTTTTCGTGGTTCAGCCCTTTTTGCGTTTTAGTCGATTGATAATAATGGTGATTTCCCGGCCCTCTTTCTTGATGACTTGTTTGTTGAGGGTAATCTCAAAGTCTTTTTTGGCCTGTTCAAGAAAAAGGGGGAGGCTTCTGCGGCTGGCGTCATGGGCCAGATAGATGAAACCATCCGGTTTGAGATATTTCTTGAATATATTCAGCAGAGGCTCAAAAAATTCTTCCCGAAAAAGGATTTCCGCTCCTGCCAGGATATCGAAAGGGGCAAGCTCGGGTGGATTCAGCCAGTCGAGATGGGTGAAGGTTATATTGTGCAGCCCGGATGCCGCCGCGCTCACCTTTTGAAAATCCATGATAATATCTTCATAGTCGGAAATGGTCACATCAAAACCGGCTGCCGCTGCGGCAAGACCTGGCGCGCCCAGGCCCGCCCCCAGTTCGAGCACAGTCTTCCCTTGTGGATCCGGCAACTTGCTCATGACATAGGAAAGAACCATGGCCGCTTCCCAGAGCTTGACCCAGAAAGGAAATTCAGAGACATTGGCAAAGGGATCTTTGCCATCCAGCAGTTCTTCAATGTCGGCTATTTTCAGAAGGCGCAGAGTCTTGTCGCCAATTTTCAGCCGGTCAAAGGTGAGTTTGTATCTGGCCTTGATTTTATTATATATATCCCTTTCCTGTGCAGGTAACGTTCGAATATCCATGATTATTCAGGTCTCTCAGGGGTAAGCCGGAGGCAAGCAGAGTTATTGTTAAAGACTTTTTTTTCGAAAAAAAAGGGGCTGATTGATATAGATCAATCAGCCCCTGCAAACTACTTAAAAACAAACTTTATGTCAATTAACAACCTTCGATGGCAGCTGCCTTCTTCTTGGCAGGAGCAATTTTACCATCTTTTACAGTTACTTTGTCACCAACTGCTGCTGCACCCTCGGCAATTGCCTCGGTGCCATCATCGCAGGTTACGGTTACGTTTGCGCCATCAACGGATTTAACCACACCGGTGCAGGCAAAAGAAGCTGCTGCGGTGCAGACCAAGAATGAGAGAGCAACAAGTGCAGATACGATTCCTTTTTTCATTTTTTTCTCCAATGGTATTTAGGTTACTCTTTTCTGGATTTCTCCAGGGTTTATAAACTAACATTGTAGCAAAGTCTACTAATCAACAAAGCATATGTCAAATAAAAAGCTGAATTAATGAATGCTAATTCATTAATGTCTTGATGTCCTTTTCAAGAATGGCGTGAGGGACATAGCCGGGATATTTTTTAACCACATTCCCTTCTTTGTTGATGAGGAAGGAGGTCGGGATGCCGGCGATTCCCCCAAAATTGCGGGCAGTAGTCTCATCTGCCATCAACACAGGATAGTTGATGGAGCGACTCGCAACCAGCTTTGCCACAATGGATGGTCCTCCTTGATCTACAGAAAGTCCTACCACTGAAAAATTGGCCTTGGAGAATTGTTGGTGTAGCTCCATCAGCGTCGGAACCTCTTGCATGCAGGGTGGACACCAGGTTGCAAAAAAGGTGATGAGTAAGGTCTTTCCATTATAGTCTGCACTGTTTACAGTCGTGCCATTGACGGCATCCGCGAGGCTGAAGGAGGGCATCTTTGTTGCCGCATGTACGGAGCTGATGGCAAGAAACAGGCATAAAACCATGACTTGTGCTGTTTTAGTGAAAAAGGTGCTAGCGATTTTTTTCATTCACTTGACTCCAGATTGGTATTAAAAAAGTTTAATTTTAGCATCTATCGTATAAATGCTAAAATATGTTGTTTGTGCAGAAAGTCAACCGGTAAAGCAGTCACATTGGTGACAGTATCAAAATTTTCCATTATATGGATAAGAATGATAAGATGATGTGGCAAAATAAATTTTATGGTACATTCAGGAGTCGTTAAAAAAAAACTATTGCATGTCTGAGTCTTTCATGACTTTTTTACGCCGTTTTTGACATTATGATGATTTACAGCGGCTTATTTGCTGGGAAAAATGTCAGGACTGTCAGCAAGGGCTTTTCCGCGTGTTTCTTTATCCGCCACCTTCTGACGTTGCCATTGTAGGATGAACGTTGTTTGGAGTGATGGGTGAAGGGCTGTTGGGTCCAATTTATTTTCTCTTTCTCGGATTGAAGGTGTTCCCATGAATAGTATGTCAGTTGCCAATGTGCGCTTTTTTTCTTTCTCAGGATCGGCCATTTTGCTTCTCCTTGTCCTTGCCCTTCCAGGGAACTGCCGTGCTGAACTGGTTGACCGGATTGTCGCAGTTGTAAACGATGATGTTATCACCATGTCTGAAGTGAATGAAGAGGGGAAGGCTTTTTTCCAGAAGATCACAGAGCAGGCACCAGCCGGAGAACTGTCTGCTGCCCTCAGGCGCGCCAGAGAAGAGGTCTTGAGTGGGCTTATAGATAAAAAGCTTATTGCTCAGGAGGCGGTAAAACAGAAGGTGACGGTCAATGATGCCGAACTTGAGGCCGCTCTTAAACAGATGATCGTCAGTAATAACATGAGTCCCGATCAGTTTCGTGAGCAATTGAGAACAATGGGCATGAGCGAGAGTGTGTATCGTGATAATTTAAGAAATCAGATTCTCCAAAGCAAGCTTCTCAACTATGAGGTACGATCCAAGATTATCATTACTGATGATATGATTCTTGATTATTATGATACCCATTATACTAAGCAGGTGGATCAGGGCGGTTATTATCTTCTGCAGATGGGATTTGTCTGGAAAAAAGACTCGGGCCATTCTGACAAGATAGAGGAAACCGCCAGGCTTGATGCCAAAAAAAGGGCAGAGCGGGTACGCAGCCTGGTTGAGAGTGGCCAGGATTTTTCGACCCTTGCCAAGAAGTTTTCTGAGCTTCCTTCGGCTGCAGATGGCGGCAATATCGGAACATTCCAGAGAGAGGAAATGGCCGATTATATGAGGCCTGTTGTGACTGTCTTGACCCCTGGGCAGGTGAGTGATGTCGTGGAGACACCTGACGGGTATCAGTTTTTTAAACTCCTCTCCAGCCAGGATGGTGGAATTGTGGTTCAGGCCCCATACGAATCTGTGAAAGAAGAGATCAGGAAGACGCTTTATGATCAAAAGCTGAAAGAGGAATTTGGCGCTTGGGTCAATAAGATTAAAGAAGCCGCTTATATTAAAAAGTTGTAGTTCCGTTTTTCAATCAAGATGGCGGATGTGGGAGCAGGAGCGACCGTAGTCTCACAAGCTGAGCAGTTACGATTTTATGTCTGAGTCGAGCAAAGAGTCTGCTGCCATTGTCCTTGATTGTCAGGATCATGGCGAATCAGACCAGATAGTCACTTTTTACTGCCAGAATATCGGGCGGATGACGGGTATTGCCAAGGGGGCGAAACGAAGTCAAAAACGCTTTGTCAATAAGCTTGAACTCTTCAGTTTCCTTTGTATCCGTTATACGGAATCACGGAGTGGTAATCTGGTCTTCATCAATGAGGCGGAACTTCTAGAAAGCTTTATCGGTTTGCGACAGAGTATGCCGTTGTATAAGGCGGCCACTGTTCTTCGAGAACTGACCCTTGTGGCAACCTGTGACCTCGAGGGTGATGATGGATTCTTTTCTCTTCTTCAGTGGGGACTTCAGGCGCTGGATTCCCGGCGACCTGCCATGACCGTTCTGGTCTTTTTTCAAATAAAATTTTTTGAGCAGATAGGGTACCGGCCTAATCTCACTTTTTGTCTGCACTGTAACCAGCCCTTTAATGCGACACAGGATTATGGTTTTGACAGCAGGGCGGGGGGTATCGTCTGCGGGGGCTGCCAGGGAGAGCGGGGACAAATAACAGATCTGCCACTTTCCCGGGGGACGATTAAGATCCTTCAATCAGCCCAGAATCAACCCCTGAGTCGTTTGCATCGTCTGCATCTGTCTGGTTCCGGCCTGCGCGAAGCCCTTTCCCTTTTGTATCATTATGGACGCCATCTGCTGCAGCGGGAAATCTGCTCTTTGAAAGTACTCAGTGAGGCTCATTGGAAAGGTTGATGGTGTCGAGAAACGAATGATGGTGGAATAGCATAAAACACTATTCAGGTTGACAGCGAGGGGCACTGGCTGGGCACAGGCTTCACGATGAGCCGGCGCTGGCGAAAGTACGACCGACAAAGGTGTCGGCTTGAATGCGAATTGGCATCACAAGTATTGTAGCTCTCCGCCATGTTCAATGATCTCATTGCCATCTTTGAGTCGCATCACAATGGCTCCATCTGCTCTGATACCGGTTACTGTTGCCTCGTAAAGGGGATTTTGCTGGATGTCATAACCATAGAGGACCCTTTTCCCCAAGGTGTCTGACAGATTTTTCCACTGTTCAAGCAGGAGATGACTTTTCTGCTCTTCTGAAAAAAAAGACTGATGCAGTTCCCGTTCTTCTTCATAGCAGAGGAGCCCTATATTCCAGGCCATCTTGGCTAAGAATGAAAGGGTGAAGTTATGTAAATTCACCGGGCTGTCAAGGATCTGGCTGAGTGATACCGCCATATTTGTTAAGGCAGCGGGAAAACGGCTGTTGTTGATGTTGATGCCAAAGCCAAGAAGATGAAATCCCTCGCCATAGCGGGGGCTGCGAAAGCTTTCCACCAGGAAGCCGGCGAGCTTCCGGCCGTCCACCAGAACATCATTGACCCAGCGCACAGATGCATCGTTGACGCCCAAGTCACGAACGGCCTCACAGCAGGAGACCCCAAGGGTCAATGGCAAGAGGGTTCTTGCTTTGCTCAGGAAGGTGTCGGCCAAAATCAAACAGCCCCAGAGTCCACCCACCGGGGCATGCCAGGCTCGAGCAAAACGGCCTTTGGGTCGAATAAGCGTGTCGGCAAGAATGACGGTCCCGCTGGCCACCGACCCCCCGGATTTTTCAAGATCGGAGATATATTGGCGGGCCTGATCCATGGTTCGATCCATTGAGGAGTGGCATTGGATCACTGAGCCGACAATGGCTCCATAACGGAGAATGCAGAGGATTTCCTCAGAATTGGGCAGTAGAGGATACTGGCTGCGGCTGGTTTTTTCGTACGTCCAGAGATATTCCTGGAGTGAGGCAGGGGTCGGGCGATTTATTGCCGCCATCAATGTTATTCTTCCAGGGTGGTAGGTTCAATCAGCTTGTCCCAGTCCGCCTTGACCCTGGTGATAACTTTCTGGATCAGAGGTAATTTGTCCGAGGCACAGATGCCGATGAGTGGTTGGCCCTGATCTACAGAGAGTCCGGGGGTGAAGTAAATTGAATGGATCACACCGGCCTCACCGGTATAGTAGATAGGGGTATCGCGCTTCATCAGGGACATGGTAATGATTTCATCGCCGGGTTTGATGGTGATCGCTCGTGCCCCTCTTTTTTCTATCCGTGACTGAATGTCGAGGGAGAAAAAATATTTTGCCCGTTCCGGAGCAGGAAAAAGATCAAGGACTTCCTTGAGGATGTTTTCGATAACCTCTTTCTTTTTCAGGGGATGGCGGATAGTCAGCAGTTTTTCACCTGCCTCCACAAACTGTCCTTCCAACT
This sequence comes from Pseudomonadota bacterium, assembly GCA_018821985.1. Taxonomy (GTDB): domain Bacteria; phylum Desulfobacterota; class Desulfobulbia; order Desulfobulbales; family Desulfocapsaceae; genus UBA2270. The sequence continues at coordinate 201,410 of JAHJKP010000013.1, forward strand.
CTGTGCGCACGGAAGCAATGGTGCCATTGGTCTTTGCTGTTACAATTTTTGGGTTTCGTTCCCTGGTAATTTCAAAAAGCGGAGTGCCGGGTATATGCAACCATTCACCACTTGGTGAATTGACATTGCTTCCTTCAGTGATTTTGAAACTGACCCGACCTGTTTGTGTGGCACGGATATCCACATAATCATAGGGATCAGAGTGATACTTTTTTAAAATTGCATCAAAATCTATCTCTTCAGCCATCCATCAACCCTGTTTGTAAGTAGTATTGGTACAGTATTACTGTCAGTGAATCATTTCAGTTAATTCATTCATGCCAACTTCGCTGATTATTGTTCAATGATGGCCGCCATGCATGACATCTTCTGTTGGCTGGTGGCCACCACCATGACCTTCTGTGCTCCCTCGGTGAATGGCAATAAGCGGCGATTTTGCTATCTCCATATCCACAATTCGGCATTGAGAGGAAGTGGCCTTGCCGCTCACATACATTTCTGCGGTGTAAGAGAAAACCCCGTTTGCATGGGCCTTGATGGTGTCATAAATGACCCACTTATCTCTACCCTGCTCAGCTCCAGCATCATCCATGACGGTGCAGATAATTTTAATATTTTTTATGTCGTGATTGCTGCTGTTGTCAATGGCAAAAGCGGCACGGGTCAGATGTCCTTTTTCCTGTACTGCTATCTCGGAGCTGGTAAGAAGGACGGTGTCCCGGAATTCCTGGGCGGTTGCAGAGGTTTGGAGTGGTGGTAGGAGTATCTTGGTTATAGGGGTGGTGCTGAATGTGTTGAAAGCAAATATGGCAAGACCGAGAATAACGGCGCTGATTGCGATCTTGCCCCAAAATTTACCATCCATGAAAAACCTCCTTATCTCAATGTATTAAGTGTGGTGAATTGAAACAAATGGATTGATGTCTGTAAAATGGTTTAATCGGTTAGTCTGAATAACTATTACGATTTTAATATCCAAAATAAGATAAGATGAATCTCTTGTCTAAATTGACCATATTTTATACTTATATAACTTGCACATGGCAAGATTATTCTTTCTTCACTCCGGGGTATTGATTATTTCTTGTGTTTTGCTATTACTCTTGCGGTGGGATCGGTATTTTTTGGAGTTGCAATTCTTGAATTGAATAGATGAGGTGGTCAGGATGAAGATTGATTGGGCATATTTTCGGAAAGGATGAGTTTCATGCAGCAAGGCCCGGGAGGCTCTTGGTCAGGTTGATATTGCAGTTGAGATTGATGCGAAAAAAGAGGCGTTGCAGGGTGATGCAGTCTGGGAAAGATTAAGGCGAGCTAAAAAGGTCTTTGTCGGTAAAGGGAAGAAGGTGCAGATGTATCTCCCTGATCCGGCAGTCAAAGATGTGCTCATGCGCGATGTTCTTGGTCGTAGTGGAAACCTGCGTGCGCCAACCTTACAGGTGGGTGGCACCTATTATGTGGGCTTTAATGAAGCAATGTATGAGGAGCTGATGGCATGAACTGGAAAAGTTTGTTTACCCCTGGGGCCAATATGAGTCCGGAAGAGGCCAGGAAATTTATAGATATCCATCCCAGGGATACCTACCAGATCCTTGATGTGCGGCAACCTAAGGAGTATGAACAGGGCCATCTTGCCGGCGCTCTGCTCATGCCGGTGAAAGAGGTTGCGACCAGGCTTGCTGAACTGGACCGGGACGAACCTCTCCTGGTTTACTGTCATTCCGGGGTGCGCAGTAAAGCTGCCTGTCAACTTTTGCTGGCTGAAGGTTTCCGTGAGGTCTACAATATGAGCGGCGGGATTGTGGCCTGGAAAGGGGAAAAAATCACTGGCGGGGAACTACAGGGCGTAGAGTTTTTCATGGATCGGGAGTTCCCGGATGTCTTTCAAATGGCCTATGCCATGGAAGAGGGGCTGCGTCAGCTCTACATTGGTCTTATGGATAAGGTTGCGAATGAGGAAAATAAAAAGTTCCTTGAGCGTTTAGCCGCCTTTGAAGAGGGGCATAAGGCAATGCTGGTGGCCATGTTTGCTCCGGAAGATTTCAGCGGCATTGATGACGACCAGGGATGGTCTAATGCCGAGGGAACCAAGGACGGTGGGAGCTGTGACGACGTGGGTAATCCTGATGTCGGGATTGTGGAGGGTGGTCTGGATCGGCAGCAGATCATGGATCATTTTGATTCACAACTTGATACCATGCAAGATATTCTGCAACTGGGGATCATGCTTGAGGCTCAGGCTCTGGATCTTTATAGTCGTCTGGCCAGACAAAGTGAGGTGGGAAAGAGCAGAGAGTTATTTCACTTTCTGGCAAAAGAAGAGGCCAGGCATCTAGGGTATCTGACTGAGGCATTGGATAAGTTGCTTGCCGAGTAGAAACATTGCGAAGATAGAGTTTTTTTACTCTATCTTCGCAATGGCGAAAAAGAATGAATGAAACTTGGGGTATTTTTATTCCGCTGGCGGGGGAGGGGGCGGTGTAACAGGAGTGGTAAGGGAAATCTTTTTTTGCAGTCGTTTCTCATAGACTGAAAGGACAAGGAGGGTGGCCAGTGGCTGGGTGAAGAAGACCGCCACGATCACACTGCCTCCCAGTGAGACGATGATCAGGTAGAGGAGGGTGAGGATAATCTGGTCGGTCCATGGGTCACTGGTGGCCATTGCCCATGATTCTTTAAGCGCATCCATAACGCCCAGCTTTTTGTCGGTCATCAGGGGAACCATGTATATGGTGCCAAAGACAAGACATCCGGTCATGAGAATACCGGGGAGTACCAGCATAGTAAAGCCGATAATCAAGACCACCATCACCACCAAACCAAAGAGGGCCAAGGGCAGGAACAAGCGCATCTCGGAAAAAAGGTCTTTCACTTCCGGTTCCCTGCCTTCCCGCAGTACCCGAAGGAGTGACTGCATATATCCGGCCATGGTGACCGGGGCCATGATACCGAAACTGAAGACACTCACTACAATCTGGACGACGGTCAGGATGAGAACCGGTCCGATAAATTTTAGGGTATTCTGCCATGCTGTTTCGATGTGTTCTTTAAAATCCATGGTCTGCTCCTTACTTTTTTTTTTGAGACTGTTACGACGAAATGTGACGGTCCTTTTTAATCAAAAATCACCGCCAGCACTTCCTGAATGGTTGACACTCCTTGAAGATTCATACTGCTCTTCCAAGTCAGTCGTTCCAGATTGCCGCGGGGCAGGATAAAACGGGTGAATCCCAGCCGTTCCGCCTCTCGTACCCGCATCTCTATATGGCTCGTGGCCCGGATTTCCCCTGCCAGACCAACCTCGCCGCAGACCACTGTGGTTGATGGGATAGATTTGTTCAAGAGGCTTGAGGCCAGGGCGCAGATCACGCCCAGGTCCAGGGCCGGTTCTTCGATCCGGATCCCTCCGGCAATATTGAGAAAGATATCATGGCCGTAAAGATTGAGGCCGGCCTTTTTCTCAAGAACCGCGCACAGCAGGGCTAGGCGCTGGGGGTCGGCCCCGATGGCGGTTCGTCTGGCGGTCCCGAGATTGGTGGGGCTGACCAGGGCCTGCACCTCAACCAGGATTGGCCGGGTGCCTTCGATGCTCGGCAACACCACGGAACCCGGGACGTCCAGGGGGCGTTCCGCCAGAAAGATTTCGGAAGGGTTGCTCACCTGCACCAATCCCTCTTCCTTCATCTCAAAGACCCCGATTTCATTGGTAGAGCCAAAACGATTTTTCACGGTACGCAGGATGCGAAAGGCATGGTTGCGGTCACCCTCAAAATAGAGCACCGTGTCCACCATGTGTTCTAGGACCTTGGGTCCGGCCAGGGCCCCGTCCTTGGTCACATGGCCCACCAGGATGGTCGGGATGTTTTCCTGCTTGGCCATGGCCAGGATGCGGGCGGCAGACTCCCGGACCTGGGTCACTGAACCGGCCGCTGAGGGGAAATCATCACAAACCAGGGTCTGGATGGAATCCACGGCCAGCAAGGCGGGGCGCATCTCACAGGCCATGGCGATGATGGCCTCGGCTCTGTTTTCGCAGGCCAGATACTCTTCCGGATGCATGGCGTCAAGACGCCGGGCGCGGAGCTTGATCTGGTGGGCGGATTCCTCGCCCGAGACGTAGAGAACGCGTCTCTCCTGCCTGGCGATGGCGGCCAGCAGATGCAGCAGGAGGGTGGACTTGCCGATCCCGGGATCGCCGCCGATGAGCACCACCGATCCCGGCACAATGCCTCCGCCCAGCACCCGGTCGAGTTCGTCGATCCCCGTGGGAATCCGCTCTTCGTCGCTGTCCGGGGCCAGATGCAGGGGGACCGGCTTGGTGCTGAGCCTTACCTGCGCACCTGTTTTGGGCGGAGTAATTAGCTCTTCGACCAGAGATTCCCAGGCACCACATTGGGAGCAGCGCCCCAGCCATTTCAGACTCTGATAGCCGCATTTCTGACAGATAAAGACTGTTTTTTCTTTCTTCTTTGGTGTATTCATAGCATCATCAGCAAACAATAAATCAGCCTTTCCCTTTCATCGTAATAGAGTTGATTCTCATGGATATATCCTCAAGTAGTATGCCCCCCCATCAGGCCCCTGTCAAATGGATTCCTCTCGGGTCATCCATTGCTTTTCTCCTCCGCAGCCCAAAACTTCTTGGCTGGAGTCTTTTGCTGGTCCTCCTGACATTCGCGCTCACCTGGGGCGCTTATCTGCTGACCATAGCTTATGTTGATGGCCAGACAGCCGCTTTTTTTCAACAGGTACCGGAGGCGGTGGGGATCTGGGGGTGGATGAAACACTTCGGTTGGCTGGTGATGAAATGGACTTTTTTTATCATTTCCAGGATCGTGGCCTTTTATCTTGCCTTTATCCTGGCCTATACCCTCAGCGCGCCAGGCTATGTTTTTTTGAGTAGTGCTGCTGAAAAAAAGCATGCCGGGCAGGCATTTGAAGAAGATGCGGCCTTTACCCTCAAAGGGATAGTGGTTGATCTTGTGGAAGGATTGAAGATTGGTATTCTCGGACTGGTAGTCACTGTAGTGGCCTTGACCCTAAACTTTATCCCGCTCCTTGGTCAAGTCCTTGTCCTTCTGCTCTATGCTTATTATTCGGCCCTTATGTTCCTGGATTATCCGACCTCGCGACGACGCTGGAGCCTGGGCCGCAAGATCGGCTGGCTGCGCAGACATGGAAGCAAAGCTTTTCGTCTGGGTATTCTGCCCGCAGTGATAAGCTTGATCCCCGTCGTCAATATTTTTCTCATGGCCTTGATTTTTCCCTTTCTCACAGTGCATATAACCTTGAACTTCAGTGTCTTGGAACAGGCAGAGAAAAAGGATGTTGAGCTCGCATAAAGAGGTGTCTTCAGGCCTGTGTTTTTTGGTTATTGTCTCCCTTACACCAGCTCGGCCATTACCTGATTGGCAAATATCCGGCCTCTGGCTGTCAGTCGTAGATGGCTTGTAGTCATCTCCACCAGCCCCTGGTCAATCAGATGGGTCAGGGTGTCGCCGTAATAGTCATCCGGAGCCATCTCATATCGCTTTTGTAGTTGTGTCATTGACACCCCGCAGCTCATACGCAGCCCCATGATCACGGTCTCCCGAAAGGATGCTGTCCGCTCCAGGCACTCCTCCTCCTGTACCACTGATTGCCCCGATTCGATCTGTTCACAGTAGCGCCGGGGATCGCCGGTCTTCTGCTGGCGTCTGCCATCCACACAGCCAACGGCACCGGCACCCAATGCCAAGTAGGGGCCGTTCTGCCAGTAGTTGATGTTGTGCCGGCATTCATAGCCGGGCCTGGCATAATTGGAGATTTCATACTGGGCCAGTCCGCCCTGCTGACAGAGCGTTGCTGTGAGTTGATCCATGATGACCATGTCTTCTTCATCCGGTAAGTTGAGCAGCCCCTGATTCCGTTGGAGATGATACGGGGTGCCTTGTTCCACGGTCAATTCATAGAGTGAGAGATGGTCTGGTCTAAGGGAGATTGCCTGCTCCAAGGTCTGTTGCCAGGATTTGTGGTCCTGGCCGGGAAGTCCATACATCAGATCGAGGCTGATATTGTCAAGGCCGGCTGCCCGTGCCATCCGTACGGCCTCAGCTGCGTCTTCTGCTGAATGTGGACGACCAAGGAGCTGCAGCTCTTTGTCATTGAAGGATTGTACGCCAATAGACAGCCGGTTTATGCCGCTGTGACGCAGCAGGGACAGTTTCTCCAGGTCAATGGTCTTGGGGTTGGCCTCAATGGAGATCTCTGCCTGATCGCAAAAAGCAAACAGTTCTTGGCAGCAGGACACAAGTTCTGCCAGTTCTCTGCCCGCAAGGATAGTTGGGGTCCCTCCTCCCAGAAAGAGGGTGGAGAGGAGAGGAACAGAAGTGTGTTGCTGTAGCCATTGGGCCTCACGGAGCAGGGCGGCTACATAGCGCCGATAAAGTTTGTCCATGCCTGGATAGGAGACAAAGGAGCAATAAGGGCACTTGGAGAGGCAAAAGGGGATATGGATATAGAGGGAGGACATCAGTGGCCGGCATTCATTTTTTAGCGTAGCTTCTCTACCAGTTCCCGGCATTCCTGCTGCAGTTCGCTCATCAACCCATGATCGGCAAAGGAATAGCTGCCGTCGCCAATGATCAGGTGGTCAAGGAGCTGGATCTGCATCAATGAGCAGAGCAGGCACAGGGTACGGGTCAGATGACGATCCTGGGGAGAGGGATCAAGTGCGCCTGAGGGATGGTTATGGGCGACGATCAGGGCTGCGGCATTGTGACTCAGGGCCTTGTTCATCAGTTCCCGGGGGTAGACGGTGTTGACGTTGATGGTACCCTCGGCCACTACCTCGGAATCGATGATGGCATGTGATGAGTCGAGAAAAATAACAGTGAAGACCTCTTTCTTCAGGCCGCGCATGGAGTGGAGCAGATAGTCCCTGACCTCGGCGGAGGAATGAAGGTAGCGCTTGCCGGCCAACCGTTCTTTCAGATAGCGGCTGGCTGCCTCCTGCACAAAGTGGATGGCAAAGCTGTTCTTGGGGCCGATACCAGGAATCTTTTGCAGGGCGGGGATGGAGGCCTCAAAGACTGCCGTAAAGGAACCGAATTCGGTTACAAGCTGGCGGGCGGCCTCTTTACAGTCCGTACGTGGAGTGCCGAAGGTGAGCAGCAGTTCCAGGACCTCCGTGTCGCTGAAGCTGTCCAGGCCGCGTTCCAGAAAACGATCCCGCAGCCGCTGGCGGTGTCCATCTCCCTTTTTCTGCCACTCTTCCTTATCCACCCGGCTCTTTATCCTGCCAGTTCCTGGCTGAACAGCTTGTTGCCCAGGGCGGGATTGGCCTGCCCCTTGGTCTTCTGCATCAGCTGGCCGACAAAATAACTCATGAGCTTGGTCTTGCCTCCCTTGAAGTCTGCAACCTGACCGGGATTATCGGCAATGATCTGGCGAACAATGATAAGGAGCTCGCCCTCATTGGAGACTTGGCCAAGGTTCTGTTCCTCAACCACTACCTCCGGTCCCTTCCCGCTTGCCATCATCTCCAGAAAAACTGTCTTGGCGATCTTGCCGCTGATAGTCCCTGTCTCCACCATGTTTATCAGAGAACCCAATTGTTCCGCACTGACCTTACAGGTGGAGAGCTCTTCGCCCTTCAGCTCGCGCATCAGTTCGGTCATGATCCAGTTTGAGACTTTTTTGGCCTGATTACAGGTTTTGGCAGCTGTCTCGAAATAGTCGGCCAGCTCTCGAGAACTGGTCAGCAGGGAGGCGTCATGCTCGGGCAGTTCGTATTCCTGTATGAACCTGAGCTTGCGCGCTTCCGGCAGCTCGGGTAGGGTGGCGCGGATTTCTTCGATCCAGGCGTCATCAATCCTGACCGGGATGAGGTCAGGGCAGGGAAAATAGCGGTAATCATGGGCATCGTCCTTGCTTCGCATGGATTCGGTGCAGTTGCGGTCGGGATTCCAGAGCAGGGTCTCCTGGACGATGGTGCCGCCTTCCATGAGGATGTCACGCTGCCTTCGTACTTCGTATTCCAGGGCACTCTGTACATTCCGAAATGAGTTCATGTTCTTCAGCTCGGTACGGGTGCCCAGCTTTTCCTGACCTACAGGGCGCAGAGAGATATTGGCGTCACAGCGGAAACTGCCCTCCTGCATGTTGCCATCACAGATGTCGAGATAGCGGAGGATGGCGTGGATTTTGCGCAGATAAGCAGCGGCCTCTTCGGGTGAACGAAGATCCGGCTCGGAGACGATCTCCAGGAGCGGGGTTCCGGTGCGGTTCAGATCCACATAGGAGACGGGTTCCCGATCGTCATGGATCAGTTTTCCGGCATCTTCTTCCATGTGCATGCGGGTGATACCGATCATCCGTTTTCGGCCGTCCACCTCGATCTCCACCTGGCCATGTTCAACAATGGGCAGATCAAACTGGGAGGTCTGATAGCCTTTTGGCAGATCCGGGTAAAAGTAGTTTTTGCGGGCGAACTGATTGATACGATTGATGTCTGAGCCAGTGGCCAGACCCATCTTGATGGCGAACTCCACCACCTTTTTATTGAGAACCGGCAGGCTGCCTGGTAGCCCCAGGCACACCGGGCAGGTGTGGGTGTTGGGTGGCGCCCCGAATTTTGTTGAACAGCCGCAGAATATCTTTGATTCAGTCTTGAGCTGGGCGTGGATCTCCAGCCCGATTACAGTTTCAAATTCCATGGGGTATCTTTCCTGCTCGTCATTTTATGTCATTTGCCCTCGGGTATGGACCCAGGAGCGAATCTTGACCAGTTCATCCTTCCAGCTATTGCCGATCCGTACCTCTAGAAACATGCGGAAAAGGGCCTGCACCAGACGAACCAGCTCTTCAAAGAGGAAGATGCGCTCCAGGATCAGGCCCTCGATTTCTTCAGGGCTGTTTCCGCCTTCCTGCGCCGCTCCGGTCTTCGGCAGTTTGACATTGCGAAATTCCATAACGGCGGCTGCCATGGTGAAATTCCATTCATAGTCATTCTGGGCCACTTGGATCCGTGCCTGCTCCAACTTCTTACCCATGACCAGTCCGGTGCGCGCCTCTTTCAGCTCGCTTTGCAGGCCGCTGCAGATGCATTTTTCGCTGGACTCACCTTCGCCATATTCGAGAAGCATATGCTTTTCAAAGACCACGGTAATATCACCTTGGCCAGGGAGCTCAACGCTGCCGCCGCGCTCTTCACTTTTCCACCACAGCCAGGTGAGAAACTCCTGGCCGATAAATCGTTTTTCTGCAATAAGGTCAACTAAATCCATAAGGTCATTACCAGGCCCGGTGAGGCTGAAGGTTCAAAGGGAATCAGGCCGTTCTGCCTATCTGACAGGGCTGTCAAGATAGCCAGGACGGTTCCTAAACAAAGATGTCAGGGGTAATAGCAGCAAGGCGCTGAGTGTCATCCTCATCCAGAAGACGCTCAGCCATATAATAAGGGATCTGCTGGGCAATGAGTAGCCCGAAGGTCTCTTTGAACAGGTCCTCAAGCAGAGTGTGCGCCTTCCTGTTGGTGGTGAAAAAGAGCAGGGTCGAGTCCGACAGGTTCCAGCACAGGTCATAAACTGCGGGGACCGGTGCTGCTTTTTTCATCAGTTCGCTCTGAATCCGTTCTCTGATCTCTATCTTCATGGTGCGCCCGATCTTCGGGATCTGTTTTTCTTTTTTGATCCGCTCCTCCTCCTTCTGGGCAAATTTTTTCAGGATAGCCGGGGCCACCTTGCGTTCATCGATGCGCAGGGAAAGGGTGACATAGTCGCCGCTGGCATAGGAGGCGAACTTGAAATCGGAATCAAACATATTTTGAACGGAGACCCAGCCGATGGAAAATTCGTCATAGGTCTCATCAATATCCTTGAAAGAAAATGCCGTGATCCGTTCCGCGGCAAAATCCCAGAAATTTTCAGGAAGATCGCCTTCCACGCTGAAGCGGACAAAACTTGCCGAACCGTTGAGAAACCCCATAGTTAAAACGCTGCTCCCAGACCTGAATAGACAGGACAAATGACAGAAGAATGATACTTGTCTTTGAAATAGAATTGTTACATTGCAGTGTCGAGACTGACAGACAATATGAACCATATGCGACCCAAGCGACATCAATATACATCATTCATTTCCCATGGTCACAACAAAAATTGCCGAATGGCCTTTATCTCTTTCTGCGGATCAAGAACAATCGGTTTTGCTACCGGTTCTATTTTGATTGTGTGGAATTCCCTTGACTTACACCGAACTGAGTGATAGATGGGTGATGATTGTCTTCAGATATGTGTTTTTCTATTGACAGATAGAGAACGATTTTGTATAAAGCCTTCCTTTACGGGTCGTTAACTCAGTTGGTAGAGTATCTGACTTTTAATCAGAGAGTCGCGCGTTCAAGTCGCGCACGACCCACCATTTTTCATACTGGTCCCCATCGTCTAGTCAGGTCCAGGACATCGGCCTTTCACGCCGACAACACCGGTTCAAATCCGGTTGGGGACGCCATATAATCTTAAAAAGGGGCATTCAGGAGTATCCTGAATGCCCCTTTTTTCGTCTTCGATTTCTCCTTTTGCTTTTCATCAATTCTCTGCTTCACCGTCCATGAATTGCTCAGTCGCATGCATCCTGGTCTTCTCCACAGGAATTTTCTCTCTTCCGCCAGCGGATTGAGTCGATCCTCAAGAACAAAAATGTGCCCATAAGCGAAGTCTCCCATTGTTTTATAATAATTATACTTGGTAATCTTGGCAGGTGTGCTTAATTAAGCGTTTACGAATGAGTATGATTGATGAAAGTGATAATTCTTTTTGATTTGAAAAGCGGGTATGGTTTAAGGTATGTTAAATCTCTTTTGAGATTGTTAAGTTTGTCCGCAGGGCGAACATTTCTTTTGTATCGCATTGTGCCTCGAGATAAGGAACCTGCCTTCCTGGATTGCGATACGTTCTTTAATAAGAGTATAGAGGAGAATGCAATGAGTGCTGATGATGATAAGATTACCAGTCTGTTGAGCGAAGGTCGTGTATTTGAGCCCCCGCAGGAAGGGCGGGATACCGCTCATGTGGGAAGCATGGAGGCCTATCAGGCTGCATATAAGCGTTCCATGGATGATCCTGAAGGTTTCTGGGCGGAACGTGCTGAAGAGCTGGTCACCTGGGATAAGAAATGGGACAAGGTCCTGGAGTATGATTACAACAAGCCCGAGATCAAATGGTTCCAGGGCGGCAAGTTGAATATATCCTATAACTGTCTTGACCGTCATCTGACGAATGGACGGCGCAACAAGGCGGCCATTATCTGGCAGGGCGAACCGGAAGAGGATGTTCGGGTCTATACCTATCAGATGCTGCATACCGAAGTCTGCCGCATGGCCAATGTCCTCAGGAAAAAAGGCGTGAAGAAGGGCGACCGGGTGGCTATTTATCTGCCCATGATTCCCGAGCTGGCTATTTCTCTGCTGGCCTGCGCCCGTATTGGCGCCACTCACTCCGTGGTCTTTGCCGGTTTCTCCTCGATTGCCCTCAAGAGCCGGGTTCAGGATTGTGAGGCCAAGGTGCTGATAACCGCCGATGCCGTGTTGCGTGCGGGCAAAACTATCCCTCTGAAACCAAATGCTGACGCGGCGGTTGCGGAATGTGACAGCGTCAAGGATGTCATTGTGGTCAGACGGGCTGGCAATGAGATTAACATGCAGGATGGTCGTGACACCTGGTGGCACGATGAGGTGACTGCTGCTGATATCTCCAGTACCTGTGAGCCTGAATCCATGGATGCCGAGGATATCCTCTTTATCCTCTACACCTCCGGTTCTACCGGCAAGCCCAAGGGGGTGGTTCATACCACCGGCGGCTATCTGACCTATGTCATGCATACCTGTCAGTGGGTCTTTGACCTGAAGGACAACGATGTCTATTGGTGTACTGCTGATATCGGCTGGGTGACTGGTCATTCCTATATTCTCTACGGCCCTCTGGGACTGGGCGCCACCTCCGTGATGTTTGAGGGTGTGCCTTCTTATCCCGGCCCCGATCGTTTCTGGAAGATCGTCGAGAAATTCCAGGTCAATATTTTCTATACCGCCCCCACAGTGATCAGGGCCCTGATGCGGGATGGTGAGGAACCAACAAAACGCTATGACCTCTCCAGCCTGCGGATCCTTGGTTCCGTTGGTGAACCGATCAACCCTGAGGCCTGGATGTGGTATCATGTCAACATCGGTAAAGGAAAATTGCCCATCGTCGATACCTGGTGGCAGACCGAGACCGGCGGTATTATGATCTCTCCGCTTCCCTATGCCACACCCTTGAAACCAGGTTCCGCCACCTTTCCTCTGCCCGGAATCGACGCGGCCATCTATACGGAAGAAGGCCATGAAGCCGGCCCCAATGAGGGTGGACATCTGGTTATCCGTAAACCTTGGCCCGGTATGCTGCGCGGGGTTTTTGGTGATCCTGAGCGCTTTAAAAAGGCCTATTTCAGCCGCTATGAGAATATCTACGATCCGGAAGACGGTGCTCGCCGGGATGCGGATGGCTATTTCTGGATCATGGGTCGTCTGGATGATGTTATTAACGTCTCCGGTCACCGTTTGGGTACCGCCGAGATCGAGTCTGCCCTGGTGGCTCACCATGCGGTTGCTGAGGCTGCAGTTGTGGGGATGCCGCATCCGATCAAAGGTCAGGCCATTTATGCCTTTGTCACCGTGAAATCCAATATCGAGCAGACTCCTGAATTGCTGGTTGAACTGCGGGCGCACGTGCGCACCGAGATCGGTCCTATTGCCTCGCCCGATGCCATCCAGTATGCGCCAGGTCTGCCTAAGACACGTAGTGGTAAAATCATGCGTCGGGTTTTGAGAAAAATCGCCGCCAACGATTTTGAAAACTTTGGTGACACCTCAACCCTGGCTGATCCGTCTGTGGTTGAAGATCTGATCAATGGCAAAAAGGCCTTGGCTCAAAAGTAGATCCTTGCAAGGCTGATTGCTGGTGATCGATGAGGTTGGGCGGAGTTTCCCAAAGAGGAAGCTCCGCCTTGTTTGTTTCATGGGACTTGCATAATGATCTCGCGTAGAGTCGCAGGCACGCCGAGAAAAACTTTTTGTCCTTCTCGGCGCCTCAGCGTCTCGGCGCGATATCAGTCTTTCATCTGTGAATAGTTGAACATACCGGCAAGGAGGGTAATAAATGGCAATCTTTAAAGGAAACGATGTCCATGTGGTCGCTCCTGATGTGGCGATTTCTTTTTTCAAGGGGATCATGCCCTTTAATACTCTGGATGAGAATACGCTGAGAAATATCGCCCGCCATTGCCGGATTGATTTTTTCCCCAAAGGGACCAGGATGCTCACCGCTGGCTTCACAGAGGTTACCCATCTCTATCTGATCCAGCGGGGCGGGGTCAAGGCCTTTATCGAAGATGATAACGGCGAGGTGACCCTGAAGGATTTCAGGGGGGAAGGCGCCTATGTCGGGGCCCTGGCCATTATCCGCGGTACTCCTGCCAATCTCAATATCGAGACGGTGGAGGATACCTTCTGTTTCCTTCTGCCCCGGGAAATATTTCTTGATCTCATCGAAAAACAGGCATCCTTTGCCCATTATTATCTGAAGAGTTTTTCTGAAAAGATTGTTACCACCGCCTATAATGAGCTGCGCCATCATAAGGTGGCGCGGCGGAGCAACGAGGACCTCTATCTTTTCACCATCAAGGTCGGTGATCTGGTGAAGAGCTTACGTAAGGTCGGGGCAAATGCCACGATTCAGGCGGCGGCTGCCCTTATGTCGGAGTTCCGGGTGGGTTGTCTGCTGATCCATGATGCGGTCGATGAAGACAAGATTGTCGGCATTATCACCGACCGGGATTTGCGGAGCAAGGTGGTTGCCGCCGGCATGGATTACAGACAGCCGGTTACGACCATCATGAACAGTCCGGTGCAGACAGTACTCTCTCAATCGCTCTGTTTTGATGTGCTGTTGAAGATGATGGACACCGGGATTCATCATCTGGCGGTGGAGCGCGGCGGCCGGATTGTGGGGGTGATTACCTCCCATGATATCATGCTCCTGCAGGGCCATTCGCCCTATTATTTGTTCAAAGAGATTCGCGGCCAGCAGCAGATTGCCGGATTGTATCCCCTGGCCCAGAAGATCCCGGAGGTGATTCGGGGACTGATCGGGGAAGGGGCCAAGGCCGGAAATATTACCCAGATGATCGCCATCCTTAACGACCATATCTTGGGAAGGATGTTGACCCTGTTGGAAAAAGAGTTGGGGCCGCCTCCCGTGCCTTATTGCTGGTTGCTGCTGGGGAGTGAAGGACGTCGGGAGCAGACCTTCAAGACCGATCAGGACAATGCCATTATTTATGCCGATCCTGTGGATGAGGTCGAGCGGCAGGCGGCAGAGACATATTTTAAGGACTTTGCCGCCAAAGCTATTGATCATCTGGTAAACTGTGGCTATCCGCTCTGCCCCGGTGAAATCATGGCCATTAATCCGCTCTGGTGTCAGCCTTTCTCCGTGTGGAAACAATATTTTGAACGCTGGATTGCAGCGCCTGATCCCCAGGAGCTGCTTAACTCCACTATCTTTTTTGATTTTCGAGCGGGATTCGGAGAGACGATGCTGGCTGAAGATCTGCGCGCGCATTTAAACAGGGGGATAGCAGGGAAAGATGTTTTTTTATTCCATATGGCCCGTCAGTGTATGGACAGTCGTGTTCCACTCTCTTTTTTCAAGAATTTTATTGTCGAAAAAAATGGAGAGCATAAAAATCGCCTGGATATTAAACGTCAAGGGCTGAGCCCTTTTGTTAATTTTGCCCGGGTGCTGGCCCTTAAATATGGGGTGAAAGAGACCAATACCCTGGCTCGTCTGAAGGCCCTGATGGAAGGCGAATATATTCAAGGGGAATTATGGTCTGCGGCAAGTGAGGCCTATGAGCTGCAGATGCAGCAGCGTCTGATTCATCAATTGAAGCAGATTGAAGAAGGGACCCTTCCCGATAACCATATCGATCCGGCGGATCTCTCCGACCTGGAACGGAGGATGCTTAAAGATGCCTTTACCGTCATTGAAAGGCTCTATGGTGTTCTGGGTCAGATGTATCCGGTGTCATGATGGCGTTGCCAAAAGGCCCAAATACTGCGTTGCCCTGCATCCTTCGTCACTGTGGCGTACCTAAAACGCCTCATTCTTCAGGTCTTGCGCGCCTCGGCTTTCGGCTTTTTGGCTTAGCCATCTTCTTGATAATTTTTTAGCGAGACGATGATGATGAATTTTCTGAAGCCCAGCTCCTGGTTTTCCCCGCCTCATCCGATCATTGTGCAGAACAGGGAGGCGTTTGCCAACTTTGATCAATCCAGGCCCCTTGGTGAATACACCTTTGTGGTCTGTGATACCGAGCTGACAGGGTTAGACCAGAAGCGGGATGAAATCATCTCCATTGGCGCGGTTTTGATCAGAGATCTGCAGATTGATCTCGGGGCCACTTTCCATCAATATGTCAGACCAGAGAATATTGAGCATACCCAGGCCACCCTGATCCACAGAATCACCCCGCAGCAACTGGCCCAGGCGCCTCCCATAGAGGAGGTGCTGCCTGCCTTTATAGAGTTTGCGGACAGCAGTCTCATGGTGGGTCATTGTGTGGGGCTTGATATGGGGTTCTTGAACAGGGCAGCTCGGAAGGCCCTTGGCGGAACCCTGTCAAATCCGGGGATTGATACCATGCGCATGGCTCAGGGCTATCGCCGGGTGCTGCTGGGTCATTTTCATCAAGAAGACGATCATGCAGCCAGTTATGTCCTGGAGGATCTGGCTAAAGAGTACAACCTCCCCATTTTTAAACCGCATGATGCCCTTGAGGATGCGATACAGACGGCTTATCTGTTTCTTTTTTTCCTCAAGAAATTCAGGAAAGGTGGTCTGCTGACCTTGAAGGATATCTATCAGGCCGGACGGGTGGGAAGCTTTCGCTATTGAGTGTGAAATTATCTTTTTTATTGGGAATCATTGATAACTTCACTTGACGCAATGTAAAATAAGACTATGCTACAGGGTGCTTTGCAAAGGCACCTTTTTAAGGTGCCCTCTCTTCGTTCATATGGTCGTTTGTTAAGAAAATAAAACCTTTTAAAAAAGATAAGGAGAATAGAATGGGAAAAAACTATTTCAACAGTCTGCCGTTACGTCTGCAGCTTCAGGAACTGGGACAGTGTCGGTTCATGGACTCTTCCGAGTTTGATGGGGTTGAGGCTTTGCTCGGTAAAAAGATTGTCATTGTCGGCTGTGGCGCTCAAGGTTTGCATCAAGGGCTTAACCTCAGGGACAGTGGACTTGATATCTCCTATGCCTTGCGGGAAGCGGCCATCAGCGAGAAGCGGCAGTCCTTCAAAAATGCCAGCACCAATGGTTTTACCGTGG
The DNA here is from genome assembly GCA_018821985.1 of Pseudomonadota bacterium. Taxonomy (GTDB): domain Bacteria; phylum Desulfobacterota; class Desulfobulbia; order Desulfobulbales; family Desulfocapsaceae; genus UBA2270. The sequence continues at coordinate 217,825 of JAHJKP010000013.1, forward strand.
GCACCTTTGAAAAACTGATTCCCAAGGCTGATCTGGTTATCAATCTGACCCCCGACAAACAGCATACCAAGGTGGTTACCGCCATCATGCCTCTGATGAAGAAGGGTGCCTGTCTCTCTTATTCGCACGGTTTTAATATCGTCGAAGAGGGGATGCAGATCCGTGAGGATCTCACCGTGATCATGGTGGCCCCCAAATCTCCCGGCACCGAGGTGCGGGAAGAGTATAAACGTGGTTTCGGGGTACCAACTCTGATCGCTGTCCATCGTGAAAATGATCCGCAGGGAAAAGGCTGGGACCTAGCCAAGGCTTATGCCTGCGGCACCGGGGCAGATCGTGCCGGTGTCCTGCAATCCTCTTTTGTGGCTGAAGTGAAGTCTGATCTCATGGGTGAGCAGACTATCCTCTGCGGTATGCTCCAGGCTGGCTCACTCCTCTGTTTCGACAAGATGATCGAAAAAGGGATCGAGGCTGCGTATGCCTCCAAGTTAATCCAGAACGGCTGGGAGACCATCACAGAGGCCCTTAAGCATGGCGGGATCACCAATATGATGGATCGTCTGACGAATCCGGCCAAGATTATGGCCTTCACTCTCTCTGAGGAATTGAAGACTATCATGCGCCCTCTTTTTGAAAAACATATGGATGATATCATGTCCGGACATTTTTCCAAGACGATGATGAAGGATTGGGCAAAAGATGATGTCAATCTTTTGAAATGGCGGGCAGCCACAGCCAAGAGCGCCTTTGAAAAGGCGGCGTCTACCACGGCAGTCATTCCCGAACAGGAATATTTTGATCACGGGATCCTCATGATCGCCATGGTTAAGGCTGGAGTGGAGTTGGCCTTTGACACCATGGTCGCCGCCGGCATCAAGGAGGAATCCGCCTATTATGAGTCCCTGCATGAAGTACCGCTTATTGCCAATACCATTGCCCGTAAAAAGCTCTATGAGATGAATGTGGTTATCTCCGATACTGCGGAATATGGCTGTTATCTGTTTGCGCATGCGGCAGTGCCTCTGCTCGCTGATTTCATGAAGAAGATTGACAGCGACGTCATCGGCAAAGGTCTTGCCGTGAAGGATAACGGTGTTGATAACGTCAAGCTTATTGCCGTCAACGAGGCGATCCGTTTCACCGGGGTGGAGATGATCGGTGAGGAGCTGCGCTCGTATATGGGGTCGATGAAAGCAATCCTGTAAGCCTCTTCAGTGAAATCTTCCGGAGTTGTGAGCATAAGCACTTTTAAGAGGAGCGTTTTGTTTATAGGGGAAAAGCCGTTGACTCCTGTAATTGGGGTTAGTATAAAGGTTTTCGTTGTATGTGTTGCATCATTGGGATTAATTTTTTTACCAAAGAGAAAAATTAAAAAAGGAGAGAGGTATGAATAATGCTCAGAAGTACTGGCAGGCAAATATCCGGCTCGTTATCGGATGTCTGATTGTCTGGTTTTTCGTTTCTTTCGGGTGCGGCATCCTGTTTGTCAATCAGTTGAACGCTATCCGCCTTGGCGGCTATCAACTCGGCTTCTGGTTTGCCCAGCAAGGTTCCATTTACACCTTTGTGGTCCTGATATTTTTCTACGCCTGGCGTATGAATCAGCTTGATCGTAAATTCAACGTCGAAGAAGCGTAAGGAGACCTGGACATGACAAATTTAATGATGACCACTTACCTTGTGGTCGGTGCGACCTTTGCCCTTTATCTCTTTATTGCCCTTAAATCCCGGGCCAAGAATACCGGCGAGTTTTACGTGGCCGGCAAGGGTATTCATCCCGTTTTGAACGGCATGGCCACAGGCGCCGACTGGATGTCAGCTGCCTCTTTCATCTCCATGGCCGGTATGCTCGCCATGGGTGGGTATGACGCCTCAGCTTACCTGATGGGCTGGACCGGCGGCTACTGTCTGCTGGCCATGCTTCTGGCCCCTTATCTTCGTAAGTATGGCAAATTCACGGTCCCTGAGTTCATCGGCGACCGTTTCTATTCCCAGTCCGCCCGTCTGGTTGCCGTCATCTGTCTGATCGTTGCCTCGCTGACCTATGTTATCGGTCAGATGAAGGGCATCGGCGTGGCCTTCTCCCGTTTCCTGGAGATTCCCTTTCAGACCGGGCTCTTCATTGGCATGGGGATCGTCTTTGTCTATGCCGTCCTCGGCGGGATGAAGGGCGTTACCTATACCCAGATCGCCCAGTACGTGGTCCTGATCTTTGCCTACACCGTCCCTGCCATCTTTATCTCCTTTCAGCTCACCGGCAACCCCATTCCCCAGCTTGGGCTGGGTTCAACCTTAAGCGGGAGTGATGGAGTTTTTCTTCTTGATAAACTGGACCAAGTGGTGACGGAGCTGGGATTTTCCGCCTATACCGCCCAGAAGGGCAGCACCCTCAATATCTTCCTGCTGACCATGTCCCTGATGATCGGTACCGCCGGTCTGCCGCATGTTATCACCCGTTTCTTTACCGTGCCCAAGGTCAAGGATGCGCGATCATCAGCCGGCTGGGCCCTGGTCTTTATCGCTATTTTGTATACCACTGCCCCTGGAGTTGGAGCAATGGCCCGGATGAACCTGATGCACACCATTCAGACCGGAGAAGTAGGCTCACCTGAAGGCAATCTTGCCATCGAGGAACGTCCGCAGTGGATGCGTAACTGGGAAAAGACAGGCCTCCTTGGATTTGAAGACAAAAACGGTGACGGCAAGATCCAGTATTACAGCGACAACGGCCTGAGTGCCGCCGAGGCCGACCTGGCCGCGGCCCGGAAGGCAGGTGGTGATGTGACCGCTGCCCAGGCCAAGCTGGATGCTGCTGCTGCGCAACATGCAGAGAGCAAGTTCGCTGGATTTGGCTGGAAAGGGAACGAGATGACCAAGGTTGACAATGATATCATGGTACTTGCCAACCCTGAGATTGCCAAGCTTCCCAACTGGGTCATCGCCTTGGTGGCAGCCGGTGGTATCGCCGCAGCCCTCTCCACTGCCGCTGGTCTGCTCCTTGCGATCTCTTCAGCGATCTCTCATGACCTTGTGAAGGGCATGATCGCTAAGAGTATCGATGACAAGACCGAGCTGATGTGGGGGCGTGTTGCCATGGCCGGTGCGATTATTGTTGCCGGTTACCTCGGACTTAATCCGCCAGGATTTGCCGCCCAGGTCGTAGCTCTTGCCTTTGGCCTTGCTGCCTCATCCATCTTCCCTGCTCTCATGATGGGGATTTTTGTCAAACGGATGAACAATGTAGGCGCTATCTGCGGCATGCTGGCAGGTCTGGGTTCTACCTTGGGATATATCTTCTGGTTCAAGGGTTTCATGTTTATTGCCTCAACCGCCATGGCCCCTGATAATGCCGCGAACTGGTGGATGGGAATCTCTCCCGGCTCTTTCGGTGCCGTGGGTGCCCTGATCAACTTTATCGTTGCCTTTGCTTTTTCAAGTATTACCAAGGCGCCTCCAGAGCATATTCAACATCTGGTCGAGGATATTCGTGTTCCCATGGGTGCGGGAGCTGCCCAAAGTCACTGATCCTGTAAGGTAGTCAGTTCCTGCTGCGGGCAGGATAAAGGCATTCGTACTCTGTACGGGTGCCTTTATTTTTTTACCTTTGAGAAAAGTGCAGAGAGAAAGATAAAAAAGGGTAGCGATAGCATCATAAAGTTTATATTATTCTTCGCTTATGTTTCTTTCTGCCTGGCTGAATTTTATACTGTCTTTTTATTGAGGTTGTAGAAAAGATGACCAGCTCTCTGTTGCGGCCTGAAAACTGTTGTCTCCATATTATCGATCCGCAACAAAGCCTGATGGCTCATATCCATGAGGCTGATCGGGTCGTTGCCAATATTAGCCGGATGATTGAATGTGCCAGAATCCTCAAGATACCCATTCTGGCTAATACTCAGTATCAAAAAGGATTGGGACCCTATGTACCTCAGTTGGAAGAGATGATGGCCGGGATTCCCCGCCCTGATAAAACTGAGTTTAATGCTCTGGATAATATGGAGACACGGGCGATTATTGATAAATTGCCGGATGCCGTGACAACCCTGATTCTGGCCGGGGTGGAGACCCATATTTGTATCTATCAGACGGCCATGGGCCTGCTTGAACGAGGATTGACTCCATGGGTGGTGGCAGATGCGGTCTCCTCACGCAGCAAGGCCAATTATGATCTGGGCTTGGCTCGTTTGACTGCGGCAGGAGCTGTTGTCGGCCCCGCCGAGATGATTATCTATGAGCTGCTGGGCCGTGCCGGAACCCCTGAATTCAAGGCCATGTTGCCTTATGTAGTAAGTGGTGAGTAGTAAGGAGTGAGTTGATAGTAATGGCTTTGATAGTAGAGAGTTGAAAACAGAAAACAGTGGCTTTCATTTCTGACTGTTTCTCTCACCGCTCACCGCTCATCACTCACCGCTCATCGCTAATCACTTACTACTCACTACTAACCACTCAGCATTTTTTTATATTATGAACGGGAATACAATTCGTCAGAAATTTATAGATTATTTTGCCAGGCATGGTCATACCGTGGTTGAAAGCTCTTCGCTGGTGCCCAAGGATGACCCGACTCTGCTCTTTACCAATGCCGGTATGGTTCAGTTCAAGACCGTCTTCATGGGTGAAGACCGGCGTGATTTTGTGCGGGCCACCACCAGTCAGCGCTGTGTTCGGGCCGGCGGCAAGCATAATGATTTGGAAAATGTCGGCTACACGGCGAGGCATCATACGTTTTTTGAGATGCTGGGAAATTTTTCCTTTGGGGATTATTTCAAGGAAGATGCCATCCGCTATGCCTGGGAGTTTCTTGTCCATGAGCTTGGTGTACCTGCAGAACAGCTCTGGGTCTCAGTCTATGAAGATGATGACGAGGCCTTCGCCTTGTGGGAAAAGGTTGAGGGGCTGCTCCCCGGTCGCATTGTCCGTCTGGGGGAGAAAGATAACTTCTGGGCCATGGGCGATACCGGTCCCTGTGGCCCTTGTTCTGAGATCCATATTGATCAAGGGGCTGGAACGGGCTGCGGCCGATCAGACTGTGCTCTTGGCTGTGATTGTGATCGTTTCCTTGAATTATGGAATCTGGTTTTCATGCAGTTTAATCGTACGGCAGATGGTGTTATGACTCGCTTGCCCAAACCCAGTATCGATACAGGGATGGGACTGGAGCGGGTGGCTGCGGTACTTCAGGGGAAAGTCAACAACTATGATTCAGATCTCTTTACTCCGATTATAAAGAGGCTGGAAGAGCTCTCCGGACGCGTCTATGGGCAGGATCTTGCCGATACCACGGCCATGCGGGTCATCGCCGATCATTCCCGCGCTACTACCTTTCTGGTGGCGGATGGGGTACTTCCTTCCAATGAGGGGAGGGGCTATGTCCTGCGCCGGATTATGCGCAGGGCCGTTCGTTTTGGTCGTAACCTCGGGCTTGATAAACCCTTTCTGGATGAGGTGACCGCTACCGTGATTGTGGCCATGGCCCATGCCTATCCACACCTGCTTGATGCCGTTGAATTATTGAAAAAAGTGGTAGTGAACGAAGAAGAACGTTTCCGCGAGACCCTGGAGAATGGACTTGTCCTCCTTGATGAGGAGATTGAACGGATTTGTCAGGACAGTGATCCTGTCATCGCTGGTGATTTTATCTTCAAGTTGTATGACACCTATGGTTTCCCCATGGACATTGTCCGTGATATCTCACTTGAGAAAAAGATCGGTTTTGATGAGGCAGGGTTTCATGAAGCCATGGCGCAGCAGCGTGCAAAGTCCCGGGCCTCGTGGAAAGGGGATAACGTCAAGCTTCGGGAACAGGGGGTAAAGGATCTGGCAGAGTCTGGCTTGCAGGCGGAGTTTGTCGGCTATGAACATCTGAGCGTAAATGCTCGGGTTCAGGCCCTGCTCGATCCGAATGGTTTGGAGGTCCCCGAGATCACCTCCGGCGCTGAAGGTCGGCTGTTTGCCCTGACAACGCCTTTTTACGCGGAATCCGGAGGACAGGCAGGTGATGTGGGGACTGTGGACTGGGCGGGTGGCCATGCCCAGGTCATTGGCACTGCCACCGAAGCCGATGGGATTATCCTCCATTATCTGCGGGTGGAAGAAGGGGTGCTGCGTATCGGGCAGGAGGTGGAGCTTGCAGTGGCCCGTGAGCAACGGGGGGACACCGCTGCCAATCATACGGCTACCCATCTGCTTCAGGCGGCTATGCGTGAGATCCTGGGTGATCATGTCAAGCAGGCTGGCTCATTGGTTACTCCGGAGAAATTACGTTTCGATTTTACTCATTTTACGCCGCTCAGCCATGAGGAGATCAAGGAAATTGAGCAGCGGGTGAATGAAAAGATCCGGGCTGATATTGCGATCGAGACACGGATTCTGGCCAGAGATGAGGCCGTACAGCAGGGGGCCATGGCCCTTTTTGGTGAAAAGTATGGTGATCGTGTACGGGTGGTCTCGGCTGGGGATTTCAGCAGGGAGCTTTGTGGTGGAACCCATGTGGTGGCGACGGGGACCATCGGCTTGTTTAAGATTCTATCGGAAAGCGGAATAGCCTCAGGAATCCGGCGCATTGAGGCCCTGACCGGACGGGCTGCCGTCGCCTATGTACAGGGCATGAGTCAGCGTGAACAGGAGCTGTGTCAGGCATTAAATGTCAGGCCAGAGGGGATTTATGATAAATTCCAGTCCCTGCTTAAGGCCCAAAAGCAGCTGGAAAAGCAGGTGGCGGATCTTGCCACCAAGCTTGCGACCACAGATCTTGAAGAGCTGTTTCGGACGGCGGTTGAGGTGAATGGGATTAAGGTGCTTGCAGCGAAGATTGCCCTTGATAGTCCACAGACCCTGAGGGAAGTGGGCGATCGGGTGCGGGACCATATGGGTTCAGGAGTGGCTGTACTTGGGGGTGTCATCAAGGAGAAGGTCGCGCTTCTGGCCATTGTCTCCAAAGATCTTACGGAAAAAATATCCGCAGGGGTATTGATTGGTGAGATTGCCGTCATAGTTGGCGGTAAGGGTGGCGGAAGGGCCGACATGGCGCAGGCTGGTGGACCAATGATTGATAAATTAAGTTCGGCCATTGCCGCAGTCCCGGGATGTGTGCAGAAAATCGTGGCCGAATAAGTGAATTAAAAAAAATCATTTTATGAAGAAGAGGAAGGAAAAAGAAACAAATTCCTTGTTATTGTGCAGAAAATCTGTATTACACATGCAGTGCAAAAAAAGTTGACATGCCTTATTTTATGATGTACAACCGACCTTCGTATTGTGAATCACCATTCATTTTAAAAGAAGTTTTCAGGTATCTTAGCTGAATAGGAGCGTATAAAAATGATTACAATGGATATCACCCTCGTGATTCAGATGGTAAACATGTTTGTTTTGATGTTTCTGCTGAATGTAGTTATTTATAAACCTGTGCGTAAGATATTGCGTGATCGTGCAACTAAATTTCAGGAAATGCATGATGATGTGGCCAAGCTTCAGGAAAATGCTCGTCGCAGGCAGGACGAAGTAGATAAAAAAATGGTCATGGCATCAGGAAAGGCGAAGGCCGCGTTGGATTCAGCAAGAGCAGGTGCACAGGCCTCAGGTGATGAAAAGATCGCGGCAATTAAGGCTGAGGCTGATGCTGAAAAAGATCAGCAGTTGGCAGATGTGAAGGTACAGATTACGAAGGCTGGAAAAGAGCTTCAAGCTAATCTGGATGGTTTTGCAACCGCCATGGCGAGTAAAATTCTGGGAAGGAGTTTCTGAGATGAAAAAGGTGAAGCAAATAGCCAGAAAGAGCGCCCTGGTAACAGCAGCGCTTTGGCTCACCTTGGCTGTGGGCAGTGTCTGGGCATCTGATGCCGTTCATGGCGCACCAGGCGTAGAAGGTGCGCCCGTTACAGATCAAGTTGCTGCTCCGGCTGCAGATCATGCCGCCGCTGTTGTTGAGCATGGCGGAGAGGGAGCTGCCGCCGGGCATGGAGAAGCCGTGGTGGGTGAACATGGTGCTGCAGCAGGCCATGGTGCAGTTCATAATAGCCTTTCACCTGAAAAGCTGAAAGACCTGGGCCTCAGGGTGATGAACTTTGTGGCCTTGATGATTATCCTGATAAAATTTGGAGCCAAGCCTATTGGTTCCGCTCTCTCAGGGCGGCGTAAGCAGGTGAAGGATGACCTCGAAGCCGTTGAAGCAAAAAAAGTAGAAGCAGAACGTTCTTATAAGGAATTTTCCGCCAAACTTGCCTCTGTTGAGAAAGATGTCGGTTTGATCGTTGAGAAAGCGATAGCCCAGGCTGAGATTGAAAAGGTAAAAATTATTGAGCGCGCTGAAAAGATGGCTGAAGATATCAAACGTCAGGCGCAGATGGCCGTTGCCAATGAGGTAACTGCAGCCAGACGTATGTTGAAGAATGAAATTGCGGACCAGGCAGCGGTCATGGCTGAGGCGTTAATCATTAAGAATCTGACCGCTGATGATCAGGTCAAGATTGTGGAAGATTACTTAGATAAGGTAGGGGCCATCCAGTGAAACAGACAATCTTAGCACGAAGATATGCCAAGGCGCTTTTTGCTGTTGGCAAAGAAGAAGGAAAGTTTGAAGAGTATAACGAGACGCTTCAGGGAGTCGCAGGGTTATATGTTTCGCTTCCGCAAGTCGTTGATGCGCTCACCAACCCTCTCTATCCCCTGGATACCCGTCAGAAGGTAATGGCCGGTATGATAGCGTCTATGGGTGTTGAAAAAATCATGGCCAATTTTCTTAACCTGCTGGTGGAGAAAAAGCGAGCTGATATCCTATCTGAGGTGGCGGAAGAGTATCAGTCCATGGTTGACGATGAAAAGAATGTCAGTCATGGCAGTGTTGTATCTGCCATTGAACTAAGTGATGCATTACAGGACAAGGTTAGAGCAGCATTAGAAAAGCTTACTGGCAAGAAGGTGGAGCTGACTACCAGTGTCGATCCTTCAATTATAGGTGGTATCATTGCCAAGGTTGGGGATTTGGAGCTGGATGGTAGTATCAGGACACAACTTGCAAGTTTAAAAGATTCCATAAAGGGGAGAGACTAGAAATGCAAATCAGAGCAGAAGAAATCAGTCAGATTATTAAAGATCAGATTAGCGGGTATGAAACCAGTATTGATTTGAACGAGACCGGAACTGTTATCTCCGTTGGAGACGGTATTGCCCGTGTTTATGGCGTTCAAAATTGTATGGCCATGGAGCTTCTTGAGTTTCCTGGCGGCATTATGGGTCTTGCCTTGAACCTTGAAGAAGATAACGTAGGTTGTGCTGTCCTTGGAAGCGTCAGGGGAATTAAGGAAGGTGATCTTGTCAAGCGTACCGGCAAGATTGCTGAGGTTCCTGTTGGGCCAGCCATGGAAGGACGTGTTGTTGATGGTATTGGCTTTCCCATTGATGGGCAGGGCCCAATAGATACCACTGAGACGTCTAAGATTGAGGTTATAGCCCCAGGCGTTATTGCCCGTAAAGGTGTACATCAACCCTGCTACACCGGTGCCAAGGCCGTTGATGCCATGACCCCGGTAGGTAAGGGCCAGCGTGAGTTGGTAATTGGAGATCGTCAGATTGGTAAAACTGCCCTCTGTGTTGATGCGATCATTGCCCAGAAAGAGACTGGAGTTCATTGTATCTATGTTGCTGTTGGTCAAAAAAAATCAACGGTAGCCCTCGTGGTTGAAGCCCTGAGAAAACATGGTGCCATGTCCTATACCACGGTTGTTGCTGCCTGTGCTTCTGATCCTGCGCCAATGCAGTATGTTGCTCCTTTTGCCGGTACCTCCATGGGTGAATATTATCGGGATAAAGGTGAGCATGCTCTGATTATCTATGATGATCTCTCAAAACAGGCCGTTGCCTATCGTGAGCTTTCCCTCTTGCTCAGACGTCCTCCAGGCCGTGAAGCATATCCAGGTGATATTTTCTTTAACCATTCCCGTCTGCTTGAGCGTTCTTCCAAGTTAAGTGATGAGCTTGGCGCCGGTTCCTTGACCGCCCTCCCCATCATTGAGACCCAGGCCGGTGACGTTTCTGCCTTTATTCCGACCAACGTTATTTCCATTACTGACGGACAGGTTTATCTGCAGCCGGATCTCTTCTTTGCCGGTGTTCGCCCGGCAATTAATGTTGGACTTTCTGTCTCCCGCGTTGGTGGTTCTGCCCAGGTAAAGGCCATGAAACAGGTTGCAGGTACCCTGCGTCTTGATCTTGCCCAGTATCGTGAGCTTGCTGCCTTTGCCGCTTTCGGTTCTGACCTTGATGCCGCCACCCAGGCCCAGTTGACCCGTGGTGAGCGACTGGTTGAGATCCTGAAACAACCTCAGTATCAGCCGCTGCCCATGCAGAAGCAGGTAACTATTCTTTATGCAGGTGCCAACGGATACCTTGATTCCCTGCCGGTTAATACCCTTAAGGATTATGAAGCTGAGTTGTTCAACTATATTGAGTCCAATGATCCTTCAATATTTGCTGATCTGAAGGCGCAGGAAGTCTTTACTGACGAGATCAAAGCCAAGCTTAATAAAGCTCTGACCAGTTTCGGTGAAACCTTCAAAGCAACAAAAGGTATCAACTAAGAGAGGATAGAGTCCTGCCATGGCAAGTTTAAAAGAAGTTAAAAACAAGATTGCTGGTGTTAAGAAGACGGCGCAGATTACCAAGGCCATGAATATGGTTGCGTCTGCAAGGCTTCGTGGCGCTCAGACGAAGATGGAGGCCTTTCGGCCTTACTCTTCCAAGTTTGAAGAGGCGATGTCCAATCTTTCCGGAGGTGCCAATACTGGTTCCTTCCCCTTGATGGAGGTCAGAAATGTTGCCACTGTAGAAATGGTTATAGTCACTTCTGATCGCGGGCTGTGTGGATCTTTTAATGCAAATATTAATAAACTTGCAGAGAAAAAGATGAAGGCCTATGAGGCGGAAGGGAAGAAAGTAAGTATCGTCTGTGTAGGCAAGAAGGGCCATCAGTATTTTAAGAAGACGGGTAAGATCAGAAAATCATATACTGATATCATGGCTGCCTTTCAGATGTTTCATGCTCGTGAAATTGCCCAGGATATTGCTGATAATTTTGTAAAGGGTGCAGCCGATAAGGTTGAAGTTCTGTATGGTCATTTCAAGTCAGTGGCGATTCAGAGACCAGCTGTTCAGGATATGTTGCCGGTGCAGCCGGTAGCAAATGAACAGGAGGGTGCCAAAAAAGCGGTTAGTGGTGATTACATTTATGAGCCTTCTACTGAGGAAATCATGGATGTCATGCAGCCGTTATATCTTAATGTTATTTTGTATCACGCTATGCTTGAGGTTGGTGCCAGTGAGCATGCCGCAAGGATGACGGCAATGGATAATGCCACATCCGCCTGTCGTGATATAGTGAATAACCTGACTCTGATTTATAACAAGGCTCGTCAGGCTGCAGTTACCGGTGAGTTGATGGATATCGTTGGTGGCGCTGAAGCCCTTAAGGGATAATAGACCATTACCAATTTTAAGACTTTGAGGAGGGGTGAATCCCTATGAGTGAACAAAACGTAGGAAGAATAATTAAAGTAATTGGTCCGGTAGTTGACGTTGAATTTCAACCCGGTAAGCTTCCAAGTATCATGAATGCCCTGTTTGTAAGCAACCCTGGCATTTCCAATGAGGCGGATAACCTTGTTATTGAGGTTGCCCAGCATCTTGGTGATAATGCGTGTCGTTGTATTGCCATGGATGCCACTGATGGTCTGGTGCGCGGGATGGAAGCACGGGATAGCGGACTGCCAATCACCATTCCGGTTGGGCCCCCTGCACTTGGCCGCATCATGAACGTTGTTGGACGTCCTGTTGATGGACTTGGTCCCATTAATTCAGATAAAAAAATGTCCATTCACCGCGAGGCCCCCCTCTTTACTGAGCAGGACACCGAGGTTCGTGTTCTCGCAACAGGTATTAAAGTTATTGATCTGCTCGTTCCCTTCCCAATGGGTGGAAAAATGGGTCTGTTCGGTGGTGCCGGTTGCGGTAAGACCGTTATCATGATGGAAATGGTTAATAATATTGCCCAGCATCATGGTGGTATCTCCGTATTCTGCGGTGTTGGTGAGCGTACCCGTGAAGGTAACGATCTGTACCAGGAGATGAAGGCCTCAGGCGTTCTGCCGAAAGCTGCCCTGGTTTATGGCCAGATGACAGAGCCTCCAGGAGCCCGTTCTCGTGTTGCCCTGACCGGTTTGACCGCTGCTGAGTATTTCCGTGATGAAGAGGGCCAGGACGTACTCTTCTTCGTTGATAATATCTTCCGTTTTACCCAGGCTGGTTCCGAAGTATCCGCTCTTCTTGGACGTATTCCATCAGCTGTTGGGTATCAGCCAACACTTGCAACTGACCTTGGTGCCCTCCAGGAGCGTATTACCTCCACTACCAAGGGATCCATTACCGCTGTGCAGTGTGTTTATGTACCTGCTGATGACTTGACAGATCCTGCACCAGCAACCACCTTTGCCCATCTTGACGGTACCGTTGTTCTGTCACGGCAGATTGCGGAGCTGGGCATCTATCCCGCAGTTGATCCTCTGGATTCAACATCCCGTATTCTTGATCCCAATGTTGTTGGTCAGGAACATTATGATGTAGCTCGCGGTGTTCAGATCACCCTGCAGAAGTATAAGGATCTTCAGGATATCATCGCGATCCTTGGTATGGATGAGCTTTCTGAGGAAGATCAGGTTCTTGTTGGGCGGGCCCGTAAAATTCAGCGTTTTCTGTCACAGCCCTTCACCGTTGCCGAGGTTTTTACCGGCATGGATGGTAAGTTTGTGAAGGTTGCCGATACGGTTCAGGGATTCAAAGAAATACTGGAAGGTAAGTATGATCATATGGGTGAAAACGCCTTCTATATGGTTGGTACCATTGAAGAGGCCCTTGCCAAGGAAGCAGCCAAAGAGAAGGCTTAATCCTTTCCTGATATGGAACAATATTGAACATACCACTTAGTTTTTTGGCTATTCCTTATTGTTCCTTATATCGCGTACGGCAGTAAAACGTTACAGTTGTTCTCGAACAACGGCTTAAGAGGTCAATCTAATGGCTCAACAAATACGACTTGAAGTAGTTACTCCTAATGGCGCTGTCGTCAGTGAAGATGTCGATATTGTCAATGCACCAGGGTATGGTGGTGATTTTGGTGTTCTTGCCAACCATGCTCCTTTTCTTTCCACAATCAGGATAGGGTTGTTGACCTATGATCAAGGAAAGAAACGTGAGAATCTTATGATCAGCGGTGGCTTCTGTGAGGTTTCCAATAACAAAATCACTTTTTTGGTTGAAAGTGCCGAGCATGGAAAACAGATTGACGTTGACAGAGCCATGAGGGCCAAGGAACGCGCCGAACAGCGTCTTGCCAAGGCTACACAGCACGATGATTTAATTAATAGAACCCGTGCTGAGGCTGCATTACAGCGAGCCCTTGCGCGTATGAAAGTTTCTAAAATGACTTGATTCTTCGCAAGAAGAATGATAAAAAATGGCCGTCCTCGATTGAGGCGGCCTTTTTTTTTATGTTGCTCTCGAAATCTGTTTTCTTCAACTGATTTTGTAACCTGAATAGAGACAATACCAAGAGGAAATATGAAACCACAAGAGCGTATGGCCATTGCCAGACAGATGGCTGTTGAGTTGCCTGTTGCTGATCGTGTTACCAATTTTAATGAAATTGTGGCTGGATACTCCACTGATACAGCAATCCTGGAAGCCAATCGATGTCTGCAGTGTAAAAAACCAGCTTGCCGTGATGGCTGTCCTATTCATAATGATATTCCGGGCTTTATTGGTCTTTTGCGGGATGGTGAATTTGAGCAAGCATATTGGAAAATCAGAGAGACCTCCTCCATGCCAGCGGTATGTTCCCGGGTTTGTCCTCACGAGTTTCAGTGTGAAGGTTCCTGCATCCGCGGCAAAGGAAAAGGACAAGCTGTGGCCATCGGTATGCTGGAGCGATTTGTTGTTGACTGGATGGTTGTCAATAATAAGAATATGTTTACTCCTTGTGCCCTGCCAATTGGCAAGAAAGTGGCCATCGTTGGCTCCGGACCTGCGGGGATGTCAGTTGCCTATTATCTGTCTCATAAGGGCATTTCCTGCACTGTTTTTGAGAGCCTTTCTGAGTTTGGTGGAATGTTGACCGTTGGTATTCCACCCTTTCGCTTGCCGCGTGATATTATTCAGGCCGAGTTTGCTGCCTTGAAGAGTTGTGGAGTTACCATTGTTAAAGGGGTGGTAATCGGCAAAGACAAGAGTTTAGCTGACCTTAAGGATGAAGGTTTTGACGCCGTCTTCCTCGGCGTTGGGGCTCATGCCAGTCGAAAATTAGGACTGGAGAATGAGGAGAATACCGAAGGGGTTATGCACGGTGTTGATTATCTGCGTCGAATCAATCTTGGGGAAACAATAGATCTTGGTAAAAAGGTGGTGGTTGTCGGTGGAGGTAATGTAGCCATTGATGTAGCCCGTACCGCACTTCGACTTGGCTCTTCTGATGTATTTATCCTCTATCGCCGCTCCAAGGATGAGATGCCGGCCTCTCGGGCCGAGGTTCATCATCTTGAGGAAGAAGGGGTTCGTATTGAGATGCTGGCCGCGCCGGTTAAGATTCTTTCAGAAAACGGAAAACTTGTTGGGGTTGAGTGTATGCGCATGGAACTTGGGGAACCCGATTCCTCTGGAAGAAGAAGACCCATGGTTCAAGAGATGTCCAATTTTATTATCAAGGCAGATTCCATTATTCCTGCTATCAGTCAGAATGTTGATCATACTGCTGATCAGGGAGTTGAGTTCAAAGTGACCAGATGGGGCACCTATGAAACCGATCCCCTTACCCTGCAGACATCAGTTGACTGGGTATTCGCCGGTGGTGATAATGTTCTTGGACCGCAGACAGCTGCTAAAGCAGTTTTTCAGGGCAAGGTTGCTGCCGAATCCATTGAACATTTTCTCAACGGTCAGGATCTAATGACCGATCGCCAGTTTCTCTGTCAGTTGGAGGCATAAAAATAACAAGTATCCTTAGTATTTCTGCTGCTCTGAGGGCCTGACTATCGCCTAAGTTTCTTGATACATTTGTAGAGATTGACACTCTCTTCCAGTTAGGTGAGTATCCTTTTTCTGGCAAAGGCGATCATTCCGCTGAATTGAGCTGGAATAATGAAACTGGCATTGGTGGCTATATAACTCTCTGGGCTGGCCATATGGATTTTGATAGCCTCGATAAGGAGTGCGGCGGTGAATCCGTATTGTTGCAGGTCTTCGCGGACAAAAGATGTGGTGTAGCGAATGGTTTTCTTTGAGATACGGCGGGTAATGACCCAGCCGTCTATTTCACCGCGATAGCGGAGGCCCACGTTGTTGTGATATTCCAGCACCTTCTCGTTACTGAAGGGAGAGAGGTTTTCCGCGTACCAGGGGCTCTGTTTTTGTCGCTCTCTGATGAGATCTCTTTCCGTCTGGGAGACAGATTCTTCCACAGAAATATCTCACAGAAAGGGGCAAGAAGGGATTTTTTGAGAAAAGGTGCTTTGAGGATTTTCCCCACGACACGGCTTTTACAAACCAGAGCACTGAATTCAGGAGGGGAATACCTGTTGTCGTGAGCAGACGAATCATGGCATCGCTCTCATCTCCATGGTCCTGGTAAAGTGCTAGGGATTTTTCGTATCCCCGTTGAAGTGCTTCGTTCTCGGCCCTCTGGAGCAGTGATCTTGCCACACCCTGTCGGCTGTATTGGGGAATGACAAAGAGCGATCTTAGTTCGCTAATCTCAGGAAAAATCTGTTCGCTCAAGGCCAGTCACACTGCTTTTCCGTCAATACGGGCACCGATGGAATAGAAGGCCTCACGGTTTGCTTCCTCGTATTTTCCCTTCTGTTCCACCAGTCCCCGATTAATGACAAAAATGATGTCTGCATCTCTAATGGTGCTGAGACGATGGGCGATCACCACCCTGGTGATGTGCATTTCGTTCATGGATGTGGAAACAACTTTCTGGGTTTGGTTGTCGAGGGCGGAGGTGGCCTCGTCAAAGAACATGATCCGCGGTTTCATGGCGAAGGCTCTGGCAATGAGCAGTCGCTGGCGCTGTCGGCCCGAGAGGTTGGTGCCGCCCTATGAGACATAGGTGTGCATCCCCATTGGTATATCCCGGATGTCCTATTCAAAACCTGCCTACCTGGCAGAGATCCAGGCATTTTCGATACTGAGCTGAGAGGAACCGACAATATTTACATAGATGTCCCCGGCAATCACTGTCCCGCCCTGAAGAACCGTTCCGATCTGCTGGCGCACAGCCTGAACATCAATGTTCTGTAAATTCTGACTGCTGTAGAAGATGGCACCGCTATCCGGTTTTTTCAAAACCTAGAAAAAGGCGCAGTAGAGTAGATTCTCCGGATCCAGAGGGACCGACAACAGCGACAAAGTCACTGGGCCTGACAGTCAGAGAAAAATTTTGGAGGATAAGGGGGCTGTTTTTACTGTAGCGGAAGGTGATGTTATTGATTTCAATATTACCGCCAAGGATTCCTGGATTGGCCTGATCCTGGCTGATTTCCGGCGTGTTGATGCTCAAACTACTTTACCTGGCATTGAACAATATAGCCAAGAAATGGACCTTGCCAATCAGGTACTGGAAGGCAGCTTTGAACCGCTTCTCCATTTTGTTTGGCGACAGAATGCCGGTTTATTGAACATTAAAAAATGTCATTTACACAAAATTATTTAGAGGCCCGGCAACGGGATGCAAGGTGCTTTCCGGGAATTGACAAGAAAGGATGATTCACTTACTCTACTGACGAAGTTATTGTCCGTTCCTTGGTGTCTCCATGGATATTCCTTGAGAATATGTCACATTTTGTGGATGGGTGGTTATGCAATCTGAACAGCAGCAGGAAAGATCAGCACTTTTTGTCACAACGCTGACCTCATTCATGGTGCCCTTTATGATTTCCTCTGTCAATATTGCCCTACCTGCTATTCAGCACGAGTTTACCGTAGATGCGGTGACCTTAGGCTGGATTCCTACCTCCTATCTGCTGGCCATGGCCATCCTCCTGGTGCCTGCTGTCAGGTTTGGTGACATTTACGGACGCAAGAAAATCTTTCTTGCTGGTGTTGCCCTCTATACACTGGCCTCAACAGTTGCCGCCTTTGTCCCCGATGTCGGCTGGCTTCTGACTATGAGGACTGTTCAGGGGATGGGGGCAGCCATGTTTGTGACCACGGCCATTGCCATTCTCACCTCCGTGGTTGCTCCCAGGCGAAGAGGGCGCGCCCTCGGAATCCTGGTTTCAGCTGTCTATATCGGCCTGGCCACCGGACCTTTTGTCGGTGGCTTTATGACTCACTATCTTGGCTGGCGTTTCCTGTTTGGCAGTATGTTTTTCCTCGGGACGGGTGTGTTGTATATTGCCTTGCGTCACCTTGAAGGTGATTGGGCTGAGGCAAGGGGGGAGCGATTCGATCTGGTCGGGACTTTCTTTTACTGTACCTCCGTGTTCTGTTTGGTCTACGGGGCGATCAGGATGCCGACCCTCCTGGCATCGCTGCTTCTGATCATGGGAATCGTCCTTATGGTTACCTTCTTTTTTCATCAGTCCAGAGTGGCATTCCCGGTCTTTGATGTGCGAATTTTTCGCAAAAACAGGACCTTTCTTTTTTCCAGTATGGCGGCACTTATCAACTATGCCGTAACTTTTGCTGTTACCTTTCAGGTCAGTCTCTATCTGCAATATGTGAAAGGGATGGCCCCGCATGTTGCAGGCGCTGTGCTCATGGCCCAGCCAATAATCATGGCCCTGTTTTCTCCCTGGGCAGGAAAACTCTCTGACAGCAAAGATCCGAGGATTCTGGCATCGGCAGGAATGGCCATTACTGCAGTTGGCCTATCCCTTTTGGCAACTCTCACCCGCGCCACTCCTCTCTGGCTTATCGTGGTTGTCCTGCTCGTCCTCGGTTTTGGTTTCGCCCTTTTTTCTTCCCCCAATATGAGTGCCATTATGGGGTCGGTGGAGAGGAGATACATTGGTCTTGCCTCTGGAACAGTTGCTATCATGCGTCTTTTGGGACAGATGATTTCCATGTCTGTTGCGACAATATCTCTCGTGATCTTTGTGGGTAAAAAAGAGATAGGACCGAATAATCTGCTACTTTTTCTTCAAAGTATGCATTTTTGTCTCCTTCTCTTTGTGCTTTTCTGTGTTGTTGGAATCTATTTCTCTTTTTTTCGTGGGGAAAAGAGAGAGGGGGGGGGGGCAGATGAGTAAGCGGATGAAACGTATTCATGCTGTTGTTTATGGACGGGTACAGGGAGTTTTTTTCCGGCAGACGACCTTGGAGCAGGCAAAGAAGCTCGGATTAAGCGGTTGGGTTAGAAATTTGGCCGATGGGACAGTGGAGGCCGAATTTCAGGGAGATCAGGAAGCGGTGGGGCGCATGCTTGACTGGCTTCCCCGGGGATCGATTGAATCCAGTGTGGTGCGAGTGGAAAGTCGGGAAAAGGAGCCGGTATCTGGAGAATCGGAATTTATCATCAAATGGTAGCGGGAGACATCCTTCACTACATCGATTGCATTGGTTTCGGAAGAGAAAAATTGGATACGCAATGGACACCAGATAACTGGAAGGGCTGGGCCGTAACCCAGATTGGCATACTGGCCGTGGTCGTCTGTGTCACGTGGCTGCTCGGCTAGGGTTGTTAGAAATGAATTTGAGTATTTAGACACCGCCACCGTCTAACATGATGAAATCAGGAATACCATTACGGGTGGAGATTATTCAGTGCTCAAAGGGCTCCTATTAAACAAAGCTGTAATAAAATAGCATTTGTGGTTCAATGAACCATGAGAACGGATGCCAACGAGTTTGCCAGTACGTACATTGTCATGCTCTTTCTTGTTGGCAAGGTCGAGGCCACAAGTGCATAGTCTTTAAGATAATCTCCAACCTGCTCAGGTGTCCCGGATAAAACAGTGACCTTCCCGACCGATTTCCCGTGCTGGGCCAACAGGGATTCGACTTCTCTTAGACAGCTGCCGCCATCCTCATGGTCAAGAGTAACTAACTGTTCGCTTTCATTAAATTTAAAATGAATAACGTCAAAGCTGAAGGTCGAGTCGCCGAGGATGGCCATGCTTTTTTCAACAAGTACCTTCGGATCAACACTGTCTGCACAGAGTAAGGCACATTTTTTATTGATGGAGAGATTTTTTACCACCAGTGCGGGGCAGGATGTATTGGTATAGAGGGGGGAATTGATGAGTTCATAGAACTGATCAGGATCAGCGGTATTGAGGTATCCTTCGATAAAAAGGTTATACAAACCGTTACGTAATTCATAGGCAATTTCTTTATCCCTGTCTCCCACAAAGACCGTTGGCCTTCCGGCCAAGGGACAGTCAATATTTTCTGTTCGCAGCATGCGCTCGATGAGCCTCTTACCGCTGGAGACAACACTATCCTCCCAAGTATGGCGAACCCAGCCGGTTTCGCCCTGCTCATTCTCAGCCGGTTCCTCCACATGTGAGATGAAGAGAGAAAGAGGTACAAATTGATTAAGGTAGGCCGTATAGCGAAGAGCAATGCTTGAGGCCAGATCTTCATTGACATAGAGTAGCGTTTTCAACATGGGCTTCACCTCATAAAACAAGTAACTTTTATCATGGAACCAGGGAATGAAACTCTCATTTATCTTTTAAACTATTTGGGGTGCACTCAGATGTGCAGATAAGATGTTGTCGGACCGTTACTTATTTTTTATCTTTTCCTCAGCCCTGCTGATAACCTCGGCAATTTCTCCCAACTTGAAGGGTTTTGCTAAAAAGTCAAAGACCCCCTTATTAAACGATTCTTTTGCTGTCGCCATAGTCGCAAAACCGGTAATGACGATGACCTCCGTATCAGGATATTTTTCCTTAACCTCGGTCAGAAACTGCATGCCATCCACGCCTTCCATTTTCAAATCCGTAATAACGATATTAAACTGCCGTTCTTTTACGCGTTTCAGAGCATCGCTACTGCAGGTGAAGGTCTCCACCTCGTAACCTTTTTTTTCAAGAGATGGCTTTAATCGTTTACTGACAATAGGTTCATCATCCAAAATCAGAATAGTGGTCTGTTCAGTTGCCATGACTCTTCTCCATTATGGTTTTAATCTGCTCAAAATAAACGGGTATCTTTGCATCGCTGACCATCTTGACATCCAGCTGCCGAGTAAAACCGATCAGTAGTCCCAGCAAAAATAGCCGTTTGAGCATACTCTCCTTATTCATTCTCTTTAAGCGAGCAACGATAATATCGCCATGCTGTTCACATAGGAAATCGTAATGGGATAAAATTTTATTGAGCAGACTGGTTCTGCGTGAACGTCGAGTTGTATCAGTCACACCGCCTGAAAATCTGAAATAGATGTGGTTATCCAGTATATTGTCAGAGAGATAGGCGTCAATGACGGTATAGTGATA
Source organism: Pseudomonadota bacterium (assembly GCA_018821985.1). Lineage (GTDB taxonomy): Bacteria > Desulfobacterota > Desulfobulbia > Desulfobulbales > Desulfocapsaceae > UBA2270. The sequence goes on from JAHJKP010000013.1 coordinate 238,314, forward strand.
GCCTAAACGAAAATTAATATTGGTATACTCGGCCGAGATTACCGCCAGGTTGCGACCTACATCTTCCGGGCTTGAGTTACCAGTTGGTGGGGTCCTGGTCAGACTTGACATAAAACTACCAAAATCAACCTTCATGGGCGACATATCCCAGATACCGGGATGAGACATGCCGTGCAGTAAGGTCTGCATGGGAATGGAACTTATCTGTTCCGGCCGTATTCCTTTATCATGTTCTCCCTCTATACCGCCCCCGACATCAATCAAGATCAAATCAAGGGGATAATCCCACACCAGCTGTCCGGCCTGGGTATCACGATGATGAGCATGGTAAAAGTTGAGATCAATGATCGTCTCCACTGCCTTTTCATGGACAAATCGAGTCAGGTCATGATAGGTTCGACAGCCTTGCGGGGTAAAATTATCGTCATTTGGATCAAAGAGATTAAGAGGTTCTATCTTTTTGAGGATCCGCCGCAGCAACCGGTACTCATACATCTCTTCGATAGGTTCCTCGTGAAAACTGTAATAATGCAGTTCGTGAACGATCCCTTCATATACGGTCAGACTCTCCGTGTCCAAGGTGATCTCCTGTCCATGCTTAAGAAGGCTGATTGCATTTTCCGTATTGAACAGGGCCGGTACCCGAAACTCCCTGGCCACGGTGGCCAAATGGCCGGTAGTTGAGCCGATATCAGTTATAAAACCGCTGGCCTTGTGGATCACCCTGGCCAGTTGCGGTGACGCATAGCGGGCCACCAGAATAGCACCCATAGGAAAGTCTTGAAGATTACTATCATGGTCTAAAACCCACGCAGGTCCAGAAGCAATTCCTTTCATGGCCGCAATGCCTCTGCCCTGCATGAGAACGGGGTATTTACCGCCGAGGTCGGTCAAATCAGAAGCACGAGGCCTCTGTTCCTGCTGCAGGCTCAGCTGCCGTGACTGCAGGACAATAATCCTGTCTTGCTGGTCAATGGCAAATTCTACATCTTGCGGTTTTTTAAAGTATTTTTCCAGTTGCAGCCCTATTTCGGCAAGCATTTTCAATTGCTGTTTTTTCAGGCTTGGTTGTGTCTGTTGCTCTTCCCGTACCGACTCCATACCGATACCACCACTTCCATGCAAAACCATGCTCCGTTCCTTGCGGACGACCTGTACTTCTTTGACCTCATGGGGTGGTTGTCGGTTGAGAACAAAAAGGTCGGTGGAAACCTTTCCTGACATAATGGGTTCTCCCAGTCCCCAAGCTGAGCTGATGATCAGCGTTTCTTCTTCCGGCAGTACCGGATCATAGCTGTACATCACGCCACTTGTCTTTGCCGGTATCATCAACTGACAGGCTACGGACATCTTGATCTCATTGGAGCGGAAATCTTTGCGTAACCGGTATTCCATAGCTTCGGGGCTATACAGGCTGGCAACGACCTCCTTATACGCTTGGGGCAGATTTTTCAGGGGAATATTCAAACAGCTGCGGTACTGCCCGGCAAAGGAGGAGACACCATCCTCTCCCTGAGCACTGGAGCGGACGGCAAAACAGGGAATTGTATCCTGTTTTCCTTTGGTAAGGCTGCCGGCGGCATCAAGTATCTCTTTTTCGAGTTTTGCTGGTACTGTTGAGTCAAAGATCAGTTGTTGAATTTTGCAGGCCATCTCTTCAACGGCTATTGTCTTTTCCTGCCATTGCTCAATAATTGCAGAGACCTTCTCCTCAAGGTTGTTCTCCAACCAAAATGACGAAAATGCCGCTGTTGTTATGGCAAAACCATCCGGTATACTGAAACCAAGCACGAAACCTATCTCGGCAAGATTGGCATTTTTCCCACCGACCGCATCAATCAGATCCCGGGTGATGGATGAATATGGCAGGATAAAGTCCGTCACCGGACAGAGGACATCTCCCTGCAGGATGGCTTGAATCTTTTCTTCAATATGGTGAAAGCTGTTGTACAGATCTGAATACTTCTGCTGTGTCAGATGGTTGATAAGAACAATGAGTTCCCGCACCAGGTCAGTCAATTGATGGCAGGTGGTATGGATATAGTGCTCATCAAAGATATAGTCTCCGCTCAATTTGTCATTTGCATCGGCGATAAGATCCAGAATCTGATTATTGAGATTCAGAATCTTCTTAAAGTCGGTAAAAATGAGTTTGAACGGAACGGTCGTCTGCTTTTTTGTCTGAAAGAGTTGACCGACCCGGTGCAGAAAGTTTTTCATGATTTACCTTATTCTGATCTTAAGCAATACACTTAATGGGACCCTCCGCCACCCCGAAAAAGAACTCCAACAAGCAATCCGGCACCTACCGCGATAAATACCGCCATAAAGCCAAACAGCAGCGGCCTGCCGTTGGCCATCGATGAGATAGCTGCAGGCAGCCCCGATAATTCCAAGGTAAGATCCTCATTAACCCGGTTGGTCACCGCGCCATCTTTCATGGCAAGGGCTGCAACCTTGTAGGCGCCCGCGCTCATCTTTGAAGGAATGGCCAGGGTAACGGTAAAGCTCTTCGTCCCATTGTCGGGGGTACCATATTTGACAGTATCCTCATTGATAGCATAGACACCTGATTTTTCCATCAACTTAACATACTCACCAAAAATAAACGCCTTGTCCGCAGATTCCGGATTGATAGTAATATCCTTGACCAGCGCCTTGTAACCCACTCCCAGGTCAGGACTGAGAAATTGAGTCGCCGTTGCACCGGTCGGAGTATACACCATGTAGACTGCCGGGGTGTTTTCCAGCGAGACGTCGGTTTTGTTCATCCATAAAAAACCTGCTACCTTCCCCTTTTCCTTCAAATGGACATCTTTTTTAGGTCCACTGACCTGTACAACGACATCCTCATCAGCAGGCAAAGTGCCGGTGACTTCGAGGGTCGTCCCATTGTAAAATGTGGATATTTTAATATTAGTTTTGGCAAGCTTGAGCGACAATGGTCCTTCCGCTGCCAGGGACGAACCGAACCAGGCCAGACTCACCAGAACAACTGTCAGCAATCCATACACAACTCGTTTCATTTTATTTTTCTCCGTATACATCTTAATGACCACCCTTGAGGGCCACCATAATTGTTGGGGTCATCAGCAGACCGGCCATCATTTTTGCACAGACCAGCAGAACAAGACTTGCCAGCATGATTTTGAGCTGATCAGCCTTAAGCTTTTTACCAATGCTGGTTCCAACCTGGGCACCAATGGTCGAGCCCAGTAACAGGAGGACAGCGAGGACAAAATCAACAGTTTTGTTACTGTAAGCCTGCATGACAGTGACGTTGATGCAGGTAAAAAGGATCTGGAACAGGCTGGTTCCGACAACGACATGCATGGGCATCCGCAGGAGATAGACCATGACCGGTACCATGATAAAACCACCGCCAACACCCATGATAGCTGCCAGGATACCCACCAGAACACCAAAGCCTAAGGGCAGCAGCATGGAAATATTACAACCCGATTTCTCGAACTTGTATTGAAACGGCAGTTTTTGCAGAAATGACTTTTTTCCAGACTTTTGTTCTTCAACAGTTGTTTTTACTTCTGCAGTCGAATTTTTGCTTTTTTTCAAGCCCTGCAGGCTCTCCCAGAACATATAGCCACCCACCCCGCCCAGCATAATGACGTAGGTGATGGCGATGAGAAAATCAGCACCCCCCAAGGCACGCAGGAGTTTAATGATCTGGACGCCTACAGTACCCCCGGCAATACCGCCGATCAACAGCATGACACCCATGGCTATATCCACGTTCCCATGCCGCATATGAGCCAGGGTTCCTGACGTCGAAGCCCCGACAATCTGATTTGAGTCGGAGGCCGCAGCCACCGTCGGCGGAATGCCGAACATCATGAGCAGCGGGGTCATGAGAAAACCACCACCTACACCGAAGATACCTGAAAGCAGCCCGACAAAACCGCCCAAACCCAGTATCAGGAGAATGTTCACACTATTTCCTGCAATAGGTAAATACATATAAAACATGATATCTTTAAACCTCCCTGTGATGAATGAAATACTCTATACTTTCCAAAAAAAATTTTCTTCCTCTCAATCCTTTCTTGCCAAAAAATTATGTACTACGATCTCTTCTTTCTCTTTCCATTTTTCCCCCATTACGCCTTTGGTTTTTTTTTTGAATAATTGGATTTTCGTTCACGATCAAGGCGGGCCACAAATTTTACCACCAACATCCAACGGATATGTCGATGCTACTCTTTTGAGCACAACATCAAAACGAGACGTAAAGACAATTTTTCAAGATACCCTTTTGGAACATTAGGAGACGACAGGAGTTGCTGGCATCCCCGCTTAACGATGTTCAGGTGACTCTGGGTGTTTCACTGTCTTAGAAAAAAACCTTTGCACACCCGGCTTGAATTGCGTTTTTAGCTATGCAAGAGAGAGGCCAGAATTTTTATTTTTACGAATGAGAATCTAAGTAAAATAAAAAATATTGAGATTCCAGTGGATTGTATGAATTTCTTTTCCCGAAAGAATAGAGAATCTTGCCTGTGAGTTGTTTCAGAATGATCTAGTCGTGCCCACGTTTCAAAATGAAATGTAAGCAGGTTTTTAGGGTATAATAAGCTTAAATATATGGAATAAATAAAATCTGGCTTCTTCGTGTTGGTTTCAATGTGAAACCTAAGAGGCGTTGAAATCAGTTGGGCCCGAAAGGCTATATTTTTTTATTCTTCGCCACAGAGTCGTTCGGGGCATTTTCAGTATCTTACTTGCTGCCTTAATATTGTTCCCTGTTTTACGCAATACTTTTGAAATATAGTGTTTTTCCATGTCGTCCAAAGGCAAAAGATCTTCTTCATAATTATCCTGCAGGTGTAACTTTCGCAGGTGAGAAGGAAAATCTTCCGGAATGAGTTTTTTCCCTTCGGTGAGAGCTGCAGCATGTTGGATGATATTTTCGAGTTCCCGCACGTTTCCCGGGAAATTATAATGCATAAGTATATCCAGAGCACGGGAAGAAATCCCCTGGATGTCCTTGGAAAAGGCCGTATTGGACTTAGCGATAAAATGATAAATAAGCAAAGGAATGTCTTCCCTTCGTTCACAAAGCCTGGGCAGACGGATTGTCACCACATTAAGCCGATAATAGAGATCCTCTCGGAACACCCCCTTCTGGATCAGCTGCTTGAGATCCTTATTGGTAGCGGCAATAATACGAATATTGAGATCAATGGGTTTGGTCCCACCCACCCTGAGCACTTGACGCTCCTGAAGAACGTGAAGTAGTTTTACCTGCATGGACAGGGGCATCTCTCCGATCTCGTCGAGAAACACCGTTCCGCCGGCAGCCGATTCCAGCAGACCAATTTTGCATGCGGATGCACCGGTAAAGGCGTCCTTTTCATGACCGAAAAGCTCGTTACAGATCAGATCTTCGCTAAAGCCGCCACAGTTGAAATAAACAAATGGTGCGTTCTTTCTCGGGCCAAGTTCATGGATGGCTCGGGCAGTCAACTGTTTTCCAGTACCGGTTTCCGCTTCCAGAAGAACATTGCAGTTCACCTGGGCGACCTTGCCAATGATTTCAAAGATCGGTTGCATAACCTTGCTGTTGCCGATAAAACCGGGCAGCAGGGTACCATTCCCCACCTGTGACTTCAGGCGTGTATTCTCTTGATGTAATTTGATTTTTTCAGCAGCTCGTTCGGCCATCAGGCAGAGGTCATGACTGCGACAGGGTTTGGTCAAATAGTGAAAGGCCCCTCTTTTGGTCGCCTCTACCGCATTTTCAATGGAACCATATCCGGTCACAATGATGGTCTCTGTTTCCTGATGGATGGCTTTGATATGATCCAGAATTTCAAGTCCCCCCATGTCAGGGAGCTGCAGATCAAGAAAAACAATATCAAACGGATCCTGCTCCATTCTCTGCAGAAATGGAGAACCTGCAGCAAAGGTCTCTACGTTATAACCAGCCTTGCTCAGGATAAGGCCTGCCATTTTTCTCGCAGTTTCTTCATCATCGATAATGGCAATGGTCATCATATGGCTTGTTGCTCCTTGTTCTCAGTATCATGGTACACCGGGAGATAAACGGAAAAGGTCGTTCCCTCACCCAGTTTACTAGTAACCTCAATATATCCGCCATGTTCTTTGACAATAGCATAGACAATGGACAAACCTAGTCCAGTTCCCTGGCCAACCCCTTTAGTGGTAAAAAAAGGATCAAAAATCTGATCGATATTTTCCTGGGCAATGCCTGGGCCGGTATCACAGATGTTGACACGAATATATCCTTTCTCCATTTCGCGGGCCTGGACTGTGATTGTTCCGTAACCGCCGATGGCCTGCTCTGCATTGATGATTAGGTTGAGAAATACCTGCTGGAGTTTTTGTAAATCTCCTTTGACCTGCGGCAGAAGGTTGATAATATCTTTTTCCAGGGTAATATTATGAATGCGTAGTTCATTAGCGATAAGATCTGTTGTCTTATGCAGGACAAAATCGATGTAGACCGGTTGCATCTCCGAAGACTGGACCCGGGAAAAATCCAGCAAATTTTTGACGATCTTGCTGGCCCGATCTGTCTGGGTCATAATATCTCCCAGAATCTCCTTGATTTCCTCATCCTCCATGGAATCGAACTCCTCCAGGATGATATCTGTAGACAGGGAGATGTTATTAAGCGGGTTATTGATTTCATGGGCAATGCCTGAGGAAAAAGTGCCAATGGAGGCCATTTTTTTTGACTGAATCAATTCCTCCTGTTTTTGTTTCAATGCTACGACCATCTGATTAAAATTGTCAATAAGCCCTGAGATTTCATCTGGTGAGGTGTCAGTTGTTGGAATGATTTTAAATTCCCCTGCTGCCAGATTCTTGGTCCCCTGATCTAGGGAGGATAGGCGGCTGAGTATGCTCCTGATCTGTGAAAAAAACAAGACTACTCCACATACAAATATAATGGCCGGCATAAAGGTCAGCCAAAAAAGAATCCCTTTGAACCCCTCACTTATATGTTTTCTCTTGAGATGAACCAGCTCAACCGCATTGTCCGTTAGCGTTTGTCCCTCTTGGCGGATCAGGTAACCGACATCCTGTTGGGCAGGATCGGTCACACACTCTTCATTTGCGCACCACTGGTCAAAAATAACCTTATATCTGGTGAAACTTTCCTTGAGATGAAGAAATAGTTTTTCTTCAGATAACTCGCTGAATTTTGGTGATAAATCATCAACGGAGCTATTGATTTTCTGCAAGGACTGGCCGGCCTTTGTTACATTGTCTTTATCCAGCTGCAGCATGATATTTTTTTCATAACGGCGTACTTCCAGGATATTGCTAAAAAGATCGTCAACCCGCTCCATGGTTACCAGCTTACTTTCCAGCGAAATAAGCTGGTAGCTATATATGGAGACGAGGGCAACAATAAGCACCATGGTAATGGTGTTAAGCTGTATCAGCCGCTGCCGGATCGTACACTGACTAAATAAACATGGGATCTGCATTGTCCTTCTCCGCGTCAGATATCAGACGCACTCCACCGAGTTCCTCAATCCTGAATGGAAAGGGGCTCCTAGATGAACCGATAAAAATGATAGGGTGAGTGATTGAGATTTGCATTTTCTTCACTGATATTACGAGATCCAAGAGGAGATCCGGGAGCGGTAAGAGATGCCGGATAGTGATCCTCCCACGGGTCTGGTGAAGAAACAGCCTGCCATTTTTATCATGCCACATCATCCCATGTCAATTCCGTTGTTTTCATATTTTTCAACTTTCGCCAGAGGGAGATCCTATCAATTATGATATCGTTACCAAAAAATGGATACCTTTTCAAGGTAGGTTCACACTCAGGAGACAATGAAGAATCTATCCTCTTGGTTTCGGAAGAATAAAATCGGATATGGGTGGATGCCAACTAACTGGAATGTTTAGGTTCTAACCCTGCTCGGTTATGGTTAGATGACACTGAAAGCGTATTTTTCTGGGAAAGTGAGTCGATCAACCATTCGATGGTAAAAAGATGGGATCACATTTAAATGCGACCAAAATAAAAAAAAAGCACCTGACTCAAAGTGAGTTAGGTGCTTTTTTTTTATACTGGTGGGCCGTCCCGGGATCGAACCGGGGACCTACTGATTAAGAGTCAGTTGCTCTACCAATTGAGCTAACGGCCCATATTGCAACAAAGTAAAGACTATCTAGCATAAGGGAGTGGTTCCGTCAAGGCTCAGGGGGAGTAAAATGCAAGAATATCTGTTTATCTTGTCTTACGACTCTGTTAGAGGCTGGCAAACTTTTCACCACTCATCTGGGCGAAGTTTTCACATTCCCTTCTGTTGATAAAGGGACAGATATCCGTGACAAACCATTTTTTTTTAGGACACCAGTATCTGTCTTTGAAAGGCTCGTTGCAGCCTCTGGGAGTTAAAAGCCTGCGATTGCGGGTGCCGTAAGAGACGTCCTTGTCGTTTACCGTAAATTTCCATATTGCCATGACGCACCTCCTCAGTCCATTGAGAATCATGTACGCTGTACCCGATCTATTTCACATAATACTAGATCGGCACATTCGGCAAAAAACTTGAATTTTATTATCGATAATAAAGGTGGGGGCTACCCATGGTCATAAGGGATTTGTACAGATTACGTCTGAATTCCCGGCGGTCCCATATTCCTTGAATGTGTCCGCGTTTGAGGGCATTCCTGGCTGAATGATAATCCGGTGCAATGTCAATTCCCGTCGTTTCGCGAATGACCCGGTGACCGGCAAAGCCAATACGGCTTGAGCGAATGGCAAACTGATAGGGTGAGCAGCCTAAGAAGCTGGCAACGGGGCCTGCGTAGGAATTATTGTCATAGACGACAATATAGAGTCCTCCGGCATCAATATATTCACGGACGGCCATGGTACATTTGGGCATCTGGGTGACGCCCAGAGTCCCTTCTTGGATCCGAATTCCGCCTGTGGTGTGGACATAGGAGATCAGGGGGCGTTTTTTCCGTTTGGCTATGGCGCAGGCCTGGATGAATTTTTCTCCTTCTGCGGAGCCCACCGTTCCGTTTCTGAAATCGGAGTAGAGCATACTGACCACAACTTGAATGTCCATGATCTTAGCATGGAAGGTCATGTTGCCTGCATTCCGTCCTGTCTTCTTTTTTGATAATTGTAACCGCTCGTCATACCCTGTATAGCCAAGAGGATTTCCAGCCGTAAAATCGGCATTGAAGATCCGGATTGAGTCGGGATCAAAGATATTTGACAGATACCACTTGTACTCTAGTGGGAAGTGGTGGCCGCAGTTCTCGCAGACCCCTGCAAATTCACCGAACAGGTCCGGTACCCAAAGATCCTTGCAACCGTATTTCTCACTGTTGGGACAGGTGATGGTGCGATCGACATTGGCAAGCGGGCTGGTGTAGGTGTCTGTCAGCTCCAGAGGATCGGGAGTATTGTTTGGAGCAGGAGTCCCGTCTGAGGAACTGAGCTGGGGCCGAACGAATTTCTTGTCTTTTTGCTGGGAAAAGAAATCTATAGCAGTGGTAATAGGTGATGTCACCCGTTTGAGGATGACTGTCCCTTCACCGGAGACATCCTTGAAGACTTTCTGCACCTGTCTCTGGTGATTCTTCAGAATATCATAACGCACGGTATAATATATTTTTTCGGTATTTTCCTGAAGCTGCTGGAGAAATTTTGCTGCAGGAGTGGGCAGTCCACCGAACCCCTGGGTGGCCATTTTCCGATATTTTCTAGAGCGTCCGGCAAGAAGACGTTTGATCTCATCCTGGTTAAGATCCCACGATACATCAACCTGGAGTTCCTGGGCTTCTGTCTCTGCCTTTTTACGTTTGATTTCATAGGAACGGAAGGCCCTGAAACTTTTGGTACCCAAGACCACTTTGTCGGTGGCCCGCATGACTTCGGCGCGAAGCTGGGCAAAAAAGGCGAAGTCATCTCTTCTGGCGCCAAGGGGCGGTTCCTGGATAATATGATCGATGGTGCCGAGGGCCAGATTGTCAGTTGCCGTTAATTTGAGCCGTTCGGCGCAGACTTCAATGAGTTCTTTCGGGACCTTGTTGCCCTCTTTCACCTTTCCCTCTATGGCGGCGGCCCCTTCCGGAGAGATAACTGAATAGTAACCATGTGAGCACATCATCCGAAAGTCGGAAAGTCCGATAGCCTCGGCCCCACCTGAACCACCCTCGGAAATCATTGATACCATAGGAACCCGCAGCTTAGTCATGGCGTAGATATTTCGGGCGATCTGCTGCGCAGCGCCGGGGTATTCTTCCACTGGAAAGGAACCAGGGGTGAAGACGTAGAAATGGATGGGGATGCCTTCGGTCTCCGCAACCTTCATATAGCGAAGGGCCTTTTCGTTGCCCTCGGGTTTGCAGGATCCACCATTACGAAATTCTTCGCCATGGCCTGTCTCCTGGCCGATGACCATAACCGAGGCGGTGTAGGGCTTGTTCTTGATACGTCTGACGATGGTGGCCTTAGCGCAGACCATGGCTGGATCGATATTGGCATCACCCTCACCGCCAAGTTCGGTATAATCCTCATAGACGTTTTCCAGAATGTCTTTGAGGCTGAAACGCTGGATGCTGCGGACGATCCGTACCCGTTCCATGGGCGTAAGCTGTTCTTCTGCCCGCTCTTCGAGAAAACAGATGGCTTCGTGCAGTTTATTGATCTCGCCGGAGAATTGTTCTTCGCTATGATCGTAAACCGTCTGTTTCAGCTTGTCGCATGTCTCTTTAAATCCGTCCAGGTTCCCCCAGTTGGAGTAGTCCTTGAGCTGAATCAGATAATTGATGCGTTCTTCGATTTTATGGAGCTGCTTGAGTAATGCGTTCATAGAGAGTGCTGTTACACAGGTTGCAGGTGATTGATGTATTCAGAGGTGCAGGACACCAGGGAAGTTTTCCCCCTTTTCAGGAGGAAAAGGTTTCAGTTCCTCAGGAGCTGCTCGAAATAACCTATTCTATTCGTGACCATTTCGTTATGACTCCTTATGCCTCTTATGCTATTCAGAGATATTATTTTGTTCTAACGGTTTAGAAGGTCAGCAGGCGATCCAGGTTGTCTTTCAGGTATTCCAGGTTGGTGACAATGGGGTTGCCTTTTGAGTCTTTGCCACGAATGACAGTTTCGTCCAGAAACTGTCGCGCCTTTTTTTTGGTCTCATCCATAGACTCTCCCCACACCAGAGCCAGGGCCAGGTTTGGATCAAAATCGCTGGGAATCTGGTATTCCCGGTCAGAAGGGACATGGGAGTAGACGGTTGACCAGTCGTGCTGGGGAAATTGGAAGTCGGTGATGGTGCCGATCCAGGGTGCAAAGCCGCGGCGGGTGTCTTCGGCCACAATACGCAGTTCAATGGATGCCCCTTTAAATTCTATGGCTTTCTGCTTGTAGCCAATCTTTTCGCCCAGGCCCAGTCTGATTTGTTCACGGATTAGATTGGGGTGCTGATTGTTATGATAACTGATACGGGCGGAGACGTCATTTTCCACCTGAATTCTAGTGTTGACCTCCAGCAGATAGGGTTGGCCGGATCTGCTGACAATCCATTCCCAGGTGCCGACGTTGTCGTAGCGGACATGGGCTGCCAGTTTCAGTGAGTAGTCAACGATCTGCTCCAGGACCTTCTGTTCGTCGAAATCATAGCTAAAACAGGAACTATGGAAGCCAGGTGCTGCCTCTACACGTTTCTGCCGGCCGGTAGACTGGATTGTACAGTTTCTGGAGCCGAAGTGGATTCGCTCGCCATGACGGGAGCAGACCAACTGCACTTCAAGATGATTATAGTCGCGCAGGCATTGTTCGATAAGGACGCCGCCGTCTCCGAACTGGCGCTTGGCATAATTCTGAACCTGGCGGTAAATGCGCCGGAACTGCTCGATTTCCGTGACCTCTTCAATACCCATACCGCCGCCGCCTGCCGCGGCCTTGACTAGGATGGAAGGGAATTTAATATCTTGGGCCAGTTGGTCATCCATGAGTCTCTGGGCGATCTCTTCTGCCTCCATCTCGTTGTAGATGGGGCTGTCGGTGCCTGGAATGGTGGGGATTTTCAGCTGGTTGGCGACCCGTTTGGTGTTGATTTTATCACCAAGACTTTTGATGACCTCCCAGTTTGGACCGATAAAGGTAAGAGGACGATCGCGGAGAGTTGCCCGTCTGGCAAAACGATAATCTTCGGAGAAAAAACCATATCCCGGATGAATGGCCGTGCACTGGGTGTGGTCGGCAACCGCAAAAATATCATTGGGTTCGGTGTAGCTGGTAATTCGCCAGGCGTTTTGATCGGCGCCACTGGTCCTGTTACGACGGACGTGCTCCGAGTCCTTGTCGGCATCGGTATAGACCACCGTGTATTCCAAACCCAGATCCGTGCATGCATTCATGATGCGGATTGCGATCTCACCCCGGTTGGCTATGAGAACCTTTCCTTGCAAACTGTTACCCATATTATCTTCGCAGTATAATGTCTAAATTGACGTCCATGAGAAAGGCTGATGGACGCAGGTTGAGTCAGGGGAAATGATGCCAACTATCCAGATACTATTATCTTTTTATTTTTGTAAAAGAATAAACAGGTATTACTATAGTCATATCATAGCAATTAGAAAAGAAAAAATGTATCTTCTTTTTTAACCTTTGGTTGTTATGGCAGGTTGTGGTAATAATTACAGCTGATGAGAAAAATCTTTCTCTTTGATATTTCATTGAAATATTTAAGAAGCGCTTGGCGAGAAAGTAATATTAACAGAAGAACGACAGAAAAGAATGAATAAGGAAAAAATATCTGAGCAGTCTGAAACAGTAGAATATAAAGGTGTTTTTAAACGGCTGGCTGCCTTGTTACCAGGACGAACCCCAGACACCACCGAGTCTCTGGAACATGAGATTCAGGAACTGCTTGAAGAGGGAGAAGAGCAGGGGTTGATTACCAGTCTGGAAGAGAGGATGATCAACTCTATCTTTGATTTTCGAGATACCAGGGTCGGTGAGATCATGACCCCGGCAGTAGAGATTGAAGCGGCGGACGAATCCACTTCCCTGGCCGAACTGGTTGAGCTCTTTATCGAGAAGGGATTTACCCGGGTTCCAGTGTACAGGGATACTTTAGACCACATAGTTGGCATCCTCCATGTCAAGAATTTGTTAAAGATCTTTTCACCGGCTTCAAAAGATGTCCCGCTTTCAGAACTTTTGAATCCATCTTATTTCGTTGATGAAAAAAAACTGATTGTTGATCTGCTGGTGGAATTCCAGAAACGGAAGATTCATATGGCTCTGGTGACAGATGAGTTTGGATCTATTCGCGGTCTTGTCACCCTTGAGGATGTCCTGGAGGAAATCGTTGGCGAGATTGATGATGAACATGATGTCGACGATCACGATGAAATTCAGGAGCTTGGGCAAGAAACCATTCTGGTGCAGGCCAGGGTGGATATAGAAGAGGTCGAGGAACGTTTTGGTGTGGAGATGCCGGAGGGCCCATACGAATCAGTGGGCGGACTGGTGGTCCATCTCCTTGGCAGGTTGGCTGTGCCAGGAGATCAGGTGGATGTTGGGGGGCTGCGTTTTCTGGTGCAGACGGCGAGCAAACGGCACATCAAGGTGGTGCGTATTACTCGGCTGACCAATGATGAGGCATGATTCTAGTGCGCTGATAAATGCAGGCATTGCTTTTGGGATGAGGCTGCTGGTGCCAATTATGACCGCAGGCCTTCTCTGGCTGGCCTTTCCTGGTGGTGGTGCATTCTGGCCTCTGCTCTTTGTCGCTCTAGTTCCGTTTTTCTTGGTTATTCTTCGTGCTGGAACGGTACGGCAGGCGGGTGTCTGCGGGCTATTTACCGGTCTGTTGCATTTTCTGGTACTGCTTTATTGGATTACCACGGTTTTGGGCCGCTACGGTGGCCTGCCGCCTTACCTGTCCGTGCCGGCCCTTGTGCTTCTTGCCCTCTATATGAGTCTCTATATGGGGCTTGTTGCGATGGCTGCCCGTCTGTTTGTGGTCAGGCTGCCTTTGCAGCTTGGTCTGTGGGGTCTTCCCGCGGTATGGGTCGCGCTCGATTGGTGCCGCTCTTTTCTGTTTACCGGTTTTCCCTGGATGGATCCAGGGTATGCGCTGGCGCATGTACCGTGGATGATTCAGACGGCAGATCTGTGGGGCCATTACGGTCTGACCTATTTGCTGGTTTTGATCAATACCCTGGCGGCCATGTTGTTGATGTCGGGTACTCAAAAAAAAGGGCAGTTTGCCCTGGTCATGCCTGTTGTCCTCATATGCGGTACTATCGCCGTCTATTCATTCATGCGCTGGCAGCAGGTTGAGCGACAGATGGTGCTCAGTGAAACCATGCGTATTGGCGTGGTTCAGGGGAATATCGCGCAGGATCTGAAATGGTCTCCTGGATTGCAGGAGGAAACCCTGACGAATTACAGAGACCAGAGCCGGGGGCTTGTTGATCGTAACCACCCTTTGCTTTTGGTATGGCCTGAAACAGCCCTGCCGTTTTATCCTGTTGCGGCTCATCCGTTACTGCCAATGGTACGTGATCTTGCGGTCGCTGGACATACCTCCCTGCTCACCGGAGCACCTTGGCTTGAACAGTTTGCAAAGAGTGTTAGAGGTGGGCAGGAGGTGACACGCTATTACAACAGTGCTCTCCTCTTTAATACTGATGGCCGGATCACGAGCAGGTATTCCAAGAGCCATCTGGTGCCGTTTGGCGAATATGTGCCCCTGAAAAAAATGCTGCCATTTCTGGCCCCACTGGTAGAGGCAGTGGGAGATTTCAGTCCCGGTACGATTGAGCAGGCTCTTGCTTGTCATAATGCCAGAATTGGGGTATTAATCTGCTTTGAATCCATCTTTCCAGAGATTGCCAGAAAATGGGTGGGAGCTAAGGCTAATATCCTGGTGAATCTGACCAATGATGCCTGGTATGGAAGATCCAGCGCCCCGTATCACAGTCTGGCCATGACGGTGTTGCGATCAGTGGAGACCCGGCGCAGTCTGGTGCGGGCGGCCAATACCGGTTTCTCAGGATTTATTGACCCTTTGGGCCGGGTGCAGATCGTCTCGCCCTTATTTGAACCTTGGGCTGAGAGTGCTGATGTTGTCCTCATGGAGGAAGAGACCTGGTTTGTACGTTGGGGCTATCTTTTTTCACCTTTTTGTCTGGGAGTAACGATTCTTTTACTGGCCTGGATTGTCCTTCGTAATCCTCGAATGAAAAGTCTTTCATAGTCATTCATATTATATTTTTTGCAGGGAGTTATCATGTCAACAGAAACAGGTGCCGCAATATCCAGACAAAGGCTTCAGGAGCTGAAAGGACGACTGCTGGCCTTGAAGGAGCATCTTTGACTTAGATCACAAAAAAGACGAACTGGAACGGCTTGAACAGCAGACCCTGGCCCCCAATTTCTGGAACGATGCCGACAGGGCCAAGAAGGTGCAAAAAGAGCATGGACAGCTCCAGGATATCATCAAGGGCTGGGAAGGTAAGTGGGAAGAGTTGGAAGAGATGGAGATGCTTCTGGATCTGGCCATGGAGGAGAATGACTCCGATATAGAGAATGAGGTGGCCGCCGCTATTGACCCCTTGCAGGAACATATTGCCATCGCTGAGGTGGAATGTATGCTCAGCGGAGAGCATGATGCCAGTAATGCGATCATGGACATTCATGCCGGCGCCGGTGGCACCGAGGCCCAGGATTGGGTGAGTATTCTTATGCGTATGTATCTGCGCTGGGCCGAACTGAAAGGCTTTAAGACGGACATCCTTGATTACCTGGCCGGTGATGAGGCCGGGGTCAAGAGTGTGACCATAATGGTCACGGGACATAATGCTTATGGCTATCTACGCTCAGAGGTGGGAATCCATCGCTTGGTGCGGATCTCGCCTTTTGATGCCAGTGGCCGGCGTCACACCTCCTTCTCTTCGGTTATGGTCATGCCTGAACTAGATGATACTATTGATGTAGACATCCTGGATAAAGATCTGCGTATTGATACCTATCGGGCCAGCGGTTCCGGGGGGCAGCATGTCAATAAAACGGATTCGGCCATCCGGCTTACCCATCTGCCCACCGGCATTGTGGTTCAATGTCAGAATGAGCGTTCCCAGCATCGGAATAAGGATACGGCCATGAAGATGCTGACCTCCCGTCTCTATGAACTGGGGAAGGAAAAACAGGACGAGGCCAAGGAGGATCTGCACGGGGACAAAAAAGGAATATCCTGGGGCAGTCAGATTCGCTCCTATGTCCTGCAACCCTATCGTCTGATCAAGGATCATCGTACAGATGTGGAGGTCGGCAATGTGGATGCAGTGCTTGATGGGAATCTGGATCCCTTTATTAAGGCCTACTTACTGTGGGAAAAATGATGGCGTTGCCAAAAGGCCCAAATACTTCGTTGCACTGCATCTTTTGTCACAGCGGCGTACCCAGAAGTACGCCGTTGTGACAAAGGACTTGTGCGTCTCGTCTTTGGGCCTTTTAGCTTAGCCATATCTACTGCGAAAAGGTCCAAAGACTTCGTTGTACCCCAAGGGCACTTCCTTTCGGGGCGCGCGGTTTAGTCATCTCTTTGGTGATTTTTTATGAGCTCATTCGATTATAACCTGTGACTTCCTGTGCCAAATGCGGGGCTTGTTCCGTGGTCTGCCCGGTTTATCGGGTCACTGGTCAGGAGGCCCATACCGCTCGGGGCAAGATTCATCTGACCCAAATTCCGGAGCTGCCTGGCAAAGGAGTGGTGTTTGAAGATATTTTTTCCAAATGCCTGCTCTGCGGAGCCTGTTCCGCTGTTTGTCCGCGGGGGATAGATGTGTGCCGGGAGGTTGTGCAGGCCCGTTCAGCTTTTCCTGCCGTTTATGGTGCCCATGGTTACAAGAAGTATCTGGCCCGCAAGGCTCTTGCTCATCCTGAGCTTCTCGCACCATTACGGGTGCTTGGCCGGGCCGGTGCCGAGTTTGTGTCGAAATATCTTCCGGAAGAGAGTGGGCTCAGATTGCACCTGGCCCTGTTTCAGCAGGAGGTGGAAGGA